>NZ_JASGFU010000058.1:0-16062 GCF_047605385.1 Legionella sp. | reverse complement strand
ATCATAATACTAAAATAGGAATTTAGCAAATTAGGATAATCTTTTGTTCTGTTAATGACATCCTCAAATCATCAAAAGAGGACGTCCACAGTATCCATAAGGGTTATTGTAAGTTTTATCTTTATTTGGCAGGATTTTTTAAACTTTAAATGGCATGTTTAGCATTTCATGTAAAGTTATGATAAAACATATCCATATCAAAATGCAGCTAGTTTGGCGATGTTTTGCAAACATTCAGGTTTGTTTTCTGAATAAATAGCTGTTGTAATAGTGCTGGAATGGCCTGCCAAAGATGATACTGCTTTGATACTGATACCCTGCTCAAGCAATCGGGTAATAAAAGTGCGACGACCAGAGTGAGAGCTTGCACCAATTATACCAGCTTTGTCATAAAGAGACCTGAACCATTTTTGCAGTGTACACGGAGTAAATTCTTTTTTTCGCTGCGTTTGAAATAATGGTTTATTAAGATCAAAACCGACCAAGGTTTTTAAGTAATCGGTAAGTGCTGCATAAACCTTTTTATTTGTAAGATAAGTGTAATGTTGCTTTTTTCCATAATGTATTGAGCGTTCCAAACAAATTTCATCAAGAAGTCTGTATTGTTTATCGGCAACATCTTTAATAGAAAGTGATGAGATTTCTTTTACACGCAGCCCTAACCCGAATGAGTAATATACAAGCGCAATATTGCGAATAGGGAATGAGCCAATTTTTGCTGTATTGAGTAGTTGTTCAAATTCAAATGCATTCAAAATCTTTGCCTTACCTTTTTTTGCCATATCAACACCACCATTAAAATAGATTAAGTATTACCAATTAACAAACATTCCCTTGCAGCCAATACCACTTCATTAGTGATATATTGCAATTGATTCAACCTTAACAATCGGTCAATTTGCATAAATAGCCGATTCAATAATCGAAAATTACCATTCGTGATGCGCATAATAGATGTCATCGCCTCATGATCAGAAAATTCTTTTTGTTTTAATTTAAGCCCTAATTTTTGCCAGTTATGTTCCAAAGTAAACAACATTTCTTCTTTAGATAGTGGTTTATATTCATGAGAAAATCCTATCCGTGAATACAGTTGTGAATACCTTGATAGTCTTTTTTCCAAGCCGGGCATGCCAATAAATACGAAGGAAATACCTCGCTCGTCATACAATGATCTTAGTAACTCTAACGAGGCGAAACTAAGTCGTTCAGTTTCATCAATGATGATTAGCTTGCAGTAATTCTTGGATGATAATTTTATGGTTTTGATAAAATTCTCTTTTTCATCTTCATTAAATTGGGTTTGCTCATCGAGCATTTTATTTACTTGTGCGGCATGAACCACTCGATCAAAGTAACAAATGTTTTGATTCAGAGTATTTAGCATTTGAAGAGAAGATAGTGGGGCAATGGGAGTATAAAAAACAGTACTACAGCTATAAAGCTCGGATGGTACATGACGATTATCTTCAATTGCATATCCATTTGGGTTTGCTGACAAAATTAGTTTCCGCTTGCTGTAATATTCTGCGGATTGTGTTTTCCCAACCCCTGGAGATCCATAACAAATGCCAATGTATTTATATTCAACACACGCATCACAAAATTCTTCAAATCGCTGATATCCCTTGGTTTCTAAAAATATTTCATCCGTGTCAGGTAGCTCATTCATGCTTATACCTCTTTATTTTGACATGGCGAACTTTATCTTGTTGTTCAAGCGATGAGATAGGCGTTGGCTTATTGGTTATTTTTGATGGATTTGTTAGTAAGGCGTCTACAATTGAACATCGCTCGCTGATATTGTTTCGTAGTTCCTTCCTTCTGGCATTCCTAGCCTGGACAATTTCTTTTAAACTGACTGACTCTGTGTCTAATTCTTGTGAAATCGCACGGCACAAAAAATCACCCTTGTGAAAGACACGAATTTCGGCAAGATCCCTTGGATCATAACGAATGATGACATCCTCACCGACAAAGCCCGCAAGGGTTGTAGAAAAATAACGGAATCCCTGGAATTTTATGCCATCTCTGTGAACTTTTCTTGGTTTTGCGACCATCAATAATAATAAATCCAGCAAATCTTGTGATTCAGGAAGCTGAGGCAAAAAACAATTACTTTGCCATTTAACGTTGGGTGCAATTTTGGTTGCACTATGTGATTGATTATTGTATTCATACAACATAAAAAATTTTATTTTTGATTCAAGCTCTTCAAGTGTCAAGCATTCAGTCATTTTTACAGAAGTACCTTGTTGCACATACCCAGGCAAGTCTTGAAGAACGCGTTGATTTATCGTGGCAAAAAATCGCTCAATCTTTCCACGACCACGAGGTTTACCAATGGTCGAAAAAATTAACTGTATTTTCAATGATACACAAACTTCTTCAATATGGTGTGATGTAAAATCACAACCATGATCGGTATACATGATTTCAGGAATGCCACAGATAGGCCACTGCTTCCCATTTTTTATCCATATAGCCTGACGAAATGCTAATGATGTTTGCAGTGAGGAGGGGGCATGAAAACTTAAATAATATCCAGCTATAGCCCTACTGTAATCATCCATAATAACAGTGAGCCAGGGTCGTTTAATTCCACCTTTACCATCAAGCGCGTAGATATCAAGTAATGTATGATCCGCTTGCCATATTTCATTTGCCCTCGATGCTTCTCTGATAAAAAGTAGATCATATTTTTGTTGGTATGATTTTATACCATCGTGGGCAAGACTGGTGAGATCGGGAGAGATATTATTTATAATCTTTGAAACAACTGCATAACTGGGCATTGGCAGCTTATTATCTTTGGTATGACGCACTATTTGTCGATGAATTGCAGCAACAGTACGTTTTGGCTTCTGCAGAGCTAACCCTTCAATCACCTGCACCAAATTTTCTGTTAGCTCTCGGTAGCTTCCCTTATCGTTACGGATTTTTGATTTTAATCCGTCTAACCCATTGATCTTGTATTGCTCGACCCACCGATGCAAACTCCTGATCGAGATTCCTGAATTCTTTGCGATGGAAGTTAGGGTCGTTTTATCTTCTAAATACGACTGAATGACCTTAAATTTATCAAAAGCACTTTTCCTACTCATATTTCATAATTTAATATCAAATTAAGCTGATGTTTAAATTTATGTACAACATATGTTCTTAATGGGCATAAAATCTTTTCATGGTCATTTATTATACTTCTACTCTATTATTTTGTATACTATAAAACGACATTATTGTACATCAATTTTGTTGTTGTCTTACACTTTATATTTTTATGGTTAACTGTATAATTAACTCGGTTATTTAAGGTTAAATATTAACGGACATTTTTTGAGTAAATTATGGTCAAAACTATTGCCTATATTCGCACATCGACCGACAAGCAAGATTTGAACAACCAAAAACTTGAGATTTTTGAATTTGCTAAAAAAAATAAATTGGAGGTAGATGATTTTATTGAGATGACTATCTCAAGTAGAAAAACCAGCAAAGAACGCCGTATTGATGAAATGCTCTCGGTATTAGATGATGCCGATACGCTTATTGTCACTGAACTAAGTCGATTAGGTCGAAGCACAGCAGAAGTCATCGGATTGGTTAATGAGTTAATTAAAAAACAGGTTCGCGTTATTGCCATCAAGCAAAACCTTGACATGAAGCAACATGATATGACCTCTAAAGTAATGATCACCCTGTTTTCACTTTTTGCTGAGCTTGAACGTGATCTTATTAGTCTAAGAACTAAAGAGGCGCTTGCCAATAAAAAGGCGCAGGGGATCCAGTTAGGAAAACCCAAGGGAACTGTTCAAAAAAGCAAATTTGATCAGGACGTTGTTAAAATTAAAGAGTTGTTGGCCTTAGGTTTATCAGTAAGAAAAATTGCAATTTTTTTAGGGTATACCAACCATATTGGCCTTAATACCTATGTAAGTAAAAGGAAATTGCGCGATAAGACTAGTTCGATAGAAAATAAGGAACATTAAATGCCTAAACCTATGAGGATAATAGACTCCCATATTCACTTTTGTGATAACGAAGCAAACGTGCACCCATTCTTAGATGAGTACGATCCTACCTATGCTGCGTTTGTCGGCGATTATTCAAAATTGGAAAGAAAATATTTGTTAAAAAATTATTTACAAGATAGCTCTGACTATCAAATTGATGGAGTTGTTTGGCATGAGTTTTTATCGACAGATCCCATAAAAGAAGCAAAATGGGCACAAAATTTAGCTAGCCAATCCAGTATAGCTCAGTCTATGGTAGTGATGGTCGATTTTCTTGACCCAGCTCTAGAGGAAAAATTAGAACTCTATAACACCATGCCAAATATAACTGCTATACGTGAACACATGGTTTGGGATAATGAGAATCCTAGAAAACGCTTCGCAAAACAGCCAAATCTTTTATCTGATTCTACGTGGCAAAAAGGACTTAATCTATTAAATAGGTATGATTTTAAATGCGGACTTGAAGTATTTGCACCACAGTTACCCGAGCTTGCGAATGTCATTCAACGTTATCCAAATGTTGATTTTACTCTAGCTGTAATGGGGTGGCCATTGGATGTAAGCGAGGAAGGTTATAAACAATGGAAGCAAGAAATAAAGCGATTAAGTAAATATCAAAATATATGTGCCGATATCTCTGCAATTGAGTGTATTTTTGGAATGGATTGGACTTTGGAGCAGGTAAGACCGTGGATATTAAGTGTCATCGAATTATTTGGTCCCACACGGTGCATGTTTGGAAGTCATATGCCTATTGCTAAACTTTCACGCAATTTTGGCAATCTTTATAAGACTTATGAAAGTATAACCACTAATTTTTCTCCTACTGAAAAGGCAAACTTATTTCATGACGTAGCAGCCAATTGGTTTAGACTTTAAAAAATTATTGGGTTATCCACGGTTGCATGGCAGCACATTAACTTGATTGGAATTTATGAATTTTATAATAGACTTCTTCGGAAACTCTACTGAGGAGGCATCTTGCTGCGTCGATGTGATGTTCGAATCCTCATATACTGACATGTACACTCCGCTTTCCTCGCAATACACTCTCCTCAGAAAGTTTCCGAAGAAGTCTAATGACAAAGAATATCTTAATTTACATGAGCTTATAGAAAAGTTGGTGAGCAATAAAAAAATAGATTTATTAGCCTCAGCCTAGACTGGCAAAGGGTTTTAGGAGTGCCTTGGGAAATTTCGTACCTTCCTGCAAAGAACCCCAGAAAGCGCACCGTGCACGCCGCACAAGCTCACATGCCATAAGAAATTACCCGCAACACATAAATTGTAACGGATAATAAATATGATACACTGTACTTAGCCATGATTCTAGTTGACGCTAGGATTATGGTTAGTGCAGCGCTGGTGTTTCAGCACCTGCGCGGCACGCTTAGAGATTAGTTTAGGACTCTTTATACCCAAAAGTCAACCAATGCAAAAAAGGATTTGTTGCTCAAAAACACAGACTTGTCCTTGATAATACAAAGAACCAAAGCATTTTTTTACTTCTATTGAAATAATTCCGAATGAGATCCTGTTCTCATTAACCTCAACAAACCCACCTCATCTTCTACTTTATAAATAAGCAACCAATCTGGGGCAATGTGACACTCTCGATACCCTTTCCAATTACCAACTAAAGAATGATCACTATTTTTTTCGGGAAGCGATTGACTCTGACACAGCAAATCAACAATTTCCTGTAATAAAAGTAAGTTCTTGCCTTGCTTTCTGATTTTTTTAAGATCTTTTTTGAACTGTGTAGAGCGATAAATATCAAGCATCCTCGTTATCCAAGTCGTCAATCATTGCTTGGAACGATGAAAACCGTTTTCCACCACCACTCTCTAATTCATCCATTGCCATTTGCGTTTCACGATTTGGAATTTTCAATTCAAAGGGCATCCCTTTGCACATCACGATTTGGGCATATAATGCATTAATCGCTTGCGATGCAGTAATTCCTATCTTTTTAAGAATGACATCCCCTTGCGCTTTAAGATCAGGCTCAATCCGTGCCTGAACTGTTGTTGCTTTAGTCATAACAATCTCATGTTAAATTCATATATATTATATTGTAGTTTCATTGTAATACAAAATCAAATCAACAACCATATCATTAGAGTGCACCCTTATGATAATTTTTACCTCTTTATATAATTCTGTGACTTTTCTAAGTCGATGTCAGTAGATTGTCAAAGTGGATGTCAATTAAAAATTGTTAATGTGTTTTGCCACCTAAAAATAATCAAATCATTTAAGCTAAATTATTTGATGCAGGAACCCAACGATATAAAGTAGGCACAGAGATACCAAGATTTTGTGCAACATCCTTCGGTAGCGTACCATTCGCCAATAATTGTTTAGCTGACTCAATTTTACTTTGGGTCATTTTTCGTTTACGACCACCAACTCGCCCTTTTGCTTTTGCAGCAGCCAATCCTGCTTTAGTTCGCTCAGCCATTAATTCACGCTCCATTTGAGCAAGGCTTGCCATAACATGAAAAAAGAAACGACCTGCCGGTGTGGAGGTATCAACATTATCAGTAACGCTCTTAAAATGGATGCCCTTCTGATGTAATTGGTTAACCAAATCAATTAGCCCCTTAACAGTTCGGCCTAATCTGTCAAGCTTCCAAACAACCAAAGTATCATTTTTTCTTAATACTTCCAGCGCCATTTCTAATCCTGGCCGACTTACCCTTGTACCAGATAATTGATCTTGATAGATTTTCTCACAACCAACCTCATTTAAAGCTGAAATTTGAAGATCTAAATTTTGATCAACTGTTGAAACACGTGCATAGCCTATAAGCATAGTCTACTCCAAAACCCATTCACCATGATCTTTAATTTCTTTATGCATCGCATCAGGCGCAAGATCAAGCTCGCCAGGCCAAGCAACAGCACCATAGTTGATAAAAGCTTGCTTGAAATAAGCCTCATCTTTTAATACTTCAAACACGCCGGTTAAATGGGATGGTTTGAATCGAACGGTTCCTTCCAGGCCATCTTCAAATTTCACCTTCAGCAAAAGGTGTTGCTGTGGTTCTACTTTGGTCACATTCCAGTACATCGGTTTCTCCTAGCGTAACGGTTCAATTTTATTAGGCATTTTCTTTTGGGTACATAGTTCCCAATCTGTTATTAATTCTGCCTGGTGTAATTCAGCCCAATCTAAAATCAGGTTTAAAGCCCGCCTTGGTAAGTTACCTTCCAACATCCTTAGTGACTTAATATCAATAATTCCCTGATATTCTCCATAAACAGCATGGAAATGTGGCGGCGCATGATCATTCCAAAACATTTGAATCAAAATACTGTAAAATGCACTAATAGTGGGCATCGATTGATTGTCCTTATTCTCAAAACTCATATGAAGTATAATGTAATGATAAATTAATATCAAGAATGGTTATTGAGAATGTGAGACTCCAGTAAACAAAGCAATTTAATCCGACTGATTTTTCTTGCTCAAAAACGAACGTTTGTGCAATTACCTTAGCAAGCGTTCCTAGATATTGATCCTTTGGAGAAAAAAGGTCACCTTGATTCCATCAAATGTTCAGCATTTCAGTGGCCTCCTTCATTAATCGATCCCAAATGCATTCCAGTGTCATCTGCTCAAGTACCTCAATCGCGATCCCCGTACCATGGGATAATCGTTGTAGTAATTCGGGTGTTGGTTCTCGAAATTGCCTGGCTTTGCTATCATTAGACGAGATATTCAGTGCACGCAAACAGAAATTCTCGTAACCTACTCCATAGCATTCTGCAAGTCGGCGGACATATTTTTCCAACGTCTCATAGGGGCGTGGTTTTGGGTGTAACGGCCAACGTGTCTGCATCGTGGTGCATTCAACGCAATTCCCGCTCAACCATGCATCGACGCACACTGGGTGAATGGTAATCAGCCCGCTCAATGGCAGCAGAATTAATACATTCCTGATTATGTAGTAGTGCCGATGCGGTGGCACTGTTCAATAATGCAGTAATTTCACCAATCGTACCTTCAGAGCGTGATAAAATCAGTTCACTTAAGTGAGGCGCCGATAGATAGGATGGCTCACGTAAAGGTAAAACGCTTTCAAAACTCGCCATAAGACGAGAAAAATCTTCTCCCTGCTCCCAACGTGGCAGTAGTAAAGGGTGGAATCTGTTCTCAAGCTGATCATCACTGCGGATAGCAAGATAGGCCTCACGTATACCCAGACAAACGATAGGAATGCGCAGTTCGTTGCCAATAAAACGAAGCACATTTAACAATTGCCGCTGTTGATTGGCCGTTGCACCCAGTAAATTGTGTACTTCGTCAATAATAAGCATACGTACATCGACCGTACGCATTAGTTGTAGCGCTAAAACTTCACACCGGTTATTTCGACTGTGAAAGCCAACTGGTGTGCCGAGTTTAATGAGTAGTGTTGTATAAAATCGGTTAACCGTTACCTCTGCTGGCATCTGCATCATTAGCACTGGAATGATTTCATGTTCGCCATCATCAGAAATCTGCTGCGGATGCATGCGATGAAATTTTTCAGCAATCATGGTCTTACCATTGTTACTTGCCCCTGCAATCAGCAAATTTTGTGGCCGAAGCTTGCCAGGTTCATCAGAAAGCAACGTCTGAAGCTTCGATAATGCTTGGTTTGCACGTGTATAACCAATCCAACGCTCCATTTTAAAGCAGGCAAGGCGCTCAACACTCGGTAACATAGCCAATGCGCTTGCTTCCGGGCTCAAGTGATTAAAATTTACCATGGCTCAATATCCTCAAATGGACGCACCGAACCAATACTGGCTATTTCAGCAGGTCGCTTAGCAGGAATTGATGCATGTTCAGTTTTCATAGAATCATTTTTTCTCCGAGCTCGGTTTCGACGTGCTGTACGAGTCAAAGCCTCGGATTTGCGCTCAATCTCACGCAGTTCATCAATGGCAGAAAACAACCTTGCCTCATCAACCGCTGCACGTCGTTGTTCACGCAGACGTTTACGTGCCAGCTTGTGTTCCCACAACGTAATGGTGGGGCGCGATAGTGTTCGATAAGGCACTTCAAGATAACAATTACTTTCTGCATCAAGTACAAAAATTCGTGACAAATCTCGTGGATCGCGGCGAATTAACAAGCGTCCTGGCTGATTACGCAACTGTATCCATGGGCGTAACGAATTACTGTAATAGGTAATATGATCAATGGTTATGCCATCACGTTGTAATGAGCGACGAACTACTGGAAGAAAATCAATCAGAAAAGTACGGGGATCTCGGGGCATTGCCAGTGTTTTGTTCGCAGAAAAAAGTTTCTGAAGACCCTGTTCATAGCGATGCAAGGGTCAAGCAAGCGGCCTTATCACTGTCATAGTCACCACGCATCGTTGTATTGGAAAATGTTGTGCCAGGCAAGGCATGAACCAATTGCATCAACGTACCGATGACACGCTCAACAACACCACCATAGTGCGGTAGCCCAGGAGGTCTCCATTCGATCTTAATGTTATGTTGCGCACACCCACGTTCAAATGCCGCTGAGTGAAACTCCGAAGCATTATCAACGCCGATACTAAGTGGCTTGCCTGCTATCGGCCAGTGCGCTTCAATATTGCGTTCTTGTAACCAAGGCACTTTATCCGTTGCCACCATAGTCAGGCAGAGGCCTACACTAGTCGCTGACGGTGCTTCCAAGGTTAGATGAAACTCAGCAATACAACGACTGAAGACATCACTGTTATCCATGGTCGGCCTATGGGTAATCGATCAACAGGAGCTACGATGATTAGATCCACGGGAGTATGATCTATTTGTATCCAAGCAAGAGGGGTATCAACGATGGGCGTAACGCCATAAATTGGCTTGGTTTCGGGGTGTTGTTCCCCTCGTTTACACCGTTCAGACAGGGATAAAGTCTTTAGACGCCGCCTAATAGTACTATCGGATGGTGGCTTTAACCCATCTTTTAAAGACTGATTACGGATATCACGTATGAGTGCAGCCGCTGATCGTTTTTGTGGTGTAGTAAATACTTCCGTTATCAAGCGCTGGAGCAATGTTTCACGCGCCGCAGCCAGTCGTTGTTTGCCACGCCCACCGTTAGAACCTTTGGGTAATAAGGCAGTGATTTCAGCATCGGATTCGCGTAGTCGTTGGATTAACCTATAGATCTGCCGTTCCGATAATCCCAGCGCATCAGCAACTTCTTGTGCCTTCTCAGCTGGGCAATGTTTAAATTCCAGTAATGGACGTATAGCTAATGCACGGCGATTTGCTTCGTTCCATTCCTGCTCAGCAATTTCTGAAAGATCAGTCATATTATCAGCTTTTTTGCAACGTGCTGACAGCCACTTCGATAACTTGCCCCGTGCTGACATCAAGTTTGATTGTCACTGACATTGACTATGACATTTTAAATTTTATCAATCAAGAGAATATTGGATGTTGGATTACTTCTGCTGACATCAACTTAGACAAGTCACACTTTTATTTTATCTATCAATAGGGTTTGTTTTTAATTTATGGTAAAGTAGTATCTCTTCTTTTAAGGTTTATTGATAGGTAATGCTGATGGATTTAGTAGGGTATGCCCGAGTATCGACAATCGACCAAAATTTAGATATTCAACTCGATGCATTGAGGAAGGCAGGATGTAAAAAAATCTTCTCTGAGAAAAAAAGCGGAACCTCGAAAAAAGACCGAACAGCATTTGATGAATGTATGAATTATATTAGAGAGGGAGATACCCTGGTCGTAACACGAATTGATCGCCTCACACGCAACATTCTTGATTTACAAAACCTAATTCATGATTTAAAAGATAAGAGAATTAACTTAAAAGCACTAGACCAACCTGTTGATACCTCCAGCGCTTCAGGAAAATTCTTTTTGGATATGCTCGGTGTTTTTGCTGAATTTGAGACCAATTTACGTCGTGAACGCCAACTAGAAGGCATTGAGCGCGCCAAAAAAGAAGGGGTTTATAAAGGACGAAAACCAACAGCCCGTGCTAAAAGTCATGAAGTCATTACGCTTATTAACCAAGGATACACGCGGTTTGCTGTTGCTAAAAAACTAGATATCGGTATTGCCAGTGTGTACCGTATTTTAAAAACACATCATCAAAAAAATCCAGAACAAACGCTCCCTGGAAGTCAATCCACCAAAAAAATTGCTGTAATTGAAGTTTGGCTTCAGGTTGAGAACAACTCCAAATTCGTTAGAGGGAAAAATGAATCAAGGCGACAAATTGAAGAAGAGTGCTTTGCCCCTTTTGATATGGTAAAAAAGGATAAAGACAGCCGGGACTATGTGCTTAAAATTCCTTATGAAAGCGATAAGGAGTTGGATGAAACCATTAATGAACTGATCGAGGAAGCAGGTTACCTTGCTGATTTGCGCAATGGGTTTATAGAAATTAATGTGATTGAATCCGCTACAGGTAAGTCTTGGTCATGACCGCATGGTTCACTGCCCTACCCTGGGTTCATTATCTGGATTTTAAAAGAAAGGAATGCTATCACGCTGCCCGTTTTGAGAAAGACACACGCTATTATGTCATTCGGCTAAGTAATGACTTACTTGAAGACTGGGTAATTACCTTAATCAATGGGCGCATCAAATCAAAATTAGGGCAAAGTAGAACACTGGCCTTCGCCAATTTTAACGAAGCCTTTGATTCTTTTTGCCAGCAGGCCAAAATACGCCATCAACGGGGCTACCAGCTTAAAACTTTTGATTGTGACAATCACCTTCTGTTGCACCTAATTCCCTTTTTAGTACACGTAGAGAATAATGAAGAAGCACATGAGACCAAAATAATTCAAAGCCCTAAAAATCGCAGGAATCAAAACCAATCCCCTGCTCCCAAGAAATACAACCAAATACCAAGTCATCAGCAGATAGGATTTTCTTTTTAAGGAGCGTTCTTCTTTGGAGGGAATCTGCTACTAAAGTTAGATTAATTAGAATAAAGAGCCTGCAAAAATCCGTGTTTCATTTGACAGAACCTGATTTCTACCCGATTATTGCGCCAACTTAAGCGAATCCATATAGAAACGAAGCGCCACGCGCTATTAATAAGGAACATCCTATGAATAAAAAAGAATTGATTGCTGCCATAAGCAACACATCAGGACTCAGTAAAACTGACTCAGAAACTGCCTTAAATGCGGTAATTAGCTGTCTCACTGATTTACTTGCCAAGGGCGATTCCATTGTATTGCCAGGGTTTGCCAGTTTATCGGTGAAAGAGCGCCCTGCTCGCACCGGCCGAAATCCCGCTACAGGACAACCCATCGAGATTGCTGCCAGTAAAGTAGTGAGCTTTAAGACGGGAACAAAATTAAAAGAGGCCATTAACGACCAATAAATTGGGGGGCAATGATGGCTCGGGGTATTAACAAAGTTATTCTAGTAGGTAATGTGGGCAATGCACCAGAGGTGCGGCAAACAACAGAAGGCAATGCGATTGCAACACTTTCTTTAGCAACCAGTGAAACTTGGAAGGACAAGCAAACTGGAGATAAACAGGAAAAAACCGAATGGCATCGTGTTGTATTTTTCAGGCAACTTGCAGAGATTGTTGGGAAATATGTGAAAAAAGGCTCAAAGCTCTATATTGAAGGAAGCCTTCGCACGCGAAAATGGCAAGACCAGCAAGGCATAGACCGCTATACCACTGAGATTGTTGCCAATGACATGCAGATGCTGGATAGTCGGCACGATGAAGAAAGACCTGATAACAATGAGCCTGGCTATGCTGCCCAGACCCCAATGTCAACCAACAACCAGTCCCCTGTACTGGGTTTAATTACAGGATTGGGGCAAATGCGAATTACAAGTCATTAAATAGCCTATAATTCAACCAAATTTGGCTAAATCAAAAAATTTATCTCACGTAAAATCATACTGGTTTATTGCTATCAGTCCATATTCTATATAATATAAATCCTTTAAACTTACGTCAAAACTAATCGCATAAAAATGAAGTCGATTAGCTCCTGAAAAACTAATCGTATAAGGATTATTATACGATTAAAATAAGTTTATTTGACCTACATGCGCATATCAAGTACAATAAGGTCAAATTTATCACCTGTTTGGTTACAATATGTCAGGGTTATCCATATTAAAGTTACTTGCAGAATATGCTCCATACCAATTACACCGTTTTGCAATGGATTTAAATAAACAGGGAACTTATACCGCAGTGCGGTCTTGGGAGAGTACTGAACCAGGGTCATTACAAGGCGTGTTAAATGCTTACGCTTATGTAATACCAATTATAATAGAAAAAAAACATATAAATTTTGAAGACATCATAAATATTCACATAGCCTGTGCAAGCAATGTCAGTATGTTAAATACTGTCCCAGGAAAACTTAGAAATGGCTATAGTGTCGCATTTGGCATAGTCCCTGAGACATGTAGTGAAGATGGTTTAAAAGAATTGGTTGAAGAACATAAAAAATATCCATATCAAATCCCTAGTCTTTCAGATATTAAGGGATCTGGTGATCAGGTTATGCATTTAAATCAGTTGCTACGTGGAGTTCATCAAGGATTCTATATTAATAGTTATGATGGAAAATTAACAGCCGACGAAATAGAAGAGTTTTCTGAATTACACTCTAAGCAAATAGAAACAACTCGTTATATGGAGTTAAAAGAAAAATTTCGAAAAAATCTGATAAATGAAATAAAAAGAATACTAGAAAATCTTTATACGGAACTCGAAAGTACTAATTCTGATCAAGAAAAACTTACTGTCATTGTAAAATGGATTCAACGATTGGAACGACTCCACCCATTTCAAGACTGCAATTGTAGGGTATTTTGTATGGTTCTTTTGAATACACTATTAATGCAATGTGGATTTCCTCCAACATTGATAGATAATCCTAATAAATTTGATGGGTACTCGATTAAAGAACTTGTAAGTGCTGTCCAGATGGGTTTTGATCAAACAAACTTTTTAATTAAGTATGTGCTTAAAGAAAAATCGAATCCCACATTCTTTACTCCTTTTCAGCGTCCTCCTAAGGAGTCTAGCTCAGGACCTTGCATTGATGATTTGATGGATGATGAGGACTATTTACCATTAAATAACCACTGGTGTGATATACACCCTATACAACGTGATGAGTTAACTAATTTTGCTAATAAACTTGTTCTTGTTCTTAATAGTGATATTAAAAATAACGAAGAAAATCGCTTAGATGTAAAACAAATAGAAATATATCAATAATTCGCATTTGTCTCGTTTCTGTAATTCAACCCAACTTTCCACCAAAAGACCCTTATGGGATAAAGAAGGCAATGTAGTCGGTGTTGTGGGTAATACCATTGATATTTCGTACCTAAAAAAAATTGAAGCAGAACTAAAAACAGCCATTGATAAGGCAGAATCCGCAAGCCAGGCTAAAACAGAATTTCTTGAGAATATGCGCCACGATATCCGTACGCCTCTAACCGGTATTGTAGGTTTCGCAGATTTACTCAAAATGGAATCAGATAACCCCCATATTAAAGAGTACTCAGAGAATTTAGTGGCATCCAGTCACGCTCTCTTGGATTTATTAGATGAAGTGCTTGAAGTAATCCGAGTAAGCTCAGGCGAAATTCCGAAACTAAAGAAAAAATTTAGTCTCGAACAAACATTAAATCAGGTGATTGAACTCAATCGTGCGCGATCTTTAGAAAAGAAACTATCCTTAACCCTTAATATGGATAAGTCCATACCTCAATACATGATTGGCGATAAAGTCCGTCTGCATCGTGTAGCCCTTGAGTTGGTTGCTAATGCACTAAACTTCACCGATACTGGTTTTGTTACGCTCAGTGCAACACTTGCCAAAAAAGACGAAGGAAAATTGGTATTAAAACTCATCGTAAAAGACTCAGGAATTGGTATCCCTAAAGACAAACAACAAGAAATTTACGTGCAGTTCAAACGACTTACCCCATCCTATCAAGGCATTTATAAAGGAGCGGGGCTTGGTCTTTCGGTGGTCAAACAATTTATCGATGAATTGGGTGGTGAGATTTATGTAGACAGTGAGGTGCGGTGTGGCACTACCTTTACGTGCCTTATCCCGCTACAAGAACCCCTGCTTGATGATGCCACAGGAATTGATTCAGAGATGGAACACCTTATAGACAAGCCGTTAGAAACAACCTACGCCCAAGAAATTAAGCCGGTCGCTGAATCAAAACATAACCATACTTTTCGTGTTCTGGTCGTTGAAGATAATTCAATTGCCCAAACAGTCGCCAAAGCCATTCTCGCCCAACTTCACTGTGATGCGGATCTTGCGGACACCGGAAAAAAAGCGGTCGAACTATGGAAAAAGGGGCAATACGATCTTATTTTCATGGACATTGGATTACCGGATATGGATGGCTATGAAGTCACCCATCAAATCAGACTGTATGAGTTAACTCAAAAAACACACAGCCCCATTGTTGCCCTTACCGCTCATGCTGGTGATGAAAACAAGCAACGCTGTATCGAGGCCGGAATGAATGCTGTTTTAACCAAGCCACTGACGGCACAAAGCTGCACCGACATACTCAACGCCTTTATTCCAGGGTATCATCAACACAATGATACAGTTCAGGAAGTAGCCTATCGCTCTGAGCTACCACAACACAATGAGTCCTTATTGGATTTAACACCCTACCCTGTTCTGGATATTGAAGAGGGGATTAAAGCAACCGGAACCATTGAGACGCTCTCCCAAATGCTACACTTTATGGTTCAGGACTCGCTTATTCCAGATGTTCAAGTGATGAAAGAGGCACATGATGCAATGGATTGGGATAAAACCCAACAAATAGCCCACAAAATTAAAGGCGGTGCGGTCTATGTCGGCACAATAAAAATTAAAATGGCCTGCCAGTACTTAGAACGCTATTGGAAATCAGGGCAACGTGAGTTACTGGAACCTCTCTATCAACAAACGCTTAGAGTAATTGATGAGAGCATTCAAGCAATTAATCTGAATTAGTTTTGACTTGCTCTGACACAACTACTTGAAAAAGTGAGAGTTTC
>NZ_JASGFU010000057.1:0-16372 GCF_047605385.1 Legionella sp. | reverse complement strand
GCCAGCCAGCCAGCCAGCCAGCCAGCCAGCCAGCCAGCCAGCCAGCCAGCCAGCTTAAGATATGAATGGTTAAAGTCTAGTTTTTATCTTCCCATATTTGAAATTAAAAACAGTACTTGTGGTCAGTACATTGTCAAATTTCTGTTCAAGCATTCAAATAAACTGTCCTCTCTAAGTTTGTATTATCTAGAGGAGGGTAGTGTATGAAGGATTTCTTTCATTCCCCAAAGACAACTCTCGTTATACGTAAACACCAGTCATTTGATCTAAATCAAAATGTTTTATTTTTTTTAGGTACGCTTATTTTTAAAGAGGCTAGTTTTTTTCAAAATAAAGAGCAGTTAATTTCATTTGTTGAGCAAGAGAGAATAACCACTATTTTATTTTTTAGTCCTTATGCGAATGTTATGAACAAACGTGTCTATGACTGGATTAGAGAGTCGAGGTGTAGTTCTTATGTGGTTTGCGAGAAAGGGGCTTTACCTGATTCCATTTATTTAGACGATACAGGTTTTTTAAACGATAGCGATTATTACCGGCCAGAATATTGGAATCGGCCTTTAACCAAGGAACAACGAGAGCAAATTATTACCTATACTAATGAGCTCCTCAAGTCAGGTGTGACGCGAGAGGCCAATCCAGCACGTACGTCTTTATCTCAAGTAAAAAAAGAGTTGGGGGTTGTTGCGAATCGTCGTGTCCTGTTTGTTCCATTTCAGCGTCAAAAAGATGCAGTAATTCGCCACTTTTGTGGCGCAATTAAATCGTATGATTGTTTTTATAATGCAATTCAATCGTTTGCAAAAGCGCGCTCTGATTGGCAAGTAATCTATAAAAATCATCCAAATGAAAAAGAGTTTTTGCATATAGAAAATGGCATTTGTGCAGATAATTATAATGCTTATGACTTAATTGAGCTATGTGATGCTGTTGCCTTAATTAATTCAGGTTTGGGCATTTTTAGTCTCTTATTGGGCAAGCCAACTTATGTGTTTGGAGATGCTTGGTATGCACACAATGCGTTGACCGTTTCTGTTAATCAGAGAAAAACATTAGATGAATGTTTAATAGAGCCATTTGTACCCGAGCGAGAAATGGTATTGCGTTTCTTATACTATTTAAGATTTTCTTTTTATTCCTTTGTTGAGGTTAACGAGTCCTCTCTTTCTGATGGTTCTTCTACATTTAGCGTGTCCATTCGTGAATTAGGGCATGTGCCTATGATTAAGCCCAATTTTTTAGGTAATTATCAAAAGAATAGAAGTGTTGAGGGTACGATTAATGCAGATTAAAAGTACGAGTAAAAAAGTATCAACTTTTAAAAATTTCTTTAAAAAAATTACTAAAATAGCGTTTAAAAGAAAAAATACAACTATATTTCTTGTAGGATTTTCTCCCTGGAAACGTTGTTTTAAGAAGTATTTTTCTGAATGCAATCTTATTTTTATCCCGAAAAACATATCTGAACTAGAGTTTGGCAATAAATATATAAAAAAAATCCTTATTCATAAATTAAAATGTCAAATCTTTATTTGGGGATATAAGTCACCTGCTTTTATTCGCGATTTTATCGCCAAGGAGAATATCCCCACCAAATACGTTGAGGATGGTTTTATCCGTTCAGTTCAACTTGGGTCGAGTAAAACACCTCCTCTATCTTTATGCCTAGATAGTAAAGCCCCTTATTTTGATGCAAGCCGACCATCTGAGCTTGAAGAGTTACTCAATCACTATGATTTTGATAAAAATCCCGATCTAATCCGAGAGGCTAAATTAGGTATACAGCTATTATGTGATTTAGGAATAAGTAAATATAACCATACTTCTCCTGTATCTATTGCTCAATTGTACGGACAAAAGAAAGGGAAGAGGGTTTTAGTGCTAGGGCAAGTTGAGGATGATGCGTCTATAACATATGGATGTAAAAAACGATTAACCAATAATGATCTGGTGAGATTAGCTGTCAACGAAAACCCTGAGGCGCAGGTTATTTATAAACCTCATCCAGATGTCTTAAATGGTAACCGCCCATGCCTATCTAACCCTAATGAAGTAAGTGATATATGTATGGTTCTTACTCAAGATATTCCTTTGGCTAATGCTTTGGAAACAATAGATCATGTTTACACCATTACTTCTCTTTCTGGATTTGAGGCTCTTTTAAGAGGCATTAAGGTGACTACCTTAGGCAGCCCCTTTTATGCAGGTTGGGGATTAACTGATGATAGACAAAAAAATGAGCGAAGAGTCAGGAAGTTAAAATTAGAGCAATTATTTGCCATTGCTTATTTAGTGTATCCCAAATATTTTGATTTTGCGACAGGTCGACAAATTTTATTTTTTAATATAGTGAATATTTTAAGGAAAAATAATCTTGATACATCAAGTCAGCTCTGAGTTTAATTTTATTTAATAAGTTAATAGGTAATACGATGAAGAAAAATATTATAAATCATGTGATGTCGAGTGATCAACATAGCTCAATATTTAGTGATATTTTGTCTTATTTTAAAGACTATTCTAATGATAAATTTATTCATGTTCATTCCATCGGGCCTATTGATCAAGCTGATGCGTATCATTATCACCGTGCTCATCTAGAAAATAATTTACGAGTACCTTCTGTTGTAACTGTTCATCATGATTTGAGCGATTCTGATTCATCACTTTTATTTGAAAATTTTGAAAAAATATATAAAGATGCGAGGAAGATTATTTGTTTAAATACATTACAAAAACAATATCTTGAAAAAAGAGGGTTTAATAATCTCATAGTTATTCCTCATGGTTATAATTCTTGGATATTTTCACAGCCGCAAAAAAAGACATTAAAGAACCAATACTCAATTTTGATAAGTTCAAAACGTTATGGACGACGAGTTAAAGGAGAGGCTTATTTTATTGAGCTATTGCGCTGGTTAGATAATGAATTAATTAAATTTATTATTGTAGGGGAAGATCGTTATATAGATGTTAATTATTTAGAAAAGTTTGGGTTTGAATACATTTTATATGACCGCCTTCCTTATCGAATTTATAAAAACCTCTATGACTCATGTGATTTTTTATTGATGTGTAGTTTTTTTGAAGGGGGACCTGCTAATTTGCCTGAGGCTGTTGCAAGTGCGACTCCAGTTCTATGTAATCCAGTTGGTATGGCTCATGATCTGATTATTAATAATCGTAATGGGTTATGGCTCACTATGGATCCATTGAATGATGCAACGATGATTAATTCTAATTTGGGAAACCCAACTTGTGCAAGTAGCTTATTTGAGAATGCTTATATGGAATCACTAGGAAAACGAGCAATTACATGGGAAGAGTCTTGTATTCGAAATTGTTTTGTTTATGATGAGATTTGTTCATGAATATTTTTTCTCCAGACTCTGTGCATATTAATAACAAGAATTTTGGTTCATTATTTTCTTTTATTCATGGAAAGAAATGGCACTATGATCAGCATACTAGGATTAATCATTTAATTGCTAAATATGGTAATTATAAAGAATGTCCTCCCGAGATTTACAATGATTTTATTGTCCTTAATCAATTTGATAAAGACATGCTTTGGAGTGCGAGGGTTCAAGGAATTAATCTTTTTCAACTGGTTAAATTAGAATTATTGTCTTATTTAGCAAAAGATGATGATTTATCTAGGTTAGGGAAAGTATTGGAATCTCGTGATGTTTTTGAATATGCCTATTTAAATGAGAGAGATGTACTAATTAAAAATCTTGCTGTAGGGGCTTTTTTCATAAAATACTGGAGTAATTTCTTATCAAAATCTAAAAAGTATGATTTTGCTTTCATTTTTTCAGGTTGTTTAACTTACTCAAGAAGTTTAATTGAATTATTAAAGAAAACATCAACGCGGGTTTTTATCCTTGAATCATTTTTTACAGGTAATGAATATTACATCGAAGAGCGTTTTTCTCCATTACCTAATAATTCATTATTAGCAAATTCAAACTATTATAACTCCATAAAAATTGATATGGATAGTTACATTAAGGATAGAGCAAAAGCTATTAATAAATATCTCTTAGCGGACAACCTAAATGTTAAGCAACCAGAGGCTCAGCAAAATTTACCTTTTAAAAAAGGAGAGTATATTTTAATTTTAGGGCAAGTAGTTAATGATTTTTCTCTACTAAATTACAGAAATTCAAGTATATCTTCTTTAGCTATCTATGTTGAGTTTATTGAAAAAATTCTCGATAGTACAGATATTAAGATTATTTTTAAGGCTCATCCTTGGGAAAATAAAAAGGCTAACTTAAATTCTCCTGTTACATCATCTTATATTAAAGGACATTTTTCAGCGTTCTTAGAGGGGCGTTTAGCTGTTATAGAAGATTTTAATCTACAGGAATTGCTTAATGGGGCTTATTGTGTTGTTACTATTAATTCTCAAGCAGGAATAGAGGCTGCATATCATGGGATTAAACCAATAGTATTAGGCAATGCCTTTTATGGGAATAAGGGATTTACACATGATATTAATTGCGAAAATATTGATGAGTGTGTGAGGTTAATTAAAAATAGTAGTGCTATCGATTTTACCCTCACCTTATCCGAGTATGAATTTTTAGAAAAATTCTTGGTTAAATCATTAATGTATTCTCTGGTTTCTAAACATAAATCAGGGCTTTTACAATTAAGACAATTTATCGCCCCTTTTAATAATTCAATATCGTTAGTTAAAGTTCATCATAAGAAAATACCTGCTAATTCTCATGTAAATAACGGGACTGAAAATTTCGAAACACTGCTTAAAAATGCGAAAAATGCTTTGACTCAATCTCATTTAGATGAAGCATTGCATATTTTTGTAAAAGCTGAAAAATTAGCTCCAGATAACATGAATATTAAACGCCAAAAGGCGGAAATCTTTCTCAAGAAAGGTAATCGCAAAGATTGTCTTTTATTACTAAAGGATGTACGCAAGGTGATACCCCATAATAAAAATCTAAGGCGTCGGTATCTGGTTATAAAATATCCGATGCTTAAATTATTTTATGGTAATAGCCCCTTTGTGTTATGAGGTACTTCGCTTGAGTTGTAATAGATCATAAAGGTAAATTGAAATGAGCTTAGATTTAAAAAAAATAATTCAAAAACATGGGGCTGAGGATTTTGGGAAAAAATATTTATTTATTCCTTTTTCAGAATCAGATGAACTAATAGTTCTATTATCTGCACATAATCAAAAAGAGAAATATTTTTTACTAAGAACATTTATTGAACATAAAAAACACAACCTGTTATTTATTACTGATCCGAACAATACTTGGTATTTGGATGGTGACGGTGGTGCTACTTATAATAAGATATTAGAGAAGATTTTTGTTAATTTTAGTAAGAAAAAAATATATGTGTTTGGATCATCAATGGCTGGATATGGTGCCTTACATTTTGCAATCATCAATGATGTCAACTGTTTAGTATGTAATCCACAAGTCGACTTAAATCTGTCAATTGAATTTGGTTGGCCTGAGTTAAATGAAAACATGAGCAAGCTATTGGCGTATGGGGAAAAAGTAAATATTGCTAAGCTATTAGATAGCACTCTATACACGTCTTGTATTTGTGTTATTCATGGACATAAACCTATTGACGTGGCTAATGTTGAGTTGTTGTTGGGTTCCGCTAGTGCAACCAGGAAAATACTGGTCTATACCATAGAAACTGACGATCATTCTATGCCCTTTGGGCGTGATGTTGACAAAGTATATCAAGTAATAGAATTAATGAAAAAATTTGTCAGTTTTAATATTGATTGTAAAGAACAAGCAGAAAAATTAAGTACTATAAGAGAGAACAGAAAGGATTGTATTGTCCACGGTTATGTTGTTCCTCATCGTTTTTTAGCAAGGAGAAGCAAACCGCTCTACAACATGGGCTTTACGTGGTCAATCAGAAGATCCAGGGTTAATATTTTTTTCAGATGTTGGATATTATACCTCAAAAGGGAAAATTTCTGGTGCTTTTTGTATTTTTGATGGGGAGACGTTCAGTTTAATTGCGCATTCAGAGCATATTTAAAATATTATCTCTCTGCCAAAAATACAAGGTAGAAAATCACCAACAAATACACTGATTGATAATCAAACTATTAATGAAGGTTTATGGTGTCGTGTACCTAAGAATGTAATGTTAAGTATGGATAGTGCTGGTTATTTTGAAGCTGTCTATAGCCATACAAAAAATTGTTATATTAATTGGGATTTATCATTTTTACTTTCTTTGGGATTTAAATCTGGAGAATTTATATCTTGCTTAATTGATGTGGAGTTTGAGCATGGTATTTGCCAATTGAGCTTAGGTGGCTTTGGGGAGAAAGGATATTATCAATCAAATAAAACTTTAAAATCATCAGGAAAGCATTGTTTCGCATTTCAAGCTACAAGCTGTATTAAACATAAAGATTCATTGTTTAGTAGATTGTATTTTTATCCTGATTGTTTGAGCAAACGAGTAAAAGTTAATTCATTTAAAGTTATTCATGGTTATTTACCTGATTTACTTTTTTGGGAATAGCTGCACTGAACTTACGGCTAAATATTGAGATTATACGTTTTCGTTTTGATGTCTAGTAAACAAATGGTTAAGGAAATAATATGATTGATGTTAAAAGAGTCTCGGTTGAAGTAATTGATCTCGAGATTCAAGCGCTTAGCGCACTAAAGAACAGTATTAATGAGCAATTCATTAACTGTTACGAGTTAATCTTAAACTGTCCTGGACATGTTGTTGTCACTGGAATAGGCAAATCCGGTCATATCGGAACTAAAATTGCTGCTACCTTGTCCAGTACAGGGACTCCTGCTTTCTTTCTTCACCCAGCGGAAGGCATCCATGGTGATTTAGGGATGCTCACCTCTTCTAATATTGTATTAGCGCTTTCCAAATCAGGAAATACCAAAGAAATTATTGACCTTCTGCCTACGCTAAAACAGCAGGGGATTCCTCTAATCGCGCTTACCTGCAATGCGGATTCTATCCTTGCCAAGCAAGCTGATGCAGTATTGCTCACACCGATTATTCGCGAGGCTTGCCACTTGAATTTGGCACCAACCTCTTCGACCACAGCCGCTTTAGTGATGGGTGATGCTTTAGCCATCGCTTTATCTCAAGCGAAACGCTTTACGGCACAGGATTTCGCTGGTTATCACCCAGGAGGTACTTTAGGCAGGCAACTTACTTTAAGGGTGGCTGATATTTGTCATTCCAGGGCAGAAATTCCTATGGTGTTGGAGAGGACTACTTTAGCGGATACATTGATAGAAATTACCCGAAAAAAAACGGGTGTCGCTTGCGTTATTGATTCAGAGGATAGGTTAGCAGGCTTGCTGACCGATGGCGATATTCGTCGGATTTTAATAAATAATCATGACATTTATACGCTCTTAATTGCAGACGTGATGACACGAAAATGTATTACCATTTCACCGGAACAGTACGTTGTTGACGCATTAAGTTTAATGAAAAAGCATTCTATTACTGCACTTGTAGTTACTTCAAACGACAGGCAAGTTTTAGGCCTACTAACCATTCACGATCTATTGTGTACCGGTATCTTTCTTGAGGAAGAGTATTCGTTTATAGAGCAACAATCCATGCAAAGCCCGACAGAGACTTTTGCAGTTTAAGGGATAAACGTTTATGTTCCAATTAATGAAGAAGCGGATAAAACAACTGGTTCGTTTAAACAAGACGACTTCATTAGTCGTCATTAAGCGAACCGACTGGGTGCAAGGTCCTTTATTGAAGTTAAAGCCCACAAAACAAAATGGGTTATTTTATAGTACCGCAGGACTTTGTACTTTGGTTTCTATACTTTATTTTTGTTTTATTGCATCGGATGTTTATATTTCTGAAACAAAATTTGTTGTTAGAACAGCGGATAAGCACTCATCAGGACCTGTATTTGGCGAAGTGCTGCAACAAATGGGATTTACCGAGTCTCACTCCGATTCCTGGGTAGTACATGACTACATGCTGTCTCATGATGTGATGGGGCAATTAAATGACTTGCTCGATGTACAACGCCTGTATTCTGATGCTCATATTGATTTTTTTAACCGTTTTCCAGGCCTTCGCTTTTGGGATCGTAGTTTGGAAGCATTCCATGCTTATTATCAAGCTCATGTTTTGGTTTCTATTGATCCGCTGTCTTCTATTATTACCCTGAAAGTAAAAGGGTTTAGTCCTGACACTGTATTAACTATTAATAAGAAATTATTGGAGTTGAGCGAAGGGCTAATTAATACCTTAAACGAACGGGCGCAGTCTGATTTGGTCAAAACAGCGCAAAATGAAATTGTTATGGCGACACAATACATTACAGAAGTTTCATCACGTATTTCAAAGTTGAGGCAGAATACTCATTTGTCTGATCCGGAAGGGCAAGCATTACAATTACAGCGATTAGCCGTTGAAAAAGGATTAGCAGATAAGCAATTAGCGATGGCTCTTTCTTCGTTACAGAAAGCCCAAGCTGATGCATTAAAACAACAATTATACATCGTGAAAATTACCAACCCAACCCTTCCTGATGCAGCAGTCGAACCCCATAAAATCCAAGGCATATTTTCAATGATGTTACTGGGACTATTAATTTGGGGTGTTGTTTCTTTATTGGTATCCGGTGTCAAAGAGCACTACTCATGAATGTGATTGATTATTCGTTCATCTCTCTTAGAGAAGCATTGACTATTCAGCTTCGAGTGATTTATGCATTAATGATGCGTGAAATTATTACTCGTTATGGACGAGCTAATTTTGGTTTTTTATGGCTATTTTTTGAGCCTATGCTGTTCACCTTAGGTGTTATTACGTTTAGAGGATTATTTTTTGATAATCAGCATGCCAGTTTCCCTTTAGTGGTTTTTTTGCTTACCGGATATTTATCTTATATTTCATTTCGTAATAGTACGAGTCGTTTGGGTCGGAGTGCTTCCGCAAATAAGGGTTTGTTATATCATCAAAATGTTACTGTATTAGATCTAGTTATTGCTCGATTTTTATTAGAGTTCCTGGGGGCAAGTGGGGCTTTTTTAGTCATAGGGTTGGGATTTATCTATTTTGGTCTGATGACTGCTCCAGCCAATCTTGCTTTATCAGTGATTGCATGGATCTTATTGGCATGGTTTAGTTTATCGTTTGGCATGATAATTGTTTTTTTGATGGAGCGCAGTAGTTTGTTTGAGCGCATCTGGCCTATTGTTATGATTGCTTTACTGCCGTTGTCTGGTGTTTTTTTTATGGTGTCCTGGATGCCGCCTAAGGTGCAATCATTATTGTTATGGTCGCCTTTGGTTAATGCTATTGAGTTCTTGCGAGAAGCATTTTTAGGTCCTGAAATTCATGCCCTGTATTCCGTTGCCTATTTGCTGAAAGTTAATTTAATCTTAATGCTTGTAGGTCTCATGCTGCTAAAAAAAATACCGCATTATTTGGAGAACTCATGATTCGGTTGCATCAAATATCCAAGAGCTATCCTTTACGACGTGGTATGCATACGGTATTGAATAAAGTGTCTATGGAAATAAGGCGCGGTGAAAAAATAGGAATTTTAGGAACCAATGGCGCTGGAAAGTCTACTTTGGTTCGTATTTTAAGTGGTGCATCGATGCCTGATTCCGGACGAATTGAAAAAAAAATGAGTATTTCTTGGCCTATAGCATTTAATGGCGGCTTTCAATCCTCTTTAACCGGGAGAGACAATATTCGATTTCTCTCTCGTGTTTACGATGTTTCTTTTCCGCAAATGATCGCTTTTGTTGAGGACTTTGCTGAACTAGGCTTGTTTTTGCATGAACCGGTAAAAAATTACTCATCAGGGATGCGGGCGCGTCTTGCTTTTGCCGCATCTATGGCCATTAATTTTGATTGTTTTCTCATTGATGAAGTCATTGCAGTAGGCGATGCGCGTTTTCAGAACAAATGCAAACAGGCCTTATTTGTCGAACGTGCGGAACATGGATTGGTATTAGTCTCACACCAAGAGCAACTTGTTCGGCAACATTGTCAAAAGGCTTATGTATTGCACTGTGGCGTATTATACGATTTTCCATCTTTGGATGAGGCTTTTGTCTATTATAAGGGTGTGTGGCAATGAGTTTTAAAAAAATCATTTTTAGTGCAGCAATGAGTTTGAATTTATGCAGTTGTTCGTCATTTATTCCCACTTCTGGGCCAAGTGCTAACGCAGTGTATCAGTCAACTCGCCAAGCTACCCATGTTCGTTTAATTCCTGTCACCTCAAAAGTGGTCCAAGCAATGCATCGTAAGGACAATCGTCAAACATTTTCTCGTCTTTTCGGTCAGAGACCTTTAGCGAGTGCTGGTAGGGTTCATCCTGGAGATTCTTTAGAAATATTTATCTGGGAAGCGTCTCCCCAATTATTATTTGGGTCGAACAGTATTCCAGGAGTGGCTAGCGCTGCAACTACAACCAAAAATACAGCGCTTCCGGAGCAAATAGTGAACGAGCAAGGCACTATTTATGTGCCCTATGCCGGTAAAATCCTAGCATCTGGAAAAACACTGACCCAAATTGAGCAGGCAATTACCGACGCTTTACGTGGAAAGGCAAATTATCCTCAAGTTATTGTTCGTTTGGCAACTAATAGTGTTACGGGGGTCACTGTCGTTGGTGAAGTAAAGCACAGCCAACTCATGCCATTGACGCCGAAAAAAGAGCGAATTTTAGATGCGATTGCTCTTGCTGGTGGTGTTAAAGCTCCGGTGAATAAAGTTACGGTACAAATAACACGAGGAGAGCAAACACACAGTATGGCGCTTGATCGCATCATCAAAGAGCCTCAACAGAATATTCCGTTACAATCAGGGGATGTTATTATTGCATTTTACCAATCATTAAGTTTTACTGTATTGGGGGCTGCTGGTAAAAACCAGGAAATTAATTTTGAAACCCAAGGAATTACTTTAGCTCAAGCATTAGGACGTATGGACGGACTTAAAGACAGTACAGCAAATCCAGAAGCCTTATTTATTTTTCGCTTTGAAGAACCTAGTGCATTAGAAAAAAATACCGTGCTAAAACAAAAAATTCCAATTATTTATCAAGTGAATATGGCAGAACCAGCAAGCTTTTTCTTAGCTCAAAACTTTTTGATACAGGATAAGGACGTTATTTATGTCGCTAATGCCCCAGGTACTGAATTGGCTAAATTTTTACGGATAGTAGGTGGCATTCTTGGCCCAGCGGTGGCTGCTAGTGTGGTGTATAATGCAGTGTGATAAGCTGGGTTTGAATACAGCGGTGTTTGGTGCTTTTTCAAAGGGAATTTTATCGCTGCCTTTTTTGTCTGAATTGCTTGGTACACCAGTGGTTTCTTGTAGAGGGTTTAGAGGACAAACGGACTGTTCTGTGATTCTGGGATGGGGGCATAAGCCCAATACGCGTAAGGCCAGGCAATATGCGCAAAGAAAAGATAAGCCTTATTGGCGATTAGAAGATGGTTTTTTACGATCTTACGGGCCAGGAAAAAAATTTCCGCCTTTGTCTTTAGTGCTGGATAAAACAGGTATTTATTACGATAGTACCTGTTCTAATGATTTAGAGTATTTATTGCAACATGCAACTGAGGCTTTAGTCAGTGTGCAGTCTGAGAAAGCTCGAGAGCTCATCATTACTCATCAGTTGAGTAAATACAATCATGCACCACTCCTTCGCCCTGGTATCTTACGTGCCAATGACAGTAAAAGGGTATTGGTTGTTGATCAAACCCGAGGTGATCTGAGTGTGTTTTTAGGCAATGCAAATGCAGATACTTTTGCCCAAATGCTCATTGCTGCTCGTCAAGAAAATCCAGAGGCTACTATTTATGTTAAGGTGCATCCAGAAACTAGTTTAAATTATAAGCGAGGATATCTGGATCATGTTATGGATGATGCACAAACAGTGGTCTTGCGCGAAGCAATAAATCCACTTAGTTTAGTGGAACATATGGATAAGGTCTATGTGGTCACCTCACAATTGGGTTTCGAAGCCCTGTTGCTGGAAAAACCAGTGGCTGTATTTGGGCTTCCCTGGTATGCGTGTTGGGGAGTAACTGATGATCGCCAATACTGTCCTCGTAGGACAAAAAGTCGAAATACCGCAGAACTTTTTGCTGCTGCTTTTCTCCACTATACCGTCTATCTTAATCCTTACACGCATACTCAAGGTACAATTTTTGATGTAATTGATTGGTTAATTCAACAGCGTAAAATAGTAAACCGCCACCTTCTTGATAAGCCGAACATTTTTTTAGCACAACGAGTTAGTGCGTGGAAGCGAACAAACATTCAGGCTTTTTTGTCTTTACAGCAGACACGGCTTTGTCTGGCAAGAGGAAGCAACTTTAATAAGCTTAATAATAGGCTTGTTTATTGGGGTAGTCATTCAGTTATAGAGCGTCCTTCGCAACATTTAACTTTGGAAGATGGTATTATACGTTCTGTAGGTTTAGGGGCAAAACGAGTTCGCCCTCTTTCTTTGGTTGCTGATCAGACAGGAATTTATTTTGATCCTCGATATCCCTCTGATTTAGAAAATATTTTAAATTATCAAGTTTTTGATGAAGTCTTGCTAGATCAGGCTCGAAGGATCCGTCGTTTTATAGTGCAGCACTGTTTGACCAAATACAATGTTGAGCCATTAGATGCCGTCAATTGGTGCACGAATAAGCCACTGACTATTCTAATTCCAGGACAAGTTGATAATGATGCCTCTGTTCGTCTAGGGGCAGTACAGGTTACTAATAATTTTAAACTTATCCAGACGGTGCGCACCTTATATCCTAATGCTTATATTGTTTATAAGCCCCACCCAGATGTTAGCAGCGGTTATCGTAAGGGACATCTGAAGCATGCTGCGATAATGGATTATGTAGATTATGTTGAAACTTATGCTTCAATTATTAGTTGCATAGATGCCGCTGATGCCATACATACAATGACTTCTTTGTCTGGTTTTGATGCGTTATTGCGAGGTAAGCAAGTAGTAACTTATGGCGAGCCTTTTTACGCGGGTTGGGGATTAACCGAAGATAAGATCAGTGAGGGAAAGTCTTTTGAGCGTCGGAGAAGACGATTATCAATCGACGAATTGGTTGCCGGTGTACTGCTTTGTTATCCACTATATTATGATTGGACTTTGAATGGTTATACATCTTGTGAGGCTGTACTTCGTCAAATTACAGGACTGATTAATGCGAACAACTCTTTGGGAGTCTTATGCTAATAAACTATTTAAGACAAGCAGTTGATGATAGTGAAATATTATGGCTTGGCCGAAATATTTTTTTGTTAGGGATGTTCATTTCAAATACGACAGCCTCGTCATTAAACTTTTTTCTGGGAACAGCACCAGATAATGGGATTCAAATAGGATCTTCTTTTCATCATGTAGTATATAGTCAGAACTATCCTTCAATTATGTGGAAACCTAATCTTGGCGCTACTTATCATTCTTTAAATATTACCTACTTTAAAAGTTGCGATAATGATGATGCGATGGGGATAGGGATACAACGTAATCTCATAAATAAAGTGTCAGAAAAAAGCCAATTATCCATTGGCTATCGTTTGGGAATGACTTATGGGGCTTGGTGCATCAACAGAAGATCTTATGTTAATACTGCTTCAGATCCACACTGCAAGGATCACTTTCCGATTTTACCTGCTGTTGAATTATATGTGGATTATAGTTATAGAGGTTTAGGCATTGAGGCAGCCGTACTTGGACCTGTTGTTGCTCTTAGTCTTATTAAGGTTTGGGGTAAGTAGCGCACGTTATTTTGTATTCGACTAAATTATAGTCGTAGAGTAGCAGCCATCTAGACTTAACGGACTAATGAAGACTCAGATTCCATGCAATACAATTCCATTTATTAGAGGAATACTCTTTATTTTCAAAAACACATAATGCACCAGTTGCAATTTTAATTCTGTATTGTGAGCTGAATTTAGCAAAATCACCAGTCAAGTAAGGTGAAAAACGAGCAATGCCATTGCTTGTGATGACTAAACATTTTTTTTCCTGTATACTCTTTCCGAAGATTAGTAGAAAAGTCGATCCAATTTTTAATAAGAGTGGCGGGGTTGACGTTCCATCCTGTGGGTACTATAGCATTTGATTCCCATGAGACAATAGCTTCTTTTCCAATTCGGGTGATTACCTGTTCTTCTGGTTGATTTTCATCAGGTCCGTAATCGATTTCGTTGAAGATAGATAATGTTTTAATGGGTAATTGAGTTCCCATTGTGCTTTGTGCTTGTTTTGCAGTTTGGATGGTACGTTTTAATTTCGATGTAAAAATTACATCAGGAATAAGATTATTATATTTAAGGTAGCTTCCAAGTAAACGTCCTTGATGTAAGCCGCTATCAGTTAATGGCAAATCAGTAGTTCCTATTCTTCTAACCACATCACCTGGTTCAAATGTATTCCCATGGCGCGCAACAAATAATAGCGTAGTCATATTATATCATCTCTTCTCGGGGGTTTAAAAACATGGAATTGAATCACCATATTGGGTGAGTAGTGCCTCAGCCCGAGCGACATCCTGTAGGCTATCAATACCAGACATATTTGCTCTATTTTTATAGTCGACAGGAATGCAGCGAATTGTGTAGCCATTTTCAAGTATACGTAATTGCTCTAGCCCTTCTAAATGTTCCAATTTGCTCTCAGGTAAAGTAATATATCTCTCCAACATACCATACAGGCCAATATGACGAAATACCGGGCTTTTATCGCTTTTTTGGCGTAATTCTTCTTCTTTTCGCATGGCTGGTATGATGTTTTTGCTAAACCAAAAAGCATTTCCTGTTTGGTCATTGAAAACGACAGTGGTTCCACTAAAAGGGGTTGTATACTTATTTTGGCGCAACTCATCGAGTTGTTTCCATGTTAATTGAGTTACTGGTGTGAGCACGTCGCAGGGAGAGGCAGCAAAAGCATCGATCATTGTTCGTAAGAAATTTGGAAGTGTTAGTGGTGCATCACCTTGCATATTTATAATAAAATCTGGCTTATCTGTCATTTGACGAATTACTTCGGCTACTCGTTCAGTCCCACTGGTTGATTCTTGGGAAGTTATTACTGATGCGACATTGATTTCATTACAATGCTGAGCAATTAGCTCATCATCCGTTGCAACAACCACAGAAACGTTTTTTAGTCCTTTAGCCGCTGCAAGTGATAAGTGAACAACTCTCTGTAGCATAGTTTGTCCGTGAACCATGATCAAGGGTTTTCCGGGTAAGCGAGTTGATGCATAGCGCGCTGGAATAACAATGGTAGTTTGCATGGAACTCCTTAATAACTAATAGTATAAGATAGTGTTCTATATGTTGTTTTATCTCTTCATTGAAATTACCAGCATACATGTAACTAATTCAATTTAATGAGATACTTGTTTTCCTTGGGATGCTGTATTGTTTGTTTGCGTCAGTTGTATTTATTGTATAGTACCTATTAAAGTAACGCAGTTTATCCCTCGATGTGAATACTATTTTTATAAACAGCATCAATAGTCTTAAGCGAATGTAATAATGGTTCCATTTTTCCTAGAGGCCAGCTGTTAGGGCCATCACTTAAAGCATTTTCAGAATCTGGATGTGTTTCCATAAATATACCTGAAATACCTACAGCAACGGCAGCACGTGCCAAAATAGGAACAAATTCTCTTTGCCCTCCAGAAACCCCATTATTATTTCCAGGTAACTGAACTGAGTGTGTGGCATCATATACTACAGGGCATTCTGTATCGCGCATAATAGCCAATGATCGCATATCGGAAACTAAATTATTATACCCAAAACTGCTCCCTCGCGCACAAGCCATAATATGTTGATTGCCTTGAGCTTTTGCTTTTTCAATTACATGCTTCATTTCCCAAGGAGCCAGAAATTGGCCTTTTTTAATATTCACAGGCTTATTCATAGCCGCTACTTTTTGAATAAAATTAGTCTGTCTACATAAAAAAGCAGGAGTCTGCAGTACATCAACAATACTCGCTACTTCCGATAAAGGAGTATCTTCATGAACATCTGTTAGGATTGGTACACTTATTTGTGTTTTTACCTTTTCTAAAATACGTAGGCCTTGTTCAAAACCAAGGCCTTTATAGCTAGATAGGGCCGAGCGGTTTGCCTTATCGAAAGAAGACTTGTAGATAAAAGGTATCTCTAGCTTAGTACAAATCTCTTTTAAATATCCGGCTGTTTCAATTGCTAAATCTTCACTTTCAATGACACATGGTCCTGCAATTAAAAATAAAGGTTTATCCCTGAACGATCCCATCAAATTTTTGCACAATCATAATTTTCCCAGTCTAAGACATAATTACTG
>NZ_JASGFU010000056.1:0-16975 GCF_047605385.1 Legionella sp. | reverse complement strand
AACTTAAACCTATAACATCTTATAATTAACTTGCAAAACGAGATGGTTCATATATATGTAAATAAGTATACAATGCTAAAATTATTTACTTTATGACTATTTTTGGTGTATATGAAGTTTGAGATAATTACTAATCGAATTTGCGATACGCTTTCTCGGGAAGCGTTTGTAGCGTTTAAGCAAACTTGGCTGGAAACAAATCGCCAAAAGATTGAAAGTGAAATAGAAAGACGACTTGTTGATCCTAATCGAAGGCGTCGGAGTTATTGGGAGTACAGAAACAACACTGAAGGGCAAGTCAGGCAGGAATATTCCTCGTTATTCGATAGGACTATTCGCCCTTATTTAGAGAGGTTATGGAAACAAAAAATAGAAGAAGCAGATTTTGTTGGTCAATTAGATCGCTTTTTTAATAGGCATCCTTGGCTTTGGCCCTTGGCAAATTTACACGGCAATGATTCATTCCCTGAAGAATACATTAGACCAATTATCCATAATACTCTTGTCCATCATGCTTCTCGTTATGAATTAATTTTCCATGGTTATGATACGTTAAACCCCTCAAGCTATACAATAAGTTGGCCGGCGGACAATGAAATATTAGCACGAAGAGTACATGACTACCCTTTACAACTGTTTCGTAATAATAATTATACGCCGTTTTATCCTCTCCCTTCGCTTAATAATTACTGGAAGAATCTTAGGCCATTAAATCTTTATCGACTTTCCAGGTTAGATGTTTATCGACTTCTTTTTAAGCATTTTAATGTTGACTTATTTTCTATTAGGCAATTGCAATTGGACCTACAATTGGTCCTAAAAGTTATGCCTGTTGAGTTGGATGAATTAAAAGAACTCGATGAAATCAGCAAAAGATACTGTTCAAGTTGGTTAATAAATTTAGGTACTCTTGACACTCCATATTGGATTTTATTGGATAAGTACCATAATAAAATTTCTTTATATATCTCAAGCGAAATCGCAGAAGAAGAGTTTGAAGAGAAGCTTAATAAAATTAGAGATTGTTTCCCCATCGATGAAATTGTTGAAGTTGATGCGCCGTATCAAACACAATATACCGATTTACCAGATAACTTGATGTGGCAATATCAATTGTTTGCAAGAGTGTTGCCTTATTGTATCCAAAGTAACCGCTCCATGCCGTTGCAAGCATACCGCAATCCTGTTTCTTTGTATCATTTAATGAGTTATGTTTGGGAATCATTAATAGAAAGCTCTGAATTAATTTCAGGAAAAGTAGAACAAGCGGCCAGAGGATTTCAGTATGCGTCCCCGTTTAGTGAAAAATCCTGGTCTCTATTATTGACACAACCATCTTTTGAAGATAGCAAGCAGACAAAATCATTAGAACCTTTGAGAGCAAAGGAAATTTTAAAAGCGGTTGATGAAAAGAAGTTGCATTTGACCCCCACCGATCCTTCATGCAGGGAATATACTTTATCAACGATCGTTGAACGAAATTATTTCTTACAGGCCTGTTTTATGGCATGTTTTCACCCGACCTCGCAGATAATACTCACTCTTACTGCTGAGTCCAAAAAAGATATGCCGGATATCCCTACATACATTTTTGACAAGGTTACTGAGCAATTAAACCATGTCCGCTTTACTGTGAGTAGTACGATTCAAGCGATTAATCCAGGGCATTTCTTACCTTTAGTACGTTTAAGTAATGCAGCAGCATGCAATCGTTTATTACAAACTGCTTATTCAATTCCTTTAGCTGATATGACCATTGATAATCGCTGGGGTGATGCGGGAAGATTAATTTTTTCACTATTTAAAAAACAAACAGCGTATTTTGAACCGAACGCGATTCAAACCTATCTGCAAAAGGAAAAGACGTGGCGAAAAAGCTGGTTTAATCCAAAACAAGTATCTGAGACAGACTCTTTTGCATGGCAATTAGCTCAATTTGCTCAGATGGGGCGATTAGGATTAGATGCTTTTTTCGAGTATTTAAGAGACAGTCATTTGCGATATTGGCATGAAATTCATCAGACACCACAGCTCAATATCCCTGTCTTATTCGATTTAAACGGTGATCGCTTACTCAGTGCGGCTCAATACATTGAGTATTTACGGGAGCAATTATCTGATTTTATTCGCGATGAACGCTGTGTTCCCAAATTTCGTGAAATTCACTTGATTTTACCTAACCCTTCAACATTGGCTGCCAGAAAAGAAACTTGTAAATTAGTGTGTAGTGTCAGCAATTGCAGATACACTCATTATCAAGAAGCTAACGTTTTCTTTTTATATGATTTTAAAACGCTTTCTGCGAGTGAGCAGGATATCTGGTTAAAAGAATTTGAAGAGTTAGCTAATCAAAAAGACAAACCTTTAATTGCAATGATACGTATTCCTGAGCTGGATAGTCAGATTAGCGATAACGTACAAGCAAACAGATTAAAGGCTCGATATCGAGGGCTACAAAATAAAATTCTCGATAATCAGCGACAATGTAATGAAAAAAAATTAGCAAATAATACCCATATTTTTTATCAAGGAGCCAATGGAAACCTTGAGCCTATGGTCGATATTCGTGACTTTAAACATAGAATGAAACAACCATTTGAAGGAAACGATGAAACCATTTTACTTGCTGCAAATACACCGGGTATCCAGCAAGAATTACAACAAAATATTGAAGCGCAACATGAGATAGTGCAACAGCTCGAAGAGAAGAAAGTTTTCTATCATGAAGTAAAGCCTGAAATAAAAAGATATGGGCTTGACACAAGTCGATTAATCACACGTGTTACAATTCAAAATCACCTTAAACCATCAGAAGATGTTAAAGATTGGGCTGAAGAATTTAGTCTTTGGGTTGGCAGTAGTAAGGATGTTCCTTATCTTGTTCAGTATATTGAGCCAGAAGCTTTAGAAAAAATTAGGCAACATCAGTCTTTTTTTCGGATGGGATTTGAACCAAATCATTTACCCTTTGGATTTTATCTTGCTCATCATCCTAACTCTCAAACATCTTATATTTTTTGTTATGATGAAAATAAGGCTAAACGAGAACACCATGAATGGGCAGCCAGAGCAAAAGAAATTCGCAATCCATTTCTCCTTCATCTCGCTAATAAAAAGATGGCCGTTAATTTTGATGGTGATTTTCGGCAATTTCATTTGATTGGGGATGATGAACAGGCTCAAGTATCTTTGTGGCACTATTTAGCAACCAAGTGGATAAATTTGGAACAGAATGAGTTGCAAAACAAATGGATACGCCAAGTTTCTAAAAGGTATATAAACACGATGCATCCAGATATTCCTATTCGTATCTCTCGATATGAGGTTTCTGGTAATCTGGATGCTCCCTGGATACTTGCCACAGTTAAAGAAAATATGGCTGGATGGGCACAAACTGTTCTGGGGTATGGGAAAGGACTCGATTTTATTCGTTTATTCATTGGTTCAATGGATGAGCCTCAGCTAAAAGCATTTGGACAATTATGCTATTACTACGATAGTGAAAAAGAAAAACTGGGAAGCAGCCATTTTCTTCGTATAGCTTATGCATTCTATCAAGCTTTTGGTGAGTATAATTTCTCCATTTGGCAGCAAGCTTTATTTGCTAAAAGTGATAATGCAACGGAATTACTTGAGAAACCTGTATTGGATGCTATAGGGTTAAGCCTCATCTCGCTAAAAGACAAATCACCTGCATACACTCATATTTGGTTTCGTCTATTACAAGCCCAAGCCCAGCATCAAAGTTTAGTCCGTTATGACCACTTATGGTATGCCTATCAAACCTTGATTTCTTATATCGATAAAAAACAGCTTAATTTACATGATGATGTAGTCACACATTTTCTCAGTCTGCAGGTTACGTTTGAATCCGTCGTTTGGTTGGATCGTCTGTATCATTGTTTAAAACGAGCTGAAGGACAACTTTATGAGTTGGATGTTCAACAGATTATATTGAATAATTTGGATAAAATTGACTGGCATAGTAACGGTTTATCCTATGCAATGACTCATAATCAAATGCCCTATTGGTCTGAGGACTTAGTATTAGAAGGATTTAAAGATGCTCTGCCAGAGATGGGATATACACCAATTTGGGATCGACCAATTGCCAAAAAGTCATTGGCAGTTCAATTTGGTCGTTATCTTGCTGCAGCGCTTAGAATTAATTTAAAGCAGTATCAATTCTATTCCAAACACATTAAGCCTTTATTAGAAAGCGAGTTTATTTTTTATCCAGTCGCTCGTTTATTATTGATTCACTTGACATATGGTGTCGAGCAGATTAGTAATTGGAGCAGTGCTGATTGTAAGGTCATTTTAACCGCGTTAAGTGGTAAAGATGTTCAAGATGAAGTGGTATGGCTTAACCAACAATTTAAGCTTGATCAGAAAAGTCGTGGTGTTTTCTATCAAGTATCCTTCGTTCATGTACCTCTAGTTTGTCGTGTGTTAAAAGGATACGGATTAGAAAATTTAGAATTATGTGATTTAAATAAGCGCATTGCGCTATTAAATGCTCTGGGTAAAACCTGTCAATACCTGCAAAGCCAAGCAATGCTTGAGTCACCAGGTATTATCCTGCAATTGCAAAAAATGATTAGTCAGGCAGTAAGAGATGAGCGTTATTTAACAGCCATGTATCAAACGCCCTGGTTGCTTACGATAGGGAACAACCCCTGGAGAGGTTGGAGTTTCAGTACAAACCGCACTATCCTTAACGGACAGAAGCGCCTTTTACAACAACTTGAAAGTATCTCTTATCAGACATCAACCTGGTTACCTGATTTTGAGGATATTAATAGAGATTTAGCTCAGTTATCTGATGATTATTTACCATTTGATCTTGACAATAAGCGGCGCAAGATTATTGCTGCGTGGATAGGCAATGGGTGTGATATTAAAGAACAAGATGCCATTTTCCGTGAATTAACCCTTAAGGAAAAAGATAATTTAATCTTACAAAGTACAGAACAATTTCTTATCCAGCATAAAAAAGAAAACACCGTTTTAATCAGTATGCTTATACCCCATCTAGCCATTAAAGCAGATTTGTTTAGGCCAGAGCGCGCTTTGGCTCATTGGGTGAAACTACTCAAACGCATAGATAATAAACCTCATTTTAACGATTTAGGGGTTGTTCTTGGTTGTATTGTTCATCATGTTAAAGAGCAAGCATCTGCTATGATAAGTCTGCCACAACTCAGCGACATTATTGAAAACCTGATGCTTCCTGAGCATGATGAACTAACCCATTTTCCTAGTGAAATATTAGTTGATTTATTAAGGCAAGCAGATAAGAGCCTAACCAGTAATCGCTTAAATGATTTATCAGATGAATTGGCACCGTCATTAAAAACTAAAGTGAAGCGGATTATAAATGCAAAAATACCCAATCAGATTAAATCTATTCTAGTGAAAATAATCTCCAGAAATCTAAGTGAAGAACAACATATCAAGATAGTACGTCATTTTGTGCATTATCAGTTAAACAGGCTTAGTATTGATTATCAAATGGAGGTGGCTAATGCACTTCTGCTTATAGATTCGGTACCTCCTGCTGCGAGTGATGCCCTGATAAATACCTTATTTTTCCTACCAGAAGATACAGAAGTCAGACCACTTTGGTTGAAAAGTCGTCTTCAATTATTACAAGAAATAAATAAGAAGAGTTCCTTGTTACCATTGCAAATGATGGCTCCTTTGTTACTAGAAAAACAACAAAAAATTCCTGAAATAGAAATTATTGGCATTTATACATTAACCTCTGGTGCAGTTCATGGTGTTGCACTAAAAACGGTGTTACAGCAGTTAAACTCATGCGATCTGAAAAAGCTTGCTCATTATTGTGCTTGTTCACCAAGACCTTCAGCAGAATACTTAATAAAATGGCTACCTACCTGCTCTGTTGATGAACTCATTCATCATTTTGAAACAATTGAACAGGCAAAAGATTTGCGTCATTACAGTGTGACTAAGTCCGATAATCGGGAGTTAAAACGTGTCCTTGGTGGCATCAAGGAAAAAGGCATAGGTTATATTACCGATACAAAGCAAAAGCAAGTTATAGGCCTATTATGCTATATCAACGCTTATGCTCAAGAATACAATTTAGCTCATATTCCTTCTGATATGCTTAAAGAAACTTTACGCCAAACAGCTCAATGGTTACAAGCAACAAATGATGAAACAACCCAGCTCACTTATCGATTACAATTATTGGCCATGTTACGTGAGATCTTGCTTCGGCAAGCGGGCAAGTGGACCAATCATACTCAAATGATTGCTTTAATTTATGCCTCATTACATAACGACGAAAGTATATTTCACCAGATTAAAACAGGCCAAGGCAAAAGTATTATCACCGTGATGCGAGTTGCTTTTCATGCTCTAAATGGTAAAGTTGTTGATGTATTTACAGCTAAAGAAAGCTTATCGAGTCGTGATCATGAAGAATTTGGTTCTATTCTTGATGCAATCGGTATAGAACATACTCATATTACCCCTAATTCAAGCGAAAATGCCTATCAAGTGGGTGATGAGGTATTTGGTGCCGTTAATTACATAACTCCTGGGAGTTTCAGTCTTTATCAATCTGGACATTGTTGGTCTGAAGAAAGTAAGCGCTACATTAATTATCACAGCAAACAGCGTGTTGCATTTTTTGATGAGGGCGATCATATATTACTTGATGAACAAACGATGTTTAATTTTTCTTATGGTGGGGAGTCAGGGAAGTTATATAACTATGATGCATGGGTTTATCAAGCAACCTGGTGCTATTTTCAAACCATCAAAGATACCTTACCAACGAATGAGAAAGGTATTCCCTTTATTTCCCGGAAAAAACATCTTGCTGAGTTGTGTAACTATTTGCAACAACAAGGTGATTTTTCACCCATACAGTCTGGTTTCATTAAAACATATCTTGCACCTGTTGTTGATTCTAAGGTTCAAAATAAAACACAGGCCATTAATGAGCGCGATAAAATACTTGCCAGTTTACTTTCAGCAGCATATATCGCAAATAACCTTCATGAAAACCGAGACTTTTGTGTGCAAACAGCCACAATGCCTCTGGCAAACGGTGTGACCATCCAGAGTCGTGTTGCTCAAGTTGTCATTAACAATCAAGTTCAAGATGGTGCAACTTACAGTGAGCATGTACACCAATTTTTACATGTTCGTTTGAACGAAATCGCTCTGGATAAAGGAGAGCAACCTAACTTTTTTATTGCTCCAGATAGTTCCATTGTTTTATCGCAAAATGTTCCATCCTTGATGCGGTATTATAGTCAAATAGAGGGCTGCTCGGGGACAATGGGGGATGCTGGAGCGCTTGCTGTTTATGAGGAGCGATTTGGCATAAAACATGTAGTTAAATTACCCACTCATGAACTATCGCAAACTACTTATAAAGGCATCATCTTCTGTGAAGGACCAGAAGAATATGAGCGTACCATCGCTGCATGCTTAAAAGAACATAATCAAATGCCCGCACTTGTTATAACCGAGGACGATTTAGCGGTTAAAGCATTATCCAATTGCCAACGCAGGTTATTACCTGAAAATAGAGTAACAAAACTCATCTGCGACACAAATGATAGCGGGCAGTCTGAAAATGAAATTGTTTTACAGGCGGGTAAACCTGGAGTAATCGTTATCAGCTCGCGTATGGCACGAGGAACAAATATCCAACCTGAAACGAAAGAGGGCTTATTGGTTATTCGTGCTAATCCCAATATTCCTCGTTTTGCCAAACAAGGTGGGGGCCGTCAAGGTCGAAATGGTGCCAAAGGAGTGCTGATTGACATCATTGATTATGCCAAAATTCAAGATGAGTATCAGAATTTTCTAACCTCTAAAGATTCTTTACGTTTGGCCCAGCTTATGGAAAGAGAGCGGCATCACTTAAATAAAAAATTTGCAAAACATCAACGCGACCAAAGTCATCAGTGGGATTGGCTCATACAAGATAAGGACAAACAAGAAAAATATTTAAAAACACGAGTAGTGCACTATTTAAAGCACGAAATAAAACTTCAGCGTGAACAAAATATACGAAGTAAAGAAATGATTGTTTCTGAATGTTCGGCCCATATTATGGGTATCCTGGCGCACCACATTGGCGAGGAGCAATCCATCATGCGTGCTCTTCGCAAGGATTGGTTATGTTGTCGGGAATCTATGGAATCTGCTTGGCAACAAAGAATGAAGGGAGCTGTTGAGGATAATAAAATCGTCTTCGATGCATTTTATGAAAAAGCGAAGCACGCTTGGCAAACGTTTGCTGGTAAATATTCTGCTTATGTTGATAATGCGTTATTAGATAATAAAGACTCTCTTTTGCACTCAGTAGCCAGTGTGAATAAATTAGCCTGGAATACAGGAGATGAAGCCTTGGTGGCTCCTGAACCGACACAGCAGGTTGACATGACAGAAGTTATTGATTTTTATCAAAATTTCATTAGTCGAGTGGGGCCTCACGTGCTTTCAGATTTACCTAAGTCATTACAAGAATTATTTTATGGGAAAGTCAATAAAGGCTTAAATGACTTAGATGGCTTTTATCATCGCTTAATTAGTGCGAGTCAAAAAAGAGAGGATGGTAATCGTGAAACCTTGATTCACAATACTCAAGCCTTATTTGCCGGGCTTACAAGTTTGCCATTACCTGTGGTTACTTATATCCCTTTAGCGTATATGATTAAATTAGTCAGTATCTTGGATGTGGCGCGCATAGAGTCTGATTTTATTGATAAATTGTCGTGCCTATTTCAAGCATTTCAGCATCCCTGGGCTCAATCCGTACCTAAGCTCACGGCACATCATATGACAGCATGTGCGAAGACGAGTGTATTTATCACGCGCTTAATTTGCCGAGGATTTATCACAAAGGATAGTGCTGAATGTCAACGTTTTAGTACATCACAAGCAGTAAGCAACATTACAGATACTCTCTGGGAGGATTATTGGGAAACATTAACGCCTAACCAATTCGCCTGTTTTGATCGATTTATTAATCAGGACGAGGCGGTTATCAGGTTGTTGACCACTCGTTTGAGCCGCTTGCACTGGCGAAAACTACTTGGGCAGCTAGGTCGTTATGATATAACTCGTCCAGAAGATGCTCAGTATCTTGACAGTGTGAGGCACTATTTTAGAGAGAATCAAGAGTTACTCAATAAGAGTCACTCGGAAACGCTTACCGCATTATTAGATGTGTTTTTTTATTATCTGGATCGACGAATCGATGTGAAACATTTTCCAATACCGCATTGTTTTGTTCAAGCCAGTATTGAAGAGAACATTCAGTTTATTCATTTTATAGCAGAGCAATATATGATTAATGAAAAAGAAATAGGCCAATTGGTAGAAATCATCAATACAGCATATGCTGAAAATCAAATAGGGGCGAAGGAGATGACTGAGAAAGTCATGCCATACATTAGAGCTTTACCTCCAAACCTTCCTTTTATAATGATTAAAACGCGGTTGGCACATATTGCTGATGCTCATAATTTTCGTGATTTTTCAAGTGCAATTAAGGCACTAACAGAAATAGGGGACGCCTTAAATGTCTTTACTCACTGTAAGGGCATTACAACATTTGAAAACTCACTACCTCAAGAGGGTAAGTTTGAATCATTACTAAAGCGAACTCAAGATCTTGTATTGCGTTTTGATGAAACCAATCATTCATATGAAGCAAAAAAAATACTGCAGCAGTTAAGTCACTCAAAATACGATGTTTTTGATGCCAACACCTGTCTTATGGCTTATGAACAGTATGATAACCATTATGAAGACATCTTAATGTTATTATTGCGAGCCAGGAAGGTAATGAATACTGACACCTATGAGCTATTTTATAAAGCGTGCTTTAATCATCAGTTGGATAACAAACCTATTCGAGAAGAATTAACACGAATTGTGAGTCTATTTGAAGAGTATGAGAATTTGTTTGCAACCAAGACCAGTGAACAATACAAGCAAAAAGCTTTTATATTAAAGCAATGTTTACAAAAAGGTGGTATTGACTCAGTCCTCATTCAGTTAAAGATTCTCAAAGATCACCGTGTTCATTTTAATAATACTTATGTTTGGCAGCAGTGGCAAAATAGCGGTGAAGACAGCCAAAAGTTTGAAGAGCAAATACAGTTTATTAAAAAGACAGAAAATTTATCACGTGAAGTAAGAGAAAGGATATGTACTTTATTTGAGCAACAATATGATAAAACACGTCTAATGTCATTCGTGCACTTAGTTGAACAAGAGGAAAAAACGCCCGATGCAATTCCAGAACAACAATTGTTGCACATATTAAGTAAATGGGAAAAACATGAAATTGAAGACGGTAATCATTTAAAAACGGTATTTGATGCTCAAAAACTGGCAAATACATTTGCCACAGAAACAGTGGATAATGCACGAACGAGACAAGCTCAACATATTCCTACCATTGAAGGTCTTTTTGGTACGTTCAATCAGAGTAATCAAGGCAGCGCCCGCATGCATTTAATGCACAGTATTACTCATTCTTTAATCAGTTTCAAAGCCGAGTTGCAGACTAAATGCTGGTCTTTTTATGAATCATTAATGAGTCAAATTGGTGATATTAGAAAACAGATAAAGCAATTACCTGAGGAAAAACGGTCCTTGAGTTTAAGTCAGACGTTAAGATCCATGAAAGGTTTGGCCATGGAGTTGTCTTTTGTTGCCAAGTCAGAGCCAACTTTCCTTAATAAAGAGGTTGATGTTCATTATTATTCTCAATTGATCAATGCGCATGAGCAGGGTTATACGGGCAGTTGGAGCAAGTATTTCACGATTAATCGGGCTCGTTGGTCGCAGGCGCAAAACCTGTTTCACAATTTAAAAGAGATTGCTTCTCCGCGACAACAACCCCAAGCTGACTTTTACGAATCGATGCTAAGTGTTATTGCTAAAACGCAAAAAGAAATTCTTGACAAGGATGCAGAGAATAAAATAGCTAATAAAAAAGGTTATAGTCGTTTATTAGATATTACCCAACAATTAGGTTTGCAGGTATGTAAAGATATTCTTGCGGATTCCTCATCAAATCAGGAAACCAAACAAAAAGTGCGTGATTGGTTGCTCGTTCAAGAAAGAAGAGTTGTGTATCAACTGTGGCAAAGATTGCCCTCAAATCATCCAATTATTCCTGAGTTAGCGCCTTATGCTCGAAATGCAGCTAATCCGGAACCTGCGGCAATTCATCGTTACAAAACAGCAATTATTCAATTGCAAGCCTCTGAATTACCTAAAGAAGTTCGCTATTTACTTCCTTTATTAAAAGGACATTTTGAAGTTACTGAGGAAATGGAAATGCAGGCTTTTCAGGCCAAATATTGACGATGAGGTAACCATGACTAAGCCAATTCCAAGAATTAACCAGGTTTTGATAGAACAATTGCTTGAGAAAATTAAAGTCACTCGACAAGCCATTAAGCGTCAATTGTCTCATACTGCTTCTGATTTAGAAGTTTTATACTATTCCAGTAATCAGCTGTTACTTGTTCATTTTGAAGAGATTCTAAAATCAGATCAGAGCGAAGCAGAAAAAAAAGCAAAATTAAAGCAACTTCTAGCCGAGCGGTGGCAGGAAATCAAGGAAACTTCTAGTGCTTACTGTGTAAAACCCAGGGATCAATTCAATCAATTGTGCTTGGCATTGGCTTTTTATATATCTCCCTTACCTGAAGAATTGTCTGATTGTGATAATTGGGGAGTAGGTGAGGGGCCTTATTTTGTACTCATGCCTACTTTAGAAGCAGCCAACGATATTATTACGGGAACTAATATCCACCAATATCTATTGCATGAATTTATTTTAGCAAAGGATAGTCGGCGTTATATCCCCATATTCCAAACTTTTGATTATTTTTATCAAAGCAGTGCTCAAAAGCCATTCCATACGGTGTTTACTGATGCCCAAATGGCGGACAATAGCATCGATAAAAAAGAAAATCTGCTCACTGATTCTGAAGTAACTGAATTAACCGAGCATTCTGAATTGACTATAAAATTAATGCAAAGTTTGGCTATATTAAAAAACCCTCAAGGTAGCTTTTTTAATCGCCTCGAACAATTAGCCGATGGCCTACTTGCCGGGAGTTCTCATGGTGGTTCTGGTCAATCGGATAATGCTGCTGCTCAAGCAAATGAAGCTATTGTTATGTTTTTTAATTATTGGGATAGTTTACCTTCAGAAATCAGTCAACATTACCTTGAAAAGGTTCCTAAACTAGGCCCTATCTTACAAAGACTACGTAATCCTGTAGCTATTGCTCAGCAAGGTGTGAATTATTGTGTTGGTGTAACAGGTGGAGACTTAAGATACGAAGTTCGACTACATCGTGAACACTTACAAAGTGGTGATCAGACAAAATTTCAAAAAGCGATACAACGTTCTCTTACAGAATTAGAACAAGCCATAAAGAAGCCTAATTATACGTTAAAAGCTGGGAGAAATAATATTCAGCCGTTGGCTGTGCGTGTGATGGCTGCTTCAGTGAGTGAGCAACAATGCCTAATCAAAGAGTATTTGCAGCTCGATTATCCTAATTTTTTTCTCTATGCTTTGGATCAACAGCCAGCACTAATAAAGACATTCATTGAAGCATTTCAACGTTCACGACATCAAAGTGATGTATTAAAACAACGTGCCAGTAATGGCATGAGTGCGTTAATGATTGTAGCACAAAGCTATCCAACAGAATTAGCCACGTTATTAGAGTGCTGTTTAGAGTTAGATGATTTTCAATGGAAAGAAGAATTAATGGCGGCTACTCCTGCAGGAGATTTCTTGCCTTTCATGATCTTGCAACGATGCCCGCAAGCGTTCCCTCAAGTATTAAAAGCAACGTGTAAACTCGATAAGCAAAGTCAATTAAAATTGATTGCTACGATATTTACATTCGTAATGGAAAATAATATGGATTATTTTCAGTCATTATGCGAATTTATTAGCGATTTCGACGCTGAAGAAATTGCGAGTTTATTACAGCGAACAAATCAACAAGGAGATAATGTGTTAATGTTGGCATTGGGCAATTATCCTAATGCTGTAGCGCCATTGATGAACTTATTTGGTAAATGCAAGCTAAGAGATCAAGAAAACTTAGTTAACCATTACAATAATGTAGGATTCAATTTGCCAGTTCTGGCTTTAAATGCTGAGAATGAATATTTTCAAAGCATACTAAAAGTTACCTCGCAGTTTAAAACAATTTTATCTCCATTGCTCTTGAGAGCGAGTTACAGCCAAGAAGAGAAATTTAATGCTGTATTGGCGTTATTAGATAAAGACTATTTTAATGATAAAAGCTTTATAGATGTTAATGGTAATCATTTGCTTTTGTTATCTATGATGAATCAAAAAACACCATCTAATCTTTTATTTAATCATTTAAAATCGTTGTCCCAAGAAGAATTGTATATTTTATTAACATTAAGAAATCATACGGATGATTCTCCTCTGACGTTAGCTTTAACACAATATCCTCAGTATTTGCCCTATATTATTGAACTCATAAATTGTTTAACGGATGAGCAAAAAACCTCTTTATGGCAGCAAGTTGGCGTAAACGGATGGCATCCACTCTTTTTAGCATCAATTTATGCACCAAACTATGTACCACTAGTGATGAGTTACCTTAATGAGAGTACTTTGTGGGCGAGCCTAAACCAAACTGATTTATACGGTAATGGATTATTAGCAATCTTATTGAATTTTCAATCTGAGCACCTGCCTGCTTTTTTAGCAGCTATAAAAAACATGTCGATAGAGCAACGTTATCTCTTACTAAGTCATTGTAATCAGGAGGGAGATAATCTGCTGTCCTTAGTATTGCAACGGGAGGCTCACTTGGTGGGCAATCTATTTAAACTGATGGAAGGGTTTTCTATTAAGCAGCAAATATCGCTCATTACCTGCCTTAATGCTCAGGGAAAACATGCCTTAACGATTGCTTATACTCAGAATACAAGATTATTTGATAATTTATTACAATGTATTGATAATCTCAATGCTGGAAATAAGGACGCTGTTTTAACGAAATTACCTCTCTCTCATTGGTTTGATTTATTAAGTTTGGTTTGTTCCAATCAGCATGTCTTTATAAACTTATATACAAGTTATAAAATAATTTATAGCAGTGATAAAACTGCCTTATCGAATTTATTGACTTATGAGGATTCCAATCATAACAATTTGTTGATGTTAATCATCCAAAACAATCCCTCTATAATGAATTTTATTCTTAGAGATGTAAAAGCATTATCCAATGAAAGAGTCCAAAGACAAGTCATGTTACAAGCGAATAAGGCAGGTGCAAATGTTTTGTCGCTAGCGGAAAAATACACCCCAGATAATCAGGTCGCTGGTTTACAGTCTTTTCTCAAAGCCCTGGATAAACAGAGCACTAAACAAATGATGCTGGTGTCGAAGATAAAAATGCACTCAGCGGATGTACTGATTTCTCCTGAAATGTTGGAAGATTGTAATGCAGAAGAGCTGTTTGGAAAATTAAATGAAACAGATTCACAAGGAAACAATCTTGTAGGCCAAATTATAATTCGTATGCCGCATTTTATGCCTACTCTTATTAAACAAATGCAGAACCTACTGTCATTAGAACAAATTAAAAAGCTCATGGCTCATGCCAATCAACAAGGTAATAATTTATATTGGTTGGCGCTGGAACAACCACAAGCTGCTTTTTTAAGTTCACAGATTCAATCTCTTATCAATTGTTATGATAATGAATCACAAATGGCTTTCTTGGCACCGCCTGCTAAAGAATCTCGGATAGAGTGGGCTTTAACACGTGGGAATGAATTTTTTATTATAACCATGCACTGGATTAATGGGATTAATAGAATACAACGTAATCAAGTGATAAAAGAGTTCTGGCAACGTCCATCTACGGAGTTGAAAAACATAGTTATTAAGGAGGATGTTGATACATTTAAACGACTAATTAGCACCACTCTTTCTATGGAAGCTGATGAGGTTGCTGCCCTTATGATCCGGAATCGTCAAGCATTCATGATGGCTCTTACAAGCAGTTATGCTCCGATGAAAGGGCTTGCTTGTCAGTGGTTGCTCCAATTACCGAAAGATAAGCAATTTGAGGTCTTGTCGAATTTTACTGTGGACGTTATTTTATCATTACTTAATACAGAAAAAATAAGCTTGGTTGATGCTCTTCCTTTAAGTCATCAGGCCCAATTATTAAGCCTACAAGATAGTGATGGACATAACGTTTTAATTAAAGCGCTTACTCGGCAACATCATTGTCATAGCAAATTGTCAAGTCGTCTAGTATTATTTAACGCTCAGCAACAAGCGAATTTATTACAAGCTAACGAGAGACAAGTAATCTTCTTGCTGCATGAAGTTGCAAGAGCAAATAAGCCATTGTTTGCCCAAATCTTGAAGCAACTTCACATGCTGCCAAGTCATACTAAGTTTATTTTATTAAGTCAATTAGATGGTAATCAACTATCTCCACTTGATTATTTGCAAAACAGTCCTGAACTATACGAGCAGGTATTGAGCTTATATGATAATTTATGCTTAACTGAGCAAATTCAACTATTTACCCAGAAGGCAGGTCAAGAGCAGCAGAGTCTATTAATAAGGTCGCCTTCTCAGTTTAGAAAGCAACTATTTGAGAAATTTATTCATTTTCCACAAAGCGCACAAATTGAAATTTTATTGTCCATTCATAACCACAATGAAGGCGCATTGAATACTTTGATGCAGCAGTCACCCTGGATTCAACCCTTATTGCTGAACATTATCGAATCTTTTCCGCGACACATTCAAGGTATTCTTTGCGCAGAAAATGGAAGGCAGGGTAATGCATTGATTTGTTGGATGATTACTAGTGACAATGAGGAGTTGCAACAACGAGCTATAAGATTGATGGCAGGACTTTCAAAAAAGCATATAAGTGCATTATTAATGCAAAAAGATCCCCTACATGGCAATCATTTATTACAAACGCTTGCAAGAGAGTCGCTCCCGTTATTTGATAAGGTTTTCTCTATTTTTGCGACGTTATCTAGTGAAAATAAGACCCAAATTCTTATTCAACAAAACAACAATAATAGTGGATTATTTGCTGACTTAGTCAACACCATGTGTTATGACCAGTTTGAGAAACTCTGCAAAATAATGGCTGAACTACCAGATGCTGAAAAAATTCGCATTTTATCCAACTCAGGGATTGTTCCAGTTGAAACAACCACGCTTTGGGTCAGTTTGTTGTATGGAGCTCCGCAAAGCAAAAAAATTGTTACTATTTTGAATAATAAAGCTTTTTTTAAACCAATGATCCATTTGTTATATACGTTACCACCACAAACTCAAATAAATATTTTGACTAATCATATCGGCGTTGGAAAACAGATTATTGACGAGATTTTAGAACCTGAACAATCAAAACTACGACTAGGATTAAAACGAGCCAAAACGCTTATGGATGCAAAAAAATTATTGGATGAAATGGCCGCCCAAATTCCAAATGAACAAATTCATGGTGCTGCGTTTGAGTTGCATCAATTGCTCGTGGAGCGATTAGAGTCTTATCAAAAAAAGTATGAGAAAAGCGTAATTCATATCCATGATTTATCGAACGATTGGACTAATTATATCGAAGCAGCTTGGCCCAAAATGGAAAATAAGCATACATTCACAAATATACTTATTGGGCTATTAAAATTAGCTGCGTGCTTGCTCATGCCCATTTATGGTGGTTACAAACTTTATGAAAAAATCACAACTAACCGTAATGTTTTGTTCCAAACGAACCAGGAAAGAATCATTTATAACTTAGAAGATGTAGCTGATAATTTGAAGTGCATGGAAGAATCATTTTTGAGCTTATAGTAACTCCCCAGGTATTTAATTGAGCTCACCGGCTTCCCCTCTCCCCCGCGCGCA
>NZ_JASGFU010000055.1:0-17324 GCF_047605385.1 Legionella sp. | reverse complement strand
CCAAGGCCCAACCTACAACTCTATTTAAAAATCCTTAAGTTGACGCCATTAAGAGTTCAGCAAGACTTCATCCTTTTTAAAACGTCCCTGTTTAGTTTAATTAATTGACAAAAAAAGAGGCTTATTATACTCTAATAACGATTGAAATTTAACATTTTGTTAAATTTATATACACTTGTGATATTATGGCTCTGACTACAGAGCAACTTGAAGAAGTGCTCAATTATACCGCTTTTCAACCTTATGATGCTCCTCAACAAGAAGCTCTTCGCGAGAGGTTAAAGCACAGCGATTTGGAATATCTCCAAATAGCAATCCTTTTTAGTGACGACGTGAATGGTGGAATAATTCACAATTTAGCTAAAGAGAGCCAAGACAGCGATGCAGCTGCAATACAACTTGGAAAAATTATTGAAAATATCAACGAAAGTATTAATCCTGACTATGGTTATTCATCTACTCCTATTATTAAAAATCTCATTGGCCGCCTTGGTTCCTATGACGAAACAATCGCGAATGATGTTAAAGAATTAACTAAGCAACATGTTGCCATATACAATGCCCGAGTTATCGCCCCTACGATTGATATCCCATTCACTCAACAAAATAACGCAGCCCGTGGGACTTCTTCGCTCTATTGGCTTCAAACAGCCAATAGAGCTACATCCTCTCGTTTGCTACTAGTTGAGATAGAAAGATCACTTAATTCTGATGCTTTATTTAATGCTCAAGAGCGATCTAATGTAGATGATATAATGAATCAAGGACATGCTTTTTTTGGAGGAAGACAACAAAATGCAACAAATCCAGATGATTTAGGCGCAAGATTTGAGCGTACTCAGCTCCAAGCTGTACCGAATTACGAAGCTTTACAAGATTGCAATTGTGTTTTGGAAAGAGAACCGGACAATGTAGCGGCATTACTAAGACGAGCAACCATAAATGAAAATGAAGAGAGTCATGGTTATGATGGCGTGAAGCAGCCTTAGCAGACTATAGGCACGTATTAGAAATAGAACCACAAAATCAAACGGCACTAGATGGGGTTGAAAGGTTAGCTCCTTCTGCAGTACGACACAACATTTGATTAGTTTCTTCTGAAGTCCGTAGAGTTTCTATGTGTCAAATAAACTTAAGGCGTAATAGCTCACGAGGTATGACATTTCTTGAAGCTCGAGATAAAAAACTGCTGTCTTTGCGAACGTAGTGAAGCAATCCAGAACAGAGCTCTAACGAGGCATCGTTCTGGATTGCTTCGCCAAGGCTTGCAAAGACAAAATATACATACCCGTGAGCTATTACCTTAAGGCTAATTGGATGAGCTGTACTTCGAGATGACGCTCCTATCGTGATCTTTCACAAGATGCGACTTTTTATGAAGAGGAGCAAAAAGTGCAATTGTCGAGTTTTTCGCCAACACAATTTCAGGTTTGAAACTCCAGAGGCCCTTATCCCAAACACGAGTTAATTGAGGACTTGGGTTAGAATTAGACTTAACATGTTCAGTAACATTTGTTCTATTGATAGAGAATATACTATTTCTATGAAGTCCAGCAGTTTCTTGAGCAGATAGCTCTGTTCGTTGTAATTGCATTTGACTTAACAATTCCATACACGTAGGTCGTTTTTTGGGTGATACCTGCAGCATTTGATGAACAATATTCCATAAATGGCACAGCTTTTGCCCTTCAGAAGTTTGAGGTAATTTTTGCTTAATTCGGTTTAGCTCTTCATCAACTTCTGTCTGATCTAAACTGGCTATATCGCTCATGAATGTTAATCTGTATTCCGGTGGTTGTAAACGATCCAAAACAAAATTTAAATTAGGAAAATACACGTTACGGAGATAAGTGTCATGGTTAACAAGTTTTCCTTGTAATAAACCGGCAAATACTAATCCTAAATTCCATACATCAATACCTTGTCCCTTATCTTTGTTAAAAGTAATGATATGATCATCTGTATAATGATTAGTTTGCAACTTAAGCATTTCCAGTGCAAATTCCGGGGCAATAAAGCATGAGCTTGCGGTAAGAACATTCCATTTTCCAGATTCATCAAGATCGTCGATGACAACATTATCTACATTTTCATCATAAAATATATTTTCAAATTTAATATCCGCATGAGACAGGTAACCTTCAGTTCTTTCAAACCGATAGGGTATTTTATGAATAGTATTTAGCCCTTGTAGAAGTGACAACATGAATTTATTTTTTTGTTCTGTACTCAATGGTGTTGCGAGCATAAGTTCTGTTAGATTTTTGTGGTATAGCTTCCCTATTTGCGAAATTCTATGATCAAATTCAGTAAAGTCATAGATTTTTGCAATATGGGGTTCATCACTTAATAGTTTTAAATAAGGGATAAGAAAATTTGGGGTTGTATTTTTTAAGACATTCCATTCCCCACGTGATAAGTTATATACGTTTAAACTAAGAGTATCTCTATTGTTATACCTGACATCCTTATATCTATAGACAACAATTTCACCATTGTGCAAAAATTTAATATTTAGGTATGTTTTCATTCCCTGATAAGTGTTCTGGAGGTCTTCATCAGCATCAACTGAATAATAACAAGATGGAGTTTTAGTTCTCATATCCTCTATAATATATGGGTAACGTGCTTTTATGTAATTTTCCGTTTCTTCTCTTTGTTCTTCAGTTAAAGAGAAACTTCTTTCAATGTCACTTGGCCATATCATTTTCTTATGATATGTCGGGGAAAGTGTTTTTGGAAATTCAGGATACTTAGGTTTAAATAGGGTGATTGTATTACTTTTGATTGGGCATAATGTTTCTTTTGCGAACCTACATTCGACAAAATTTTGATAAAATAATGCGGCATAAAATTCAGTTGTTAATGAGTTTTTTGTTCCCTCCTCAAGCAACTCGTTTATTTTTCTATATATTCTTTTCACGTCTATTGAGAGGGCTGGTTTATTTTCAGTATTGTAGGTTATGTGGCTGTCTTGAAGTTCATAAACATTATTTTTATAAAAATCTGGATGATCTTGTTTTAATTGAGATAACAATGTCTCTCCATTTTCTGTTTTCCAAAAACCGCCACCAATTACGCTGGAAATTAGCAAACACTTTAAACTTGCAAATCTCTTTCTAATATCTGTAGTGGGAAAAAAATTGTTATATTGTGGAGGAATGGTATCGTATAAATTTGATAATTCTTTTATAAAGCCAGGTTTTCTAAACCAGCCGTTCCAATCGAGTCCTAAAAAAGGGAACCATGTTTCTGGACATCCAGAGTTGGTTCCTGATGAGCAATAAAAAGGTACACCATCAATTACTGTTATTTTTCTAAATATTCTAGCTGTATCTACATAATTGAAAAAATAAATTGCTGTCATATAAGCCTGATTTAACACGATTAAGTGGGCAAAATATTAACAAATTAAAATTAAGGCTATATTAACAATGCTCATGGCCATTAAGGTTAGAACAATAGAAAAAAGCATATGCTTTTCGAAAATGCTTTATATAATGGCAACCTTATTTTAGGTTGGATAATGTCATCAAGATTTCAGAATTCTGACAAATCAACAGGCCACCAATGATAAAAATGGTGAACAGGTCCATGGCCTTTGCCAACGCTATTATTTTGTGCCGCTTTTATGGCATTGAATAAATAGTTTTTAGCGATTTGACAGGATTCTTGTAGGGATTTTTTTTGCGCAAGACAGGCGGTGATTGCTGCAGAAAGAGTGCAGCCAGTGCCATGAGTGTTTTTAGAATCGATTCTTGGACTTGGAAACCAATGCTGCAGGCCATTTTTTCCCAGTAATAAATCATTGGATGAGTTGTTGCTCAAATGACCACCTTTTAATAAAACATGAGCAGGGCCAAGATCAAGAAGTTTTTGGCCAACAACTATCATTTCTTCCTCTGACTGCGCATTAACTCCTGTAAATGTATGTGCCTCTGGAAGGTTAGGGGTAATTAGAGTTGCCAATGGGATAAGCTTCATAACTAATGTATCTACAGCCTCAGATAGCAGTAATGGATCACCACTTTTGGCAATAGTTACTGGATCAATTACTATAGGTATATCCAGCGCATATTGCTTAAGAAAATTAGCAACTAATTCAATAATCTTACTATTAAAGAGCATGCCGATTTTAATGGCATCGGGCCTAATATCATCAAAAATAGTATGCAGCTGCTCTTCAATTGCTTGTAAAGGAATTTCATAGCAATTTCTTATTCCACAAGTATTTTGGACCGGCAATGCAGTGAGTACTGTCATTCCATAACACCCCAAAGCAGAGAAAGTTTTAAGATCAGCCTGGATACCGGCACCGCCAGAACCATCAAATCCCGCAATTGATAGGGTCTTATAAAGCATGATTAAGCTCCTGTAATCAAGCGCGTAAAATAATTCCAATCAGGAAAGTATAAATTATCAATGAATACTTGTCGAAATAAACCGGGCACTTTAGCTTGTTCTTGTGTTAGTTGACCGCATAAGCCAAAATAGGCTGTAGCTTCTACAGAAGCAAGATAGTAGTTAGGGTTACAGGCAACAAAGGCACTTAAAACGGCAGTCATGGTGCATCCCATTCCGGTAATAAGTGACATTAAAGAGGAACCATAAACGAGGTTTTTTTGCTGTGTACCATCGGTAACGAAATCTTCGGGGCCGGTAATCACAATAATTTTACTGTAATTTTGCGCGAGTGCACGTGCGCTATTCATCGCTGAGCTCACGGCATCAGTAGCTTCTACACCTTTGCTAACATTGCGTGCCCCAGAAAGAGAAATAATTTCACTGGCATTACCACGAATAACACTCACCAACGGCAGTAACTCCATAGCGGCAGAAGTTCTGAGTCTGCTAGCTCCAGTCCCTACCGGGTCAAGGATAACCGGCTTATTCTGAGCGTTCGCAATTTTAATGGCTAAACGTGCACGCTCCATAAAGGCATTAGTGATGGTGCCAATGTTAATGTAAATTGCTTGACTAATAGTGACAAATTCTTCAATTTCATCAATAGATTCAGACATTACAGGCGCTGCGCCGAGGGCTAGTAGGCTATTCGCCATTAAATCCATCGTTACATAATTCGTGAGGCATAATATTAGAGGTTTATTTTGTCGTACTTTGGTAAGCGTTGCTTTAATTTGCTCTATCATGATCGTCTTCACAGCAAAAGTATGGTTTATTCCGCGAAGTATATCGTGGGGCCTACCAGGCTGCAATTTTATCTGGTGGATTTTGTAACGAACATTCTTCGGAAACGGAACCGTCATTGCACACCACTAAACCTGACGGTGAAGCTACTGATGGAGGTAACACACCACCACGCCATAGACAACAGCCTCTGAGCAATTGTAAATCCATGACTGCGTGAGGGGTACAATAGCAAGTAGAATAAAATCCGTTGTTGCAAACGAGTCGTCCTGCAGATGAATCGCAGTAGCTCACGCCACCCATTTTGTTACAACAACCAATGCTGTATTTTTTGGCGGCGAAAGAAGGAGAAAGCAGCAGATTAAGCATGCTGGCAACAAGAATAGGCTTAAACAATCGCATATTGATTATCTCTGATAAATATTATTTTTAGGATAGCATAGAGTTTTAAGCAAGTGTAGACCTTGGTTTGTTTTGCATTACACTAGAGTCCGTTGAGGATGCCGTGGATACGGTACGTAGGGACATAAGATTCGTGTGGATCTCTCGGCAATAACTGGATTTCTTATCTAAAATGGACATTAAAGTAATGATCTGGCTATTTATCTAATGCAAGAAATAATCTGTATTATGTGTAAGATATTTCTTAATCATCACTAAGAAATCTTCTGTTTTTTATTTAGTTTTATTCTTGTAAAGAAAAGTAAAAATAACAATTTTTCAATTAATTATAGAATTGTCCTTTTTTACATTTAATCTAAATCATTGGCTGATTCAGTGTGCCAGGCTATCCAAAAAAAGTTGAATGGTCAATAAGAAATCATTAATATGCATGTTCCACTCAAAAGGATTAATTTACTCAATGTGAATAGTTAAAAAGCAAAATAAAAGTCGTTGACTTTTCGTTATCGTGCCGAAGCCCTAGGTTTTTTATAGGATATTGATAAGGAAAATGAAATATAAAAATTAAAACTGGATTAACGCAAGCCCAACATTCATCTATTGGAGAACCAGAACATGATTATGCTACAAAGGCAAACAATTATCTTAGATAATGATACTTTTTCTATTTTACAGTGTTATTTTGATGCACTATGTGACTCTGGGCTGATTACTGGAACTCTTAGTGACAAGGTAATAAGTTTTGAATCTACTCCTAAAAGTCATTTTCCTAATGATTTATTAGTTTCAGAGTATAAAATGAGCAAGGGACTTTTAAATAAAGGTTTACGTTTCGTAGAGAAAGCATCGAATGCTCATTTGGGAGGCCAGGAAGTAACTTTTCCTCGTATGGAAGCGAAAATAGATGATAAATTGATCAAACTTTATGAGGAATATGTGAAGAGTTGGGCTAACATATTACTTGATGTTTCTTCATTGGAAGATATGACAGCACCAGTCACTGATGTTTCTGATGTGGCCCTGTTTCATTTGTGCAAACGATTTATTGTATTTGTTTTGGCCGAAGGAAACATAAATCAAATTGATCATGAGCGCTATTTGGAGGCAATGAAGAGTTTTATCTTGAGGGTAATGGAGCCTTCAACGAAACTATTTAGAAAAAATGATCTGCCCACAAAAACAGGAATATATTTATACACAACTCATGGTAAGTATTTTTCCAGCTTTAATACTATTTTGGCATGTAGACGCACATCGCAAAGTCATAATATTTGTGTAGATCAAGTTAAAGAATATGTATTAGCATTAAAGAAGGTAGTAATACGTCAAATTATTGCTTATCATGAGCCGACCATATCTCAAGACGCACTGCATGATGATGTGTATTTGACTTCCTTGCAACATATTGAAAGCATGGCTTATAATTCTATTTCTCAAAATCCCAGTCAAGTTACTCTCGAAACCTTACCTAAGCATGACAGATTGCAAGTTATTATTGATTATTTTAACGATAATCAAAGAAATAATAATTACTGCTTTGCCGCTATGATTACTAAATTATGTTCCATCTTGCAAGAGATAGAGAATTTAGATGAAATGCTTGAAGCGATAAGATCATTTATTGCTTATACAAGTTGGATGGGATTATTAGCGGGCATCATCAAGCTTTCTCCGTTAAATGATTATTTAACGACATTCACAAATAGAATCAGGACGGATTTAGATATTACTGTGCATAACCTTTCCATACAATTCAGCGGTTATACGGCACTCGCTCATCATAAGGCAGACGAATTGCCTAAAATCAATCAGCATTTATCGGTTTCATTGACATTTTATAACTTGGATAGTGAGGAATTACATCAACGAATAAAGAAAGAAATTTGCAGTGATTTAAGTAAAATCTATATTATACAAAGAAAATTAGACATAACCCTTATTGAATCGGGACAAATGCAATACTTAACAAACTTCTACACTCAGGAAAACAGGAATAGCTTGCCTGCTCCAAAGACCACATCAACAACCACAACTACTTCTTCAGAAAATACAAGCAGTGCACTCCAAAGTACGACTATTCAAGTTATTGCACAATTATTTAATAGGTATGCTAATGACAAAGGTTATAATACAGATTTAACGACTGATGAACCTCTTAGATCTGCAACAGGACAAATGCACGAAGCGCGTGCACGGTGGATTAGAGAGTGTTTATTGCTTTTGGTACAACCCCAATCTGAAAAATTAATTTTAGGTGAGCTTGCAGTGAAGCTTATTGTACTTGAAATAAGTCCAATTTATGAGCATTTTACGGCTACTGTGGGGAGAACAGAGATTCAGAAATGTATTGAACAAATAAAGCGCCTGCTTAGTCAGCGGCTCACCGATAAGCCAGGTGAGACCACAAGCGCTAATGCAAATCCCATGGAGCCTATTGTAATTGATCATCAGGAGAACCCTAACGATAACACAGACCCTATAGTTAACCAAGAACCTCTTCAACAAGAAGTTCCTCAGCCAGCATCCGTACAGGAAATTCCCCAGCAAGCTCCCGCGTCTGAGCTTCCAACTTTTGTGACTTATTTAAGTGCTTGGATTAAACAATTACTGTGTGAAGAAAACAAAGAGAAGAGACCGCTCTTCATAAAATTAATTGAGCAGACTAAGGGTACAAAAAAGCAATTACGGCAATTTGAACAACTGCATGCGGGATATTTGCAGGATTTACGCCATTATAGAACTCAAGAAGATTTATGTGATGATTTAGCAATAATGCTGGAGTGGGGTGGCACGGAAGAAAAAAAAGAAGTTACAGGCTTTATGGAAAAAGCGCATCGTGGGGAGAATGTTATCCACTATTTGAATTCACAACAAGAGCTTCCTGCTGATGTGACTCCCTATAAAAAAAGCTACATCTTTTTGGCTACTAATGCACTATTCTACATTGATGAACAAGGCAGGTCTCACTCTTTAGGAAATAATTATACAGTACCGCCAACACAAAAACCATTGATCTTAGACAATGCGCAAATGAGAGAGTTGGTGTGTAAGGGTACTGGTAATATGCAAGACCCGGCAGTATTTTGGGTGCAGGAGTCGCGAAATGAGCTGAAATCACAAAAGAGAATAATTGATGCTCATGCAGAAAAGAAAAACCCGTTCTTTAATCCCTTTACAGAAAGTACTAAAATCTTGGTTAAGGAACTCAATAATAAATTAACAATAGAAACACTTAGAGATCAGTTTAAGGCAGATGAATTTTTAGCTGGCATTAAACGACATCTGCTGCCGGTGAAGAAGAAGGATGAAAAGCAACGTGCTGACGAATATAAAGCATTAGATGCTCTGTTAATTGTCTTAATGGATGAGCTTCAAAAAGAAATCGTCTCAAAAGAACAACAAACATTTTGTGAACAAACCATTCGTTATGTTATGGCTTTAGGTGCAAACCCATTGCTCTGGATGAATCAGGTCCAGCAAATATCTCAGGAAAATCGTCGTGGATATATGTTAGTAGTAGAACAATCACAACTGATTTTATCGCATCTTGAAGAACGTGCTTTATCTTTAGGCGATACGGTCTTTTTATTAAAAGATAAATGGCGCCGTTTAAACCAGGCTCTTGTAGCCTTTGCCCGGCGTTTACATGAGCGTTCAACATCAGAAGACAGCAGGTTGTGGAACGTTTTTTCGCAAACTTTTAATCTGAATGCACGTGATGGGGCACAATCAGAACGCACTACTATTTTTTTGCAGATTTTAGAGATTATGTATGTTTTGCTCAATGATAGTTTATTAGCAATGGTAGCACCCCAAAAGCAAGAAACCCAAACAACACAAAAGCTATCCACTGCGATTACCAACAAACAAGATTTCTTTATGAGTGCAGTAAAAATGTATGTATGTTCTGTATTATCTAAACCTGAAGAAGATTTGGTAATTGATGGCGACGTATTGGAGAAAATTAATTCAGACCGCGCATGGAGCATACGAAATTTAGGGAGAAAAACTTTCGTTGAGTTATTTGAAGCTTATTCTGATCTTCAAAATGAATTAATGCGTTTGGCAGAAGCAAGACAACGATATGTTAGGCAATATAAAGCAAAGGAAGAACTGGAACGTGCTCACGCTCAAGTTAACACATTGAACTCTATGCTCGGAAAGCAAACACAACGAACAGATAATGCGAATGAACAGCTGAATAATGCGAATATAAAGCTGAGTGAAGCAGTTAAAGAGAAAGAAGAAGCAGTTAAAGAGAAAGAAGAAGCAGTTAAAGGAAAAGAAGAAGCAGTTAAAGGAAAAGAAGAAGCAGTTAAAGGAAAAGAAGCAGCAGTTAAAGGAAAAGAGCAAGAGAAACAACGTGCGGATGAAGCTGAAATTAAATTACATGTTTCGATGAGTCGTATGATAACTATGTTTCTTCCTGGTCAATTAGGGAGCGCGAGTTTCCGGAACATTCCTGAGCGTCGCAAGGAATTTGACCGTCGGTGTAATGCATTGGTGCAGGATGTGAAGCAGGTTTTTTCTACGCTTTCTGGCGTAGCCATTGAGAACGAGTTGCAAAAGCAATTGCGTGAAAAAGAGTACGCCCATTTAAGCGATTTAGTTGGCGTGTCGTTAGGGGGCAATCTGTACAGTATGTATGGTGCTTCATCCAGTTTTGCATCTGCGGCGCAAGCTTCTTCAGCGTCAAACAACAATAATCATCGGGTTTAGGAGGGAGGCATGAGAAATCTTTTGCGTGGGCTCCTCGCTGAATTGAGCCTCAAAAAAGAGGACGCATCCAAATTTGGTATGAATTGGGGTGTATTGCATGCATCACGGAGGGAAGCGTTGTTAACGGCGTTGCTGCAGCAATGGTCGGGATTGAATGCGTACTTTAAGAGACTTTCTGTGGAAGAAGTAACGATTCAATTGGCTGAGTTAAATAAGGAGTTACTTAAATTAGTTGTTAACTCTCCGCTTCACTGTGGAGATGTTCAGGTTTTAACGCATTATCTTTCCTGTAAATGGACACCTTTTGAGAAGCCTATAGCATTTTCTTTAGAGCAATTGTGGCCTGCAGGTATTGATGCGAAAGCTCGTTATCAAGAGCATATGAGCGTGTTTTTGCATGAGGACTTTGCTTTGAATAAGGGGTCATTAATTGAGAGCCCCAATAATTTTGCTGTTTTTAAGATGCGGTTGGATTTTTTTAAGCGTTTGCGCCGTTTGTATTTAGTGTCTGCAGTGCCCGAAGCGGAGTCATCGAAGGATTCACCCACGCTTCTTATTCGAATGCAGAACATTCTTGTGGCATTGATGGATTGGTTGCGTACGGTATTCGGGTCGCGAGTCATGGTGAATGATACGAGGTATTGTGACGTAGCTGATGCATTATGGGTTTTGTTACAAGAGTTTGATTTAGCGTCGTCTCATCCTGAAGCATTGACCGCCTTAAGTGACTGGTATGAGCGCGGGAGGGCGTATTATGCAGACAGGCCTTACGTCCATAAAAAGGGAATTGAAGCGATAGAACATAAGACGAGCACAAGACCTTGGGAGGGGATGGAGCGCAAAATCGACAAAGTTGTCCAGCGATTAGATAAAGAGTTAACGCAAGTGGCGCAGTGGAATGCGTATGATGGGCGCGTTGAATTAATGCGCCTGCTGCCGACCCCGAGTAAAGCGTCGGAGTATTTGGTTTTGTACCAGCGAATGGAGGCACGGTTTACGCAATGGAGCCAATATGCTTGGCGTATCCGCCAGCATTATGAACGGGTTTTACGCCAAGACACAAATAATTATTTATTTCTGCTGCAGACATTTGATGATGCGTTACTTAAATTGGAAGAGAAGATGCAAGTTGCCAAAAAAAAATGGCGCCAAAGCATGAATCAATTTGGCAGTAACGATGTATTTTTCCAGCAAGCCAATGCTCTGCTGTGCCGATTAGAGAATCAGTGTGTGCGTCGCTTAAAGTACGCGCATTGGGTGCATCAAACGGCCTACGTGCCCGGGGAAACGGAGCATGCGTTGGCGTATGAAATGAACCAACGCAATAAGCATCAAAATCACGAGTATTTTGCGAACTATGATTTAAAGCAAGCGCTTACTGTGTCGGATTATGCGGTAGGGCAATTGGAAGGTGCTTGGCGGGAAATAAAGCAACGTGTTCTTCCAGCCATCCATCCGGATAAAGGAGTAAGTACGGATAAAGAAGAGCAGGTGATTCGCGAGTATTGCATGCAGCAGATGGACTCATGGAAAAAAGAAGCAAAGCGTATTCGAGAAATCTGGGCACAAGGCCAATGGCAAGCTCAATCCCCCTCATTGCCACTGCTAAAAATTCAAGGGAGTGCTGAAGCGGAAAATAAAGAAGCAGAAGTTGTTTTTGTCCCTGCGGTACGTCAAGAAAGATTGGGCATCACAGAAGAAGAGAAGAACGAAGAATTAAATATTGTATTGCCCCCTCAAGCCCCATTGGATTTAAGCAGTTTAGTATTGCATGAGGAATATGTGAAGAACCTGAAGCAGGCACAAACCCCTGCAGAACGCAACCGAAGGAAAGAACCTACGGCATGTGTTTCCACAAAGAAGTTGTATGCTGGCAATGCTCAAGGGCGAGAGGCTTTTGACCGATGGTTGTTTTATGAAGAGATGATGGCACGCAAGTTAAAACAACAGCTGGATGAATTAGCGAAAACACAAGAACAGCTGAACAAAATGCACGAGCAGTTTCAAGAAGAAACACAACGAACAGATAATGCGAATGAACAGCTGAATAATGCGAATATAAAGCTGAGTGAAGCAGTTAAAGAGAAAGAAGAAGCAGTTAAAGAGAAAGAAGAAGCAGTTAAAGGAAAAGAAGAAGCAGTTAAAGGAAAAGAAGAAGCAGTTAAAGGAAAAGAAGCAGCAGTTAAAGGAAAAGAGCAAGAGAAACAACGTGCGGATGAAGCTGAAATTAAATTACATGTTTCGATGAGTCGTATGATAACTATGTTTCTTCCTGGTCAATTAGGGAGCGCGAGTTTCCGGAACATTCCTGAGCGTCGCAAGGAATTTGACCGTCGGTGTAATGCATTGGTGCAGGATGTGAAGCAGGTTTTTTCTACGCTTTCTGGCGTAGCCATTGAGAACGAGTTGCAAAAGCAATTGCGTGAAAAAGAGTACGCCCATTTAAGCGATTTAGTTGGCGTGTCGTTAGGGGGCAATCTGTACAGTATGTATGGTGCTTCATCCAGTTTTGCATCTGCGGCGCAAGCTTCTTCAGCGTCAAACAACAATAATCATCGGGTTTAGGAGGGAGGCATGAGAAATCTTTTGCGTGGGCTCCTCGCTGAATTGAGCCTCAAAAAAGAGGACGCATCCAAATTTGGTATGAATTGGGGTGTAGAGGGCCTTAACTTAATGACAGAGAGAAAGAGGAAATAGCCTTAAGTTGACTCCATTAGGAGAACAGCGAGAGCTGTTTCCGCTATCAAATTAAATGAGTGCAATGGCGAGCTGTTTGAAGATATTACACTAGAATAAAAGTAAAATATTCAGGATAATACTTTAGTAAATAATCGGTTGCTAATCCTGCAAGAAAGCCAAATAAATGAGCCTCCCAAGAAACTCCTTTTTGGTTTGGGAAAATGCCAAAGAAAATACCAGCAAAATAGTAAAGACTAATTAATCCAAGAATGATTGCCGTTAATGAGCCATTTTGATAAATATTGCTGACCAAAAAAGCCCAATAACCGGTAATCACGCCACTAGCACCAACATGCACTCCAGATTTGGCAAAGCACCAAATAGCAAGGCCACTTAACACAGTAATCATTACTGTGACCAGAAGAAAATAGGGTAATCCATAAACCAATATAAAATTACTTAGCACTACTAAAGGGACGCAATTAAAAAAAAGATGATTAAAATTTACATGCAAAAAGGGAGCAAAGATAACTCCTGCCAGGCCATTTAGTTTTCGCGGAGTAATTCCAAGTTGATACAATAACTTTTTATCAATACGGGTGATGAAAAAGACAGTCCATAAAATAATTAACATCGCTGCTAAGAACGCGCTATTATTTTGGGTCTGCATAATAATTAAATTAAGACTACTAATGAGATTATCAAGCATGGCAGTATTTGTATCCTATGATATGGCCTGGGTTTGTTTTACTTCGCAAGCGAGTTTTCCCTGGGCTAAGCGTACTTCGATTTGCTCACCTACTGCTACTTGTTTATTGGAAAAGAGTACTTTTCCGTTTTGAGTGGCAATTGCATACCCTCTATCCAGTGTAGCCAAAGGGCTTACTGCATGCAAGGTAGATAATTGCGTGCGTAGTTGGTATTTCAGATCATGTAATTTGTGCTGCATCTGCTGCACTAATTGATTCATAATTTGGTGCAGATGTAATTGAGTTTGTTTGATGTGCATACTTGGATTTTGTGCATTTAATTGATGAGTACTTAGATGTAATTGATGCTTTTTGTGTTTGAGCAGTTGCATCATGTTTGAAATGAGTTGTCGTTCTAAATAATCTGTAGTTTGCCAATAGCTGGCAATCGCTTTTTGTGGTGATGATATTTTATCCATTAAATGATGCAGTTTGATCTGGTATTTTTGTACCTGACGTTGCATGGCTTCTAATAGGCGTAATTGTAATTGGTTTAATAATTTAAATAATTCCAGGCAGTCTGGAGTGACTGCGGCTGCTGCTGCGGTTGGTGTTTCCGCGCGGTAATCAGCGACAAAATCAGCAATGGTAAAATCTGTTTCGTGCCCCACACCGGATACAATCGGAATACTGCTTTGAACAATGTGTCGGGCTAATTGTTCATCATTAAATGCCCATAAATCTTCAATGCTACCGCCGCCACGTGCCAAAATTAAAACGTCGCAGCGTTTTTCATAATTAGCACGTTGTAAGGCATTAATAAGTTGTTGGGCTGCCCCAGCACCTTGAACTTCACTTGGATAAATCAATACCCGTGCCAAGGGAAAGCGTCTTGCAAGCGTGGATAACATATCGCGAATCGCTGCCCCAGTGGGTGAGGTGATGATACCAATTTTTTGTGGTATGACAGGTAATGGTTTTTTATTGATACGATTAAATAATCCTTCCGCCGCCAGTTTATTTTTTAACTCTTCAAATTGTTGATACAGAGCGCCAAGTCCGGCTTCAGTGACTTGCTCAACAATTAATTGATAATCGCCCCGAGCTTCATAGAGGCTTAATTTTCCACTGGCAACAATATGTAGGCCATCATTAAGTTTTGTGGCAATGGTACCGAAATGACGATTTTTAAAAAAAACGCAACGTATCTGGGCACCACTGTCTTTTAGAGTGAAATAAAAATGTCCGGATCCTGGTTTACTCAAATTAGAGATTTCACCCTCAACATGAACCATGCCTAATTCATTCTCAAGATAGCTTTTAACTTGACGGTTTAATTGAGTTACGGTGAGTATTGCTGCATGCGCTTCCATAAATTTTAATCATACCAAATAGAGAATTTGTCATCTTATCAAACTGTATGCTCACATGCGATAACTATTGCTTGTGGGAATTCATGCTAGAGCTATATTGGCAATCATTATAAGAATACGCTATCATCTGAGCAACGTTATTCATGAAAAACTTTAATAACAATAAAATGAATCGTACTCGTAATAGAAAAACTAATATAATCGCATCATTTTTCTTATCATTCTGCATTTTAAATATGACGGGTTGTATTGACCTGTCTGCAGCTAAATATCATCCAGTGAAAAAGGAAAAACCGCATTCGAAGGTAGTTGCTACGGCTTCTAAGAAAAAAGTTGTCCAGGCAAAAAAATATCGTGGTGAAGTCCATACCATGCTTGGTGGCTTGGGTGTTTTTAGTACGGGAATGAAAGAGTTAAGCAGTTCTGTTGTGGATACTTATGAAATTCCAGCACCTAGTTCCATGTGGTATAACGCTGGGGATGTTACTCGCAAAATTGTGACCTATTATTACAAGCAAAAAGATCACCGACCTATTATTTTAGTAGGGCATTCATTAGGTGCGAACGAGCAAATTAAAGTAGCGCGTAATTTAAATAAGTTAAATATTCCTGTTGCTCTCCTTGTCACTGTGGATGCGGTGTCGCAAACAATAGTGCCACCTAATGTCAAACACGCAATGAATTTTTATAAGCCAGGTTATGTGCCCATGTTTAGTGGTTTGAAGCTCAAAGCAGTAGACCCCGTTAAAACTAATGTGGAAAATATTAATGTTGGTGCATTAAAAGGTGTTAAGGTAAATCATTTTACAATTGATAAAAATCCTGTGGTACAGGCAATGATCATGAAAGAAGTTAAAAAGGTAACAAATAATGCAAATAGAGCAAAAGCCTAAGGACAGTCGCCATTTTCGCGTATGTGTTATCGGGGCCGGTCCTAGTGGGCTGGCTGCAATTAAAAATTTACAAGAGCAGGGAGTTTCTGACATCACCGTATTTGAAAAGAGTAATCAAATAGGTGGTAACTGGGTATATGATGAGGAAAACAATCATTCTAGCGTATATGAAACAACACATATTATCAGTTCAAAGCGCTGGTCCCAATTTGAAGATTATCCAATGCCCGCGCATTATCCGGATTATCCTTCACACCGTATGGTACTGAAGTATTTCAATAGTTACGCAGAGCACTTTGATTTAACTAAATACATTTGGTTTAATACAACAGTAACCAAAGTAACTCAAACAGAACAAGAACAATGGCTCGTAGTTTATCAAGATGAACGGGGAATGCATGAAGCGTGTTTTGATTATTTACTCATAGCAAATGGCCATCATTGGGATTCTTATATGCCCGAATATCCTGGTGATTTTTCTGGTGAGATTTTACATTCACATCAATATAAAAAAGCATCAGTATTCCAGGGAAAGCGTGTACTTGTTGTCGGTGGTGGAAATTCAGCATGTGATGTGGCAGTAGAAATTGCACGAGTTTCGCCAAAGACATACATCAGCATGCGTCGTGGTTATCATATTTTTCCTAAATTTATTTTTGGTAAAGCAACAGATGATGCGGTAGCTAAAACTTTGTGGATGCCTTCTTGGTTACGTCAGAAACTATTTGCTTTGGTTATTCGTACCTTGCAAGGACGCTATCCAAAGTATCATTTAATGAAACCTGATTGTGGTCCTTTAGAAATACATCCGACAATTAATAGTGAATTGCTTTATTCTATTCGCCACGGAAAAGTATGCCCCATTTCTGGGATTACTCATTTTGCAGGGAATAAAGTACATTTTACCAATGGCGAACAACATGAATTTGATACGGTCATTTTTGCCACAGGTTATAAAATCAGTTTTCCTTTTTTTGACAAAGAATTTATTGATTTTAGTAGCTCGACTAAAGTTCCCTTATATCGCAAGATGATACATGCGGATTATAAAAATCTTTATTTTATTGGTTTATGCCAACCGCAAGGATGTATTTGGCCTTTAGCAGATTACCAATCAAAGATTGTTGCTCGTATTATCATGGGGACATTGAAACGCCCAGAGCAGTTGCATGAAAAAATTGCTCATGAAATGAATAAACCTCATTACCGCTTTAAGTCGCATATGCGTCATGCATTAGAAGTAGATTACCATCGTTTTCGTAGAGAACTTATTGAAATGTTAGGTTAGGGGTTGGTACTACCTTGGCAGCAAATGGTGGCCATTTTATATTTATTTTGATAAAAATGTTATCTTTAACGATAATGTAAGTAACTCCCCAGGTATTTAATTGAGCTCACCGGGCTTCCCCTCTCCACCGCGC
>NZ_JASGFU010000054.1:0-17777 GCF_047605385.1 Legionella sp. | reverse complement strand
ATCCCCTCACCCTTGATCCCTCTCCCCCACGCTGCGCGCGGTGGAGAGGGGAAGCTGGTGAGTTCAATTAAATACCTGGGGAGTTACCTTTTTTCTTATTTTTCTAATAATTGAATTTTACATCCTTCATTCTTTTTTAGGTTGAGTATTCGCTTTTATATTATTAGTCTCGGCTTGATTATTGCTATTTTTATTATTCTCTTTAGCCTGTTCTGTTATACCTGGTTTCATCACAATAATACTGATACGGCGATTAATTGCATTGAATGGGTCTTTTTTATTTAAAAGTACTGTTGATGAAAATCCGGAAACACTCATTACTTTATTTTCATCCATGCCGGACTTAATTAAAGCGCGTCGTGCTGCATTTGCCCTTTGAGATGATAATTCCCAATTAGTATATTCTAACTCATCAGGGTTATGATAAGGATGTGCGTCCGTATGACCTTGAATGGTTACTTTATTGGGAACTCCATTTAATAATTTTGCAATTTTAGTAAAAATAGCCGCAAATTGTGGGTTTAATTTTTCTGAACCTACGTCAAACATTGGTTCTTTCTGGTTATCAATTAATTGGATACGTAAGCCTTCATGGGTTACTTCCATCAGCATTTGATTTTTTAAACCACTTAATGAAGGATCTCTTTGAATACTAAGGCTAATTTCTGATTTTAATTCTTTCAGTTTTTGGGTTTCATTTTCAGGTGATTGAATAATTTCTTTATTTTGTTTTTTGGCGTCTTTAGCAGCGGCTCTGTCTGTAGTGGATACCTGGCCATTAGTATCTTCAACTTTGGGTCCACCACCTTTGAGACGAATTTGCTGGTTTCCAACATTATCACCACCAAAAAAAGTGACTTTTAAAGGTTGTTTAAAATATTCAGCAATACCGTCTTTTTGTGCTTTGTTTAAAGAAGCAATTAGCCACATCAATAAGAAAAATGCCATCATTGCCGTTACAAAGTCGGCATAAGCAATTTTCCATGAGCCTCCGTGATGTCCATGATTATGCTTTTTTATTTTCTTAATGATTGGAGGGTGTGATTTCCCTTTGGAGTTACTGTCATTATCACTCATAATTCATACTCTAACTTGGGGTGGGTTCCGCGCTCGCTGCACTTGCTGATTCATTATGTTTTACATTTTTAATTTCATCATTGAGCTGGCTAAATGATGGTCTTTGCGCAGAGAATAATACTTTACGGCCAAATTCAACGGCAATTAGTGGTGGATTATTATGTAAACTTGCTAATACCGTAGCTTTAATGGATTGTAACATTAATTGAGTCTGGTTGGCGCGTTGCTCCATGGCTGTAGCCAAGGGGCCAATAAAGCCATAACCTAGTAAAATTCCCAGAAATGTACCCACTAAAGCATGAGCAATCAACACCCCTAATTGTGCTGGAGGGAGGTTAATGGATTCCATTGTATGTACTACTCCAAGTACTGCTGCCACGATACCAAAAGCGGGCATTGCATCAGCAATTTTACTTAAAGTAAATGCGGGAATCATTTCTTCAGCATGATGTGATTCGATTTCCATATCCATTAAGGCTTCTAATTGGAAGGGTTGCATGTTTGAGGTAATGATCAAACGAAAATAATCGCAGATAAATTCAATAATATGATGTTCATTCATTAATGCAGGGTAATTAGTAAATATAGGACTGCTTTCCGGCTCTTCAATATCTGACTCTACAGACATCATTCCTTGCTGACGAGCTTTATTTAGAAGATTATAAAGTAATCCCAGTAGAGCGATGGACGTTGTTTTAGAGTTTTTCTCACTTTTAAAAACTTTGGGTAATGCTTTTCCCAATGCTTTTAAAACACTCATACGGTTACCGACTATAAGTGCACCTAAGGCTGCACCACCAATGATAAGCAACTCGACGGGTTGGAATATCGCGGCTAAATGCCCTCCACCTAGGGCAAAACCACCAAAAACGCAAAATAATACTACTAAATAACCTACTAAAATTAACATTTTTACTTAATCTCCAAATCTACACTACCCAATTACTTGGCCAAATAATCATAGACTACGCGTCCATAAGGCAAGGTTAAGTCGGTTAATAAATGGACTGCTTTTACAATGCGACGTACAGGGAGGTCAGCTACAGGAGCAAGAGCATGGTGTGCGAGCTCTAATTGTGCAGGCCCTTGCCAAGCCCCTTTAATGGTCACATCAGTGATGTATATTTCTACTAATTCGCATATTTGTGTGCTGCCATCTACATGGGGAATAATTTTTAGCAGATAAATAGGAGCATTCATTGAATCAGCGACTTTTTTGAGGTCTAAAGGCTCATATTTATAACCCATAGTCGCGGTAGCAATTCGGCAAGGGCCATAATTTAGTGTGCCTAGAAGGGTATCGCTGATTATTTCTAATTTAGGGTGCGCTAATTTTTTAGGATAGCCCCAAATTTCACGACCTGCAGCGATTGGAGCCAGATCATCTAGATACATCGCCAGAGTAAAACTACCCATTTTGCCTTTATAGCGTACAGGAATCACTTGACCTGATTCAGTGTAATTACCAAAACCGGTAGAATCAGGCATACGAATAAATTCAAATTGCACCAAAGGCTCAATCACTTCTAAGGGCTCAGGAACGATTGTTCGTAGCAAATCCATGTCAGTTTCATAAGTGATTGTCAAATATTCTCTATTAATGAAACGATAAGGGCCACGCGGAAAAGCTGGGCTAGCAAGCGGCATGGCAAATGCTTTTTGTTTCACTTCAGCTTCTTTCATTTCAGTCTCCTTGGTAACCTTCAGATAATGACAGCATTATTTGTGCCAACTTATTGTTTTAGTAATAAATTTTATTTTATTCCATAAACCATCCATGGCTTACAATTAATGATTGGCCAGTTAATGCGTTAGATGCAAATGAAGCAAAAAATAATGCGGTTTGTGCCACGTCATCAGTAGTGGTGAATTCACCATCGACGGTGTCTTTTAACATCACTTTTTTAATGACGTCCTCTTCACTAATTCCCAATTCTTTTGCTTGTTCTGGAATTTGCTTCTCAACCAGCGGGGTACGTACGAAACCGGGACAAATCACATTAGCACGCACATTATGTGCGGCCCCTTCTTTAGCTACGACTTCGCATAGACCGATTAAGCCATGTTTTGCAGTAACATAGGGAGCCTTAAGTACCGAAGCTTCTTTAGAGTGTACCGAACCCATATAAATAATACTGCCGCCTTTTCCTGATTTATACATTTGTCTTAAGGCCGCACGCGTAGTTAAAAATGCTCCATCAAGTTGAATGGAAAGTAGCTTTTTCCAATCTGAAAAAGCTAATTGATCAATGGGATCGATGATTTGAATACCGGCATTGCTGACTAAGATGTCCACATTCCCAAAATGCTTCACTACTTCGTCAACACCTTGATTTACTTGATTTTCATCGATGACATTCATGGCAACAGCCATTGCTTTTCCACCGTTAGATTTAATTTCTTCTGCAGCCAGTTTCGCTTGATCTAAATTAAGATCGGCAATGACAACTTGCGCTCCTTCTTTGGCATACACAAGCGCAATTTCTTTACCTATTCCACTGGCTGCACCAGTAACTATTGCAACTTTATCTTTTAAGCGCATGATTACAATCCTTGTATTATTTTATAAGTGGGTTCCAATTGAGAGTAATGGAAAATGAATATTTTTGAGTATAGCAACGTAAAATTGATCTTGCTGCAATTCGGTTAGAATTTTTTCTGCGATACCTGTGGTTGAGCTATGATCAACCACAGGAAGCACTGATCGAGCTTTCTAATAATAATAACCATAACGGTTGTAATAATAACGATTATAATAATAAGCACGTCTGTCTTGTTCTTGGCCAATGGAGTTTCCTATTAAAGCTCCTGCTCCTGCGCCAATTACGGTTCCAACAGCACTACCTCCTGTCACTGCATAACCTAATCCTGCGCCCGCTGCTCCACCAACACCGGTACCTACTTCAGTGTTCGTGCAGCTTGTAAGCATAAAGGTTGCTAGACTTACGACAGATAGTATCGAGATAATTTTATTCATAGTGGCTCCTTTTTCTTATTGTGACTTAACTCTTCCACTATGAATAGTAGTACAAAAAATAAAATTTTGTATAAAATTTAGCCATTTAAATTTTATTTAAATCATTTTCTTGTTTGAAATTTTACTATTACCTAGATTTTCCAGTAGTATTAGGGTATTAGAATAATAAAAATAGAGGACGCTATGTTTAAAGGAAGTATAGTGGCTTTGATCACGCCCATGGAGAATGATCAAGTTGATGTGCATCGTTTGCGCGAACTGGTGGAATTTCATATTGAAATGGGTACTCATGGTATCGTGGCTGCAGGGACAACAGGAGAGGCTGGTACTTTATCTCATGAGGAAAAACTGTTAGTCATCAAAACCGTTATTGAGCAAACAAAAGAACGTATTCCAGTCATTGCAGGTACGGCAATGAACGCTACGCGTGATTGTATTAGTTTAACTCAAGAAGCTATGGAATGTGGAGCTCATGCGGCATTGATTATGACTCCTGCATACATTAAACCGACACAAGAGGGCTTATTCCAACATTTCAGTAGTGTTGCTAAAGCAGCTCCTATTCCCATTATCTTATATAATGTACCTGGAAGAACTGCTTGCGACATGCTCCCAGAAACAGTAGCTCGATTAGCTAGGATTTCTAATATTGTAGGTATCAAAGAAGCTACAGGACAAATGACACGTTTACAACAGATTCTACGTCTTTCTGAAGGGAGCATTGATGTATTTAGTGGTGATGATTTTACTGCTGCTTCGTGGATGCTTTCCGGTGCTAAAGGGAATATTTCAGCAACCGCAAATGTAGTTGCTAAATTGATGGCTAAAATGTGTGATTCTGCTTTAGATGGGGAAAAAGCAGCGGCATTACGCTTACATGAACAATTAATGCCCTTGAATGAATTATTATTCGTAGAAACTAATCCCATTGCGATTAAATGGGCAGCATACCGCATGGGCTTAATCGGTGATGAAATAAGATTGCCATTAACTCGTTTGTCAGAAACGCATCATGCGGCATTGGAAAAAGTAATGAAGAATTTAGAATTAATATAGAGGAAGATGTTGTGAAAAAAATAAGTTGTATTCTATGTGCGTTATTTGTACTTTCAGGATGTTCAGGGCGTTATGCAAGTAATGGTGAAAATCTCTATTTGCAAAGTCGTAATGGCCCTAATCTGGAAGTACCACCACCTTTAACAAGAGCAAATATTAGTGATTTTTATAATTTGCCACCACAAGAGCAGGATGCGCACGTTAACATTGCGCCACCTATATAATAAGGGGCTAATATGGCATCAGAGTCAGCGGAGTTAGTGATAATACGCGAGTTGTCACAACGCATTGTGGATGCACAACGTAAGATAAGAATTCTTGATAGTATCAAATGGGACGATTCTATTAGAAAAGAGTTTTTCAAATACAAGGGAAAGCGGCTTCCTGCTGTTGATACTGAGTATTATGCGAAAAAACCGCTGCCTTTTGATGTAAAAGAAAAACAAGAAGAATTTCGTATTATTTTACGCGATGCCCAAAATCAGTTGGGGCAATATTCTACAGTAACGCGCCTTTTAAGACGTCAATGCGAAGAGTACAGCCGCGCTATACAAATGCTTGCTGCTCGTGGTACACCAGAATTCAGTGAAATAGCAATGGAATTATATGGCAGCCCTAATGATGTATTTTATGCTGGTGGGCCACGTATGTCGGAAATGGGTACTTTATTATTTGATGTTCTTTCCGATCTTGACGTGCAATTGCAATCGGAAGCTGATGTGAAGCGATATACTCCGCAACAGGCACAAGAAATTTTGCAAGCGCGTTTGGGGCATTTCTTTGACAAGCATCCTGGTAAAGTCACAGTGATGATCAGTGATGATATGGTCGCGGACGCTTCCGCGGGGGCGGATAGCATTAAATTAGGCCAGCATGCTATGTTTAGTGATCGGGATTTACGGTATTTGGAGGTACATGAAGGCTGGGTACATGTGGGGACCACCTTAAATGGTGCGATGCAGCCTAACTGTTTTTTCTTATCCAAAGGTTCACCTTCAAGCAGCGTAATTCAAGAAGGATTAGCAGTAATCACTGAAGTCGTAACTTTTTCCTCTTATCCTGGGCGTATGCTAAAAATTACTAATCGTGTTATCGCTCTGGATAAAATAACCCTGGGTGCTAATTTTCTTGATATCTATAATTATTTTATTGAATGCGGTTTGGCTGAGGAGGACAGTTATAAGCAAACGGTGCGTCTATTTAGAGGCAGTACACCCACAGGTGGGCCTTTTACTAAAGACCTTTCTTATGCCAAGGGTTTTGTGCTGATTTATAATTATATTCGCTTTGCCATTAGTCAAAAGCATGTTGATTCCATTCCTTTATTGTTTACTGGGAAATTGGTTTTAGATGATTTACCCTTATTGACAGAATTACAAGAACGGGGCATTTTAACAAGCCCCGTTTATTTACCACCGCCATTTAAGGATTTAGCAGCTTTGAGTGCCTGGATGAGCTTTTCCTTGTATCTGAACCAATTTGATTTAAATGAAATCCAACGGAATTTCCGCTTTTTATTAGCTTAATTACGGGTGTAATATTTCGTTGGGTTTTTGATCTCTCTCGAGTTGAGTCTTATTATTTTTTTGCGCAAAAAAACCGTGGATATCAATTCTCATGGTGTTTTTAATTTGTTTTTCTTGCACCAATAAAGGATATTTAGCTGCTAATTCTTGCACACTCTTTTTGATATAAGAGTCTTGGGAGTGTGCAATTTTTTGCAGATAAGAGATTGCTTTAGCGTTATCTTGAGCGTTATCAGATTTAGCATATAGTTCACATAAATCCAACATTGCATTAGTACATCCCATCTCTGCAGCTTGAGCCATTGTATTCTTATATTGTGCAGAGTTTGGCATGTAGACACGTGCTAAATGATATAAAGCCATAGGTACATTTTGCGCCCATTGTTTCATTTGTGGAAAATATCTAACCACCCTCATTTTTAAATGAGGATCCAAAGGATTTTGTTGTAACTTACTGACCATGGAAGCAAATTCATTACTTGATACCAATGTAGTTGTCATAAACCTTATCTCATTATTTTCATATTTCAGTTTGTAGAATAAGTAAGTAAAATTAAGACAATGTTAACGAAAAGTAAATTTGCAAATTTTTTACAAATTGTCTTTTCAATGTGTAATTGACGATTTTAATTTGTCATCAACAAGTGCCCATCCTAAATGAAATAACATATGAGCAAATATTGCGCAAATTAATCCATATTGCCAAAACACATAACCAAAGATAATGGATTGGCACATGCTCAGCACAATAAAAAAATAAATGAACCAGCGATTGGAAGTGCATCCTGCAGCAATGTAAGTAGGAAGTTGGCCCATCGCAAAAATTAAGCCACTTATAATAATGGATGTCCACAGGATTAAAGGACTTAGCTGTTTTGTAAAAATCACTGCAAAAAATGTAGTCAGATTCAATATACCCCAGCGCCCAATGATTTCTTCGACTACACCGCCATAAAGAATGCAGCCATCAATGCCTAAGGCTTGGCGTAATTTCATCATAATTACTCGACTTTTTTCATCAATGAGGCGTTTTGCTAAAATGTAATAAAGAAAACAAAAAATAGTCAGACATAAAATAGCAAAAAGGACAGCGGGTAAAAGAATCGGGATAAGTGCACTAAAACCTACTTTACCTACTAAAAGGGCTTCTAATATAGGTGCGTGTAAACCGGTTGATGTGGAAATAATTGCACCCGTGAAACACATGATTAAAATCAAGATCAATGTTTGTATCATTGCAAAACGACAGACGCGTTTTTTTAATTCTTCTGTATTGTCTGGTAGTAAAAAATAAATTAAGCGCTTTATGGCAATTAGTGTGCCTGGAATAGATAAACAAAATAAAACAATAATTAAAGGCCAATTGATACTCATTTATCATCCTTAAAATTTAAAACAAATTAAAATTTATTAGGGTCTGTTTACCTTTATTTTTTTAGCAAAACCGCATAAAAGAATCCATCCATTCCTTGTTCTCCAGGCAAAATTTGCTGGCCATGGCCAGTTGCTCGTCCCCACGAGCAATCGCTTTGTTGCACTTTGCAATCTGGGTGTTCTGCCGCAAAACGCGCTATTTGCTGTTCATTTTCAACTGACATCACCGAACATGTAGCATAAACCATTAAACCGTCTTTAGCTAATAAAGGCCAAAGCGCATTTAATAGGGTATACTGAATTTTGCTTACTGTTACAATTTCTTCTTGTGTTCGCAATAACTTAATATCTGCATGACGGCGAATTACTCCAGTGGCAGAGCAGGGGGCGTCTAATAAAATGCGATCAAAAGCTTGTTTATCCCACCAATCTTCTGGAGTTGCTGCATTACCTTGTTTCAAGATCGCGTTAAGATGTAATCGGTTTAAATTTTCTTGTACACGGACTAACCTTTTGGCATCTACATCAAGAGCAACACACAGCTCTAAGTCAGGTTCACTTTCTAATATATGACAGGTTTTTCCACCAGGAGCACAACAGGCATCGAGGACGCGTAAACCAGGTTTTAAGTCCAATAAGGAAGCTGCTAATTGTGCTGCACCATCTTGGACAGAAACATCTCCCTCTTTAAAGCCTGGAAGTTGCGTCACACTGCAGGCTGTGCTTAAAGTAATTCCTGCAGATGCAATTGGATGAGGGTAGGCTTCGATTTTTGCTTGTTGCAGCTTGTGCAAATAATCGTTAACCGATGTTTTTTGACGATTAACTCTTAAAGTTAATGGTGGATGCTCATCATTTGCATGAGTGATTGCTTGCCAATCATCAGGCCAATCTTTTTGTAGTTTCTCCAATAACCATTGAGGATGGCCATAGATAAATGTGGGGGTATTGGTAATTTTAACGATAATATCTTTTTTTTGGCGGCAAAAATTACGTAAAACGGCATTTACTAAACCTTTTGCCCATGATTTTTTAATCTTTTCCAATAAAGCAACTGTTTCTTTAACTACTGCATAATCGGGTTGATTCATGTAGTGTAATTGATAAAGTCCAATCAATAAGACAACCCAAATTTCAATTTCTTTGGGTTTTTTGGGGATGAGGTATTCAGCAATCAATTGCAAACGAAAATAATGACGACAAAAGCCAAAGCAGATTTCTTTGGTCATCGGCGATATTTCTGCAACAGGTGTTATGAGTTGTGATAAAGGCTTCTTTTCAACTAATAATGCGGTTAGCATTTTTAATGCATGGAGTCGTTCATTTTTATTCATGAGAAATTAGTCGCTACTTTAAAAAATTAAACCTTCATGCAAAGGGGATTTAGAAGAGTTTAAACTATCTGCAATGGTAATTACCTTACTGCCAGGAAATTGGATTTTTTCAATCAGTAAACCTTGTTCACCGGTGGCAATTAACATTCCTTTTTTATCAATCTGTACTACAGTTCCAGGTTGATGTTGTTGCTCTAGCGCAACAACTTGTGCTTGATGAATACGTAACACATCAGTATTCAATGTCGTATAAGCTATAGGCCAGGGGTTAAATGCACGAATTTTTTGATTGATCTGTGTTGCTGATTGTTGCCAATCAATTAATGCGTCTTCTTTATTAATTTTTCCGGCATAAGTTGCTAGGTCATTGTTTTGGATTTCTGGTTTTGAGTTATTATGTGCCAATTCCTCTATCGTTTTTAGTAATGGATGGGCAGAAATTTGTGCCAACTTGTCATGAAGTGTTCCTGTAGTGTCATTATTGGTAATTGGACAATTGATTTTTCGTAGCATTGCGCCAGTATCCATGCCTACATCCATCTGCATGATGGTGACTCCAGATTCTTTATCACCATACAAAATCGCATGTTGAATCGGAGACGCACCTCGCCAACGCGGTAAGAGTGAGGCATGAACATTTACACAGCCTAGTCTTGGGATATCAAGTACGGCTTTGGGTAAAATCAATCCATAAGCAATAACAATCATTAAATCCGGTTTCAATGCTGCAAGCTTGTCGATTGTTTCAGGATTTTTGAAATTTATCGGTTGATAGACAGGAATAGCATGTGCCAAAGCCCACTCTTTAACAGCAGAGGCCTGTAACTTTCGCCCACGTCCAGCGGGTCTATCCGGTTGGGTATAAACTGCTTGAATATGATGAGAAGACTGCACTAAAGCCTCAAGGCAAGGCAGGCCAAATTCTGGAGTTCCAGCAAAAACAATATTTAAATAACTCATGAGCGACGGATTTGTTGACGTTTGAACTTATCAAGCTTTTTACGAGCCATTGCTTTTTTTAATGGGGAAAGTAAGTCAACAAATAGTTTGCCATTCATATGGTCAATTTCATGTTGCAAACATTCTGCTAGTAAGCCATCAGCTTTAATTTCGAAGGGCTTACCGTAGCGATCTAAGGCTTTAACCATAACTTTTTCTGCACGGATAACGGTATCATAAGCACCAGGAACAGAAAGACAGCCTTCCTCAAATTTTTTCTCACCTTCAGTAACAACGATTTCAGGATTGATAATGACGATTTGATTTTTTTTATCCCCTACTACATCAATAACGGATAAACGCTTAGTAATCCCAATTTGTGGTGCAGCAAGCCCAACACCGCGTGCGTCGTACATGGTCTCGAACATATCTTCAATCAGGGTTTGTAGTGCTTCATCAAAGACAGTAACTGGTTTTGAGATTTCTCTCAAGCGAGAGTCAGGTAAATAAAGAATCTTGTGAATGGCCATCGTGTATATCTGGTTCTGTGTATAAAGGTTATGATATTATCGTTGATCTATTATAATGCTGCAAGATGCCAATAACTTTTGTCAAGGATTGGCCGCTCCAACCCTGTTGCGTTACCGAAATAATATTGCAGCGAATAACTATTTTCTTTAGAATATCATTACCAACTTTTGCATATGGATGAACTAATGAGCGCTCTCACGAGCGGCTTGATTTTTTTGAACCTAAAAATCAGAGTTGAGAATGGCGTGCATATAGTTTATGAATTTTAGGTGACCCACCCATGAGTAATTTACCCTATTTTCTCGCTTTAAATCGAATGGAAAAGGTTGGTCCGTGTACGGTAGCAAAACTCTACAGGCGTTGGCCCGATTTACAACAAATGTTTCAATTGTCAAAAATAGAATTGGAACAGGCGGGAATCCCATCTGCGTTGGCACAAACTATTAGTGCTTTTGATATGGCTTTCATTGCAGAGGACTTGCAATGGCTTAATTTGGCGGAGGATCACCATGTATTGACTTGGGAAAATGAATATTATCCTGCCTTGCTAAAAGAAATTAATGATCCACCCATAGTTTTATATGCAAAAGGCCAATTATCTGCCTTTGCCCAACCACCATTAGCTATTATTGGTAGTCGTAATCCTTCGGTTATTGGTAGTGAGAATGCTTATTCTTTTGCCAAAGCGCTGGCTAACAAAGGGGTGGCAATTGTCAGTGGCTTGGCATTAGGTATTGATGCCCAGGCACATTTGGGATGTTTAGAGTCTCATGGGCAAACAATTGCCGTCATGGGTACTGGTATTGACTGGATTTATCCTCGTCGTCATATAAAGCTTGCGCAGCAAATCACTGAAAATGGACTATTACTTAGCGAATTTCCGCTAAAAAGTCCGCCAATAGCTGGACATTTTCCTCGCAGAAATCGTATAATAAGTGGTTTGTCATTGTGCATTTTGGTTATTGAGGCCGCAATGAAAAGTGGATCGCTCATTACGGCACGTATGGCATTGGAGCAAAACCGAGATGTTTTAGCTGTTCCTGGGTCCATCCATAATCCTTTGGCACGTGGCTGTCATTACTTATTACAGCAGGGAGCGAAGTTGGTGACTTCGGTGGCTGATATTCTTGAAGAATTAAGAATTGAGTCACCACAAAACATTATTGAAAAACCTATTTTTTCTCTTGCCAGCGAGAATGAAAACCTAGTAAAGTTCATTGGTTTTGAAATGACTACCGTGGATCAGATCATTTCACGAAGTGGATGTACCGTTGAACAAGTAACTAGTGAAATTGCAGAATTAGAATTAAAAGGGGCTGTGGTGGCAGTACCCGGTGGCTATATGAGGTGTTAGTATGAAAGATAACTTATTTGAAATGTTGTTAACTTTGTTTGAGACAAGTCTTACTCAGCTACAAAAAAGTCAAAAATCTACTGATCAAGAAGCAATAGACCAGACTAATGCAGAAGAAAGTGTAACAGACGATGACCAATTACTGCATATCAGAACCCAACAACAGCAATCAACACGAGTAATTACCTATGATGAACAAATGAAATTGACAAAAGCAAGTTATCAATTTCTAATGCGTTTGCAATTATGGGGAATTTTAAATACGGATTCTTTTGAACTGGTTATGAATCAATTGCAATTTTCTGATTCACGCATTGTCAACTTACAAGAAACTAAATGGACAATAAGAAATGTTTTGTCTTCCCGTCTTAATGAAGAGCAATTAGCCTTTCTTGACTTGATTCTCTATCAAGCAGAAGATGAATTCATAGTACATTAAATGGTAATTATTTAAGCGAAATCCGCTATGTTATTGTTCGACGACTTGACTCTAGGGTGAAAGATTCTATATATACTATTGTTAAATAATTGTCATTGGAAAAGGTTAACCTTACTATGAGTAAACACTTGGTGATTGTGGAATCACCCGCTAAAGCTAAAACAATTCAAAAATATCTTGGAAATGATTATGAAGTTTTAGCCTCATATGGGCACGTACGTGATTTGCCAGCCCGCAAAGGCTCGGTAAACCCTGAGCATCATTTTTCTATGACTTATGTTCCATTAGAAAAAAACGCACGACATATTGAAACTATTGCTAAAACATTGAAAAAATCTGATTCATTATTACTCGCTACGGACCCTGATAGAGAAGGTGAAGCTATTTCTTGGCACATTTTTGAGCTTATGAGAGAGAAGAATTTAATAAAAGATAAACAAGTTCACCGAATTTTCTTTAATGAAATTACTAAATCAGCGATTCAAGAGGCAATTAATAATCCACGCGATATTTCCATGGACTTAGTCAATGCTCAACAAGCACGCCGTGCTTTGGATTATTTGGTGGGCTTTAATTTGTCCCCATTATTGTGGAAAAAAGTACGTCGCGGTCTTTCTGCTGGCCGTGTACAAAGCCCAGCTTTACGCTTAATTGTTGAACGTGAAGAAGAAATTGAGCGCTTTGTATCGCAAGAATATTGGAAAATAATAGCTCAGTGTTTCCACGATAAAGTTTCTTTTGAAGCACGTTTAACTCATTATCAAACAGAAAAATTACAACAATTCACTGTAGTAAATCAAGAGCAAGCTCATCAAATCAGAGATGATTTGAATAAACAAGCACAGGGCAATTTAATTGTTACCCAGATTGAGAAAAAACAACGTAAACGTAAACCTTCCCCTCCATTTATTACATCAACTTTACAACAAGAAGCTGCGCGTAAATTAGGATTTACCGCACGTAAATCCATGATGGTGGCTCAACAATTGTATGAAGGTATTGATATTGGTACTGGTACCGTGGGTTTGGTGACGTATATGCGTACAGATTCAGTGAATTTATCTGTCGAAGCAGTGGATGAAATACGTCAATACATTAACCAGCGTTATGGCGAACCAAATTGTCCTACGAACTCAAGACTTTATAAGACTAAATCAAAAAATGCTCAAGAAGCGCATGAAGCGATTCGTCCTACTTCGATTTTGCGTACTCCGGAGATGGTACAGTCTGCACTAACTACGGATCAGTACAGATTATATAGTCTGATTTGGAAACGAACAATTGCTTGTCAAATGGCTGATGCTTTAATGGATACGGTTGCTGTTGATTTAAGTTGTGGTGAAGGCAATATTTTTAGAGCGAATGGTTCTACTATTACATTTCCTGGTTTCCTTGTTGTTTATGAAGAAGGTCGTGATGATTCTAAAGAAGAAGAGGATGAAGGTTCATTATTGCCAGCACTTAATATCGGTGACAAAATAAAAGTACACGATATTTTAGCCAATCAACATTTTACTGAACCACCACCAAGATATTCTGAAGCTACTTTAGTTAAAGCTTTGGAAGAATATGACATTGGCCGTCCTTCGACCTATGCATCGATTATTCATACCTTACAACAACGCGAATATGTAGTTGTTGATAAGAAACGGTTCTTCCCAACGGATGTTGGTCGTATTGTAAATCGTTTTTTAACTGGTTATTTCACGCGGTATGTGGATTATAAATTTACAGCGCATCTGGAAGATACTCTTGATGCCATTGCACGCGGTGAAAAAGATTGGATTCCAGTCTTAGAAGAATTTTGGCAACCTTTTGTGCAGCAAATTCAAACTACAGATCAACAAGTACAGCGTAAAGATGTTACTTCTGAGATTTTGGATCAACAATGTCCCAAATGCCAAAAGCCGTTATCAATACGTTTAGGAAAACGAGGCCGTTTTATTGGTTGTACCGGATACCCAGAGTGTGATTACACCCAAGATATAGCAGGTCCAGATGCTGAGAAAAATGAGCCAGAAGTGGTAGATGGTCGAGTTTGTCCTCTATGTTCTAGTCCTTTACATATCAAGGCGGGTAAATACGGTCGTTTTATTGGTTGCAGTAATTATCCGCAATGTAAGCATATGGAACCATTGGAAAAACCAGCAGATACTGGTGTTGAATGTCCCAAGTGCCATCAAGCTAAAATTCTGCAGCGTAAATCCCGAAAAGGGAAAATTTTTTATTCCTGCGGTAATTATCCTAAATGTGATTATGCTTTATGGAATGAACCGATTAATGAACCCTGTCCTAAGTGTTCATGGCCAATTCTTACAATGAAAGAAAGTAAGAAATTTGGTCGTCAAATTCTTTGCCCACAAGAAGGCTGTGGTTATTCTCGCAAAGACAATGAGTAATTCGAAAGGCTTATTATGACTTTGCTGATTCTAAAATGCCTTGATTTATTATAAAAAAATTTATAATGTTATCATCTAAAAATTAGATGATAAATTTTTTATGATGACTTTTAGGATTGATACGATATAAAAGGATTTAATCGTGGAAGAACATAATATAAAGCGATGTAACATTGTTTTAGCAACATTTTTTTATTGATGCATCATGTAATTTCTTATTGTTCAACTTCTCATTTTTTAAATTCCGCTCAAGGTTGGTATATCAATCCAGCTTTAGGTTTTAATAAGTATTTCTCCATGTATTCAAGTGATGGTTCAGTGGCAGTTGCACGACTTGCTTTTGGCAAAACGCTTTATATTACTCAATTGTATGCCGAACGTTTAACCCTATCGCCACATAATCCTGCTTCAGTAGAGTATGTAGAAAAAATAAGGGCAGAACTATTAATTCAAATTGCATCGCTTCAATCCCAGATCGCAAATATTGGGCCAGGCCGAGTTGGACCTCAAGGACCAACAGGAGCTACCGGTGCAACGGGTTCTACAGGGGATACAGGTCCGACAGGCCCAACAGGAGCCACTGGTGCAACGGGTTCTACAGGGGATACAGGTCCGACAGGCCCAACAGGAGCTACCGGTGCAACGGGTTCTACAGGGGATACAGGCCCGACAGGTCCAACAGGAGCTACTGGTGCAACAGGCCCAACTGGTCCAACTGGGCCAACAGGAGGTACTATAACAACATCTTTTGCTTATATCGCTAATGCAGGAAATAACAATACCAATGCTATTTCATTATGTACTATAGCTGCTGATGGAACGGTTCCCTCTTGTAATTATCTTACTAATGTTGATTCTTTGATGTCATCTTCAGAATTTATTGATGCAATTACACTCAATAATACAGCCCATCAAATTTATTTTGTACTTAATGGTACTACTACGGCTGGAACGAATATTGTACTGTGCGATTATAGTAATTCAAATGGTAGCCTAAGTAATTGTGCATATACTGATATTGCAGGTGTTGTTGCTAATCCACAAGTTATCGCTTTAAATTCAGTTAATTCAGTAGCTTATATAACTGCGCAAAATGGGGATGTCTATCAATGTGCAGTCGCTGCATCAGGTCAACTTACTTGTAATACTACTCCAGCTGGCACGGGTTTTACTGCTCCTGACGGTATAGCAGTAAGTAGTTTAAACATTGCTTATATAGCTCAATCGGTTGTTAATAATAGCTCCATACAAATTTGCCCGATTAATTCCAGCATAAATAACTTTGATCCTTGCTCAAATTATACAAATGCTCTGTTTACCCAATCCGGGTCAAATCTTGTTGATGTAAAGATCTTAGGAAATAACCTTTATGTCTCTAATGCTGCAGGTAATCAAGTAATTAACTGTATACTTGATCCGGCCGACAGGTCAAATTTCTAGTTGCTCAGATGCAGGGGGGGTATTTACACCAAATGCAGCATTTCTTGATTTCTTTGGAAGTAGTTTTGTATTTGTAACTACCGCTAGTGGTAGTACTATAATGAGATGTAATGTTTCATCGACTGATGGTTCTTTCAATAATTGTGCTGGTGGTTTTGGAAATGGATTCAATAATCCACTCGGAATAGCTATCGCAAGTTCATAGAGTATTGAAATAATATTAAGTCGCGACAGATTTGACTCTTTTAATGACATACAGCTATTAGTCATCTAATAGCTTAATCTACTTTATTGAATGGCAAAATGAGCGGTATGAAAATCACAAGATTTGTCAAATTTTTATTAAAATTTAAATATGATATAAAAAATGAGCACTTACAGTAAACAATTATCGACTTTCAATAATTCCTGCACTTCATTACTATGTGTTGCATTAATGATTAAAAATGAGCAGAAAACCATCATTTCAACACTTAAACCTCTGGTAGAAGGGGGATTTTACATTTTCTCATTTATGATAAGGGCTCGACCGATGATACCTGCTTGGTAACTAATAAATACTTACAAAATTTAAATGTTAATTATCATATAGTCCAAGAGCCTTTTATCGACTTTGCAACATCACGTAATAAAGCTTTAACGCTAATTAAACAATTATTTCCAGCGATTCCCTTTATTTTAATGCCTGATGCAGAATGGAATCTAATTAATGTTGGTGATCTTCTTAAATTTTGTATTCAGGAACAGCGTTTTTCTATTCCATTGTATCTAATTCGAATACAGATGGAGGATTTAGATTTTTATACTGCTCGATTATTTAGAGCAAATGTTGAAATAAAATTCGTAGGTGCTGTACATGAGGTACCTGATTCTATTTATTTTGATTACAAATCTTGTGCTGATAGCATTGAAAAAAGTAAAAAACGCTGGGTGCGCGATTTGGAGTTATTACAAAGGGAATATAACACTCAAGTGACTAAAGAACCTCGTACGGTTTTTTATTTAGCTCAAACATTAAAATGCTTAGAGGATTTTAAAAAGGCATATGAATACTATAAGTTGCGTTCAAATATGCAAGGCTGGGATGAAGAAACTTTTATAAGTTTATTAAGGCTTGGCAAATTAACTTTAAACTTAAGTAAAATAAATGCTGAATTTTCTTGGCAAGAAGCGTTAGAATATTTTCATCAGGCTTTTTCAATCAGGCCTCATCGAATTGAGCCGCTTATTTATATCGCCGAGTATTATTGGCCAGATAATAAAGCATTATGTTATTTATAACCCCAGTTCGGAGTTTTTTAGTCTAATTTTCAGAGAGTAAAGCAGAGTCC
>NZ_JASGFU010000053.1:0-17863 GCF_047605385.1 Legionella sp. | reverse complement strand
CGCGGTGGAGAGGGGAAGCCGGTGAGCTCAATTAAATACCTGGGGAGTTACATTTTAATTCTTATTTGGTAAAATTGTTTCTATTTAATAATAAGCAATAATGCCAGACCAAATTAATTTTTCTGGGAATACAGTATTACATAATGCAGTGCTAAAGTGTAAAAGCATCAGTGATATTGAAGATATGGAAAAAACTAAGCCACAAGAACTCTTTAGACTTGCAAGAACTGTTAATGATCACAATCAATTACCTTACCACTTGCTGGGTGGAAATATCTTCTTAACAAAAGACGAAAAATCTGCATTGGGTTTGTATCTATTAAATTTGGCAACACGTGCTACCCTCCTTCCACTTGATGAGCCAATTGATGAAGTATTCATCGGACAGAAGTACCAGATACATTCAATTAATACAACATTGATGCAACAACTGCATTATGGCTGTATGGCAGTGAACGCTGTGCGCCAAATGATTACAGTGTCATCGACCCATCCACAAATAGTTAATTGGATCCCTTATGAAATGCGAATAAAACTAAATAATATGCATGAAGCAATAAGAGCGTCGAATTATCCCAAAAAGAGGAAATTGTTTATAAACGATGCCTACCAAAACTTTACAGATTCGCATATAAATAATACCTTAACCATTAGATTCACTTTATCTAATAATGCACAAGTAGAATTATATAATGATCAGATCAACTTAATTAAAACAATGAAGATTGCCAATTGTGGCGAGTATGCAAGCTTAGTATACGATTATTTACTCACGTTACATAAAAAAGAATCTTTCGATTGGCCTATTGAACTTTGTTCATTAACCAATGGAGATCACATGTTTGTCAAACTTGGTTGTGACCCTGATAGTGTCATTATTGATGCATGGGCTGGTAAAGTATACCCTGTTTGTGATTGTTATGAGGAATTATGTGCTTATACTTCAATAGAACATGAACATCAAGGTATTCGTTATTTTAAATCTGTCCTGATTCCGTTTAATCCTTTAGTACACAGCATACGTTCCTCAACTGATGATCGCTTTCCCCACACAATAAGTTATCGAACAATGGAAATCCATCCTTTACTGGCCCCTGTTTATTGTTTATTTATCGATACACCTAATGAAAAAGTACTCTTCTATCTTATAAATGAAGCATTCACAATGGCTATTAAAGATAAAGTCATAACAGAACAAGAGATAGGGCAACTGAAAAACATCAAAGCTGTATTGACTGCTGATTTCCGAAATTGCTGGGGATATCAATGTATCTCTGAAAAATTACTGACATTTAGTGAATTAGATAACCTTGAGCCTCATGTTGCCAAAAAACTGACGACAAGAAGAGGATTGCACTGTTTACAACAAGCCCACAAAACATGTGCTGGTTTGCTTGATTTGCATGCTATTTATAATAATTTGATGAAAGAGAAAACACCACTTGCCACGTGTAGCCTCTTTAAAGAGTCATCACCACAGGAAGGGATAACATTAGCAGGGAACGGCCAAAATATTTGTGGGTAAGAATAGGTCTGCTGCTGTTAAGTTAACGTCAGTTCGGGATAAATGAACTGTCATTAGCACGATCCGTTCGGGCTGAGGAGATGCGTTAGCATCGTCTCGAAGCCTTGGAATGGATTTTGACTCGAGTACCTAGGCTTCGAGACGGCGTAAACGCTGATTTTCACCACTGAGTACATTATTTTTTTCTTGACAAAAATAAGCAAGCGATTACTATCAGAACTCAGTATTAAATATGAAACTGCCTCACTCATGAATTATTTTAAATCCTTCTATGAAGAATAAGGATTTTCTTAAGAATAAATATAACGTGGCTTCATATTTTTAGGTTTTTATAAGGAAAAATTTCTTACCGCAGTGAAATAAGTATCATATCCCGATGCATTTAAGTTTGACTGTACACTGACCGTAAATTTTAAGAAAAAGAAAATAGGATTTATATGCAGCTAATACCCATCATTCTTTGTGGCGGCGCAGGTTCGCGCCTTTGGCCAGTATCTCGTGAATTACACCCTAAACCTTTTATTCGCCTTGCAGATGGGCAAAGCCTTTATCAAAAAGCATTTATTCGCGGGGCTTCTCTACCCAATGTCCAAGACGTATTGGTTGTTACTAATAAAGAATTTTTATTTAAAATCATTGAAGAAAGTGCTGCAGTAAATCAGGATGGTAAACAGACCTCTTATATTATGGAGCCTGTTGGCCGTAATACGGCTGCCGCGATTGCTTCTGCAGTATTGCACACTATTCAAAAACACGGTGAAGACGCGATGATGCTAGTATTAGCAGCTGATCATCTTATTCTGGATCAGGATGCATTTCAAAGCGCTGTATCCGATGCCTTAACCTTGGCGCAACACGATAAATTAGTGACCTTTGGAATTACACCAACTGAACCAAGAACTGAATATGGTTATATTGAAGCTGAAGGAAATCAAGTCTTACGCTTTGTAGAAAAACCAGTCATGGAAAAAGCCGAGCAATACATTGCTTCAGGTCGTTTTTTGTGGAATTCTGGTATGTTTTTATTTTCCGCAGGTTCTATGCTGCGTGCCATGCAGGCTCATTGCCCAGAAGTTCTTGATGCAGTGAAGACCTGTTTTGCTCATTCACAATATGTGAGTCATCAAAATGCAGAGGGTTTAGAGCTTGCAGAGCAAACTTTTGCCAAAGTACCTGATAATTCAATTGATTACGCAGTGATGGAAAAATCAGAAAACATCGCCGTAGTGCCCTGCCAGATTGGTTGGAGTGATGTTGGCTCCTGGAATTCTATTGACGAATTCATTGAGCCTGATACTAAAGGCAATCGTATTGAAGGGGAAGTGGTTTTACATGATGTGGAAAACTGCAATATCAGAAGTAATGGTCGTCTCGTAGGGGCTATTGGTATTGAGAATCTCTTGGTTATTGATACCCCAGATGCTTTATTGGTTGCTGATAAATCCAGAGCGCAAGATGTAAAACACATTTATACCCAATTAAAAAATCGCAATCATGAAGCCCATAAATTACATCGTACTGTTTATCGTCCTTGGGGGACTTACACTGTTCTTGAAGACAGTGATCATTTCAAAATCAAACGCATTGAAGTTAAGCCAGGTGCAAGTCTAAGTTTGCAAATGCACCATCATCGTAGCGAGCATTGGATTGTAGTAAGTGGTATGGCTAAGGTGATTAACGGTGAAAAAGAATTTTTTGTACGCGTGAATGAATCTACTTATATTCCTGCAGGATGTCAGCATCGGCTTGAGAATCCTGGCGTTCTTGATTTAGTTATGATTGAAGTACAAAGTGGTGATTATCTTGGTGAGGATGATATTGTTCGTTTTGAAGATAACTATGGAAGGGTTTAATTGTTATGAAACTTGCATGCTTTAAATCCTATGATATTCGTGGCAAGCTGGATCTGGAACTCACAGAAGACATTGCTTATCGTATTGGTTTTGCTTATGCGCAATTTCTCAAAGCACGTTCCGTGGTTGTTGGCAGTGATGTTCGTCATAGCAGTGAACCATTGAAACAAGCTTTAGCACGAGGCATCATGGATGCGGGAACCGATGTCATTGACATCGGTTTGACCGGTACTGAGGAAGTATACTTTGCCGCCTTTCATTTAAATGTAGATGGTGGGATTGAAGTAACCGCCAGTCATAATCCTATAGACTACAATGGTATGAAGTTGGTGCGTAAAGGAGCGGTGCCTATTAGTGGCGATAGCGGTTTAAATGCCATTGAGCAATTAGTTATTGCCAATGATTTTAATAAGGCAGTGACCAAAGGGCAGTACAAAAAAATCAGCATCTTAAATGAATATGTGGATCACCTGCTCAGCTACATTCAACTCGATGAATTAAAACCCTTAACACTGGTAGTTGATGCCGGCAATGGGGCAGCAGGTCATGTTATTGATGTCATTGAAGCTCGATTTAAAGCAGCCAAGATCCCAGTTCGCTTTATTAAAATTAATCATGAAGCCAATGGGGATTTCCCTAATGGTATTCCTAATCCCTTATTACAAGAAAATCGTGAAGCCACTGCAGCAGCAGTTAAAGCGTATCAAGCAGATATGGGTATTGCTTGGGATGGTGATTTTGATCGTTGCTTTTTATTCGATAATCATGGTGAATTCGTTGAAGGTTATTATTTGGTAGGGGTATTAGCCGAAGCCTTTTTAAGCAAATTCCCCGGGGAAAAAATTATTCATGACCCACGTTTAACCTGGAATACAATCGATGTGGTGAGCCGTGCAAAAGGGCAGGCGATTCAATGTAAAACAGGCCATGCATTTATTAAAGAACGAATGCGTAGCGAGAATGCCATTTATGGTGGTGAGATGAGCGGGCATCATTATTTCCGCGATTTCGCTTATTGTGATAGTGGTATGATTCCTTGGCTTTTAGTCATTGAATTAATGAGTAAGATGGGCAAGTCTTTAAAGCAACTTATTAATGAGCGTATTGTGGCTTTTCCTTGCAGTGGCGAAATTAATTATACGGTGAAAGATGCCAGGCAAGTCATGGCGAAGGTAGAGTCGCATTTTCAACCAATGGCCCCTCATGTTGATCGAACGGATGGGATTAGTATTGAGCTTGAACAGATGCGTTTAAACTTACGCTCTTCAAACACTGAGCCTTTGTTACGCTTAAATGTTGAATCACGTGGAAGTATGTCTCTAGTAGGAAAAACCGTTCATGAAGTGGAGCAGTTGATTAAAGACGTCGAAACAGAAAGTGTATAATCATTGACTGTGATTGGGATTTGGCCCAGATCGATTCTTTTTTCGAAACACGGTTTAATGGCTAATTAATAAAATAACCATCAATTTCTGTGAACAACTCTATGAATATATTGCACGTTTATAAAACGTTTTTAAATGATACTTTTGGTGGTGTTGAGCAGACAATTTATCAGATTGCTAAAACTAAGAACGCCTTGTTTAATCATTCAGTGTTGTCTTTGTCAAAGAATTATCATAATACCAGCGCAGAGCATCATGGGGTGAAAAATATTTGCTACCGGGAAAATTTTTCTATTGCTTCAAACAGTATTTCTTTTTCTTTACTGCGTGATTTTCGTCGTTTAGTGGCACATGTCGATGTGATTCATTATCATTTTCCTTGGCCTTTTGCGGATATAATGCATTTGTTTTGGCGTGTTAAAAAGCCTGCGGTATTAACTTATCATTCAGATATTGTGCGTCAGAAGCAATTAATGTTTTTTTATCGGCCGTTGATGAATCGCTTTCTAAAATCCGTTGATAAAATCGTCGCTACCTCACCTAATTATTTAGAAAGCAGCCCCGTATTACAAAAATATAAACACAAGGTTGCAACAATTCCTATTGGTTTAGATAAAACTTACTATCCAGAACCAGACAAAGAACAATGTGAATATTGGTCTAAGCGTTTTGGGAACAAGTTTTTTCTATTTATTGGTGTGATGCGTTATTATAAGGGATTACACATTCTTTTAAAGGCACTGCAAAATACACAATTTCCAGTGCTTATTGTTGGTACCGGGCCTTTGGAAGAAGAATTAAAAAACTATGCACAAAAATTAAATTTAACTAATGTGCATTTTTTAGGAATGTTATCTGATAACGATAAAATTGTACTTTTGAATTTATGTACTGCAGTTATTTTCCCCTCGCATCTACGTTCAGAAGCTTTTGGTATTACCCTTCTTGAAGGAGCAATGGCAGGTAAGCCCTTGATCTCTTCAGAGATTGGAACTGGAACAAGTTACATTAACATCAATGGCAAAACGGGTTTTGTAGTGCCACCGGCTGATGCTGACGCATTGCGTCAAGCAATGCAATATCTTTGGGATAATCCCCATGAATGCATCACAATGGGGCTGCACGCTCAAGCACGTTATCAAGAGCTATTTACCAATGAGAAAATGCTCCTCGCTTATGAACAAGTTTATGAAGAAGTCGCCTCTAAAAAATAATGGTACAGCATAAAACCAAGTTTCTGTTGACAATCAATCTATATATAACAGGTACTTGTCTCGTCATTTTAGTAAATGATTGCCCAGTTTTATTGCATAAAAATGTAGAGTCGGTATACTCGAAACGGCGAAGATGAAGACATTAATTTCTGAAGCACAGCATTAGGACCACTTAACGTTAGATTAAGCGCTGACGTTTGATATATTTGTATCAAGTTGACGTACAAATTTATCCATGTTGAACGGGAGAATCATGAATTTACAACCGCTTGTTGTTGACCTTGATGGTACATTAATTCATACGGATATGCTTCATGAATCCGTTTTAGATCTATTACGCAAAACACCTTGGGATGCATTGCGAATTCCTTTCTGGTTAGCTAAAGGAAAAGCAGTTCTTAAACAATTGTTAGCAAAACGCACACAATTTAATCCACAATCTTTGCCCTACAATATGGAATTAATGGAATGGTTAAAAACACAAAAAAACGCGGGTCGTACGCTGATCTTGTGTACCGCAACAGACCATTCCATCGCCTCATCGATTGCTGATCATTTAGGCTTATTTGACGAAGTCATTGCTACTGATGGCAGCAAAAATCTGGCGGGAAAAAATAAAGCAGATGCACTACAAGAGCGTTTTGGCGATTCAGGATTTGATTATATTGGTAATTCGAATACTGATTTAGCTGTTTGGAAACATGCAAGGCGTGCTATTGTGGTTAATGCTCACGAGCAGTTAGTCAAAAAGGCAAGTGCTTGTTGTGAAGTAGAGCGTGTTTTTCATTCGAAGGTTTCCACCATGTCCACTTGGGCGCGTGTATTACGTGTGCATCAATGGTTAAAAAATTCATTACTTTTTGTACCCATGTTTTCTGCTCATGAATTAACACAGGCAGATAACTGGTTGTCCTTAATATTTGCTTTTTTCTCTTTTAGCTTTTGTGCTTCTTCGGTATATATTGCCAATGATCTATTGGATTTAGAAAGTGATCGTCTGCATCCACGCAAGCGTAAACGTCCATTTGCCTCAGGCGAAGTCCCAATTAGCATGGGAATAAGAATAGTCCCGGTATTACTGCTCATGAGCTATATTTTTGGTTCATTTGTAAAGGGTGATTTTTTATTGCTTTTAGCGAGCTATTTTACTTTGACAGTTACTTATTCTTTTGGTTTAAAACGCATAGTGCTTGTAGATTGTTTAACTTTGGCTCTGTTGTATACCTTGCGTATCATTGCCGGAGCGGTTGCAACAACGCTTAGCCTTACTTTTTGGTTGCTGGCATTTTCAGTATTTCTGTTTTTATCTCTGGCTTTTGTAAAGCGTTATGCTGAGCTGGAAACACAACAATCTAATGAGGCACAAAAAATTCATGGACGTGGTTATTACACCAGTGATGCCCCATTAATACAAGCTTTTGGTATTGCTTCAGGTTATGCTGCGGTTTTAGTTCTTGCATTTTATTTGAATAGTGAATCGGTATTAAAATTATATCGTACACCAGAGTTTGTTTGGGGTGCAGTACCAATAATGTTGTTTTGGATTAACTGGATTTGGGTTAAAGCGCACCGCGGTTTAATGCATGATGATCCTTTGGTTTTTGCAGTAAAAGATAGAGGGAGTTTGATTGCTGGCGCTTTGTTTGCCTCGGTGCTTGCATTAGGAACGATAGGAATATCATGGTAACTATTTCTTCATGGGGGCGTCTTCTCCATGCCAAACACCAAGTACATTTTTTAAATTGCCGTCAACAGGTTTTGCCGACAATAAGCCAAAATACTGCTGGGATTTGTTATGGCATGGGGCGCAGCTATGGTGATGTCTGCTTAAACCCTGAAGGTAATTTATGGAAGACACGCGGCTTGGACAAATTTATCAGTTTTAATACTCAAACTGGACGTTTAGTGTGCGAAGCAGGTGTTCTTTTACGCGAGATTCAACAAATAGCGATACCACGAGGCTGGATGCTTCCAGTAACTCCGGGAACGCAGTTAGTCACTGTGGGAGGCGCTATTGCTAATGATATTCATGGAAAAAATTATCATCTATATGGCTCTTTTGGAAATCACATACACCATATTAGTCTTTTACGTACGAATGGAGAGCATATTGAGTGTGGTCCTGAGCAAAATGAAGATTGGTTTTGTGCAACGGTAGGTGGTTTAGGATTGACAGGAGTGATAATTACCGCAGAAATTCAATTGCGTCCAATTAACGGGCCATGGCTTGTCACAGAAACTATTCCCTACATGCACATCAATGAATTTTTAGATTTGGCTGATACCTCAGAGCAAGATTGGGAGCATACCGTCTCCTGGGTTGACTGTATTTCTCGTAAAAATAATCGCGGTATTTTTCTGCGTGCTAATCCAGCACAGAAACAATCTGGGGGGCAACCTAAAGCACGTAGCTTCACGATGGCAATGACTCCTCCAGTATCTTTAGTCAATAAATGGTCACTATGGCTTTTTAACCAAATGTATTTTGGTCTTAAAAAGCATAAAGCAGGTAAAGCCATAGTGCATTACGAACCTTTTTTGTATCCCTTGGATAATGTGCATGAATGGAATCGTATGTATGGACCTAAAGGATTTTACCAATATCAGTGCGTTGTTCCTCGGGCGGTGGGGAAAGAGGCAATTAAAGAGTTACTTGCTGAAATCGCAATTTTTGGTGAAGGTTCATTTTTGGCGGTGTTAAAAACATTCAGCAAATGCACCTCAAAAGGGATGCTTAGTTTTCCGCAGGAAGGACTTACCTTGGCATTGGATTTTTCTAACCGTAATGAGGCGACTTTATCTTTATTTGCACGTCTGGATGCTATTGTATGTGCAGCAAAAGGCCGCATTTATCCTGCAAAAGACATACGGATGTCGCGCGAATTGTTTGAACAAGGGTATCCGCAATTAGCAAAATTTTTATTGTACCGTGATCCAGGGATTAGTTCTGCGATGTCACGACGTTTAATGGGTTATTAATAATGGCAAAGAAAAAAATTGTAGTGATTGGTGCCACTTCAGTAATTGCAGTAAATTGTGCGCGTTTATGGGTTACACAAGCTCCTGTTGAGATGACACTAATAGGACGAAATGAAGCGCGCTTAGATATGGTCGCAGCTGATCTCAGAGTACGAAGTCCACAGTCACATATAGAAAGTCTCACCACTGATTTTAATAATCCCGAGGTCATCGCTTCTTTGGTAAAACAATTATACCAAAATGGGTCGATTGATTTGGTTTTAATTGCCCATGGTGCTTTATTGGATCAACAACAATGCCAAGAAAGCCTTGACTTATGTTATGAATCATTGTTGGTCAATGGCGTGTCTCCAGTGCTTTTTGCTGAAGCTTTTGCAAAGCATATGGAACAAGTAAACTCTGGAAGTTTGGTTTTAATTAGCTCTGTAGCAGGTGACCGTGGTCGCAAATCAAATTACATTTATGGGGCAGCAAAAGGATTAATAAATCGTTATGCGCAAGGGTTGCAACATCGTTTGGCAAAAACCAATGTCCAAGTGATTTTAATAAAACCTGGGCCTACAGACACACCAATGACTGCTCATTTAAAAAGCCAAGGTCAACGTTTGGCTAATCCAGCACGGGTTGCTGAGGTAATTAATAAAGGTATTGAAAAACAAAAAACAGTTATTTATGCACCGACTTTGTGGAGGTACATCATGACAGTTATTTGCTGTATTCCTAATTTTATTTTTGCCAAAATGGACATTTAAACAGGGAGAATGAGTAATTGGGTGAATTTGCAAAACGTTTTATGAGTTCGAAATATTTTTGGTGCTGCTTTTTTGTTGGTATAGCAATTATTTTTTCACTGGCTACTCATGGTGTCATTATGCTCGCAGGCACCGAAATAGGTGACTTTGCAGCAAATTCTTTGCTGATACAAGATGCAAAGCATTTTAATCTTTCTGTTGGTAATTATTCGCGAGTTGGTTTTAATCACCCGGGGCCTGCGATATTGTATGTGCTTACTTTTGGTGAGGTTCTGTTTTATGACTGGTTGCATTGGGTGCCATCACCAATGGCTGGACAGCTTCTTGCCATAGCATTATACAATGCGTTTTGGATTACTTTATTTGCGAAGCTTTTACATTCCTATACCAGATCAATGATAAGTACCATTGCGGTTTTATCGGTATTCCTGGCCATTTCTTCATCAGTTGCTGGCCATGCGTTCTTTACAGGAGCCTGGTTTCCTCATTTATACTACGGCCCTTTTGCTGTATTGCTGCTTGCTCTGGCTTATTTTGCTGAAGGGCGGACGAATGCTTTATTTTCTCTTGCTTTAAGTACAGGATTTCTAATCAACGGACATGTATCTTTCATTGCAATCTCAGGAATTATGCTCATTTTTGCATTAGCTTATAATTATTTTGCTTCTCAGCAAAATCTGCAACAACGGGTTTTAAGTAGTTCCTTTTTAAGTAGCAATAAAACTCAACTGTTACTGGCATTTGGCTTACTTTTGGTATTTTTTGTTCCATTGCTTCTTCAAACAATACGCCATTACCCAGGTCCAATCGTTGATTATAGCAATTATGATAAGCAGCATGTACGTAATCATTTAAGCACTGCATTGATTTTTATCGGTAATTATTGGGGCGGTGTTTTATGGATGGTACTTGCTGCAGTATTAGGCGTTGCTACTTATTGCATGGGGATAAAAAGCAAATTTGCATTTAGGGTGCGTTCAATTTTAGTAATACTTTTAGCAGCAACAGCCGCCTTATTATTTTATGCGGTATATGGTGTTGATGATTTAAGTTTTGCATACATCGGTTATTTTTATTATGCAGTTCCTGCTTTGCTGGCTTCAGTTTTTTTATTGTTGTTAGTCAATTATTTCACATCCAGCATTGGAAGGAGTTTGTTCTGTATTTTATTGATTTTAGTTGGTTTTCCATTGACCTATAAAAATAGTTCACAACTTCCGCAATATGTCTTGAATTATAATGATACACAGATGCAAACGGCATACACAGCCTTAAATAAATTAAAAGATAATGGACGTCTTGTTCTTGATTTGGATGGCGCAGGTGCATGGGTAAAAATTGTTGGAATCGCCAGTTATGCTAAGCGCCATAAAAATGATTTATTCTGCATTAATAAAAATTGGCATATTCTGTTTACCGAAAAACTTCAATGCAGTAGAGAGGAAATTCGACGTAACAAACGCTTTTTTGTCACTGAGCTCTCTAAATTACCAAGTAATGCGACACCAGATCTTACTCTTGATGGGTTAGGTTTTCTAACGATCAATGTGTTTACACTGCAAGATCATAATTATTATTCTGTGAATGAAGTATTGCCTTTATTGGAAGAGGGTTGGTCTGCAATCGCGGATAATTATGCTTGGTCCGTAGGAACCATTGCAAAAATAGCTATTAAATTACCCTTGAATTTTTCTGGGCATCTGATGCTTGATTTGGGATCTTATTTGCCTAAGGTATCGACACATCAGGATGTTCAGTTCTATATTGATGGTAAATTTGTCAAAGCGGTGCAATTTTCAGTAAACAATAAGAGAACGATAATTAAACTACCTATTACAACTCATGCTCATCATCGCATTGAATTGCAGTTAAATATTAAATCACCTATTGCTCCTAGCGCGGTGAGCTCTTCAGCAGACACTCGTCCCCTTGGAGTGGCACTTTATGGATTAGAAATACAAAGAGAAAATGGGATTACTTCATGAAAATCATTTTACCTGGTGGTGCAGGTCTTGTCGGACAAAATTTAGTCGCCTGTTTAAAAGATAGAGGTTATCGTGACATTATTGTGCTTGATAAGCACCTTGCAAATACTGCAATTTTAAAAAAAATACATCCTGATATTTATGTTGAATGTGTTGATCTCTCCGAGCCAGGTAATTGGCAACAACATTTTGATAAAGCAGATGTTGTGGTCATGTTACAGGCACAAATTGGTGGTTATGATTATCAAGAATTTGTGCGCAATAATGTGCGCTCAACAGAGATTATTCTTGATACTATTAAAAGTGACCAGGTGCCACACTTGGTGCATATTAGCTCCTCAGTGGTGGAATCCGTCGCGAATGATTATTATACGAGAAGTAAACAAGAACAAGAGCAATTAGTATTACAAAGTGGTATTCCCTGTCCTGTTTTACGCCCAACATTAATGTTTGGATGGTTTGATCGCAAGCATCTGGGATGGCTGTCACGTTTTATGCAAAAAGCTCCACTATTTCCTATTCCCGGACATGGTCGCTACATGCGCCAACCATTGTATGTCGGTGATTTTTGTCAAATAATTATCAGTTGCATGGAGCATCGTGAGCATCAAGGTATTTATAATATATCAGGACATGAAAAAATTGATTACATTGATATTATTCGCGAAATAAAGCGAGTGACGAATGCACGTACACCAATCGTTAAGATTCCTTATAAATTATTTTATGCCTTATTATGGGGATGGAGGATAGTGAATAAGAATCCGCCATTTACAACGCAACAGCTAGCTGCTTTAAGTGCTAAGGATGAGTTTGAAGTTATTGATTGGCCAACTATTTTTTCAGTGCCGTTGACTCCCTTTAGCAAGGCTATTGATGAAACATTTAATCATCAACAATACAGTCAGGTCATTTTGGAGTTTTAAAATATGGGCGAGCGGATTGCAGTGCTTGGTGCCGGTCCAATGGGTTTGGCGGTAGCATATCAATTAGTACAAGATGGGCATTCACCTATTGTATTTGAGGCTGATGACCGAGTTGGTGGGATGACTGCTTGCTTTGATTTTAATGGCTTAGACATAGAGCGTTATTACCATTTTCATTGCATTTCTGACCATGCTTTTTTAAGAATGCTTGATGATTTACAAATTAGCCACAAAATACAATGGGTAGAAACGAAAATGGGCTATTGGTATCAGGAGCAACTGCAGCCTTGGGGAAATCCAATTGCCTTATTAAAATTTCGCGGTTTAAGTTTCATTGCTAAAATTCGCTATGGTGCACATGCTTTTTTCTCAACCAAGCGTAATGACTGGCGTCCATTAGATACAGTGGAGAGTACTTCCTGGATAAAACGCTGGGTTGGTAAGGAAGCTTATGATGTATTATGGAAAAATTTGTTTGATTATAAGTTTTATGAATATGCTACTAATCTTTCTGCTGCCTGGATTTGGAGCCGTATACGTCGCATAGGGCGTTCTCGTTATAATTTATTTAAAGAAAAATTAGGATATTTAGAAGGTGGTTCTAGTACCTTATTGCAGGCAATTAAAACTGCAATTGAAGCTGGAGGAGGTGAAGTCAGGTTGAAATCTCCAGTGAATCAAGTTGTGATTAAAGACAACTCAGTGAAAGGAGTAGAGGTTCAGGGGCAATTTGAAGCTTTTGACAAAGTAATCAGTACGGTTCCTTTACCGTATATTCCAAAGATTATGGCGGATCTTCCTGGTGAGGTGCTGACCAAATTTCAGCACTTGAAAAATATTGCAGTAGTTTGTGTGATTGCTAAATTAAAAAAAGCAGTTACAGAAAATTTTTGGCTCAATATCAATGATCCCGAGATGGATATTCCAGGGCTAGTTGAATACTCCAACTTACGGCCTTTAGATAATCATGTGGTCTATGTGCCATTTTATATGCCAGGTGAGCACGCTAAGTTTAATGATTCTGATGACGTATTTATTAGTAAAGTAAGAAGTTATCTTAAAAAAATTAATCCTGATCTTGATGACAGTGATTTCATTGATATTCGTGCCAGCCGTTATCGCCATGCGCAACCCATTTGCGAGCCAGGTTATCTGGATAAGTTGCCACCAGTTGCTTTGCCGATTAAAGGGCTTTGGGTGGCAGATACTTCATATTATTATCCTGAGGATCGTGGTATTTCTGAAAGTATTGATTTTGGTCGTAAAATGGCAAAAGAGGCTATTGCATGATTGCTTATTTTAAATCGAAGCAATTCGTTTGCTTTTTATTTACTGGCGGAATTGCCGCCACGGTCAATTTTGGTTCGCGAATTATTTATAATATGTGGTTTAGCTTTTCCGCATCAGTGCTTTTAGCCTACATCACTGGCATGATCATCGCGTTTATTTTGGCAAAAATATTCGTTTTTACGCAAAGTAAACAATCGTTACGACGTTCTATTGTCTTTTTCATCTTAATAAATATATTAGCAATATTACAGACATGGTTAGTCAGTATGGGATTGAGCTATTATTTAATTCCTGCTTTAGGCATTACTTATTTGACCAGAGAAATAGGTCACGGAGTAGGCATTTTAATTCCTGTTTTTACAAGTTATTTTGGTCATAAGCGTTGGTCATTTAGTGAAAACAGAAGTTAATGTGCAATAAGTAAGTTACTTAGGTGATATTTTGCAGATAATATTGATATATTTCCATCAATGTTTTTTCAATAGGAATTGATGGCATTTGCTTGATTAATTCTTGCAATAAAGCATTACTGCCTTTTAATATGGGGATTTCATTGGTGCGCACCAATGCCTGCGAGGTGCGAACTTCAATTTCATAGCCAGCGATTTCATTCATGTATTCAATGATTGTTTTTAATGAAATGGCTTTGCCGCTGCAGATATTTACTTTAATGCCTTGAGCAGTGCTTTTAAGTAAAGCAATATAGTCATTACATACATCGTGAACATCAGAGAAATCACGGCTAATGTTCAGATTACCTAACTCGATACATGGCTTTCTCTGCGCAAAATGACTTACGATTTTTGGAATAAGAAAACGCTCAGATTGCCCTGCACCAGTGTAATTAAATGGGCGAGTAATAATGATTGGTAATCGATTAAACCAATTACTTACCATATGTTCCATGGCCAATTTACTGCACCCATAATGGTTAACAGGAGCTGGAGTAACCTGCTCATCAATCAGTTCCATATTGGGAGTTCCATAAATATTAGCACTGCTGGCAATGAGTATACGTTTAGGCTTTTGAGAAAGAGTAGCAAGGGATTCAAGCAAATTAAGAGTTCCTAATACATTTACTTGATAAAAAGCTTCGTCTGATTTGTGGCCGACAAAGGATACCGCTGCTAGATGAACTACCCAATCCGGTTGTGCTTCTTGTACTGCCTTTTGCACTGCTTCACGATGTGTAATACTACAATCCAGGACATAAACATCAATGCCTTCATTACGAAGGCGCTCACTCATGTATTTTCCTGTAAAGCCATAGGCACCAGTAAGAAAAACTGTTGGCATATTACACCCTCAATTCAATTTAAAATGAAAGTCCGTGTTCATTTCTGTGAATATCTTTCATAACCATCATATGGCATAATTCTTCCAAAGAGGTTTTCGCTTTCCACCCTAATTCACATTGAGCTTTCTTAGGATTACCAATTAGTAAATCAACTTCTGCGGGGCGATAGTATTTAGGATTAATCTTTACCAGTACTTCATTAGTTTTGGTGTTTACTCCCTGCTCATGCTCTTGCTCCCCTTTCCAGTGGAGTTCAATATCAACTGCTTTGAATGCCAGAGAGACAAAATGACGTACTGTTTCAGTGCGATTGGTTGCTAGTACGTAGGTATCTGATTTATCAGCTTGTAGCATGCGCCACATTCCTTCAACATATTCTTTAGCATAACCCCAATCGCGTTTTGCATCCAAGTTGCCAAGCTCAAGTATCTTTTGTTGGCCTAAATGGATTTTTGCTACGGAATCAGTAATCTTACGGGTAACAAATTCACGTCCACGCAAAGGCGATTCATGATTAAATAAAATACCACTGCAGGCAAAAAGGTCGTAAGATTCACGATAGTTTACGGTCATCCAATGGGCATATAATTTGGCAATTCCATAAGGGCTTCTTGGATAAAAAGGAGTGTCTTCAGTTTGTGGCACCGCTTGCACTTTTCCAAACATTTCTGAGGTCGAGGCTTGATAAAAACGAGCGCTAGGATTTACGATGCGTACCGCTTCCAACAAATTAGCTGCACCTAATCCAGTAATTTGACCTGTAGTAAGTGGTTGCTCAAAAGAGACCCCTACAAAGCTTTGTGCTGCTAAATTATATACTTCCTCTGCCTGAGTAGTTTGCATTAAGCGAATACTGGCTGATAAATCAGTCAAATCATATTCAACCAAATGTAAGTTGGGATGAGCTTTTATCCCTAGCTCTTCAATTCGCCAAAAATTGACTGAGCTAGAGCGTCGGTAAGTCCCATAGACAATATAATTTTTTTTGAGCAATAGCTCCGCTAAATATGCACCATCCTGACCAGTAATACCTGTTACAATTGCTCTTTTCACTTAGTTCTCCAATACTTTTTAGTTCGCAAATGATTAGCTGATAATTTTAATCAAAAATAATTTGAACCTCTTCCAACAGCGATTTCTGTAATTGAATGCAGGCGCCAGTAATTAATGTAAGATGCTTTATATTAGCGAAGACATGCAATCGCCGCTTCAGATGTGTATTGTACTAGCAGTCCTAACCCGCTTAAACCCTGAAGAATAGTATCATGAGTCTATGCTGCAAATAAAGATGATTATTTTAATTACAACAACTCCCGCCTAAAGTACCTGTAGCCTCCCAAAACACAAGTACGTTTTAAATTTTACCAAAACAGCTTGTTGCTTTAAATGAGTTCTTCTCTTAAAGCAAAGAATATCTGTGTTCATTTCTATCAAGGCATTTCATTCAGCACAAGCGACACTGGCAGGAATTGAATTGCACCACATGCTTCGAAAAGGGTCGCATGGGCAAGCAGGAAATCAGTCTATCTTTGAACAGTTCTATGGGATTGCTGCATAAACTTATCTAGTTCTCTTGCTCGCGTCTTAAAAGTTTTTCGCGACACGGCCCTACATCTTAATTTGTAAACTTTGCTATAATAAACCTAAATATACATAGAAAATACAGCACGCTAGGAGCAGGAAAATGGAAAGTTCCGAATTAATAAATCGTTACAAAATTGATGTAATGGACGCCATATACAATCGCAGGGCTGTACGTAACTATTTATCTAAGAAAGTTGATTCAGCAATTATTCGTCAATTGTTAGATATCGCAGTGCATGCTCCCACAGCGCTTCATGAAGAATCCCGGGCATTTGTAGTGATTCAAAATAAATCTTTATTAGATCGTATTTCAGAAAGTGCAAAGCAGTTAACGATTAATGATCAAAAGAAGAGTAAAGATTTACAAGAGGAACATGTTCTTCAAATAGTACAACAAAAAGAATTCAATGTTTTTTATAATGCACGAACTTTAATTATTATATACAGTACATTTAAAGGAAAATTTGTCAGTGCTGACTGTTGGTTAGCCGCTGAAAATTTAATGCTTTCTGCGCTTACTTATGGTTTATCTTCTTGTGTTATTGGTTTTGCAGTTCCTGCTCTAAACTTACCCGAATGGAAAGAGGAGTTAGAAATACCTAAAAAAATGACGGCCGTAGCTCCCATTATTATTGGCTGGCCATCGAGTAAAACCTTGCCCACAGAGCACAAACCTCCTGTAATTCTCACATGGAGATAAAGTCAGGGTCTTATTTAAATCCCAATCGAGTAAATGATAACGCCACGAGCTAACATCCCAAGTAATATAAGATGGAGTGAAAAGCAAAACGTACAGATGTTAAACTCCATAACAATGCTATTTTTGAGATGAAACTAGCAAGGATCGCAATATATAACATCAAACGTGCGATCAGGCAGGAGTGGTAAAATGCCTAAAGTAAAAATAACTAAAATAATTACTGTTTCAATTTCATGGGGTTTGAATTTTTCGCGCGCCAAAGTATGCAGGCGTTGACGCTCGATGAGTACAAGTAAAATAATTGCACTTAAAGTAATGGCTAGGTTCTGTGAACAAAATTTCTAACGCATCCAAATAAGGGCTCCGGCGAAGT
>NZ_JASGFU010000052.1:0-18608 GCF_047605385.1 Legionella sp. | reverse complement strand
AGCACGCCTTAAGCATTAGTTTAGGATTCTTTCTACTTAAAAGTCAACCAATATCTCATAAGCCTATTAGTATAATACGTAGGTTGGTTCGGGACGCATCGCTATTAAGTTAAGCAAATTATTCACCGGCCTACGTGCCGCGGCGTGAGCACCGAAAGTGAAGGGATAAATTTTATGAATTCATTAAATGATAAAGTTATTTTAATTACAGGTGCTTCTAGTGGTATCGGTGAAGCCTGTGCGCATTTATGTGCGGCACAAGGTGCCCAATTGATTTTATGTGCGCGTCGTTTAGAGCGTCTGCAGTATTTAGCTCAAGAGTTAAGTCATCAATACGGGAAAGAGCATCATATTTTGGCTCTTGATGTTCGTGATCATGAACAAGTAACCAGTCAAATAGAGTCTTTAGCGTCAAAATGGCAAGCCATTGATGTGCTAATTAATAATGCAGGCCTGGCTTTGGATACATTACCCTTACATCAAGGAATTGTAGATCACTGGGATACAATGATTGATACCAACATCAAAGGCTTACTCTATGTTAGCCGTGCGGTGATTCCAAGTATGATTGCACGCAATAGAGGTCATATCGTCAATATAGGTTCGATTGCAGGACATGAGTGTTATCCCAATGGTAATGTTTATGTTGCTACCAAGCACGCCGTGCATGCTTTGTCTAAATCCATGCGTTTAGACCTCCTTGGTAAGCCTATTCGCGTAAGCGAGATTGCTCCAGGTGCAGTAGAAACAGAGTTTAGTGAGGTACGTTGGAACAATAAACAAAAGGCTAAAGCGTTTTATCAGGGTTTTCACCCTTTAAGAGCTGAAGATATTGCTGATGCTATTGTTTATTGTATTACGCGGCCTGCGCATGTGGATGTGGAGCAAATGATCATCATGCCAACGGTCCAAGCTTCAGCAAATCATCTCGCACGTGATCAGAAATAAAAATATTTACTGAGATGCAAATTCTGTATAAAAATTTAACAAATATGCGTCTATGGTCTATCATATAAGTATATAGGTGATGACTGATCCTACCTGAACCATTAAGTAATTTTTCAGATAGGGAGGGCAGTTTGGTGGGTGGTGAGCAAACCTACATGAGCCAAAGTAGGGAGCCTTAAATTCATCATAAACCTCCAGTGTAGACACCAGTAGCGGCTCAGAATTTGGCAAGTCGTTACCTGTATAACTTCCTCTTTAAGAAAACAATCTATTAATGTTTCTTCCTAATCGGTATTTTCCCACATAAAATTTTGACCAAAATTTGGTCATTTTAAGAAAGCTATTGTATAATTAAAGTGCAATATCTGTAGAAGCATTCGCACACCCAAAGATACATATAGACAGTAAGTATGCAGTTGGAGCTAATAGTTTGCTTGCAACTGGTGCTCAGAGTGCTTGCTGGCATTTGCTGGTAAGAAGTCGCAATCGACGGTCTATCTTTAATGGATTAGGAAGGGACTATGAAAAAATTAATTATTTCTTTAACCGTAGTTGCATCAATACTTTTTATAACTGGTTGTGTTACGAAAACCGTTTATTATACACCGGCTTACAGTAGTCGTTATGTCTATTCAGTGGGTTATTATGGTGGGCCGTATTGGAATGATGCCTATTACTACGGCTATGATGACCTAGGTGATGTGGGCTATTGGGGATTATACGATTCTTATAATGTTTATTAGGATAAGATCTCATTATTTTGAAGAGGTTGTGCTGTTGAGTTTCTTAAACGATGCGGTTGCCTATTGGGAGCCATTTGCTGTCGTGGAGGCAAGCGATGATAACTCAGGAAAGCTATGTTACTGAATTCCTGGATTATAGTTCATTGCCTGCCTCCTGGCCTTCATAAATGATATTATTCTTTAGCGCGGGAAACGTATTCGCCTTTACGAGTGTCTACTTTAATTAATTCCCCTGTTTGTACGAATAAAGGCACACGTACTACGGCACCTGTTTCTAAGGTTGCTGGTTTACCGCCACCACCGGAAGTATCACCTTTTAAACCTGGATCAGTTTCTACAATTTCCAGCACTACAAAATTAGGTGGTAATATTTGAATAGGATCGTTATTCCACAAAGTGACGATGCAAATGTCTTGCTCCTTTAACCATTGAGCAGAATCAGCGAGCACTTCTTTAGTAATTGCGTATTGCTCAAAATTGTCAGGAACCATGAAATGCCATAACTCGCCATCATTGTAGAGGTATTGCATTTCCACATCTGCTACGTCTGCAGATTCAATTGTTTCGTTCGATTTTAAAGTGCGTTCAACAACACGGCCTGTCTTTAAGTTACGAATTTTAATACGAGTAAAAGCTTGGCCTTTTCCTGGTTTTACGAAATCACACTCAAGAATTGTACAAGGTGCGTCGTCGACCATTACTTTTAAGCCGTTTTTTACATCATTGCTGCCATAAGTTGCCATTGCTACTCCACAGTTGAGATTTTACTGGATTTTCGTTAAAGTGCGCACAGTTTATCAAGTCTATGTCATTAATGCGAGATACCTCTTTAAGTTGGCAGAAAAAGTTAGCACAAGGTTTTACCTCTGCAGCTGCCTTATTAGAATATTTGGATTTACCTATAACACCTGGAAGTATCTTAGCGGAAAAGCTATTTTCTAGTCGTATTCCTTTGGGATTTGCACAACGTATGCAAAAAGGAAATCCTAATGATCCTTTGTTATTACAAGTTTTAGCAACTGCAAATGAGCTTGCAACCCCAGCAGGGTTTGAAACCGACCCCTTACGAGAGCGTAAAAGCAATCCTTTAAAAGGATTAATCCATAAATATCATGGGCGTGTTTTAATTACTTTAACTGGTATTTGTGCTGTGAATTGTCGTTTTTGTTTTCGTCGGCATTTTCCTTATCAAGACAATAACCCTGGACGCCTGGGCTTTAAAGACATCGGTGAGTACATTCGTAAGGATAAAAGCATTACGGAGGTCATTTTAAGTGGGGGCGATCCTTTATTGGCTTCAGATTTAGTATTAACAGAGTTAATTCAACAGCTAGAACAGATTCCTCATGTGCATACTCTTCGTTTTCACACTCGTATTCCAGTGGTGTTTCCTGAGCGTATTGATCAAACTTTTCTTGATATTTTAGCACATACCCAATTACATAAAGTAATCGTAGTGCACAGTAATCATCCCCAAGAATTAGATGATGGTGCAGTGCGTCAGGCGGTACAGGCTTTGCGGCAAGTAGGGTGTCATTTATTAAATCAAGCGGTATTATTGGCAGGAATCAACGATGATGCACAAATTTTGGCCTCGTTAAGTCAGGCTTTGTTTGCTCAACGCATACTACCTTATTATTTGCATGTGCTGGATAAGGTTCAAGGTGCGGCTCATTTTGATTTACCTTTTACTAAGGCTCAGGAAATTTATCAACAATTACAAAAATTGGTTCCTGGCTATTTATTACCGCGCTTAGTACGTGAAGAACCAGAAAAATTAAGCAAAACGCTCTTAATTTAAAGTTTTTTTAAGTACACTAAGGGCTGCTCATTTTCTAAAGAAATAATTTTGTGAAGATATAAATGAACTATTTAGCTGGATTAAAAACAGGTGATGCAATTGAGCTAATCGCGCCAGCATCACGCTGTTCTGATGCCGAATTAAGAGGCTTGCTTGATTTACTGGAATCTTGGGGATTACGTGTTCTTGTGTCTGATACTTTGTTTGGTAAAGACTTACTCTGCGCTAATAGTGATGAGCAGCGTTTTCTGCATTTAAAAAATGCCTTATATAATCCGGAAAGTAAAGCCATTATTTGTGTGCGCGGTGGTTATGGTGCAACGCGCCTCCTGCCTCAACTTACACAACTTAAAGCTCCCGCAATGGCTAAGATTTTTGTAGGTATGAGTGACATTACCTGTTTGCATTTGTATTTACAACAACATTGGCATTGGCCAACCGTGCATGGTTCCGTATTGCCTGCCAAGCTTTCAGCAGAATCTCTTGCCTCGTTAAAATCAATTTTATTTGCGCAAACTCCCAGTGTGGTGTTTAACACGATGAAGCCTTTAAATCAGCTGGCGCAAGCATCAGGCCTTATTCAATCTCAGGTAATTGGTGGTAATCTTACTTTGGTACAGGCAAGTATTGGCACTCGATGGCAAATGAATGGCAGCAGACGATTCATTTTGTTAGAGGACGTTGGCGAGCGTGGGTATCGTGTGGATCGCATGCTGGAACACTTGCAACAAGCTAATCTATTTCAAGATGCTACGGCAATTATCTTTGGTGATTTTCTTGAAGGAAAAGAGCCAAATGGATCTTCATTAATTCAGCCCGTATTAGAACGCTTTGCTGCCCAATGCCCTATTCCTGTGGTGCAAATAGAAGGAGTTGGGCATGGCCGCACCAATTTCCCCATTCCATTGGGAACAGATGCTTCGTTACAACTTGGTGTGGATATTAAGTTAACTTGTCAATTAGGTATTTACCCCTAAATATCACTTTCTTCGTCTTGATATAGTTTAATTAATTTATCTTGGGCGGAGGTGGTGCCTTGGTTGATAGGTTTGTAAGTGCCATCACTTTGCATTTCCCAAGTGTTGCAATTATCCTTTAAGTAATTTTTAATAATTTCTTGCTTGATGCGTTTCTTGCTGTGCTCATTAAGGATTGGAAACATAATTTCAATGCGATGATATAAATTCCGTTCCATGAGATCAGAGCTAGCACAGAAGTAATGCTCTTCGCCATCAATACGAAAATAAAATATGCGGTGATGCTCTAGAAAGCGACCGATATATGAGAGCACGCGGATATTTTCAGAAATTCCTGGTAAATTTGGTTTTAAACAACAGACTCCACGAACCAACAAGTTAATTTTAACTCCAGATTGCGATGCTTTGTATAAAGCCTGAATGATGGTTTTATCAGTTAACCCATTGACCTTAATTAAAATTTCCGTGTCTACTCCTTTTTCTGCTGCAGCAGAGCATTGTTCAAAAAATTGTAACATTGTTTTTTGCAAGGTAAATGGGGAGTGACTTAACGCTTTAAGCTTTACTACTTTGCCAAGACCAGTAAGCTGTTGAAAAATAATTTGTGTATCTGAGGTAATTGTCGGTTCCCCAGTTAATAAGCCAAAGTCCGTGTAGCGTTTTGCAGTTTTCTCATGATAATTACCGGTGCTCAAATGCACATAACGTTTTAATTTACCATGGGTACGACGTACCACCAAGGTCATTTTGGCATGGGTTTTGTAGCCCACAACACCATAAAGCACTAAGACCCCCGCCGTGTGTAACCGATTTGCTAATTTAAGGTTGGATTCTTCATCAAAGCGAGCGCGTAACTCAATGACCGCGGTGACTTCTTTTCCAGAATGAGCAGCATCCACCAAAGCATCGACCATCACGGATTCAGAATCAGTTCGATATAGGGTTTGGTTAATTGCCAAAACATTGGGATCTGCTGCTGCTTGGCGGACAAAATCGATGACCACTTCAAAACTTTGGTAAGGTAAATGCAGCAAAATATCTTGCTCATCGAGTACATCAAATAGATTTCGGCCATTGTGAGGGAGTTGCGGATATTGTGCAGTAAACGGTAGATAGTTTAAATCTGGTCTATCTAAGGTATTGATAACACTTAAATAACGCTGTAAATTTACAGGCCCATCACAATAATAAGTGTCTTCATGACGTAAATGATATTTTTGCAGTAAGAACTCGACAATTTCTTTGGGGCAATTTTTTTCAATTTCCAGACGTACGACATGACCATAATGACGAGAAAATATTTCGCGTTGGACTGCTTTAGCCAGGTCATCAATTTCTTCTTCACGTAAAAATAAATCGCTATTACGAGTTAAACGAAATGAGTAACAGCCACTAATTTCCATTCCTGGAAAGAGACTGTTGACATGAGCTGTAATAATGGATGATAAGTACACAAAATAATGAGCGTCGCCACATAATTCTGAAGGTAAATGAATAACGCGTGGAATGGAGCGTGGAGCATGTACTACGGCATAATCAATGCGACGGTCAAAGGCATCTTTACCACTTAGCGAAATAATAAAATTCAAACTTTTATTAATCAATTGTGGCAGTGGATGGGCTAAATCCAACGCAATTGGGCTAATAACAGGCTGAATTTCATGTTTAAAATAATGTCTTGCCCATAAATGAATATCTTCGTTCCATTCACTGATATCTAAGAAATGAATGCCTTCCTTACGCAAAGCAGGCAATAGTTGCTTGTTAAAGGTAGCATATAATTCATCAATTAAAAGATGAGTTTTGTGGCTTATTTGGCTAAATGCTTCTTCTGGACGTAAACCATCAATGGTTAATTTTCCTGAAGACAATGCAATTTTTTCTTTTAAACCTGCAACACGAATTTCAAAGAATTCATCAAGGTTGCTACTGCAAATGCTTAAAAAACGCATCCGTTCTAATAAGGGTACACGTTCATCATTAGCCAGTGCCAGGACGCGTTGGTTAAAGGCAATTGCCGAAAATTCTCTGTTAATATAATACTCAGGGTTATCCAATACAGTATCCAAGGGCAACTCCTTTTTTAACTACATAATTCATTATGGCTTAAGACACTAAAAAATAACAAATTCCGATAAAACCAAGAAAACCATAAAAAGGTGATAAATTCCAAAAAGTTAGTGCTAAAAAAAATAAGAAACAGCATAGAGCTATGGGAATGGAGAAATACATGTTTACTACTCCTTGAGCCACTGAATAGCTGGCCGCAGCCAATAATGCTAAGGCACCGTATTGCACACCGAGCATGATTTTACGGGTTACAGGTCCGTTATGACTTGTCAGCCATTGATAGCCAATAATAGTCATAATGAGTCCAGGTAAATTAAGACAAAGTACTGCCAGTACTAAACCGACAAATCCTGCTGTTTTATAACCAATCAATGCAGATAATTTGACTGCTGTTAAGCCTGGAAAGACAAAGCTTGACCCGACCATGGCAATAAATTCTTCTTGCCCAATCCATTGTCGATAGTTTACTGCTTCATATTCTAATAATTTCAACATGGAGTTGCCACCACCTAGTGAGATCAACCCGATTTTGCCGAAGCTGTAAGCAATTGCCAGTATGGTCTTGATCATAAATGTAAAATATGTTTTAGAAAGCTTACATATTCGCAGGAAATCTGTTGTCCTAGCAAGTATTCGGCAAGGTTTTCTACTAATTTTTGCGATCTGCCTTCAATGCAGGCACTAAAATAGATTTGCTTATGTACTTCAAGATGTGCTAATTCCAGTTTGACCTTGGGGGTGGTTGGAAATTTATAGGTAAACGCTTTCTTTTGTACGTAGACTTCGATTCCTTCATGAATCACTTGTTGTGTGATTTCTTGGAGCAAAGGGTCATTACTACGAGTTTTTTTCGAATGAGTATCATCATATTCAAGATTGATTTTAGCAGCAAAACCAAAAGCTATAGTTGATTTTTGGCGTAGGGGTTTATAGAGCAATTCATCACGACGACGTTTAATATTGTAGTTTTTATTCGGCAGCAGAAAGTAATAATCTTCGTGGTGTTTCTGTTTGTAATTAGTGATGTCCAGTAGGGCATTATCAAGCAAATTAAGTACTATAGGTTGATCATTGGGCCAAAAATATCGCACTTCCCATTTTAAATCCTCTGAAGGATAGGGAGTTAAAAACTCTCGGGGAAATGTTGTGGTTTTTGCAGCAAATTCAAAATTCCAAAGTAATCTCTGATTCATACTAGGGTGCGTCCCATAATTATTTCCTATCTTAACTAAAGACATAAGTGGCTGTATTTTTAACCATATGCTATTGTTTTAAAAAAAAGTATATACTATATGTTTATCCTGCAATAATGAAAAAAAGCAAGGGAAGGTGTTTTTATGGCAATTTTATTTTTCCTGATTTATCTCGTTTTTACGTTGATTGTTCTTTATCGGGGGATGAGCCCACTAGTATGGGAATTAGGCAGCGTATTTTATTTAGTTATCGCAACATTTGCGATTGGATTGCCATGGATTATTGGTTTTATTCTATGGCTTGTTATTGTTGTCGCTCTCTTAATCGTGTACATGGAGCCATTACGCACCAAAATTGCGGATTATTTATATAAAACCGCGGGTAAAGCAGTTCCCAAGCTGTCTAAAACGGAAGAGGATGCACTCAATACTGGTGATACTTGGCTTGAAGAAGATATTTTTAGAGGAATACCTGATTGGGATCGTTTGTCTAACGTCTCATCAGAACTTAGCGCAGAAGAAAAATCCTTCTTCGATAATGAAACTCAAACTTTATGCGATATGACCAATGAGTGGCGTATTTCGCAAGTTCATGATTTGTCAGGAGAGGTTTGGGCTTATTTGAAAGATAATGGCTTCTTTGGCATGGTTATTCCTAAAGAATATGGTGGCAAAGGTTTTTCGGCACGTGCTCATTCAGAAATAGTACAAAAAATTGCTACTCGCTCAGGCGTAACTGCAGTAACTGTGATGGTTCCTAATTCTTTAGGACCTGGTGAACTGATTAATTATTATGGTACTAATGAGCAAAAAAAATTATATTTGCCTCGCCTTGCCAAAGGTCTTGATATTCCCTGTTTTGCACTGACTGAGCCTGGCGCAGGCAGTGATGCAACCTCCATTCAATCCGAAGCCCTTGTAGTTGAAAAGAAAATAGATGGTCAAAACGTTTTAGGTTTAAATATTACGCTGGACAAACGATGGATCACTCTAGCACCAATTGCCACCTTAATTGGTTTAGCGGTTTATGTAAAAGATCCACATGATTTATTAAAAGGTGAAGGAGTTGAAGGGATTACTTGTGTGTTGGTTCCTCGAAATACTAAAAACCTAATCATAGGAAATCGTCATATTCCTGCAGAACAACCTTTTATGAATGGTACCATTCGTGGTAAAGATATTTTTGTGCCAATTTCTGCGGTAATTGGTGGCCAAAAACGTGTGGGCAGTGGTTGGCAAATGTTGGTTGAATGTTTGTCTATTGGACGTTCTATTTCGTTACCTGCATTAGGTGCTGGCTCATCAGCTGTTTCTTATTTAACCTCCGGTGCTTTTGCACGTATCCGCCGTCAATTTAATGTTGAAATCGGGCAGTTTGAAGGGGTTGAAGAAAAGCTTGCAGAGATTGCTGGTTTAACCTATTTAACCAGTTCAACTCGTTTGTTGACTGTTGCTGCAGTTAATGAACACAAAAAACCCTCGGTTGCTTCTGCAATTACTAAGTATTTTAATACTGAATTAGGACGAATTGTAGTTAATGATGCCTTGGATGTGCATGCAGGTCGCGGTGTAGTGGTTGGCCCACGCAATTATTTAACTAATTTTTATCAAGGTATTCCTATTTCGATTACGGTTGAAGGTGCGAACGTAATGTCACGGAACCTTTTGATTTTTGGCCAAGGTTCTATGGCATGTCATCCCTTTATTCGTGATGAATTTTATGCGGTTGCCAAGGAGGATAAGACTGCATTTAGAGAGGTTATTTGGAAGCATATCCAATATTTCATGCAAAATTTTGCTAAAACCATTTGTACTGCATGGACTGGTGGTTTATTTATTAGTGTCCCCAATAGTCCGATGAGAAGAGAATACCAGCGTTTGACCCGCTTAAGTTATGCTTTTGCTTGGATGGCGGATTTTTCGCTAATTTATTTAGGTGGTGAGTTTAAACGTAAAGAACGCTTATCAGCAAGATTAGCAGACGGTTTATCTTACCTCTATATGGCAATGGCGGCTTTACGTAGCGTGCAATTGAATCAGGATCATAAAGATGAACAATTGCATGCGCAGTGGGCTGTAGGGTATTGTTTTTATCACGCACAAAAAGCATTAATTGGCTTATGTAATAATTTTCCATCAAAAATTTTGGGATTTATCATGCGCTTGGTTGCTTTTCCTTTCGGACAAACCATGCGTTATCCTAGCGATAAATTGTCTCATCAATTGGCAGGTTTGATGATGACCAACAACACCGTCCGTGAGCGTTTAAAAAGTTACATCTATTTAAGTGGCGATGCAAAGCAACCTATAGATAGAATGGAACATGCATTGCAGTTAATTATTCAAAACGATGAATTGCATAAAAAGATCCGTAACTTACGGCACGTGAAATTTGGTCATCTCAAAGAGAAGTTAGACGAAAAGCTGGCGAATAAAGAATTAACACAGCAAGAAGTAGATGCTTTACTTGCGGAAGAAGCTGCTCGTTGGGATGCTATTTTGGTCGATGAGTTTACTTTTGAATCAATGAAAAATAATACGTTTGATTCTGTAATCGATGATATAACGTCTCCATTCATGTAAATTTTTACAGAGTTTTAACAACTATTCTGAAAAGCGATGCCGGTTAATGGATGTCGTTTTTGCTATAATCTAGATTAAATGTTGTAGGTTTTTGTTAAAGAGAGATAAAATTATGGCTACCACTACATCATCCATACGTGCTTTAGGGACATTTCCTTCGCCTGAGACTATTCAAAAAATATTTAATGTCGCTGGGCTTACAACGGAAGGTGCTTGGTATGCCCATGGGCGCATCACCAAATCAGCCGATAACGCTACATGTTTTGTGAAAGAACCTGGATTGAAAAAAGATGTACTTGATGCGACAGCACGATTTGCTGAGCATATTGAGTTAAAGCTTACTCCTAATGGCAATCCCCATCGTGGACAATACATTGAAACCTCTGACCAAAAAAACTTGCAGAAAAATATTGCCGAAGCAGCTGCTAAAGACTTAGCTGATAAATTATCGGAAGAAATAAAATTGGATTACGCAGTGAGCGAAGCGGGCCATTATGTTCGTGGTTATAGTTCAAGTAATGGCGCATTAGATTCGCATTTCGTTGACTCTTTAGACAAATTATTTAATGCTTGGTTAATAAGCAAAGATTATATTATCAAAGATGGTTTCATCTATAATGCTAATGATAAAGTGCAAAGTGAAAATACGCGGATTGATCCTGAAATCATTAAACAATTGCTAGAGGATGGCGGCCTTGAAGAGTTTATGCTTAATAAAGGAGTAAAAGCTAAATTAAGAGTTCGTGATTATCCAGGAGAGCGTACAGAAGCTGAGAAAAAACAAGAAGTTACTTCAACACTCAAGCGAGTGGAAGCGGCGCGTGTAGCAGAAGAACAAGCACAAGTTCCGGAAGTTGAGGCAGAAGAAGCACCGCATGCTGGAGCAGGCTCGGCTCATTAAGAATTCAATATAGGTTACAGAGCGTTTGCCACCTGTAACCGCTCTAAGGAACCAATATCAAACCAAATTCCTTGATGTAAACTTGCCGTAGCCTTTTGTTGATCTGCCCAATGCCGAAGTAAAGGGACTACAGTATAACGACCGTGTTTATAGCTTTGAAATACCTGGGGATGATAGCAACAAATGCCGGCAAGAGTGTACTCCCGATCGTTATTTGTTAGCTGAATCTGCTTGGTTAATCCAAAATCACCATGATGTTGCAAAGCTGGATTTTTTTTAACTAAAACTACATGAATTGCATTGGATACAACAGGCTTGATTTGCCGAAAATCAAAATCAGTATAGATATCTGCATTAACGGTGATAAATGATTGATTACCTAATAAAGGAAGGGCATTAAAAATACCGCCACCCGTTTCAAGACCTCCTGGAGGCTCCGGAGAATAACAAATTTTGATGCCCCAACGAGAGCCATCGCCTAAGTATTGCCGTATCTTTCCACCAAGATAGGAATGATTAATTACCAATTTTTCAAAACCTGCTTTTGCCAAATTAAGCACATGATGCTCAATGAGTGGCTTGTCTTTAACGATACATAAGGCTTTGGGAGTCACATCTGTAATGGGTCTTAGGCGCTCGCCGCGACCAGCAGCCAAAATCATTGCCGTTTTCATGGTAAATAAACTCTCATTTGAAAGAAGTTAAATAAAGAATGCAATTCTTCATAAGTTTCAACGCATTCCAGTACATAGCTTAATGTTAATGGTAAATCCTTAAGATAACCCGATTTGTTGTCACGTAAATGTAAACGACAGAAAATGCCTAAAACCTTTAAATGTCTTTGTAAGCCACAAAGATCAAAGGCACGAATAAATTCAGGCAAAGTATACATACTAGCTAAAGAGTTTTGTTCATAGAACAACTCAACCCATTCTAAAATTTTAGCGCGAGGCCATGCTATATAACAATCTTTAAGCAAAGAGACTAAATCATAGGTTAATGGGCCACACATTGCATCTTGAAAGTCAATTACTCCCATGAGCAGTTCTGGTGGTTGGTTGAGAATCATCAAGTTACGTGAATGATAGTCGCGGTGAATAAAGGTTAATGGTTGTTTCGCTACTTCGGTAGCAATCCAGTCCATAGATTGTTGCAATAAGGAAATTTCTGGAGCACTTAATTCCAATGCAAGGTAATTGCACAAAAACCAATCAATACAGAGCTTCATTTCATGCATCATAAAAGCATGATCAAATGAAGCAAGTTTGGGATCGTTAATAGTGCATGATTGAATTTTGAGTAACGTTTTAATAGTTTCTTTGTAATAATTATCTGCTGTTTCTGCGCAAAGAGCATTTAAAAGCAGGTTATCTCCCAGATCGTTTAGCAGTAAAAAACCTTGTTGCAGATCTTGAGCTAAGATTTTGGGTGTTAATACATTAACTTGTTCTAAAGCTTGAGCAATATGAATAAACGGCATTAAATCCTCTTTGCCCGGAGGAGCATCCATAATGACGTAACTTGAATCTTTATGCTGGATGCGGAAATATCTTCTAAAACTGGCATCTCCTGCCAAGAGCTTAATTTCAAATTCAGAACACTTTATTGTCTTAGTAAGCCACTCTTTCAGTGCGTTTTCTCTTTCATGCATGATATACTTCCCATCAATTCAGGTATGTAACGGTTCAAGCCTCATTATGGATATGAGATTCAAAATGAATTGTTACTCTTAATTTTTAACTGTGTTCGCACGCAGTAGATTGTTTTTTGTGTGCATGATAAGGCATTTTATTACTTGTGGACAAGATTTCGGTGAAATGGTTTCTGATGTGCGGTATAACAACTGCCATTAGTACCCTTATGATTATCCATCATAAGACAGCTCATGCTCAAGTATTGATCAATGAACCAGTGCAAGCTTGTGTAGTGGCTCGTGATGTGGATTTAACAAATGCATTAAGAGCTCGTTTTGCCCATTGTCTAGGTTGGCAAACAGACCAAAGTACACCGATTTGTTTAGGCTCCTACACACCAATTACCGTAACACCTTTAGCATCACCTGATGAGGTGCGCATTATGGCTGATAAGGCTTCCTTCTATGAAAATAAGCCTTCAAAACTCTCTGGTAATATAGAAATTCAACAATCACAACGCATTGTAAATGCTCAAACAGCTTATGTGTACCGTGATGCTAAAACGAATAAAATCACTAAAATTGAATTTTTAGGAAATGTTCATTATTTAGAACCTGATAAATTAATGATTGCCAGAAAAGCAGTGATTTATCCTCAAGATAAATCAGGACAAACCGAGGATGTTCTTTACCGATTTAATACGAATAAAGGTCATGCTTTATTACCTGCTTGGGGTCGAGCAAGCTTGATAAAGCGATTTGCCAACTCCGACTATTTACTGCGCCAGGCAACTTATACAACCTGTGCTCCTCAAGATAAAGCTTGGGATTTGCAGGCAAAGTCCATCAGTATTGATAATAAGAAAGCAGTAGGTGTTGCCCGGAATGTGACTTTACGTTTCCGTGAATGGCCAGTTTTTTATGTCCCTTATTTAAGCTTTCCTACCAATAAAGAACGTAAATCTGGATTTTTAATGCCTATTGGTGGCTATTCCAATACGGGAGGTTTTGATTTAGGTATTCCTTATTATTGGAATATGGCACCTAACTATGATTTAACTTTATTGCCGCACGCTTATTCTGAGCGAGGTGTGATGTTAGGAGCTGAATATCGTTTTCTTACTGAAAAAAGCACTGGGATAATTGCCGGTAGTTTTTTGCCTGATGATCAAGCATATCGTTTCTTTTTACATAATAATGAAGAACAGTTCCCACGTTTGCGTGATAATTCTACGAATCGCTGGACAGCGGGTATTCTTGAAACTACTCAATTTACTCCTGATTTACGTTTGCACCTGAATGCGCAACAAGTATCTGATGATTATTATTTCCAAGATTTCAGTACGAACTGGGCTTTAATTACGCAAAGACAGTTATTGCGCCAAGCAGATCTGACTTATACTATGGAAAACTGGATGTTTAAAGGCATGGTACAAAGCTACCAAACCCTACATCCAGTAAATGAAACGCCAATTGCGGATCAATATGAACGATTACCACAATTACAAGCCCATGGTTACTATTATGACTTACCCTTACATGCTAATTTAAATATCCTTGGGCAGTATGATCAGTTTTTCTGGCCAGGAACTTGGTGGGAAGGCGCGCAAATTGGAATGCCACGAGGACCTCGCTTACATTTTAATCCGGTATTGTCACTGCCCCAGCGTAAATCCTGGGGGTATATTACGCCTTCAGTAGAGTTTGTTGAAAATTATTATCAAGTAAAAAATAATTGGGGACCAGTACATACCGATTATAATCGCTTTATTCCACGCTATTCTGTGAGTAGTGGCCTATTCTTTGATCGGGATTTTACTTTTTTGGGTGATGCATACACTCAAACTCTAGAGCCGAGTATATTTTATTTGCGAGTGCCTTACCAAAATCAAGATGCTATTCCTATTTATGATACGGCAAACATGATCTTTAATTTAGATCAATTGTTTAGAACTAATCGTTTTTCAGGATTTGATCGTATTGGTGATGCGAATCAATTATCTTATGCATTGACCACGCGCTGGTTATCTGAACGTACTGGCAGCGAGTTAGCTAATTTTTCTGTTGGCCAGATTAAATATTTTAGTCCACGCCGCGTGCAATTATGCCGCAGTTTGACAGAATCTTGTTTTGACAATCCTTATGAAATAGGCCAGCTTTCCCCACTTGCTTCAACATCACCAATCGCTTCTCGAGCAGTATATCGTGTCAATTCCAAATGGAGAGCAACCGGGGATTATGTATGGGATCCAGCGACTTCTGCTACCAATAATGGTGATTTAAATTTACATTATCAACCCGTTCCTAGTGCAATTATTAATTTTGGATACAGTTACTTAGTAAATGGTGATGTCACTGCCGTTCGTCGTAATAGTGTAAAAAATGATGCTTTGCATCAGGCCTTGGTTTCTGCTTCATTACCAGTTACTGATAAATGGAGTGCAATTGGAGCATACAGCCATAACATCAGTAAAGATTACAGTATGATGTCATTATTAGGCATGCAATACGATAGTTGTTGCTGGGCAGTACGTGTTCTAGGCGGACGAACATTTAAAAACCTAAATGTGTCTTATGAACCGCAATACAACAACAATATCTATTTCCAAATACTATTAAAAGGCTTAGGCTCTGTCGCGAACAGTGATCCTAGTGGAGTATTGAGAACTTATATTCCTGGTTATAATGATCCATTTCATCGCTAAGAATCAAAAAGCGTGTTAAGATAATGACATAATTTAAACAAGGCTGCTTGTATTTTGGGATTAACATAACATAGTGTTTCATTATTCCAAAAATTTTGCGATGCAGCCAGGATTGCGTATAGATTGCTCGAGATAGTTAAAGAAGGATTACGGCATGTATAAAAGAATCGCACTCATAAGCATATTATTGATAGCAACCAGTATGGTTCAAGCAAAGCAACTATTAGATAAGGTAGTTGCTGTTGTAAACGATGGAGTAATCACTGCGAGTGAACTTGATAAGCAAATAGCCCTTGCCAAGAAACAGTTGCTTGCTCAACGACAAGAAGTACCTCCAGAAAAAATATTACGTAAGCAAGTGCTGCAACATTTAATTGATGTTGATCTACAAATGCAAATGGCAAAGCAAAATGGTCTGACAGTAGATGAGACGGAGTTAAATCAGGCGATTGAACGGATTGCTACAGCAAATCATGCTACAGTATCACAAATGCGAGAAGAAATTGCTAAACAAGGTATGGACTGGAAGGAATATCGGGAGAGCATCCGTAAAGAAATACTTCTTTCTAATTTACAACAAAAAGCAGTAGGTCGAGATGTTGTTATTACTAATGAACAAGTAGAGCAATTTCTCAAAACAGAAGGAGGTGCACCTGTTGATCGCACAAACTTAACCTACCATATTCAAAACATTGTTATTCCATTAAGTGATAAACCAACAGCGGTTCAAGTACAAAAAGCACAAGAGATTGCAGCTAGTTTATTAAAAAGTATTAAAAGGGATACGGATTTAAGTCAGTTAGCAATTGAAAAATCTAAAGGTGATTTAATCTTGGAGAGTAGTGATTTAGGTGAAAGACATTTGGTTGAATTACCTGATCTTTTTGCGAAGGAAGTTATGAATATGAACGTAGGCGATGTTTCTCGTCCTCTACGTGCAGGCAATGGAATTCAATTAATTAAGTTAGTAGCAATTGGCGGTGAGCAAAAGCATCATGCAATCATGGTAACTCATGTACGCCATATTCTCTTAAAGACCGATGCCAGTATGCTACCTGAAGATGCAAAGAAGCAAGTCAATAATATTTATCAACAGTTAAAATCAGGAAAAGATTTTGCACAAATGGCCAAAAAATATTCTTTAGATCCCAGTAGTGCAATTAAAGGCGGTGATTTAGGTTGGATTAGTCCAGGTGAGACAGTACCTGAGTTTGAAAAAGTCATGAATAAACTGCCTTTAAATCAAGTAAGTCAGCCAGTAAAAACACAATTTGGCTGGCACCTAATTGAAGTTTTAGGCCGTAAGCAGCAAGATGATTCTTCTGCATTCAAAAAGCAACAAGCAAGACTCTATTTACATCAACGTAAATTTGCAGAAGCGGTACAAAATTGGCAACAACATATTCGTATCGATGCTTACGTTAACATTGTTGATAAGGATTTAGCATGAAGCCACTGCTGATTAGCAGTGGTGAACCGGCGGGAGTTGGGCCCGATCTTTGTTTAGCACTGGCGAATTATGATTATCCACTGGTTGTTCTTGGGGATATTCGTGTTTTAGAGGCACGTGCTAAGAAGTTAAAGCAAAAAGTTTATTTTAGTGAATACGAAAGTGGACAAAAAATGACTCCACAACCTGATCATTTATACATACTTCCAATAACTTGTCCTGCGCCAGTTGTGCCAGGTCAATTAAATTCACAAAATGCATCTTATGTATTGCACATGTTAACTCAAGCTGCGCAATTATGTGGGCGCCATGAATTTTCGGGCCTGGTAACAGCACCTGTGCATAAAGCTGTAATTAATAGAGCAGGTTTTTCTTTTACCGGTCATACAGAGTTTTTCGCAGATTATTTTAATCAAGAAACTGTAGTTATGATGCTGGCATGTTCACAAATGAAAGTTGCTTTGGTGACAACACATCTACCATTACGTTTAGTTCCTGATGTGATTACTATTGAATTAATTATCAAAGTGATTTTGCAATTGCACCAGTCGTTAACTCAAGATTTTGGCATTAAAAATCCTCGCATCAAGGTTGCTGGCTTAAATCCACATGCTGGTGAGGCAGGTTATTTGGGCAGAGAAGAGATAGAAGTGATTACACCCGCATTAACCTTATTACGAAATAAAGATCTAAACATACAAGGCCCATTTCCTGCAGATACATTGTTTATAAAAGAGCATCTACAAACAAGTGATGCTTTTGTTACGATGTATCATGATCAAGGATTACCCGTTCTAAAATATGCTGGCTTTAATGAAGCAGTAAATGTGACCTTAGGATTACCAATAATCCGTACCTCAGTAGATCATGGAACGGCACTTGAGCTAGCAGGTAAAAATATTCTTGATGCAGGCTCAATGTTGAGTGCAGTTGAAATGGCACGAACTATGGCTTTATCAAGGATACAAAATGACAATAATCAATTTAATAGCAGCAATCGATGAAGCAGGTGGTTTAGGTTTTAATAATCAACTACTCTGTCACCTTCCTGCAGATCTGCAACATTTCAAAACAATCACCATGGGTAAGCCCATCATTATGGGACGCAAGACCTTTGAATCCATTGGTCGCCCTTTACCTGGTCGTCTTAATATAGTATTGACCACAAGAGCAATTGCTCCTGAGGGTGTAGTCATAGTTAATTCCTTGGAACAATGTTTTGAACTCACTAAAGAGCAAAATGAAGTGACAATCATAGGTGGCGAGCAACTTTTTGCAAAAACAATTAGTCTCGCTTCTCGCTTATATATTACTCGCATCCATTATCGATTTACTGCTGATGTATTTTTTCCAGAAATTAACGAACGTGAATGGCAATGCATTAGTAAAGAGTTTCATGCCAAAGATAAAGAGAACAAATATGATATGACATTCTATATCTATGTAAGACTGCCTATCGAATAGTGGAAAAAAAAATCAATGTGAGTGCTCATCACTCTAATTGAGCACACCTAAATAGATAAAAGAAAAATAGTTAAGAAAAAAGAAGAAAGTGTTTGACATAGGAAGAGAAATCCGTAGAATACGCAGCACGCCTTAAGGGC
>NZ_JASGFU010000051.1:0-18897 GCF_047605385.1 Legionella sp. | reverse complement strand
CTTCTTTGCTAGAGCGATTGGTGCTTGATTTAAAATGATTACCATATAAAAACCTTAGTTCGTTTCATAAATAGCTATGCAATTTGTGACATACACAGAATCAGTATTATCATGGTTGGTAAATACAAAATACGGTGGCCATCTACGACCGTTATTTGAATCAACTCTAATAATGAATCTTTCAGCATATTTACTTATTTGGTGATCGAGCAAATATTGGTTTGATGGCGCCTTTACTCCATTAATACTTCCAGTGGTAGTTATAACTACTGGATAGGGCTTGCTGTAACTTGGATTTTCTATATCACATGTTACCTTAAGGGCCACATCAAGAGGTAGTGATGCTAATGAAACCTCTAACTTTCCCTTATTTGGAGGCATGGTTCCTCCTTGTAAATAAAATGGACCAGAACTGGTTATCAATGGTTGTTCAGCATAGGTAATGCCTCCAATGCTCATGAGCGATATCAAGTGAGATACTTCCCAGAGTTTTTGAAGGATTTTAAATATCGATGATTTTTTAAACATCATCTGATTTCTCTATCTGTAACTTATCAGACATTGAGCAATCTAAAAATAATTTTTCACCTGCTTCTGTAAGCAAATAACCAGAAACAAAATCATATATTTCTGTGATATAGCCTTTTTTCTCTAGTTTTAAGAATGCAAGGCGTGCCACCATTCGTGGATTTTTAAAGCCAGATTCCTCTAGATAATTAACTATACATTTCTCTTCAATAGGAACAGCTTTACTGTGTCGAGCTACAAAAATACACTCTAATACCTTAAGTTCATGCAAATCAAACTGCTCATTCATTTCATACCCCAATAACAATCAATGGAAATAAAAATAGCCTCTTCCAATATTTTTGTTATTTGTTTTTATTTTGGAAAGCAGGAAGCATGATCAAAAACAACCATGATGATTGTATTTTGTTCATTTGAGATGAATGGTAAGGAATCCTTACTATATTGTCAAGGCAAAAACTAAGAATCTCTTATCTATATTTCTATTAAATTAATTGAGCTAATATAGATGGTTGATTCACCTCTGCCAAAAAGATTAAAAGAAGCTAGAAAAATTGCGAGGATATCTCAAAGAAAGTTAGGAGTGGCTTCGGGAATGGATGAATTTTCAGCTGGTCCTCGCATGAATCAATATGAGACAGGGAAACATACTCCTGATTTTCTTACATTGAAGCGTATTGGTGAAATATTGAAAACCCCTGTTGCTTATTTTTATGCTGAGGAAGATGAGTTAGCAAAATGTATCATTTTATTTAATAAATTAAGCCACGCTAAAAGATTAGCATTACTTGATAACCTATCATCCTGTCATTCAGATTAGTATAGAAATAATTCCGGAAAAAATTATTACTCTCCTCGAACTTAAATGTTTAATAAATACATATAATTAAGAGCAATTGTTTGTTTTTTATTCAAAAATGAGATTGACTTTTCTTTTAGCCTTTAGTAGCTTGTGCTCTGTAGAGAGTTTCTAAAGCTATCTACTTTAAGGAGATTTATTGTAGGCTATTCTTATGCTTCGATACATCTTGCCCAACTAGCTAGCTTTGTTAGTTGGTTTTTATTATGGATTAATAAAGGAGTTATTGTTATGAAAACAACTACAAAAACTAAAACCCTAACTATTTCTAAAATTTCTGCTGCAACTAAAATTGCTTTAAAAGCTTCTTTAATTACAGCGGTTCCTTAGCCTTCATTTCTGGCGTAATTTTATTTGAATTAATAACCTCATTCATTTGAATAATATTATTGCCAGAAATAATCTTTATAGTGGTTTTTGTATGAAATAGATAAAATTAAATGAAAATTTGTATTTGCAATCTCATGAAAACGGAATAATTATTCATCTGCCTGATGACCAGTCACTTAAAATAGATGAAAAAGAATTTTTTATAGATTTACTTTATAAAATAAAAAAATCTGGGATGAATGGTAAAGAGGAAATTTATAAACAACTGTTCTTCAAACATGATGTATCTGAAGACGAATTTAATGAGGTCTTTCAGACTTTAATTGATAACAATATTGTAAAATTTAAAACTGAATTTAAACATACCCTATCGGATAAAGAATTAATAAAATTTGATAGACAGATCAAAAGCTTTGCTACCCTTAAAGGCAATAATATTGATGATGCCATCCAATTTCAGGAAAAAATAAAGAATTCTCATGTTGGCATTTTAGGTGTTGGCGGTGTTGGCTCTTATGTAGCATACGGACTAGCTTCCATGGGTATTGGAAAACTAACACTTATTGACCATGATCACATTGAGTTAAGCAATACCGCGAGGCAAATGCTGTATAATGAGAACGACATTGGTAAACAAAAGCTTGATGTTGCTGAAAAAAAGTTAACCTTAGTTAACCCACATGCTGAGATTATTACAGTTAACCAAAGAGTAACTCGTTCCCAAGATTTAGAGCCTCATTTAGAAGACCTTGATATTTTAATTTTGTGCGCAGATACGCCAAGAGGAAAAATTGTATATGTCGTCGATGAAGCCTGTCAAAATAAGCAATGTCCGTTTATTTTTGGACTACCTTCTTTTAATCAAATAACCTGTGGCCCACTAATCATACCTAACAAGACAAGAACTTATAAAGAAATTTTCCCTAATCAATCCGAAATACAAGAAGCAAATATTTCAGACTCAGAAAAAGAGAAAACTGATTTAATAAATTCTGGTTTAGTTGCAACGATCATTGACCCATACAATGCTATTGCTGGAAAACTGGTTGCTCTGGAAGTAATAAAATTTTTAACTAATTTCTTACCTTGTCAGCTAATTGATCGCGTATTTAATTTTGATACAAATACACTAAATTCCTGTATTACTGAGGTGTAGTTTGTCTTTTTCTTCTATTAAAGTAACTGAACTTGTCGAACAAACAGGGAATGTACCTGTTAATTTATTTAATTTACTATCTCTTGTGGAACATAAAACTAATGTTCCACTTAACACTGATTGGCAGATTTTTAAGGAAAATGACGATACTGTTCTCTTGGAAAAAATATTTAAAGAGTATGGATCTAATACCAGCTTACAAAATGTGTTTGACTATTTATTAGAGTGCGAATCTACTTATTCAAATCTTCTATCCAGTTATTTAACGCAGTATCGAACTCAGAATAAAAATAATGACAACAACCTTTTTCACAAGCACGGGTATAATTTAAAAAATTTAAAACCAGAACCCTGTCTTCATCGAGAACAAGAGCAAGAACTTATAAAAATTTGTCTTAAAAGAAATTATAAAAATAATATAATGCTCATCGGTGAACCTGGAGTAGGCAAAACCTTCCTTATTGCATCGATTGCGCATATTCTAAACTTAGATATTTACTACATAGACATTAGCAGCATACTATCTGGCTCTAAATATCGTGGCGAATTTGAAAAAAAATTTCATGATATTCTTAATGAGGCTTTAAATCACAAGAAAATTTTATTTTTTGATGAAGCCCATACGATATTAAATACAGGAAATTCTGATGGGGGAATATCAGGTGCTGATATATTAAAGCCCTATCTTATGCGCGCAGAGTTTCAAATGATTGGCGCTACGACAATCGATGAAGCAGCTATATTTGTTAACGATAAAGCTTTTGAAAGGCGTTTTAATTTTATTCACCTTGAAGAACTAACTGTAGAAAATACAAAAGAGATTATAAAAAGTAAGCATCAACAAATCATTGATTGGGATCCTCTCCTTATAGATAAAATATTTATATATTTAGGCAATACGTTCAAGAACAGAAACCACCCAGATAAAGCACTTGATTTCTTTGATTTTTATTTTGCTGGGGAGCAATTATCTTCGTTTAAAATTGATGAAATGGAACGAGTATTCAGCCTTTTTAACCGCATGAATAATATATCAGTATAAGTTGGTTTTATAAATGCAATTATTCTACAGGCTATTAATCTATACCATATTATTTTCAAGTATAAGAATGCTAGTCGGTGGCTACTCTTCTTTATATTTAACCAATCACGGGTTAACTATTGCGGACATCTCCTTTTTAAAGGCGTTTCAAGGAATAGTAATAGTACTTATTCAAGTTCCGGTAGGGGTGATCATTGATAGGTGCAATAATAGGTTTCCTTTCATACTGATTTCAATTTTTCTTGCAGCCATTTGGATGTTTTTAACTGCCATAGGTAATACAGCTTCTATTTTCTTTGCAGCAGAATTTTTTAATGGTTTGTCTTTGGCAATTTTTAATGCGGTGATGTTGCCTATCTTAGTTGAAACTTATACCTATGAGACAGGAAAGGATGATTATAACTCCACATTAGGCAAGTTCTTTAAATATCAAAACTTGTTAATGGTAGTATCTGTACTTTTAGGCAGTGTTTTTGTAACTGTGGAGTCCCGATACGTCTGGTTTGTTGCTTCTTCTATTTTAACAATAATAGGATTATTTTCTCTTTTAGCTAATGATTTAAAGAAATTTAATATCACTACATCAAAAAGCCAACCATTAAATAAAACGAGGTTGCACCTCAAGAACTTATTTAATGTATTGAGAGTTGAAAACATCATTATTTTATTTATTGCTAATATTTCACTTGTTACTGTGTTTCAAATTTTAGCCCAATTTTGGCAGGTAATCATTTATGATTATTTAGGTGAGCATACTTCAGATGCAATAGTATATGGACTTTTTTTTGCCGTCATTTTAGTATTTCAAGCACTAGGATCGTTCTTTGCTGAAAAGAAAAACTCACTAAAAATAAGCTTATTCTTTATGGCTTTTTTCGTTGCTGCTACAAGCTATCTAATAGGATATAACGGAAATGAAATCTATAAAATAATCCCTATCATCCTCTTTCTTTCCTGTTTTATGTTATTTAAATACCCTTCAATTATTATCAGCGCATTACTACATAAAAATATCAGCAATGACATTAGGGCAACTTTTGATTCACTCATTAGTACAATTTCAATGCTGGTCTCAATCGGTGCATTTTATATGATTGGAATTTTACTCAATAACTTTGGGAATAAAGTAATTATTTTATCTTTGACATTTTTAATGATGACAAGTTTTTTTAGCACGTTTCTATACGTGATTAAAACAAGATATAGCCTAAAAACTAGTTTAGTAACGAGTTCTTAGATAACCATTCCTTCTAATAAACTAACGGTCTCTTCCATTGGATTAATCTCGGCTAAACAGCTATAAGGCATCACCCACATTGGATCAGAGTGTCCAAAGTCCATATTAACTACTACAGAAACTTGAGGTAATTGATATTCTTCAAATACAGCCAAAATAGCTTTTCCATAGTCTTTAAATTCAGGAGCCAGGATCTGTTGCCCCCCAGGTTTACTAAATAAAATACCTCCGATTTTAGCTAGTATTCCTTGGGCAGCTAAATTTCGTAAGAAGCGTTTTAAAAATAATGGCGCAACACCTTCTTCTGAAGTTTCTAAGAAAAGAATACATCCATCCCAAATATCTAGTGAAGGCCAAATTTCGGTTGCATTGATAAACTGTAATACTTCAACACAGCCGCCTAATAAACGTCCTTTAACTATTTTGTCAGTACACCCAATAAACTCCCATTTCATTTCAGGTTCAAGCTTTCTTTGTATCATTTGATTGGAAGGTTTTTGCCAATCTAAATATTCCTTAGTCCATCCTTCACTTGCTCTGGGAATAGTACCTACTTTATCCGTTGAAAAAAAGCTCTGTTTTATCGCACTTACTGTGTACTCATGCATTGCTACATTTTCTGCAAAACCTGTCATTACTGATGTACCATAAAAGCTTGCGATTCCTGCTTTTAAACAAATAAAATGCAACACAGTACTGTCAGAATAGCCTAAAACTATTTTTGGATTTTTACGGATGATTTCAAAGTCAATGTAAGGTAATAACCTTATGGCATCTTCTCCACCAATCGTGGAGAAAATCCCTTTGATAGAGGGGTCTAAAAACGCTTGCATTAAGTCTTCTGCGCGAGCCTTAGGATTTCGGTATACCCAATCAGCATCCTTTAATGCATGCGGCATTTCAACAACTTCCAATACAAACACAGATTTGAGTCGTTGCTTACCTGCTTCATAACGATAAGGAAAAGTACCAGGACCACCCCATGAAGCACTGATCACTGCAATTTTATCTCCAGGATTAAGTTTTTTAGGACGGATTAATTGTTGCATGGCTTATCCTCTAGGAAGTTAACTTTTCGTTGTGATCATTAGATTTTTCAGTTTTGGTTAGCTCTATTGGGTCAAGATGGTATACATGGGTACTAGATAATATTACTTCCTCGTGACGGCGATTCGGTCCGACAAATTCAACATAGTACTCTCCAACGCGCCATAACACATTTACATTTTTGATAGGAAATACTTTATCTTTGGGATTACATTCAACAATGGGATTTTTCTTCTTAAAAATTTGACAACCGATATCATCAACACCAATCGAAACATTTTCAATTGCGCCGAATTTATAGATGCGCACAATTTTTTTAGAGAGCACTCCAAACCCATCAAAACAAAGTAATGAAAAAAGTATCACAACAGTTGATACAGTTATTATCCAAGAGCTTGCTCGCCAGTTCTTTACTAATGGCATCAAGCTTACTCCAGACAAAAATATCAATGTAAATATAAAAAAATATGAAAGCATCTCATCTCTAATAAACGAGAATTTTATTAGCATAAGGGTTGGAAGTAACAGACAAATTCCAGGTATGATTGAAGCTCCATAAATTTTTAAAATTAAAAAACACTTGGAGTTACCCCAACTATTTTCCAGTTTTTTATCTTCTGAGACTTGTTCATCATTTTTATTATTGAATAGATAAAATTTCATCATACTGCCAAGTAAAAAATAGGCCCCTAAAACCCAAGATGGTTTAGTAAATATAATTAGTAGTGAAAGATATACAGCGATAATTGAACCTACATAATAAAAGAGCAATCTTAGTCGTGCTTTATCTGTCAAGTTAATAAAATCTTTCTTTCCAGAGTTTATAAACGCATCTGCCTCTTCTTTAAAAATAAGTTCACATATTCCCTTTTTTTTAAGCAACTCCATCCATAGATAAGGGCCACAACTAAATGGCAGTACCATTACTATAAAAATCCATATACCTAAGCAAGCTACTACTATTGCTAAATAAGCAAAAGAATATAAATCCACTATGGGGAAAAATTGGATATTAAAAAAATAAATATTTAAAGTAATAAAGCCAATAAATAATGAAAGTTCAAATCCTAGTTTGGTCAGGTTTCTAATTTCATCTGGTTTTTTTAACATCTTAATCCCTTAAATTCAGTGCGGCTAGCATATATAGGCGAATAAGGTTCATTGAGACTATGAATTTAGCATAATATTTTAATTATGTTTCTTCATGTTGCTTTTCCGGGTTATTAACAAGACTTACTGCTAGGGGTTTACGAAAAGCAAATAACTCAACTAATCCTTTTCTAATTATTGCTTGCTCAGAATCCAAATATCCATGGGCTACTGGTGAATAGGCTCCTTTTTTCAATAAAACTTCATCGAATTCATAATTTAATAATTTCGACATTTCAAAAAGCATTTTAACCAATTTTTCTGGTATTTCATTTGTCCATATTTTTTGCTCTATTTCACCTGCATCTTTAGGGAATGAATTAAGATGATCCCGATAGTTATTCCAGCTCTGCATAATAGATTTATCTTTATAGAAGGCAACATCTATTTTATTCAAAGCCCGAACATGCTCAAAGGACAATGGTTGAGCTCGAGTTTCCATTAAAGTATTAAATATATCTTCTTTTCTGCGTTTTTTATCCGAAAGATTGTCCAGAATTTTTTGCACTTGTAATGCAACTAAAGGAGATAAGAGAATGGCCAAAATATTAAATACATCACACACGAACCGCTACTCCTTAGCTCATGAAGATAGATATCTTTTCTACATTGCTTCTACATGAAAATTTCTAACTTCGGTGGGATTTTTATAACTACTTGATTTAATTGGCTCCCCGGACAAGACTCGAACTTGTGACCTAATGATTAACAGTCATCCGCTCTACCGACTGAGCTACCGGGGAATGTGGGCAGAATCTTAAATCGATTCTGCTACGTGGTCAAGCATATTTTATAATAATTTTTAGAAAGTTTGTCTTTTGGTTGTATATTCTCCAAAAAGAAAAAAAATCACCTGCTCTTAAGCGGCAGGTGATTTTGGAGTTAGCTGCAGAAGCGTTCCAGCCGGTTTAAAGCATCTTTTAGAATTTCCATGCTGGTGGCAAAGGACAAGCGAATGCAGCCTTCATTACCAAATGCAGAGCCAGGGACTAGAGCGATACCTGCTTCAGTGAGTAATTTATTTGCAAACTCAATGTCATTGGCATAGTCACGTTGTTTAATGATTGTCTGCACACTTGGGAAAATGTAAAAAGTGCCATCAGCAGGGATTACTTTTATACCAGGAATTTTTTGCAGGCGGTCAGCTACGTAGTTGTGGCGTTGGTGAAATGCTTCAACCATTGCTAATACACTTTCATTTCCGCCATTTAAAGCGGCAACCGCTGCCCTTTGTGCGATGGAGCAAGGGTTTGAGGTGGATTGGGATTGAATGGTTTTCATTTCATTGATGAGCTTCGCAGGGCCTGCGGCATAGCCAATGCGCCAGCCAGTCATGGCATATGCTTTGGAAACACCATTTAATACTACAGTGCGGTCATACAATTCGGGGCAAGCATTAAGAATATTAACAAAAGTTTGGCTCCAAATAATGTGTTCATACATATCATCAGTGGCAATTACAATTTGTGGATGCTTTTTCAATACTTCGCCTAAGGCTTTTAACTCTGCTAATGTGTAAGCAACACCTGAGGGATTTGATGGGCTGTTTAAGAAAATCAGGCGTGTTTTAGGCGTAATTGCTTGTTCTAATTGTTGAGTGTTAATTTTATAACGTTGTGCTGGAGTACTCGAAATAATTACCGGCGTGCCTTCAGCCAATAACACCATGTCTGGGTAAGAAACCCAATAGGGTGCAGGGATAATCACTTCATCGCCTGGGTTTAATAAGGCCTGGCACAGGTTGTAACAGCTTTGTTTCCCCCCCACAGAGACTAGAATCTGATTGGTTTGGTATTCAAGACCATTATCGCGCTTAAATTTATTTTGAATTGCTTCTTTGAGCTCAGGAATCCCATCTACTGCTGTGTATTTGGTAAATCCTTGTTTAATGGCAGTAATTGCTGCTTCCTTGATGTAGTCTGGTGTGTCAAAATCAGGCTCACCGGTGCCTAAGTTAATGACGTCTTTACCTTGGGCACGCATTTGGGTTGCCTTTGCGGCTACAGCCAAAGTCGGAGAAGGTTTAACTTTTTGCACGCGTTGTGCTAATGCGATATCCATTTATTGCTCCTATGCGATATACTTATTAGATTATGAAAGATTTGTTTAAAATTTACGCTAACTTTCAGCCTGCTGGGGATCAGCCAACGGCTATTGCCTCACTAATTGAAGGCTTGAAATCAGGTTTGGCCAAACAGACCCTCTTAGGGGTAACGGGCTCTGGTAAGACATTTACTATAGCACATGTGATTCAGGCGATGCGTCGACCTACTTTAATCATGGCGCCCAATAAAACGCTTGCTGCGCAACTTTATGGTGAATTCAAAGCCTTTTTCCCTGATAATGCGGTGGAATATTTTGTTTCCTATTACGACTATTATCAGCCAGAAGCTTATGTACCTGCTTCGGATACCTTTATCGAGAAAGACTCCTCCATCAATGATCATATCGAGCAAATGCGTTTGTCTGCAACTAAAGCCTTAATTGAACGTAAAGATGCAATCATCGTTGCCACTGTTTCCGCCATTTATGGTTTGGGTGATCCTGATTCTTATTTGCGTATGGTATTACATCTTTCTCGTGGAGAACACATCGGTCAGCGTAAAATTTTGCAACGCTTGGCAGAGATGCAATATACCCGTACCAATATGACATTAGAGCGTGGGCAATTTCGTGTACATGGTGATGTCATCGACATCTTCCCTGCAGATTCCGAAAAAGAAGCGATTCGGGTCGAATTATTTGATGATGAAATTGAAAACATCGCCCAATTTGATCCTTTAACTGGAGAAATTATCCAACGTTTACCGCGAGTGACCATTTTTCCAAAAACTCATTATGTAACTCCACGTGAACGTATTTTAGAAACCATAGAATTAGCTAAAGAAGAATTACAACATCGTTTAGCCGAATTTAATGCTCAGAATAAATTAGTTGAAGCTCAGCGCTTGGAACAGCGTACAGCATTTGATATTGAAATGATGTTGGAGCTTGGTTATTGTTCTGGGATTGAAAATTATTCCCGTTATCTTTCCGGGCGTAATGCTGGGGAGCCACCACCGACTTTATTTGATTATTTGCCTCCAGAGTCCTTATTAATCATTGATGAGTCACATGTTACTGTGCCACAAATTGGTGGTATGTATCGCGGAGATCGTTCCCGTAAAGAAACCTTGGTACAATATGGTTTTCGTTTGCCTTCTGCTTTGGATAATCGTCCTTTACGTTTTGAAGAATTTGAAGCGCGCTCACCACAAACTATTTATATTTCAGCAACTCCAGGGCTTTATGAACAAGAGCATTGTGATAATGTTGCCGAACAGGTGGTAAGGCCAACCGGGTTGGTGGATCCTGAAGTGGAAATTCGTCCCATACGTACTCAGGTGGATGATTTAATGTCTGAATCACGACAAGTCATTCAACGAGGCGGGCGTGTATTGGTGACTACCTTAACCAAGCGTATGGCTGAAGATTTAACTGATTACTTAAATGAGCATGGGATAAAAGTTCGTTATTTGCATTCGGATGTTGATACCGTTGAGCGAGTTGAAATTATTCGTGATTTGCGTCTAGGTGTTTTTGATGTTTTGGTTGGTATTAATTTATTACGTGAAGGCCTAGACATGCCAGAAGTGGCTTTAGTTGCGATTCTTGATGCGGATAAAGAAGGGTTTTTACGTTCAGAGCGCTCACTAATCCAAACAATTGGTCGTGCCGCGCGAAATATGAATGGGCGGGCAATCTTATATGCGGATAAAATTACTGGCTCTATGCAACGGGCTTTAGAAGAGACGAATCGTCGCCGTGACAAGCAAAAAGCATTTAACGAAGCACACGGTATTACCCCTAAAGGTATTAATAAGTCAGTAGAAGACATTATGGAAGGTGCCTATGTGGGTAAACGTGGCAAGCAGGCAGTTGCCGAGGTGACTTCTGAATATGAACATTGGTCTACTCAAGAATTAGTGAAGCATATTAATACCTTAGAAAAACAAATGTATTTGCATGCAAAAAATATGGAGTTTGAAGCAGCGGCTAAGGTGCGGGATCAATATTTATTACTGAAAGAACAACTATTAAAAGGTAGCCCGACGGGTATGGATTTTGAACCCTAAGGTTCAAGTGGGCAGCGGATGAATCGGTTCAGGCTTCCCATTTAAAATGGGCGTGCACAACACCGATTTCAGGATGCTTCCCATGCTGTTAGCATTGGTTCGAAAATCGCTCGCCATCGGGTTAAGAAGATTATAACATTTTCATATTGATCAAAGTCAATATACTTTGGGTATTATGGAAATACTGGGTATTCAGTCCAAATTGTCAATAATTTGCAATAAGAATATCTTAAAATTAATGAGGAATATTATGGTAGCAACCCCATCAAATATGCTTCCTTTGGGAAGTAAAGCGCCTGAGTTTACTTTAATCGATACGCGCAATGAGCAAATGGTATCGCTTGCAGAAAGTAAATCAGCTATTGCTACAGTAATCATGTTTTTGTCAAATCATTGTCCTTATGTGAAGCATGTGCAACCTAAGGTAGTTGAATTGGCAGAAAAATATCAACCTAAAGGCATTGTCTTTATCGCGATTAGTTCGAACGACGTAGAAAAATATCCTGCAGATGGACCTGATAAAATGCACCTCGAAGCAGAACAAGCACATTATTCATTTCCCTATTTATACGATGAGAGTCAAGACATTGCCAAGGCTTATAAAGCAGCATGCACGCCTGATTTTTATATTTTTGATAAAGATCTATTATGTGTGTATCGTGGGTGTTTGGATGAATCTACTCCTGGAAATAATAAGCCATTAACTGGTGAGCATTTGCAAAATGCATTAGATTGTATTCTTGCTGGTAAGACAGTTAGTGCCGATCAAAAGCCTAGTATTGGCTGTAATATTAAATGGAAATAGTTTAAGTTCTGTTGACAGTTCGTTTTCGATTCAAAAACAAAATGTCAACAGACTCCTAGAGAATAAAACCTAAAAGTTATAATAAATAATACTGCAGTATTAAAATCGTTCTGGATTAGCCATTTCCCAATATTGACGATAACTCTCTGAGATATACGGCCCTAACAATTGTCCTGGAGATAAATAATCGTATATTTGATCAAAAGTTTTGATCTCTTCAACGCTTGTACGGCGCATAATATGTCCGGGCCGTAAATCACTGGGATTCTCTAATCCCAATGCTCCTACCATTTCTAAAAAACTATTAATCGTATTGCTATGGAAATTAGCAACACGATGCTTTTTCTCATCCACGACTAAACCATATTGTAGGCGTTTATTTTGCGTGGTAACTCCTGTAGGACAGGTATTGGCATTGCAAAGTTTGGTTTGTAAGCATCCAGTAGCAAGCATCATCGCCCGTGCGGCATTACACATGTCAGCACCTAAGGCTATATTGGTTATTAAATCAAAGCCATTAGTCACTTTACCACTGCAGATAATACGAATTTTGTCACGTAAATTAACACCAACTAACGCATTATGGACAAATACTAAACCGGCCTCCAAAGGTGTGCCAATAAAATCCGCATATTCTAGAGGCGCTGCACCAGTGCCACCTTCTGCACCGTCTACGGTAATAAAATCAGGCAGAATGTTGGTTTGTAACATGGCTTTGCAGATGGCTAAAAACTCATCGCGACGACCAAGACATAATTTAAATCCGATCGGTTTGCCATTGGCAAGATCACGTAATTTTTTTACGAATTGCAATAGACCAATTGGTGTGTTAAAGGCGGTATGGGCAATGGGGGATAAAACATCCTTGCCTAAGGGTACTTTTCTTGCTTTGGCAATTTCGGATGTTAATTTAACTGCTGGTAAGAGCCCTCCATGAGAGGGTTTAGCGCCTTGTGACAGTTTAATTTCAATCATTTTTACTTCTTTGCGATTCGCTTCAATAACAAATTCCTCTTCGTTAAAATGCCCTTTGGTATCACGACAACCAAAATAAGCAGTTCCCAATTGAAAAATAAGATCTCCACCTTGTAAATGATACGCGCTTAAACCACCTTCCCCAGTATTTTGCGCAAAGCCGCCCAGTAAAGCTCCTTTATTCATCGCCATGATCGCCTTTCCAGATAAAGCCCCAAAACTCATTGCTGAAATATTAAGCCGCGAAGCGTTATAAGGTTGTAGACAATCAGGCCCGCCAACCATGATTCGTGGTTCTACCTCTGAGAAATGCCTGGGTGCTAAAGAATGTAAAGCCCAAGTGTAGCCAACACTTAAAATATCGCGCTCGGTACCAAAAGGAATGGTATCGCGTGTATTTTTTGCGCGCTCATAAATTAAGGAGCGGTCTTCACGATTGAAGGGGAGTTCACTTTCATCCGTAGCAATAAAGTATTGTTGAATTTCCGGACGAATAAATTCTAAAAAATAACGTACATGCCCAAGAACTGGAAAATTGCGTAAAATGGTATGTTTTTTTTGCGTGACATCATAAATCCATAAAAGGACTAAGGGCATCATAAAGGCAATAAACCAGTAGAGGCTGTGCAACATGGCAAACACTGCAAATACAATCAGTAAAGCTACCCCAAAGCCGATATACCATTGGCGTCTCATGAATTAATTCCTTTTAAATGTTACATCCTATTGAAGCTGTTGGCGTTTGTGCTGTCAGCAGTGACTTTTATTCTTTTTCGTAAGTGTGCTCCATTTCGCCATTAACCATTTTGTTAATTTTATTTTCCAATGAGGAAATAAATTGCGTTACCTGGTGGTGCTGCTGTGCTTGCTGGGTTCTACATAAGACCAGCTCGTGGCTTATATCAAGCGCAGAAAGTAATAACGTATGGAAATTATCCAGATATTTTGCTTTCTTTTTATTAATAATTGCCTGACTATTGAGTTTTTGTGCAGCCAATAATAAATTAGCTTCTTCACCTTCTGGACATTTTATTTCATAAGTTTTGTCTAATAATTTAATGGAACATGTTTTTATTTGCGTCATGATAAAGCCTTTACACCGCTATAGGTCAAAGTAAATAGTAACAATTTTGTTTGCAAGCAGCAATTAGTGAGGTGAACCGGTACGTTAAATCGGTTATCATGAAGCATTTTTACATATGAGTTGATTATGTCTGCAGAAAGCGAACACTTATCTTTGCCTGAATACGACCGCTTTGTTGATGCCATTGTTTTTTTATCATTACCTGTCTCTGCAAGTTTTTTACATGGCATGATGTGCGGTTATCTTTGTGCAGGTGCTGATACCCAAGGTGAAACCTATATTCGTACCTTGTTGAATAATAAAAAAGACGAACACAGCCGTAAAGCAATTTTTGCTATGTTTGAAGTTTTTTCAATAAGCCAACAACAGATTGCGCATTTTGATTTTAATTTTCAAATGTTACTTCCTGATGACAGTGAATCACTTATGACAAGAGCAAAAGCGTTTAGTGAATGGTGTGAGGGATTTACACAGACACTTACCTTAGCGGGTGTCACTATTGAGAGATTTCATGACGAAGAGGCACAAGATGCTTTGCAGCATATGATGGAATTTGCAGAGCTGGATTGTGATACTTTAGATATTGACGAAGAAGATGAGCGTGCACTCGTTGAAGTAAGCGAATATGCACGCATGGCCGTTATTCGTTTGCATAGTGATTTAGTAATGAATCAACAAGAAGATCGTGGGACAAGCCGTACTCACTAATGAAGGATGCGTAGATGATTACTCAGCAAGAATATAAGACGCGCAGAAAACGATTAGCGCAAGATTTGCCAGAAGGCAGTATCGCCATTATTCCGGCAGCTCAGGAAGCGCCGCGTAATGGTGATACGTATTATCGTTTTCGCCAAGACAGTAATTTTTACTATCTCACCGGGTTTAATGAACCTGATGCCTTATTAGTGGTGATTGCTGGAGATAAAGATCACAGTATTTTATTCAATCGCCCACGCAATCCGACAGAAGAGCGGTGGACTGGAATTCGTTTAGGACAAGAAGGCGCTGGTGCTGAGTTGGGGATGGCAGCAGCATTTCCGCTCATTAGTCTTGCAGAACAATTACCTCAATTGCTTATTGGCAAATCTGCAATATATTATGCCATCGCGCGTCATTCTGAGCTGGAAACAATCATTACAAACGCTATGCTGGTTGTTAAAAATCAAGTGCGGCGTGGTGTTAAAGCTCCCGAACGTCTTTGTGATTTAGAACCTATTTTAGGAGAAATGCGCTTATTTAAAAGTGAGGCGGAAATAGAGTTAATGCGTCAGGCAGCACGTATTTCTGTAGAAGCTCATCTTCGTGCTATGCGTCAATGCAAGCATGTTCACTATGAATATCAGCTTGAGGCGGAATTAAATTATGAATTTACCCGTCAAGGTTGTCGCTATGTTGCTTATGATCCTATTGTAGGCAGCGGTGAAAATGCCTGCATTTTGCATTATACCGATAATAATCAACCGCTACATGCCGGTGACTTGGTGCTTATTGATGCTGGTGGTGAATATGAAAATTATGCTGCAGATATTACTCGGACTTTTCCAGTTAGTGGTCAATTTAGCCTGGAACAAAAAAGTATTTATGAACTGGTGTTAAAATCACAAAAGGCAGGTATTGCTGTTATTAAACCGGGTTGCCCCTGGAATGTTGTGCAACAAACCATTATTCGCATTTTAACTGAAGGTTTATGTGAATTAGGTATCCTGAAAGGAGATGTGGATGATTTAATTATCAGCGAAGCCTATAAAGAGTTTTATATGCATAATTCTGGCCACTGGCTCGGCCTGGATGTACATGACAGTGGTTTGTATAAAATTAATGGTGATTGGCGTTCTTTAGAGCCTGGTATGGTATTAACAGTGGAGCCTGGTTTATACATTAGCTCGCATATTCCCGGTGTTGATAAGCGGTGGAGGGGGATTGGCGTACGTATTGAAGATGATGTTTTGGTGACCGCAAGCGGTTATGAAGTATTAACTGGCGCATTACCAGTGGATGTTGCCGCAATTGAGGCTTTAATGCGTGGTGAATAAAGAGGTTGATATCTTAATCATTGGTGGCGGTTTAACTGGTGCAACTCTAGTACTTGCTTTGCAAGGATTGGGATATAATACTTTGTTAGTTGATGCCGAGCCTTTAGAGCATAAAATAAATCCTGACTTTGATGCGCGCTCACTCGCATTATCACCATCAAGTAAGCGAATTTTATCCATGCTTGAGGTATGGACATACGTGCAAGAATATGCAACGCCAATTGAGTTAATTCATGTTTCTGAACAACATCATTTTGGTACTTCTCGCTTACACGGAACACAAGAGAAACCATTGGGTTATGTGGTGGAAATGCAATACCTTAATCGTGCTTTATATCAATTGCTTCCCACACATCAGATTCTTGCTCCTGCCATCTTAAAATCTATTGATTTAGAGACAACGGTGGTAACCCTTACTACTGATACGGGAGAAATAAAAGTTAAGGCACAATTAATTGTGGCTGCTGATGGTGCCCATTCTACCGCTCGCCGCTGTTGTGGTTTACCTTCAAAAACCAAAATTTATTTGCAAAATGCTATTGTGGCTAATATCGGTTTAAGTAAACCTCATGCTGGTCGTGCCTATGAACGTTTTACTGCTCATGGGCCTTTGGCTTTATTACCCATGCAAGAGCAGCGTATGTCTTTGGTTTGGGCTATGCCACCTAAAAATGCGCAGCAGATTATGTCCTTGTCCGATGAGGAGTTTTTACAAAAACTGCAACAGGCTTTTGGTTATCGATTAGGACGTTTTGTTAAAACGGGTAAGCGTACGTCTTTTCCTTTGCAACAGGTATTGATGCCACAACAAGTAAAAGGTGCTATGGTGTTTATTGGTAATGCTGCGCATACGTTGCACCCCGTGGCTGGTCAAGGGTTTAATTTAGGTCTACGTGATGTGGCCACTTTAGCTCAATGTATTGCCAAACAAGGTCTTAATCGAGAAATGTTACGACACTATATTCAATTAAGAGCTGATGATCAAAAAATAATTACTTACTTTACAGATGGATTAATTCAGCTGTTTACTAGCCGCTTACCTGGACTTGGGCATGTACGAGGTTTAGGTTTAATGGCTTTAGATAATATTCCGGTATTAAAAAAACTGTTAACACGTTATGCACGTGGTTTTGGTGGTGTGGTTCCAGATTTAGTCTGTGAAATTGCACTGCAAGAAAGTAGAAGGGCATAGAAAATGAGTGTGGAATTTGATGTATTAATCATTGGGGGTGGTATTGTTGGTTTAAGTGCTGCTTTGGCTATGGCGCAGCGTAATTATCGCGTTGCCGTGATTGATGCAGGTTCTTTTAGCATTGATATGTCTAAACCTGATTTACGTGTTTATGCGATTAATCAAGTCTCACAAAATTTATTAACGCGATTAGGTGCTTGGCAAAATTTAGATGCACAGCGAATAGCTCCTTATGGACAGATGCATGTTTGGGATGCGCAAAGTGGTGCGCGTATTGATTTTGATTCGCGCTATGTGGCAGAAGCCTATTTGGGTACTATCATCGAAGAATCAATACTGAAGCAAGCGTTATTAAAACGAGTTACTGAATTATCCGCGATTACACTTTTTCCTAATTGTTGTGTGGATGAAATACGGACGGAAACATCTTCTGTGTATTTAAGCAGTCAGGCGCAAGTATGGCAAGGGCAATTATTGATGATTGCTGATGGCGCTAATTCGCCAGCACGGCAAAAACTCAAAGTAGGAGTAACCAGTTGGCCTTATCATCAACAAGCAATAGTCGCTACGGTTGCTGTTGAGAAAGCACATCAACAAGCCGCATATCAAGTGTTTAACCCCGATGGCCCATTAGCGTTTTTACCTTTAGCTAATGCATCACAATGTTCAATTGTTTGGTCCACAGATCCTGAGCATGCGAAAAAATTAATGACATTTACGGATGCAGAGTTTGATGAAGTACTTACAAAAGCATTCGCGTGTACACTAGGCAAGGTTAACGTATTAAGTAAACGCCATCAATTTCCTTTGCAAATGCGTCATGTCCAACAATATGTAGGGGGTCGTTGGCTCTTACTAGGGGATGCAGCACATACTATCCATCCTTTAGCAGGGCTTGGTTTAAATGTGGGGTTGGCAGATATTGAAACCTGGCTAGAATGTCTAGATGCTTCATCTGGAACTTTAGTTTCAAAAAAAGTGTTAGGTAGATATCAGCGTGAACGTAAACAGGCTGTGTGGCAAACGATTGCATTGATGGAAGGTTTTAAACGATTATTTAGTAATTCCTTTGCTCCGGTGGTTACTTTACGTGGTTTAGGCTTAGACTTTTGTAATGGATTTATGCCTATTAAACGTCTCTTTATTCAGTATGCGCGTGGTATCGCATCGATAGAATGAACTATATCGATTGTAGATGATTTATATACTTGTTACTGTTGGTCTAGTGACTATTAGCAAGCGCAAATCTTTATGAAAAATTTTTCGTAAGCCCCCAAGGTTGTCCCATTTTAATTTTTGAGCTCCCTTCTCCCGCAAGCGGGAGAAGGGTTGGGGATGAGGGTGT
>NZ_JASGFU010000050.1:0-19495 GCF_047605385.1 Legionella sp. | reverse complement strand
GCGCTTGCGCGAGCTATTTAATTTTTTAATACCCTTCAAAATTCAGTGCGATTGCTATAATAGGCACTACTGCTATTCATCATTCGAAGGAATTAATTTCCTGCGTAGGTTGCGCCTGTGCATCATCAACAAGCCCTTGCCAATCTGATTCATCATCATAAGCAACCTGCTTCGGCATTAAGGGTTCTATAGAGAAAATATATGAAATCGGTGGCGGTTCTGGTTTAAATTCAGTGAGCTGCATCATCCAACCTGTTATGTATGCCAAAACAAATTGACGGCCGTATTCATAATCATGATATGCTCCAGGAACTCTTATCCCTAAATACTTATTCTGCGCAAATTCTTTTTTTCTAACTTCAAATTGATCAATTACTGACACATAATCAAATTGCCCTGCCAAATCCATCAAAGGCATGCTTAATTCAGGCTTTTTATCATCAGTTTTAGGATCATCATAAGCAGAAAGTAAAATTAAACCTTCAATTCCAGCCTTAGTTGACTTATTAAATGAACCAAAAGTTTGTTTCAGCCCTTGACCATAATGAACAACAATAATTTTATTATTCTTTTGTTGACGTAAAGTATTAATTACTTCAGGAAGTGATTTTATCCAAGGATCTGCTTTATCTTGTTCAGTGCAATTGACTAAGACAGAGGACCAACCCCTAGTTGCTAATTGCTTAGCCAAATGAGCTAATAAGGTAGACCATTGAGCTTGCGGTGCACCGTTGATTAAAATGACTGCGCCATGGAGATTATTATAAGCAGCCCAATAAGGCAACTTCATGCTTTTACCATTAAATTTTACCTCCAATTGCTCCGCAAATGCAGTGGAGGTAATCAAAAAAAATGCTATGGCTATCCTTATAATGTATTTCATAGAGTCCTAAAACAAACTTGCCTTAATCCTTCAACTCAACACCCGCTTGATCAAGTATCTTGCGAGCTTGTTCAGCCAACATTTCATGTGCCTTGGCAGTAGGATGTACTAAATCAAAAAACAAATAACCATCACATGCGTCTTTAGTTTTAATGGGTGATATTGTTGCCACCATTCTTAAAAAAGAAGTTTTTGTGATTTCATCAACAACAGAGTTAGCACAAGAACCTGTAACGTTAGTAAAGCCAAAACTCTCTGGGTTTACTATGACTTGCCCAAAAGCATCATTCATATCAAAGAATAACCATTCAACTTCTGGATGCTCTTGTTTTAGTGCCATGAAATTTGCATACAATATTTGGTTATGCGTTTTAGATAAATAGGCCATTGACTCTATTGAATCAAATTCGATTGCTGCGGGAGTGCTCCCTAAATCAGGCAAATTAACAACTAAAATATGTTTTGCCCCTTTGGCAACCAACCGCTGCAAACTATGTAAAACCCCAGCACTTACGTCTTGTATGGTTTTATCCAATTCTGTGGGTAAAGCCAGATAATTATTAGCACCAATCCAAACAATAAAAAGACTATTCGGATCTGCTTTATCTTGATGCTCTGAAAGATAAGTCGAGATTTCTCTTCTTAACGTGAATAAAACATCGTCATCGCCTTCTTCTTCAGAAACACCTGCCCCACCAAAAGCATAATCTAATAAATGTGTATCTGGATCTTTAGGAAAATATGATGCAATTAAATGCTCAACCCAAACAGGGCCATTAGAAAAATGGCCTTTAAAATATGGAGGCGATGGCGGTAATTGATGACTCATAAATTCATATAAATTGCCATTATCAGACAAACTATCACCGAAAACAACAACATTACGTAGAGGCGTTGCTAGAACAATTCCAGAAAATAAAAAAGCACCTAAAGTTGCTAACAGTCTCATGAAAACCCTTAATTATAATTGATTGTTTTAAAAGCAAAAAACATCGATGATTATATTATGAAATATTCTTTCTAATCAATTTTTTTACATGTTCAGATACCAGTATCATTGGTATTTGAACATAAGAACACATCTTGCATCATAAGGGAACCCCCTTCTGAGCTTTTTCTTATATGATCTTCATAAGATTGAGTGAATGTAAATTAAGCATTTAGCAAAGAAATTTTCTAGACAACAAACCGTAGTAAAAAAATCAGACTACGGTTTGTTATGACGATATTTAAGCTCCACTGCTAATAAGCGTAATATTTAACTGGCGACCACAAACCCATGCTTTAGTTAAATCGCTAATTGCTTCTTTGGACATGCCTCGTGGCAAACGTACTGTAGAATGATCTTCGTGAATTTTCAAACCAGTAATATGTCGACTTTGTAAGCCCGCTTCATTAGCAATAGCGCCAACAATGTTACCTGGTTTAACTCCATGTACTTTACCCACATCAATGCGGAATAAATCTTGTTCTAAAGTATCGTTTTGAAACTTTTTGCGCTCAGAACCTTTACGATCGTCTGTTCGTGAGAATGAGCGCTCAGAGCGAGAACCACGCTCACTACGGCCTTCTCTTTCAGGACGAGATGCTTTAGGTAAAGCGCGTTCTTTTTGTACCCAAGGGTTATCTTGATGCAGTAATAAAGCTAAAGTAGCAGCAATATCAACTGCAGAAACATTATTTTCTTTAATATATTCTTCAATAATTTTCTTATAAGCATCAATATGCTCATGCTCTAAGCGAGAAGTAATATTCGCCAAAAAACGCTGCTGTCTTGCAACTTGAATCATATGATCATTAGGCACAGTCACTTTAGCAATACGCTGACGTGTATGACGCTCAATACTGCTGATTAAACGTGATTCCTTAGGAGTAACGAATAAAATAGCAACACCAGAACGACCTGCTCTACCAGTACGACCAATACGGTGTACATAAGTCTCATTATCATGTGGTAAATCATAGTTCACTACATGCGTTACACGCTCAACATCCAAACCGCGTGCAGCCACATCAGTCGCAACAAGGACATCAATCGCACCTTGTCTAAACTGAGAAATAATACGCTCACGCAGCGCTTGAGTAATATCCCCATGAATTGCCATTGCACGTAAACCTTGTTGCTGTAATAACTCAGCTACTTCTTCAGTACTGCTCTTAGTACGTACAAAAACAATCACTCCTTGATACTCTTCAACCGCTAAAATACGTAACAAAGTATCGGCTTTTTGATAGCCAGCGGCAAATAAGAAACGCTGCTCAATACTTTTCACAGTGGCAGTTTCTGCACGAATTTCAATTGATACCGGGTTATTTAAATAAGTATTCGCGATTTGACGAATGCGATGAGGCATTGTTGCTGAAAATAGGCCGATTTGTTTGTCTTTCGGTAGTTTAGACATAATCGCTTCAATATCTTCAATAAAGCCCATGCGTAACATTTCATCTGCTTCGTCAAGAATAAAGGTACGTATATTTTCCAAGCGTAAAGTACCTTTTTCAATATGATCTAAAATACGCCCTGGGGTTCCAACAACAACTTGCGCACCCGCACGTAATTGTCGTAATTGACGACCATAATCTTGACCACCACATAAAGTAGCCACTGTAGTTCCGCGTTGTCTTGCACTCAAGAGTTCAAATTGTTCAGCAACCTGGATCGCTAATTCACGAGTAGGGGCTAAAATAAGTGCTTGTGTCCCTTGAATATTGGGTGACAGTTTTTGCAAAATAGGCAATGCAAATGCTGCAGTTTTGCCTGTACCAGTTTGTGCTAAAGCAATAGCATCTCTTCCTTCTAAAAAAATAGGAATAGTTTGTGCTTGAATGGGTGATGGAGTTGTAAACTTCATATCCTCTAATGCTTTATTGATTGCATCTGAAAAATTAAAAGAGGTAAAGTTTGTTATTTCTTGTGTCATATGATACCTAATCGTGTAAATCGTAACCTAGAAAGGTCAGGCTATATAAAATTTGCTCAGTATAATAACAAAATAAACAGAATTATGCACTATCTTTGTGATATTTTATTCTAATCCTGCTTGTTAAAAGAACATATTTAATCCTGATATTTAGGCAATTCCGATTAGAAATCAAGTGTAAATTGTAAATTTACTCCAAAAAGAGGCAAAAGTCACTCATAGCATTCTATTGAAAAGTAGTTACTGGGGGCAACATTATTTCGGAAACGCAAGCGGCAGGCAAACGTTCACGCAATGGCGTCAAGGAAAATCGTAGGTTGACGCCATTGATCGTTCACATACTATCGCGAACTATTTAATTTTGGTTAAATAAGGGCTGCTAGGCGACATGCCTGGTCAATGGCATGACGGGCATCTAATTCCAAAGCCTTATATGCACCGCCAATTAAATGTACCGGTTTACCCATTGCTTTTAAAGGCTCAAAAAGATTCGCTAATTCTTCTTGTCCTGCACAAATCACCACATTATTCACTGCAAGCACTTGTGGTTTTTCATTAATATGTAGATGTAAACCTTCATCATCAATTAAATCATAACGAACACCCGATAGCATTTTTACTTTTCTATGCTTCAAGCTTAACCGATGAATCCAGCCGGTTGTCTTGCCCAAACGCTTACCTAATTTTTCTTTCTTGCGTTGTAATAAATAAACTTCGCGTAGACTTACAGGAAAAATAGGCTCTTTAATACCACCACGATGTCTACCATGAATATCAATGCCCCATTCATCATAAAATTCTTCTTTAGAAGCATGAGCCTTATTCGTTAAAAATTCAGCTACATCAAAACCAATGCCACCAGCACCAACCACGGCCACTCGTGCTCCTATTTCCTTTTTTCCAGTAAGTACATCGATATAGCTCGCTACTATTGGATGCTCTATCCCCGGAATATTAGGGATACGTGGTTTAATACCACTTGCTAAAACCACTTCATCAAAGTCTTTAAGCAATTCTATAGTTACTTCAGTTCCCAGGTGAGTTGTTACCTGATATTTTTGCAATTGATAGTTGAAATAATTAATCGTATGTTGATACTCCTCTTTACCGGGAATTATTTTTGCTAAATTAAATTGCCCACCAATTTCGTTAGCTTTTTCAAACAAGGTTATTTTATGACCCCGTTCTGCAGCAACAGTAGCAAAAGCCAGGCCTGCAGGCCCTGAACCCACAACAGCTATTGATTTGGGTTGGTGTGTTACATCATAGATCAATTCAGTTTCATTACAAGCACGAGGATTAACCAGACAAGAGGCTGTTTTATTAATAAAAACCTGATCCAGACAGGCTTGGTTACAAGCAATGCATACGTTAATCGCAGCACTTTCTCCACGTTTCGCTTTTTCAGCAAACTGAGGATCTGCAAGAAACGGTCTTGCCATAGACACCATGTCGGCAATTCCTGACTCAATAATTTTATTCGCTAACTCAGGATTATTGATACGATTTGAAGTAATTAAAGGAATGCTCACTTCCAGTTTTAAGTGTTTTGTAATCGAGGTAAACGCCGCCTCTGGTACCATAGTACCAATCGTAGGGATACGTGCTTCATGCCAGCCAATACCGGTATTAATAATAGTCGCCCCTGCTTTTTCTATTTCTTTAGCCAGTTGTACCACTTCTTCCCAATTACTGCCATCAGCGATTAAATCCAACATGGACAGGCGATAAACTACAATAAATTTCTCACCCACAGCCTCACGCACACCACGTACCACTTCCAGAGGAAAACGGATACGATGCTCATAACTCCCCCCCCATTCATCCATTCGTTGATTGGTGTGCGTCACAATAAATTGATTAATTAAATATCCTTCACTACCCATAATTTCCACACCATCATAGCCAGCTAATTGTGCCAAACGAGCACAACGAGCAAAGTGTTGGATGGTTTTTTTGATCCGATATTTACTCATAGTCCAAGGTTTAAAAGGACTTATGGGAGATTTAATGCTGCTTGGGGCAACAATGAACGGATGATAACCATAACGACCTGCATGTAAAATCTGCAAAAGAATTTTGCCACCCGCTTCATGGACGGTATACGTTACTAATTCATGCCTATGCTGCTCTTTGCTATTCGTTAATTTGGCTGCAAAAGGAGCCAAGCGACCAGCACGGTTTGGAGCAAAACCGCCGGTGGTTATCAAACCCGCCCCACCTAGTGCTCGTTCACGATAAAATTGCGCCAGTCGATTAAGGCTTTCTTTATCTTCTTCAAGACCAGTGTGCATAGACCCCATTAGCATACGGTTTTTTAACTGGGTAAAACCCAAATCTAAAGGCTGAAATAAGGCTTTAAAAGGGGCATTATCAACTCTTAACTCCATGAGTACTCTCAACTAAATAGTTCAAAATAAAGTATAAACCCTGTTCTTAGCTTTTCACAGAAGATCTTTGATTTAGCTTATAATTCAGTAGCTTGAGCCATAAACTGCGTCTGAAAACGATGCGCAATAAAAGCACCAAATAAAGTAATACTACAACCCAATAATGACCTCATCGAAGGTTGTTCATTCAAAAGAATAAAACCTAAAAATGCAGATACTAAAGGCATTGCATACAAAGTGACTGATGCATTAGCAGCCGAGAGATACTTTAATGCATATCCCCAAGCTAAATAAGCAATTGCTGCAGGAAAAATACCCATATAGACTACTGAGGCTGTTGTTTGCCAACTAGCCGTTTTAATTTCTTGTATTAAATTCGGGGTAAAGATCAACAATAATAAGGTTCCTCCCCAAATTACCCAAGAAATAATTGCTACAGGATGGTATGTTCTCGTAAATTGTTTTTGAATAATGGTTAAAATAGCCCCCATCAATGCAGAAATAAGAATTGCTAAAATTCCCTGTTGTACTCCTGGCTCAGAATAATCACCAATTGCTAAAATCCCCAATCCCAAAATGCTGATAAAAATACCTAACCATACTCCACGGCTTAACTTTTCTTGTAAAAAAATAAATGCCAAAAGAACTGTCAACACCGGCATTAAGCCCATAATAAAGCTGGCAATACCTGCCGATACGCTTAACTCTCCGTAATTTAAACAAATATTATAAACACCAATTCCTGCCATACCGGCAATCAATAATTGGATACGATCTTTCCATGACACAGATTTCTTAACTCTTTGGCCATAATAAATAACTGTGATAAAAACAGAAGCAACTAAAAAACGGAATAAGGCAAGTGCGCCAGGTGAGTAACCAGATAAACCAATTCTTATGCCAACAAATGCCGAGGCCCATAAAAGAATAGCAATCATAATCCCACAGCCTATCTTAAATTTTCCCATATTTTATACCATTTGTAATAAAAATGAACTAATGATACCATAAATTAATCCACTTATTCTACTCTGACTTAAGTTAATCAATATGATCAATAAACTTGCATTTGTATTTCATTCAACTATGATTAAAAAGAGGCCTTATTTTGGGGATGATTTATGAGCGACCCTTTTCCTGTACTAAAAGAAGCCTTGCAAACCGTTTTTTTATTGGAAACAATAAGAAATAAGAAGTATTTTTATCCAGAAATTCAACAACTAAAAGATTCTTTAGATAATTTTAATTATAAGCAAAAAGACTTTATTCAATTACTCACAGCAATACGAGCGGCAAGCACCCGCATTAAAAATCATATTAAAAAAGGGCACATAGACTTTGAAACGATACGCACTTCAATTGATTCTTTAGCTAAGATACTCAATAGGCCAATAATTAATTTGGATGATTTTTTATCAAAACCCAATGTCTCTCCTAAATTTTTTAACGTGCTTAAAGAAGAGATTGATCTCTTGCCATGGTTAACGAAGCAATCACGCAGTAATGTATCCCCAAATGATATAAATTCACAAATGCATGCGCTATGGCAATGTAAAGCTCTTGAAGGATTTAGTTCAAAATTACGCGCTCACCTCAACAAAGACCCTGATTTTTTAGCACGATTGATTAGAGAGTCAGAAAAAAATTTCATCCAAATTGCCAGTACAGATTTAATCCTTTATTTAACTGATCGCCAACTAGCAGAGGCAATCATCAAACATATCCCTAAGTTAGTAGAAAATGGGGTTCATGCTAAAAACCTCATAGATAAACTCAATGAGATTTTGTCACATGGACGCTCAGTATCTACCCTATGCCGTAGTACAGACGCTAAATCTATTTTAGAAAGTTCAAATCTATTACAAATGGACCACAAAACGGATGACCTTAAAGTAAACACTGCAACGACAAGCAACCCACCTTCTTCAGTAGAAGAAAATGGGTTAAAACCTGTATTCTAGTCCAACAATCCTAAATCGTTCACCGTATCACGCTCTTGTCGCAGCTCATTTAAAGTCTTATTAAACATTTCTTGACCGTAATCATTCAATTTTAGATCTTCAACGACTTTAAGTTCACCCTTCTCACGACGACAAGGCATGGAGAAAATCAAACCTTTATCAACCCCATACTCACCATCAGAATGACGGCACATAGAAAATGACTCACCTGCAGGAGTATCAGTTACTAAATGATTCACTCCGGTAATCACCGCATTGGCAGCAGAAGCGGCTGAAGAAAGACCTCGTGCTTTGATAATTGCAGCGCCGCGTTGTTGTACCGTAGTCACAAAAGTATCTTTTAACCAAGATTCATTATTGATCACTTCTGCAGCAGAAACACCCTTAATTTTAGCGTTATAAAAATCGGGATATTGAGTTGCAGAATGATTACCCCAAACAGTCATTTGACTTACTGCAGTAATATCAACACCTGCTTTTTGCGCTAATTGTGTACGCGCTCTTAATTCATCAAGAGTAGTCATTGCATAGAAACGGTCGTTTGGAATATCTTTGGCATGATGCATTGCGATTAAGCAGTTGGTATTGCAAGGATTACCTACGACAAATACACGCACATCGTCGCTTGCATTATCATTAATTGCCCTACCTTGTTGGGTAAATATTCCACCATTAATTTTTAATAAGTCAGAACGCTCCATACCTTCTTTACGTGGTACAGAACCCACTAATAAAGCCCAATTCACTCCATCCATAGCTTTATTCATCTCTGCAGTACAAACAATACGCTTTAGTAATGGAAATGCGCAATCATCCAGTTCCATAGCCACTCCTTCTAAAGCTTTAAGTGCAGGCTCAAGTTCAAGTAAGTTTAATTCCACATCAACATTTGGACCAAACATCTGCCCAGAAGCGATACGGAACAATAATGCATATCCAATTTGTCCTGCAGCACCGGTGACAGCGACTCTAACTCGTTCATTTGCCATGTTATCCCCTTTTGTTCATTTTTTATTACTTTTGTTACAAAACGTCTGTCATGATACTATTGCAAACTCAAACAAGCCAGTCTAAAAAGAGTAATGATTCCCTTATCCCTGTACATTCATATTCCTTGGTGTATCCAAAAATGCCCTTATTGTGATTTTAACTCACATAAAAGCCCGGAAATTTTATCTGAAATGAATTACGTTCAAGCCCTACTTGCTGATTTGCGTGCCGATTTGGAGTGCTACACCCTACGAGAAATTACTTCTATATTTATCGGCGGTGGAACTCCAAGCCTATTTTCAGCAGAAGCTTATGAAACCTTGTTCCATGAATTAAAGCAACTCCTATCATTTGCTCCAGACATTGAAATCACCATGGAAGCTAATCCAGGTAGTGTGGAACAGCAGCGCTTTACCGCTTACCGTCAGTTAGGAATTAATCGCTTATCTCTAGGCATTCAAAGCTTTAATCCAGAGCATTTAAAAAAATTAGGGCGCATTCATAATGAACAGCAGGCACATCAAGCCATTGAATCAGCACGCAAGGCAGGCTTTGATAATCTAAATCTAGACATCATGCACGGCCTTCCTAATCAAAGTGTTGCTCAAGGGTTAAGCGATTTGCACATTGCCTTATCCTATAAGCCAGAACACTTTTCCTGGTATCAATTAACCATAGAGCCAAATACCGTTTTTTACAAAGAAAAACCCCTTTTACCTTCGGAAGATGAAGCCTATCATTTAGAAGAACAAGGACTCGCCTTGCTGAAAAAATCAGGGTTTGACCGCTATGAAATTTCTGCCTTCTCTAAGCCCCAAAAACAAGCACGTCACAACTTAAATTATTGGTTGTTTGGTGATTATTTAGGGATTGGTGCAGGAGCTCATGGCAAATTAACTACAGAACAAAGTATATTTAGAACTCGAAAACACCGTCAACCTAAAGAGTATCTGGATCCTGAAAAACCTTTTATTGCCCAGGTAGAAGCCGTAGCAGAGGAAGAATTACTCTTTGAGTTTATGCTTAATACGACTCGTTTGGAACAAACAATCCCCTGGGAATTATTTACCGCCAGAACCAGGTTACCATCAGACAAGTTGTTAAAAAAACTTCAGCTTGCTGAAAAGAAAAAATTGATTCAGGTAACTAATGAATACTGGCAGGTCACCGCTTTAGGCAGAAGATATACTAATGACTTACAAGCTTTATTTTTACCTTAAATTAATAACTACTATTAAAACCCTACTTGCCTGAATAAAAAGATTCATTAATAATAGATTTACTTTCCGTAAAAAAGGAGTGAACGGTGATTTTATCGACCATTTTAATTATTTTTGCCTATTTGATGGGATCAATCTGCTCAGCAGTCATAGTATCTAAAACCTTTTCTCTACCCGATCCCCGTACTGAAGGGTCAAATAATCCTGGAGCAACCAATGTATTACGTCTTGCAGGTAAAAAATTTGCTTTGCTAGTACTCATCACCGATATTCTCAAAGGAACAATCCCTGTACTCGTTGCCAAAATATTTTCAGACGATCCAATGCTTCTTGGTTTTGTAGCCTTGGCAGCAGTAATTGGACATATGTATCCTGTATTTTTTAATTTTGAAGGGGGAAAAGGGGTAGCTACTGCAATTGGAGCACTTTTAGGGTTTCAATTCATCATGGGCACTATGGTTATTGCCACCTGGTTATTAATCGCAAGATTTACACGTTATTCCTCTTTAGCATCTATAATTTCCATTTGTTTAGCTCCTTTTTATGGGCTAATCATGATTGGTCATATCGAAATTTTCCCCCCGCTATTCTTAATGGCTTTACTCATCATTATTAAACATAAAAACAATATAAGTCGTCTCCTTGATGGTGTAGAGCCTAAAATACAACTGAAGAAGACCAATGTTTTCGAAGAAGTAATGGACGATGAATCAGCAGAGATTTCTGATGTTATTGAAAAGAAAGCTGCTATGGCTGCGAATGAATCAATTCCTGCAGATGTAATCACCACATCTAAAAAACCTAGAACACCCAAGGTACCTAAAGCCGCAAAAGGCGAAAAGCCAGCTGCCGCAAAAGCGAAACCAGCGGTGAAGAAAACTACAACCAAAACCGAAACCGAAACAACAAAGAAAACATCCAAACAGCCTGCTGCTCCTAAAAAGAAAGTAGAGCAATCCAAAGAAAACTAGAATCTAACGTCGCTGGCCAAAGGCCAGCGCGCCTTAACTTCAATACCAATACCCGCATCACACTCACCATTTAACATACGTAAATAGCCGGCATAAGCAACCATAGCGCCATTATCAGTACAATATTCCAGAGCTGGAAAATAAATTTCACCACCAATTCCTTGCATCCATTCAATAAGTGCACATCGCAATGTTTTATTAGCACCAACTCCTCCAGCAACAACCAAGCGCTTACATTCTGATTGCTGAACTGCACGCTTGCATTTAATGATTAAGGTATCCACTACAGCCAATTGAAATGCTTTTGCAATTTCAGAGCGAGCTTGCTCATCTTTAGTGCTTTGATTCCAGGTAGTCAGTGAGTGTGTTTTTAAACCGCTAAAACTAAAATCAAGCCCAGGCCTACCGGTCATGGGGCGCGGAAAACGATACGGAGTACTGGCACATTGATCTGCCAATGCTGCCAGTACTGGCCCCCCTGGATAAGGAATACCCATCAACTTGGCCGTTTTATCAAAAGCTTCACCTACCGCATCATCCAGGGTATCACCCAATAAGCAATATTTCCCCAAAGCTTTAACTTCGATTAATTGACAATGCCCCCCTGACACCAACAGAGCAATGAATGGAAATTCCAATGTAGAAGTTTCCATTTTAGCAGCTAATAAATGAGCCTCTAAATGATGCACTCCAAGAGCAGGAATATTTAAGGAATAAGCTAAACTTTTGGCAAAACAGGCACCAACCAACAAAGCACCAATTAATCCAGGGCCAGCCGTATAGGCAATCCCGTTTAGTGCTGTCTTATCAAGTTTCGCTTGGTTTAATACCTCATTGACTAAGGGAATTAAGTAATTCACATGATCACGGGATGCCAGTTCAGGAACCACTCCACCATGTACACGATGAGTGTCAATTTGCGAATGCAGTGCATGCGCTAATAAACCAGTTTCTGAATCATAAATAGCAACTCCTGTTTCATCACAGGATGATTCAATACCTAATATTAACATCACAACTCTGATAAAAATAAATCAATCCCCAATTGTAGCACAGAGTGATGCTAATGTAGTTACGTAAGGCTTCTGTTCCGCCTTTAATTTATCCAAATTAAGTCTTATCCAAAATAATTTTGTATTATTTCCTTGACGAGTGCAAAAACTAACACTAGAATTGCCCCCTAAAGAGATCAAATTACCAGAGGATATTTTAATGCCTACAGTTCGCGTCAAAGAAGGCGAAAACCCAGAATATGCGCTGCGCCGTTTTAAGCGCTCTTGTGAAAAAGCCGGTATCTTAACCGAATTACGTCGTCGTGAGTTTTATGAGAAACCAACTGCTGAGCGCAAACGTAAGCAAGCCGCTGCAGTAAAACGTCATTTGAAGAAAATTTCTCGTGATACCTCCTTCAGACAAGGTATGAAACATAGACGTAAATAGAATATTTCTCATCCTTCATGATTTGCCAAGGTCACATTTATGTGACCTTTTGGTTTTTTACACACATTGGCAGCTCCTTAACCCAACCCTAAGGATTAGACATGACTATAAAAGAACGTCTCAATAATGACATTAAAGACGCAATGCGTGCTAAAGATAGAGATCTGTTAAGCACCTTACGTTTAATTACTGCTGCAGTAAAACAAGTTGAAGTTGATGAGCGTGTTGAAGTCGATGAAAACCGCATGCTCGCCATTTTAGATAAAATGAGTAAACAACGTAAAGAATCCATAGACCAATTTGAAAAAGCAAACCGTAATGATTTGGTTGCTAAAGAGAAATTTGAATTATCCATTATTGCAAACTATCTACCTGAACCTTTATCTACTACAGAAATTGAGCAATTAATTGCTCATGCGATTGCAGCCACTGGTGCAAAAAAAAGAGCAGATATGGGTAAAGTCATGGCACAGTTAAGACCAAGTCTGCAAGGTCGTGCAGATATGGCACAAGTGAGTGCTTTAATTAAGGCTAAACTAAGCTAAAGGTGGCCATGTCAGGCTTAATTCCACAGCCTTTTATTGATGAACTTCTGCAGCGCACCGAACTCGTTGAGCTAATTGATAGCTATATTCCACTAAAAAAAAGAGGAAATAGCTACATTGCCTGCTGCCCGTTTCACAATGAAAAAACACCTTCATTTAACGTTGTTGCTAAAAAGCAATTTTATCATTGCTTTGGCTGTGGAGCTTCAGGTAATGCCATTAGTTTTGTAATGAATTATCTTAATCAAGGCTTTATTGATGCGATTGAGACACTAGCAACACGCTTAGGTTTAACTGTTCCCCGTGATGGTCAAAGTGAAAAAAATAACGTCTCTCAGGATTTATATAAATTGCTTTCAGAAGTCAGCTTGTACTACCAGAAAAAATTAAAATACAAAGGTCTATCGGCTATTAATTACCTTCGCGACCGAGGTTTAAGTGGTGAAATTGCTAAATTATATCAACTTGGCTTTGCAAGTGATGGTTGGCATCACTTGCAAGAATCCTTTCCAAGAAATCAGCGCGATCTAATTACCACAGGTATGTTAATTAAAAATGACGATGGCAAGATTTACGATCGTTACCGTAACCGTATCATGTTCCCCATTCATGATAGGCATGGCCGTATTATTGGATTTGGTGGACGTGTTCTTGATGCAGATCAAAAACCCAAATACCTTAACTCTCCGGAAACAGTAATCTTCCAAAAAAGCAGAGAACTTTATGGTCTGCACCAAGTACTAAGTCATAAACAACCACTCGATTACATTATCATTGTAGAAGGATATATGGATGTCATCGCCTTAGCACAACATGGGATAATGAATACTGTAGCAACCCTGGGTACGGCAACCAGTACCTACCACATTCAATTATTGGCTAAACATACTTCATCTGTGGTGTTTTGTTTTGATGGTGATGAAGCAGGAAAACAAGCAGCTTGGCGTGGTCTTGAAAGCAGCCTACCCCATTTAAATCAAGGCTTGGATGCGCGTTTTATGTTTTTACCAGATGGCCATGATCCAGACAGTTTAATACGTACCGAAGGTAAAGAGCAATTTTTGTATCGCTTAAAACAAGCAATCCCGTTGCATCGCTTCTTTCTAGATACCTTAGCTAAAGAGGTAAATTTACATACTCCCGCAGGGAAAACCCAATTAATCAATCTTGCTAAACCTTTTTTATATAAAATGAATGAGGGTTCGTACAAACAATTACTGATTGATGAGCTGGCACGCATGACACATATTGAAAGCCACCGTCTCAACCAACTCACCAATGAGAAACAAGCTTCTACGAGTGCTAGAGACACCCCACAAAAATCGATAAAAACAACCATTACTCGCACGCCAATACGTATTGCTGTTGCTTTATTATTGCAACATCCAGAAATATACTCCAAGGTCATCCATCACATTGATCTACAAAAGCTCGACATGAAAGAACATGAAATCTTGCTTAAGTTATTAGAACAACTTGCTGGTAATCCAAAAACAAACACTGCTTCGTTAATTGAAACTTGGCGTAATCATCATTATTTTGAATTTATTAATCGCTTGGCAGCGTGGAATCATCAAGTTCCTGAACAAGAACTGGTTAAAGAATTTATTGATATCATTCTTTTTTTACAAAAGCAAAATCAGGAATTAACCATACGCTTGTTGATTGATAAATCACGTCAGCAAGGTTTAAACGAAAATGAACGGATAACTTTGCAAAAAATGCTACAGGAAAGACATGTACCAACTTAAAAAATAATGCTACTCCAAGCCTGGCGCGGGGTAGAACAAATCAGTGCAAATAGTTCAATAAACTACTGGCATGTTGCATCTAGCCGGTCTATAATCAGAACATTTTGTAAAGCCTAATTGTCCTTAGAAAGAAGTGCCTATGACCATAAATGACCAAGAACAGCAAAGCTCACACATTAAAAAAGTTGTTAGCCTAGGAAAAGAACAAGGCTATTTGACTTACAGCCAAATCAATGACTTATTGCCTAATATTGTTGATACTGAACACATCGATGTCATTATCAGCATGCTTGAAGGCATGAGTATTAAAGTCTATGAATTTCCTCCAAGTGAAGATGAACTAGCCCTGTTACTCAATACAGAAGAAGTACCAGACATCGACGAAGCAGCAATGGTGCTTGCGTCTGTGGACAAAGAAACAGGTCGAACTACTGATCCAGTTCGCATGTACATGCGTGAAATGGGTACTGTGGAATTATTGACTCGTGAAGGCGAAATCCGTATTGCCAAACGTATCGAAGAAGGGATTTATCAGGTTCTTAAATCATTGGCTCATTATCCAGAAACAGTGCAACTTGTACTTGAAGACTATGATCGCTTTAATGCCCAAGAAATTCGCCTCAATGAAATCATTAGCGGCTTTGCTGACTCTGATGAGGAAATTGCTCCTGCATCGAGTATTGGTTCTATGCTTGATGAAGCACAGCAAGAAGAATTGTTGCTCTCTTCTGCTGCATCTGAAAATGAAGAGGATGAAGATGGTGAGGGCGGTTTAGGTGATGTAGATGACGGTCCAAATCCTGAACAGGCTAAAATTTATTTCGATGATTTACGTGAACGTTTTGATGCTGCAATTGCTGCATTACAAGCGAACGGAAGAACTCATACAAAATCCAGCAAAGCATTAGATGCTATGTCAGAGTCATTCCTAAAACTTAAGCTGACTTCACGACAAGTTGATCGTTTGACACGTCATTTCCGTCACTTACGTAATCATATTCGTGAATATGAGCGTAGTATCATGCGTCTTTGTATCGAAAGAGCACGTATTCCACGAAAACTATTTATTGACACCTTCCCAGGTCAAGAAACAGATACTGCATGGTTGGATTCGATTATTACCAAACATGTAAAAAAACTCGATATAAACCGTATTGAAGAAAATCGCGAAGAAATTATACGCATTCAAGCACGTTTGATTTCATTCGAAGCAGAATATGGTTTAACTATTGCTGAAATCAAAGACATCAACCGTAAAATGTCGATTGGTGAAGCAAAAGCACGTCGTGCGAAAAAAGAAATGGTTGAAGCGAACTTACGATTGGTAATTTCAATTGCAAAAAAATATACCAATCGTGGTTTACAATTCCTGGATTTAATCCAAGAAGGGAACATTGGCTTGATGAAAGCTGTAGATAAATTTGAATACCGCCGTGGTTACAAGTTTTCTACTTACGCGACCTGGTGGATTAGACAGGCCATTACTCGTTCAATTGCTGACCAAGCACGTACAATTCGTATCCCAGTCCATATGATTGAGACAATTAACAAACTTAATCGAATTTCCAGACAAATTCTGCAAGAAACAGGTCGTGAAGCAACACCTGAAGAGTTAGCAGAAAAAATGGAATTAAGCGAAGATAAAATTCGTAAAGTACTCAAAATTGCGAAAGAACCTATTTCTATGGAAACTCCAGTAGGTGACGACGATGATTCACACTTAGGTGATTTCATCGAAGACAACAATATTGAATCTCCAATTGATATGGCTACCGCCGAAGGCTTACGTGAAGCAACTTTAGAAATATTGGAAACATTAACACCAAGAGAGGCCAAAGTATTACGTATGCGTTTCGGAATTGAAATGAATACAGACCATACATTGGAAGAAGTGGGTAAACAATTCGATGTAACCCGCGAACGTATTCGTCAAATCGAAGCAAAAGCCTTACGTAAACTGCGCCACCCATCACGTTCAGAGAAACTAAGAAGTTTCCTTGAGGGTGATGAAGGTTAAACTACTCTCCGCCCTTTAAGGGATAATTCTATCATTAAAAGCTTCATTATCGTCCCCTCGCTCGAAGGAGGGGACTTCATAAGGACGATAGGAAAATGCTTAATGATAATGCCTTACTAAAATTTCATATCATTTACTATAATTCTTTTAACAATAATAAAATTGCCAACAAGCAATTCTTCTTTAAATTAAGATGATAGGGAAAGATCATGTAAAATCAAACTGCTAAAGTAGTTTATTTTTATGAAACTGGAACCCCTGAAGTATTAAGGCTAGAAGAAAAACCTTTACCAGAACCAAATAAAGGAGAAGTACGCCTGCGTGTGCATGCCATCGGGTTAAACAGAGCAGAAGTGCTATTTCGCCAGGGAAAATATTTTGTCACCCCTCAGCTACCATCCAAAATAGGCTTTGAGGCTTCTGGAATTGTAGAAGCAGTAGGACCTGATGTGGATAAAAACTTAATTGGTCAAAAATTAATCACAATTCCTAGCTTTAACATGAGCAAATACGGTGTCTACGGTGAGGTAGCAATTGTTCCTGCCTATGCGCTTGCAGCCTATCCAGAAAAGCTTTCGTTTGTTGAAGCTACCTCAATCTGGATGCAATACATAACTGCCTATGGAGCCCTAGTCCATCACGGTAAAATTACAAAAAATGATTTCGTAATCATCACCGCTGCCAGCAGCAGTGTAGGCATAGCAGCCATTGAAATTTGCCGCGAACAAGGAGCAACTAGTATAGCGATTACAAGAACGCGACAGAAAAAAGCAGAATTACTCGCTTTAGGTGCGGCTCATCTCATTGTAAGCAATGAAGAAGACATACTTATTCGCGTTAAACAAATCACCAATAATCAAGGCGCACGTGTCATCTTCGATCCCATTGCCGGACCAGGTATTGAGAAATTCGCCACTGCATCTGCTAACCAGGGACTCATCTACATATACGGCAATCTCTCCGGTGAACCAACCCCCTTCCCCTTACCACAGGCACGCGCTAAAGGAATTTCCATACGTGGCTACACCCTCTTCGAAATAGTCTCTACTCCCAACTTACGCACCAAAGCAGAAAGATACATATACGAACATATAGAAAATGGAGCATTTAAACCAAAAATCGCTCGTTCTTTCACATTGGATCAGATTATCGAAGCTCATAAATACATGCAATCCAATGAACAAATAGGTAAAATTATGATAACTATATAATGAAACAAAGCTTTTATGGAAAAACTATCATAAAGAAATTACCAATAAAATTATCAGAAAAGCTGGAATATAGCCCAAATTCAGTTTAGAATGTCTTCCTCTTCGGGCCCATAGCTCAGTTGGTCAGAGCAGCGGACTCATAATCCGTTGGTCCTAGGTTCAAGTCCTAGTGGGCCCACCAACATTTCTAGTAAAATCAACGAATTAATGTAATTCTCTTGTTGCCATTGATTGCTATTTATCGTAGTTTTTTATTTCTGAGTGCCCCACTACTGCCCCATAGAACAACGAGTAAAAACCTCTTCATGAATAATAAAGTTATTGCGATAATTATTCTTATTCAACCAAGCAATGGGAATGTCTATGTCAGAGCAACAAAATAACCTTGCTATCAATCAGCAAGATAAATTCACTAGACGCATAGTCCATAACGCTGCTTTAGCCAGCAATAACGTTAGTAGTGAAAAATTCGATCTCGAAAATGCTAAAAGCAAATGTGCCCAAGGACTGTCTGCCCTCGATGTGCAAGGTGGCCTTCAATCAATGTTAGCAGCTCAAATGTTGTCTATTCATCAGTTACAACAAACGTCTATGATTTATGCAAATGCTACAGATAATATGGAGTCAAAGCAGTATTACACTAATACAGCGATTAAGTTGGCTAACTGCTTTGTACAACAAGCAAATGTTCTCGCAAGACTACAAGGGATGGGGCAAAAAATTACCGTGGAACGTGTGGATGTTCACAATGGAGGAAAAGCAGTTGTAGGAAATATCCGGATGGGAGGGGTGGGTGATGCAAGAAAAATCTAAAACTACCCCATGCACCGGAAAAAAGAATTATGCATTTAATAATGCACCTCGTTGCCTTGCAAAAACAAGGCGAGGCACTTCTTGCCAATCTCCAGCAGTTCGTACCAAAAAACGTTGCCGATTACATGGTTGTGGAAAAGGAAGTGGTGCACCTATTGGCAATATATATGCGGTAACTCATGGACAAACAACAGCAGAGATGAAAGTGTTTAAGCATGAAGTACGACAGCTACTCAGAAAGAGCCGAGAGCTAGTCCATGAGTTTAGCTAGCCCTAAAACTTGTTATTTAGATGTAGTAGTTCAAACTTGATCTGACAGTTGCCAGCTTTTCAGAAGTGTCTGTCAGGTCAAATTTAGTTTATAAATTTTTCCATCCAGATT
>NZ_JASGFU010000049.1:0-20199 GCF_047605385.1 Legionella sp. | reverse complement strand
CGACACTATTTAATCCCCCTCACCCTTGATCCCTCTCCCCCACGCTGCGCGCGGTAGAGAGGGGAAGCCCGGTGAGCTCAATTAAATACCTGGGGAGTTACACCTTTTAAAATGAGCTCGTATATTCTTTATTTATGGACGAACAATAATTCGATTTTCTACAGATTGCACTCCAGGAACTTGACGGGCAATTTGTTCCGCTGTATCACTTTGACGAATTTTTTTCACATAACCACTTAGAACCACAATATTTTGCCGCGTCTCAACACGGATAGGTGCTACAGCCAGCTCATCATTACTCATTAACGCTTCTTGCACTGCTTGCGCTAGAGTCATTTGTTGCCCACCAAATGCTGGATTTGCAAAAGGAGCAGGAAAAAATGGATTGGATGGGCCAGATGGATTAGAAGGATTGGAATAGCACCCTACTAATAATAAGAAAAAACCAGCAATCAATACATTAAACAGGTATTTTTGCATGAGAAAAAGCTCCAAAATTTAGAATAAAAAAGTCGGGCGCCATTATAGTAGAAATATTTGCAACCCCCTAGAAATAAATACTACTGCTATACTTATTTCTATGAAATCAATTACAATGAGGCAGAACCATGAAAAGGATGGCTAAGACTGTTCCTGCCAAAAAAAAGAAATCATCGTTTAAAATACAAGAACAAATTACCTCATCATTATCACAGTGTAAAGATAATGATCCCTATGATCCTGAGGATATTTTTGACTATATCAATAAAACTTATCAAGCTCATTTAGGAAAATTCACGGCCAGTGTCAGTCCTGCCTCATTGGGAACATCCTATTTTTCCTGGGGTGCACAACTACTGCAAGCACCTGGCACTCTATTAAAATTAAGCTTACATCCATTATTAGATTTTAATAATCATCTCAATAATCTTACTCAGTATGAAAAGCCAGCAAATGGGAATGACGTGCGTTTTCATACGGACAATTGGCGTATCTATCCTTGGCGATTATGGGCAGAGCAATTCTTACAAATGGAGCGCTGGTGTTTAACAGCAACTTGTGAAATTCCAGGACTCTCTGTTCCTGTTCAACGCATTGTTTCCTTCCGAATGCGCCAATTTCTGGATGCCATGTCTCCTTCTAATTTTGTGTTAAGCAATCCTGATCTATTTCAAGAAACCATACGCTCTGGTGGACAAAATTTAATTCGTGGAACCGAATTAGCAGTACAAGACATGCTCGAAAAATTAACCGGTTCTCCTCCTGCTGGTATTGAAAATTTTATACCGGGTAAACAAGTAGCAATTACCAAAGGTAAAATCATCTATAAGAACCATTTAATTGAGCTGATTCAATATGATACGCAAACATCAACAGTGTATAAAGAACCTATCCTGATATTGCCTGCCTGGATCATGAAATATTATATTCTCGACTTACTACCTCAAAATTCGTTAGTCAATTGGTTAACAAAACAAGGGCATACTGTGTTTATCGTTTCCTGGCTAAACCCAGACTCCAAGGATAGAAATCTTAGTCTGGATGATTATTACCGCATGGGAGCTATGGTGGCAATTGATGCCGTATCTAAAGTCAGACCTAAGAGTAAAATTCATTTAATGGGTTACTGCCTTGGTGGCACCTTAGCGATGATTACCGCTGCTGCCCTGGCTAAAAATAAAGATCATCGCATAAAAACCTTAAGCCTGCTTGCTGCTCAAGGGGATTTCACAGAAGCTGGCGAGTTACTTTTGTTTATTACCAAAAGTGAGGTTTCTTTCTTAAAAAGCATGATGTGGGATCAAGGTTATTTGGATACCAAACAAATGGCAGGTTCATTCCAAATGCTACGTTCTTATGATCTTATATGGTCAAAAATGGTTCAAGATTACATGCATGGCACTCAGCGTGGGATGATTGCATTACTTGCTTGGAACGCTGATGCCACTCGCATGCCCTATAAAATGCACAGCGAATATTTAGAGAAATTATTTCTAAATAATGATTTTGCTGAAGGACGTTTTGCTGTTGAAGGTGAGCATATTGTTGCAGAAAACATTCAATTACCTTCGTTTGTAGTCAGCACAGAGAAAGACCACGTGGCCCCTTGGAAATCTGTTTATAAAACCCATCTATTAATTAACAGTGACATCACCTTTGTTTTAACGAATGGTGGGCATAATGCGGGGATTGTCAGTGAACCAGGGCATCCAGGACGCAGTTATTTTATTCGCGAACGAAAAAAAGATTCTTCTTATCTTTCTCCCATGACCTGGCTAGAAGAAGCAGAATCCAAAGAAGGCTCCTGGTGGATTGCCTGGCATAAATGGCTAATAAAACATTCAAGTCATCGTATGATAAAACCACCAACGCTTAATAAAAAATTACCCGATGCACCTGGAAAATACGTATTACAAAAATAGATCTCTTGCCTAACCAGTGGATTTTACTTTAGGGCAAGGCGCAAGCGTTTCGAAGAGCGGAGTTTACATAAAGTAAATGAGCACCGAAGAAACGCTTGCAACGAGCAATAAAGCAAAAGATGCTGGTTAGGCAAGAGATCTAATAAAAGCATACAATTGAGAGCATGACATGGATAAAGACTATTATAAAATTATGGGATTAAGTGAGGATGCTACCGAGAAAGACATTAAATTGGCTTATCGCCGCTTGGCGCGCAAATACCATCCCGATCTCAATAAAGAACCTAACGCTGAAGAGCGCTTTAAAGAGATGGGAGAAGCATACGAAGTCTTAAAAGACCCTATCAAACGGGCACAATACGATAACTATCGCAAATATGGAGCAACTTCGCAACAGCAACAACATCAGTACAGTAGGCATAGTAACCATCAGGGCCCTTTCCAAAATCAGAAAACTCAATTTAACGAGGATTTTTTTGAATCCATCTTTGGCCATTCGCGCTACCAACAGCAGCCAATGGCAGGACAAGATTATCAGGGAAAAATTACAATAAGCCTTGAAGATACCTTTCGTGAAACCGTAAGAAGTATCCAAATTCCAGTAGAGAAAGGTGAAGAGATTACGATGCAAACCTTAAAGGTAAAAATTCCCGCCGGTATCACATCAGGTCAACAAATTCGTCTAGCTGGACAAGGTGCTCCCGGTTATCATGGTGGGCCTCGTGGTGATGTGTACATTACCATTAATGTTGAGAAACATCCTCTTTATGATGTCATGGGTCATGATATTTACCTTACACTGCCAGTCACTCCTTGGGAGGTTGCTTTAGGAGCTACAATTACAGTCCCCACCTTGGGAGGAAAAATTGACTTGAAAATTCCTCCAGGCTCACAAGGGGGACAAAAACTAAGATTGAAGCATCGCGGTTTACCTGGGAAGACTCCGGGAGATCAATATATTTTGCTAAAAATTATTACTCCACCAGCCACTACTGAAGATGCGAAAAAGCTTTACCAGAAAATGGCGGAAATTATCCCTTTTAATCCACGTAAGACTATGGGAGCGTAAGCATGAGCAAAAACAATGTATTAATCGGCGTGCTTATTGAAGATTCAAAAACTATTTCCTATACTGAGGTTTGTGATAAATATAACATCCCAGAGAAATTGCTCGAAGAGATGATGGAGCATGGCTTATTTTCCAATCAATCTACGGATCTCAAGCATCTTAAATTCAATCAAAAAGAATTACACCGTATTGAATCGGCGTTTCGTTTGCATAGGGATTTACGTATTAATTTGCCTGGGGTTGTTTTAGCAATTGAGTTATTGGAAAAAATTGAACGCTTGGATGAGGAACTAAATATTTTGCGTCGACATTTTTGATGAAGCATAGCCAATACCGGCAACAGACCCTAATCAACAAACTGATAATATACTTCATTCGGCTTAATCATACCCAGCTCAAAACGTGCCTGCTCTTCTAAAGATTGATCTCCACTTTTTAGCTCTTTAATATCCGCCTCAAGTGCCTTATTGCGCACAACGAGCTGCTCATTTTCTTGCTCGTGCTCTGCCAGTTTTTCTTTCAGGGAAATCCATTGAATGATATTACCATCACCCAGCCACAATTTATGCTGTAAAAAAGCTAAAGCAATGATGAGAATAATAAACACTGGGCGCATAAGTTTAGCTTATTAAATTATCCATTAACTGATTGTATTACCTTATTACAATAAGGAGCAATATCTGCGGCAAGTATTTTATAATTTCATTAAACCGGTAATAATTCTAAATCTAAAGGGGGTTGTTTATTCCAAAGACTTAAAACAAATCCTCCTCCCCCAGAACCAGTTGGCTTCACCGCAATAGCTCCTTCAGCAAGTAATCGATTCATATGCTGTTGCAGACTTTCACTCACTAAACCCCATTGTACAAAACAATCTGCGGCTTTATTAATAGCTTTTGCCAAATAAAACATCGCATCTGCACTACCTTCCTCCAAAGCAATCTTAGCTTCATCAACAGACGCAATCATTTGTTGATCCAACTGTTGTGCTAATACTGGATTTTTTTCCCATAAACTTTGCACTTGTTGAATGCAATGAGAAGTAATGCCAATTTGATTGCAAGAAGACAAATAACACAGTGGTTTAAACGTCTGCTTTATTGGCTGTGCTTCTCCTCCCTTAAAATAAATGCCTCCTTCTGCAGCTACTCCAGCCACATCTAAACCGCTACTTTTACCATGAAATAAATGCTCTAACTCTTTAGCAAATACATTACACTGACTTTTTTCTATCATCTGTTGAGCACCAAACCAACGACTCATAGCTACACAAAGCGCAGCTGAAGCCCCCATCCCAACTCCTACAGGGATGGTACTGTCTAAATGAAAATGCCCACCTAATTGATTCAACGACATACCCAAAAGATGCATACCATGTTCAAGAACACTCCAGAACAATAAATGCATGTCAGCCCCACTACTGCCCGTATAATCTGCCCCCAAAGAAAGTGAATTCGCCTTATAGCGTAGAGTTAATTTTTTATTTTTAACAGGAAAAACAAGCGCTGCATGCCCTCTGACTACGGCATGTTCACCTACTAAAATCCATTTTCCATAAGTCGTTGTTGCAAAATCACAGAACGTCATAATTACCTACTAAATAATCACGCTTAAATTCACGTGCCATGTCAATTTGATCGGAACGATATAATAAATGAATGTTTGGCCCCGCATCCATAGTCACTAAGGGCCCATCCCCTTTTTTATCCCAAAACTGTTCCAGATTCTTTAAAACAGCGAGTGTATTTTCGGTAATATAAGAAAAAGGCTGTATGCAAGTGCTGAATAATTGATGCATATCCTGGAATTCACGCCAGCAGATTTGATAGGCACTTCCCCAATCCTGCTGGTAAAATGCCGCTAATAACTGATTTAAATTGTCTTCAACTCGTTGGCCACGATGTTCATAATAAACACTGTTTTTTACACGTTTATGCGCTTCACTCGAAGAAACGGCCTTGCTTGTACTGCTAATCACTACTACCTGGTGTGCCAATTCAGGATAGGGCAAATCAACCGGAAATACCTCATCTCCTCGCCACAGTGCCCACGGAGAAAAAAATGAACGGCACGAAGAGCCTGAGCCTAAACGACTCATCAGCGCTTGCTCAGTAATTGTGGGTATGTCTTTACCTGTTAATTCCGAAAGTGCAAACACTGCGCAACGTGTTAATGCCGCAAAACTTGACGCAGAACTTGCCATACCACTACTGTGCGGAAAATTATTACAGGATTGAACTAAAAATCTACCTTCATAACCAAAGTGTTGTTTTAAACGTGCTAAATGATTAAGAAACTTTTTTTCCCCAGTTTCAGATAAAACAAACTCAGCTGCATTAGGCGTGCGCAAAGCTTCCCAGCGGTCAACTTCAGCGTTAATTTGTTCCAGTTTCACAGTACTTAATAAATTATTTAAAGTGTATGACAGCGAAGGATTGTCCGGGCTATTAGAATTCTCATTCTTTTTACCCATATATTTAATCAATGCAATATTAGCAGGGGCGTGAGCAACCCAGTGCATAATGTATCTCCTTGGAATTAATGACTAAATAAGTAGTCATTCCCCAAAACTAGGTGATTTTAACTAAAAAGGACAACATTGGTGTTGTCCTCTTAACGCATAAATGGGTTTGCAAAATATTCATATTATATTGTTTGTAATTTTGAGCTCGCAAGTTGTGCTGTAGGTGTATTAGGATATGCTCTTACTACTTGTTGCAGATATTTTTGGGCCTCTTGCCTATTACCCATTGCTGCATAAGCATACCCTACTTTCAGCATACTGGCAGCAGATTTACTTGAAGCAGGAAATTGCTGCAATACAATATTAAAGTGGTCCACCGCACTTGCGTACTCTTTTTTCACTAAATACAACTCACCCAACCAATATTGAGCATTCGCAGTGTATCCACCTGCAGGATATTTTTGTGCGAATTGATTCATTGCATTCAATGCATCATCATAACGACGATTTTTCACCAACTCATACGCTGCTAAATAACTTATTTGCTCATCAGCCGGGTTTGCTTTGGAAACAGGAGTTGGTGTTGGTACTGAGATTACTTTATTGTTTTGTGCAACAGGAGCAGCTTTTCGAGAAGCAGGCTCTTTAGCTCCTCCTACGGAAAGATCCATAGCAGGCTTACCTGGAGTAGCAGCTTTTGCTGCAGTTCCTCCACTTAAGCGTGAATCCAAATCTTTATAAAAAGCAATTTGTTGTTGCTGCAGTAACTTCAAATCATGCGCTTGAACTTCTAATTGACCACGAAGCTCTTGCACTTCTTGCTGCAGGCTTTGAATTTTATCAATAAGTGAAGCACTTTCACTTATTGCACCATTTGAAGCGCTGTCATCCCTGGCAAGTGCTAAGCCATCATCCTCTTGATAGCGATCTGATGGATATCTATCGTTTTGAGCTACATCATATTTAGAATTGGAAGCAGGCTCTTGCACCTGCTGTCCATCATACATTGCAAAATTATCACTCTCATCAACTACAGGAGCCCCTGCCAAACTGGTTAGAGGGAGTATTAACATTAACCCAGCAGCGATAATGTGTTTTTTGCAATGAATCATCTTGTTGCCTCATAAGTAAATTCTACGCGTCGATTTTGTGCATGTGACGCTTCATCATGTCCTAAGTTAATTGGACGCTCTTTGCCGTAGCTTACCACACGGATTTGCTGTCTGCCGACACCCGCCATACGTAAAATACCAGCTACAGTGTTTGCACGATGCTCACCCAACGCTACGTTGTATTCACGACTGCCACGCTCGTCAGTATGACCAGCAATTAAAACACGGGCGCCAACGTGTGATTTCAAGTATTCAGCTTGAGCATTAACTGATGGCAAATATTTAGGATTTAAATTACTGTCATCATAAGCAAATAAGTACAATTGATTATGAGGAGCCTTAGTTGTGTAAGACTCACCTGGCTCTTGCCCGGCAAAATGAGTGAATTGTCCTAAGCCTTGAGCTGAAGCCCCTGCTTCACTCACACCGACACCATCAGCACTACCAGGTGCCTTAGAACAAGCAGCTACAAACACAACACTCGCAGCAAGCAGACCTAATTTACAAAACGATCCGGCTTTCATCCTCAACTCTCCTTTATTTTTCTTATTATTAGTAAAAAACATAAAATCCTAAAATAGGACTCTTGTGGCCACATTGTACAATTGTTTTTATTTTTTGGCTACCTTATCCGCGCCAGCGTTCGGATTATCAAAGCATTCGATAATTAAAAAAACATGGACACAGTGCAATGTAACATCTCACATACACCATGCCCAAGATAGTGTAAGTAGTAAATTAGCTTACTACATGCCAAGAGCCATCTGGCTGACGACATGCACTACCACGCACTAGTTCAGTGCGACCATCAATCCACGCTCTCGTTGTATATTCACGGCAAGGTAGACGATCACGATAATAAGTTCTTACAGGCTGGACAGTATAACGATACCCGGTATCCGGGTTTGACCAAACTACAGCTTTACCTGTTGGTGCTGTTTCTAAAGCACGCTGCATTTCCATTCGATCTACTTTGTCCATACTCTTACCGATTTGGCCACCTAAGAATGCCCCAATAAGAGCCCCACCTGCTGCTGCCGCAACTTTACCAGAGCCACCACCAAACTGGCTACCGAGTAATCCGCCAATAACACCACCAGAAATGGTGCCAACACCTTCATTAGTCACGTTAGCGCAACCGACTAACAAGAAAGATAAAGATAATGAAGCAACAGTTAACTTTTTCATGATTATCACCAAATATAAGGGTTATGAAATCCTGCCCATTCTATCATCAGGTTCTGGTGGGATCCATACCTCTTAATTGAGTTATACAGGTTAATAACATCAAGTTTGCCGCTCATTTTAAAGTTTAGAACTCTTCTCTAGCAACACAATGAACTCACTTGATCATACCAAGCCATATTACAAAACTTATAGTATAATTTATACATAAACTGATTATTTTATATATAAGATTAAAATGCCAATACCAAACACACTCCAAGAAATACCAGTTGCCGACGTACGAAGCAAAGCAGCAATTAAGGAAGCGGCTGATGCTGCAGCTTCGGCACTTGCAGATCTAAAAGAAGCCCAAAAACGCGAAAGCAACCAGAGAATCGATAGGATCCCGTTACTTCGCGGTTTAATAAATAGCTGGGAGCGTTTAAGATCCAAAGCAGAAAAAAAAGGCAAAGCTGCACTGGCCAATCTGCCGAAACCGTTAGTGTTCATATTAGCAGGAGACCTGGTCGTCACTACGGCGGTGGAAGTGAAATTATTCGAGCAAAATCCTATTGTAGCAGCGGCAAAAGGCATGGTTACATCTTTGCATACGGCTTCGAATTCCTCCGAAGGCGTAGCGCAATTTGCGGGCTCAACTCCGTTTACAGCGGTGTTAAATGGAATCGATTTTATACGTGCACCTATTATTATAGCCGCAGCTTGGCTCAGAGGAGAAAAACAACCACTGACATTAACCAGGGGAGCAAAATGGGCTTATTCTGGTGTAGGCTTGAGTTTAACGATTCTGTCATTGACTATTCCACCCATTGCTCCCTTTTTGCTGGTGGCTTCTTCCTCTTTGGCGCTTGGCGTGGGTATCTTCACTTTCGGAAAGATGGCGTATCAACGTCATCAAACTCGGAAGGAACTTGAAAGAGTGACCACTGAAATAGAGTCATTATCCAAATCGATCGAAAAAACAACCCAAGAAATACAAAAACTGGAACAAGAACAATCAAAAGACGAACCAGAACCAAAGCATCTGATAAATCTGCGCAAGGAATTCGAAGGGCAGAAGCAATCCTTGACAAAGTTATATAAGACAAAAGGCGAATGTGAAGAAAAATTAAAAGGATTGCAATTAAGGGATACGGTTAAAAGTGGAGCTAAGATAGCTTTTGCAGCACTCACGGTAACCGGAGCTGCCCTCTCTTTGGTCTTCCCACCGGTTGGTTTAGGAATTCTGCTTGGAACTTTTGCACTCACAGGTGCTTTCTCTGCAGCACATTTTATTGCGGAAAAAATTCACGACAAATGGTTTGCAAAACAAACCCGTCAAGAAAGTACCCCTATTGTCCAAGCGCTTGAAGATGATTCAACACACAAGATATTCAAAAGACTAGGCGGCACTGAGGATTCACAGCAATCACTTAAGAAAGCTATACTACAAGAAACAAGAGAACAAAGTGTACTGCCAACAAGCACATTAATCGTTGAAATAAAGCGACCAGAACTTCGGGCACCTCTCGATGAAGACTTGGAAATAAAACAAAACAAGCATCTTCCGACGCTTTAATCGCTGGCTCTAATTCACTTAAAACCATGTACTCGTTGTGAAATTTGACATAAAAGTTCATAAGCAGACGTACCAGCCGCTTGAGCAATACGCTCAACTAGAATATGAACTCCCCACAATTCTACAGCAGCTCCTGGCTGAACCTCAGAATGATCGGTTAAATCAACCGCGAGCATGTCCATGGATACACGGCCTACAATAGGTACTTCTTTCCCCTGTATCCACACTGGTGTATTGGCTGCAATATGACGAGGATAACCATCACCATACCCCACAGCAACAATCCCAATACGTGTCGCTTTATCACTATACCAAGTACCACTATATCCTACTTGTGCAAAAGGCGGATTATTATGAATTGCACTGATGGCCGAAACAAAACGCATCACTGGTAATAAACCTAAATCAATGGCCGTTTTATCAGCAAAGGGAGAAACCCCATAAAGCATTATTCCGGGCCTTACCACATCGGCATGGGTTTGCGGAAATGCAATAATCGCTGCTGAATTAGCCATACTACGTTCACCAAAACCCTCTACAGAAATACGTTCAAATACAGAGATTTGCTGTAAATTTTCATCACGCTCTGGTTCATCAGCACAAGCAAAATGAGTCATTAAGCCTATATTCTTATCAACCCAGGGGCAATTTTGCAAAGAATCCATGATGACCTGCAGCTCATGAGGTTTAAATCCTAATCGATGCATGCCAGTATTTACTTTTACCCAGATTTTTATTGGTTTAGCTAAAGGGGTACTTAAAAGCCATTGTACCTGATGCTGTTGGTGGAGAACACAGGCTAAATCATGATGAACAGCAATTTTTAACTCATCAGGGCTAAATATTCCCTGGAAAAGAATACACGGTGTACGGCTACCTAATTTGCGGATCACCATAGCCTCTTCAATACATGCGACCCCGAAGCCATCAACCTGCCCTTCTAATGCAGGGATAACTGTAGGTAATCCACAGCCATAAGCATTGGCCTTGACCATGGTAATGATCTTTTTCCCAGGAGCAAAGCCCCTGATTTGTGCCAAATTATGCAATAAAGCGCCCGGTTCGATGATTAATTTGGTAGGCCGTGACACTACTCTACCCCTTGATAACCGTTAAATGCCAAGTCTTCAAAGCGCGTGTATTTACCCAAGAAAGCCACACGAACTTTCCCAATGGGGCCATTTCTTTGCTTAGCGATAATAATTTCCGCAATGCCCTTATCTGGACTGTCTTCATGATACACTTCGTCACGATAAATAAAGCAAATCAAATCCGCATCTTGCTCAATTGCTCCTGATTCCCTTAAGTCAGACATCACTGGGCGTTTATCTGCGCGTTGTTCCAAACTACGATTTAGCTGCGACAAAGCAATCACTGGAGTGTTTAATTCTTTAGCTAGTGCTTTAAGACTGCGTGAAATTTCTGAGATCTCTGCGGTTCTATTTTCAGCATTAAATCCAGGAACTTTCATCAGCTGCAAATAGTCCACTACAATGAGGCCTACAGAACCATGTTCTTTCGCAACACGACGAGAACGCGCCCGCATTTCCGCAGGACTTAATGACGGTGTATCATCAATAAATAAGGAAGCCTCGGACAACATATGTACCGCTGAAGTAACGCGCGGCCAATCATCGTCATCTAATTTACCCGTTCTAATTTTATGCTGATCAATGCGTCCTAAAGAAGACATCATCCTCATTGCTAACGAATCTGAAGGCATCTCCATCGAATAAACGATTACTGGTTTTTTAGAGTTAATGGCCACATGTTCAGCCATATTCATTACTAAAGTGGTTTTACCCATCGAAGGACGACCCGCAACGATGACCAGATCTGAAGGTTGCAATCCTGAAGTCATTTCATCTAAATCGCTTAACCCAGTTGCCACACCTGTCAATGCATCCCCATTGTGGTATAAAGTATCAATTTTTTCTACAGTACGCACTAAAATCGACTTAATGCTTTCTGGACCACCATCACTACCAGTTTGTTCGCCAATTGCAAACACCTTGGTTTCTGCTATATCTAATAACTCAGGAACCTCGCGACCTAAGGGGTTATATGCTGAATCAGCAATCTCAGTTGCTACAGCAATGAGCTGTCTTTGTACTGATTTTTCACGTACAATATCCGCATAAGCACTAACGTTAGCCACACTGGGTGTATTATTGGCCAATTCAAATAAATAAGCCTCGCTCCCAGCATCATCTAATTCATTATGCGATTTTAAGGTATCTAACAAGGTTACTACATCAAAAGGCTGATTTTTTTTAGATAAAGCAGCAATCGCCCGGAATAAGATACGATGCTCAATTCGGTAAAAATCAGCTTCACATAATTTAATGCTGACTTTATCCCACACTTGATTATCCAACATCAAACCACCAATGATTGCTTGTTCTGCTTCAATGGAGTGGGGGGGGCGCTTTAATGGGTCAACACTCTTCTTGGGAGTTTTCAAATCGAGCATGGTTCTATACACAAGGAGATTTTGTAACAAAAAGGTATTGTAATGATCTTTTAGAAGCTTGTCATCTGCTAATCCCTCTCCCTTTACGAATGAAAGAGGGATTGAGAGAACGATGGATTACTATCTAACCCAAGTTTGAGTACGGCCTAATAAAGACATACCAACATAACCTCTTACATGAAGTTTATTGCCATCTAAAGTAACTTTAGCTTTGTACACTTTACCTGATTTAGGATCAAGAATAGAGCCACCACTCCACTCGTTATTTCCTTCGCTTTTTAATCCCCATAAAAAGCGAATTCCTTGAATTTTTTTGCCTTTAAATCCGCCAGGGCATTTTTCACAAACTCCAGTATCACCTGGTTGTGGGTATACTTTATCAATCACCCCACTTAAAACACCACCCGCTTCACTAATAGTAATAACAGCTCTTTTTTGACCGGTTTTATCATCAATAGTAGTCCAATTACCAACCGGAGATGCAGCAATCGCACCCTGAGCAAAAGATACTGCAAAAGCTAAGCCACAAGCCGTTTTCCATAAACTCATAATTTTCTCCTCGTCACAATTATTTAATAGCTTAAGTCATGATTAACAACTATGCCAGTTTTTAATTAAAAAACAATTAACTGTAATGTAATAACATTAATACAAACTGAGTTTTGCTAGGCAACGCAAAGTTTTATTATAGTTTTCTCAGACTGAATCTGAGCACCGATTTTTCAAATTATTTCGATTGCCCCCTCTCCCGCGCTAGGAATTTGAGTAGTATGATGATGCTTTTCGCGGGACGAGGGTTGGGGAGAGGGAATGGAAAAATCTGTGCTAAGGCAACGAGCTCGCAATTTAAGGAAAAACAGCACGGATGCTGAGAGGCATTTATGGTACTATCTTCGAGCGAATAGACTTGGATTTAAATTCAAGAGACAAGTACCCATAGGAGAATACATCGTTGATTTTGTTTGCCTTGAAAATCGACTAATTATCGAGCTTGACGGTGGTCAACATATGGACAATCAAATTTACGATACGAATCGGACAGATTGGCTAAAGACACATGGGTTTAATGTGTTGCGCTTTTGGAATCATGATATCTTTCAGCAAACGCCATTGGTTCTCGACGCCATCATGACGGCTCTACTTTAAAGCCAATAGTATACTCACAAACATCACACCAGTGAGGTACATTCTAGCTGTTTTATCATATCTTGTAGCAATCCTTCTAAATCGCTTTATTTTTGAAAAAATCGTTCAACAATATTTCTTTCTTTGTAGATATGGTGATCATGAACGGTTGGATTCAATCGGTTCTTTTTACTTGGAATAACAGCCTTTGTCCCGGCTTCTGTTAGAGCTTGTCGAAAACTATCAATATCGTAAGCCTTATCCGCCAAGAAAAATTCACAATGCTCATTAGCCCAAACATCATTAAAGTGAATATGATTCGATTTTAACTTCACTAAATTGCTCAATTGTAGAAGAAAACAATCAAACTCCAATACCCTAGTTGAAAAAGTGAGCGTTTGCCTATTAAACCACAGGAATCGCTCACATAATGATGCATTACCGTTCATTAAGTATGTAAATTCGTCACAACCTGATGTTATCGAAGACTTAAGTTTAATCTAAAGGAACAAAAAACTTTTCGATATCTTCTTCGCTTAAAATCATTGCTTTTGCAGGATCGGCTGACAAGATACCATCAACCAATTGCCGTTTACGTTCTTGCATGCCTAAAATGGCTTCTTCAACGGTACCTGAGGTGATTAAACGATACACAAATACCGGATTTTCCTGACCAATACGATGCGTTCTATCTGTTGCTTGATCTTCAACTGCAGGGTTCCACCACGGGTCATAATGAATGACTGTATCTGCTTTAGTTAAATTTAAGCCGGTGCCGCCTGCTTTCAAACTAATTAAAAACACGGGAGTATTCCCTTCCTGGAATTTATCCACCATTGCCTGGCGATTTTGAGTTTGGCCAGTAAGTTTTAAATACTCATAATGACGTGCTTGTAATTCATTTTCTATCAGCCGTAGCATGGACGTAAATTGTGAAAAAACAAGTACACGTCGCCCTTCTTCTACTAAATTATCCAAAAGCTCCATTAATGTTTCTAACTTAGCTGAACTATCATGCGCAATGGTTGCTTCTGGTAAGGATAAAAGACGAGGATCGCAACAAATCTGGCGCAGTTTTAATAAGGCATCGAGAATAATAATATGACTTTTTCCCAATCCTTGTTTTACAATCGCATCACGCACTTTTTTCTCCATACTCATACGAATAGCTTCATATAAATCGCGCTGTGGGCCCACAATTTCAATGGTGCGTGTCATTTCTGTTTTTGGTGGTAATTCATTAGCTACTTGGTTTTTAGTGCGTCTTAAAATAAAAGGTTTCACTCGTTTTGCTAACACTTCACGGCGTTCCAGATCTGCGTATTTTTCTATAGGCGTACGAAACCACAGTCTAAATTGCTTCGCATCACCAAGTAAACCAGGCATTAAAAAGTGGAATAAAGACCACAACTCACCTAAATGATTTTCTAAAGGCGTTCCAGTGAGGCAAAGACGATGCTCAGCACGCAATTGTTGAATAATTTGAGTAGTTTTAGTACGTGCGTTTTTAATAAATTGCGCCTCATCTAAAATCAGGTAATAAAAAGGATAACTAACAAATTTTTCTTTATCGCGATGAATCAACCCATAAGTGGAAACCACAACATCATAATCATCAAAATTATCTTGATGGCGCTCGCTGCCATGATAAACCAATACCTTAAGCTCAGGAGTAAAACGCTGGGCCTCAGCTGCCCAGTTACCCACCAAACTTGTAGGTGCCACAATCAAGGTTGCAGTGTCTAAACGCCCTTGCTCTTTCTCATATTGTAAATGAGCTAACGTTTGAATAGTTTTTCCCAAACCCATATCATCTGCCAAGATACCACTAAAACGGCTGCTGCGTAAAAATTGCAACCAATTCAGTCCATAACCCTGATAATCTCGTAGCTGTGTTTGTAAGCCTTTGGGAATTTCAATTTCAGGAATATCAGTAGATTTAATTAACTGTTTTAGTTCTCTTCGTAACTCTTCAGCACCTTGCCAACGTGCTCTAGTTGCAGCAATAGCTAATTCAGCTTCTTGCATTAGAATAAGCTGATATTTATTGATCTGTAAATTCTGTTCTGCATCAATATGCCGCATACCAAATTGCAATAGTAAACGCACTAAAGGCTTAATTCGCCCCATTTCCAATTGTAAAGCACACCCATCAGTTAAGGGAAGCGTTACTAGCTTTTCATCGGACAGAGCCTCTAAATCATCACCTCGATAACGTTGAATCAAATCAGCCACTAAAGGCACAATACTCACAGGTTTTCCTTCAATCAAAATACCTAATTGATACGAGAAAAAATCTGTAGTTCCTTCCTGTAAATCGGAATACCATTCTACATCATCAGCACTAATTATTTCTTGATATACTGAACTGGCAAACCTAACCTCCCAGCCTTGTTTTTTTAACATAGGCACAACATGCTTGTAGAGAAAATCTAAATCATCTGGTTGTGCTACTTTATGTAAAATAAAAGCTTCTTTCGTCAATTCACGCCATTGTATTTTTTGCCAATCATCCGGCTTTTTTAGCGGTATTATTTGATGAATTTCAGCCAGTTTTGTTGCTTCGAATTGTTCATTACGTTGATATTGAATCAATACCCCTTCATTTTGTCCAACTACAAAATTTGCCTCTTCACTACTTGCAACAACTATACCTTCATAATTAAAGGCAACACGTGCAATGAATAAACCTTGAAATTCTTCCTCGTACAACCAGGCCAAATCATCATCATATTCACTCAGTGTATCGAAAATAACAATGGGTACTGGTGTTAAAATACGTGTCTCGCGTTGTTCAAAGACTTGAGGTACTGGAAACTCTGGACAGGTTTGTGCCATTTTTTGCGCAAATAAATGAGCTTGCTCTAGCGGGATAGGCGGCGCTTCAAGCAAATGCCCTAATTGTTTTGTGGGATAAGAAGTTTTTAAATGACCCATTGTGCGATTGGGGTAATCCACATACCAGCTTTCATCTAACAATAAAGGCTGCACTGCTTGGCCATTATGTATTAATAATAAGTTTTGATTACCATTATGCGATAATACCCATTGACACTCAGCATGATGAGTATCTTCCATGTGAATTGCTGTTTCTTGATCATCGACAAAAAAAGCACGTTCAGTCGCAATAATCCGTGCTAATAACTCACTATTGCGTATACTTAAAGAATCAAACCAACCAGTAACTCCACATTTAAATAATAATTGCGCCACCAGGTCATTATCATCACCAATGAAATGCTGTTTTTTAGATTCAGAAAGTGTGTTCAGGGGCTTCATCTTTCCATAACCACCTCTTTTAAGTACTTTTGCTAAAGCCAAACGAATAATTACTTTGTGCTCATAATAGTTAGTTTTTAATTCAATAAGATAAGTAAGATGATGAGTGGCTTCTTGAATTTTAATAACAGTGGCTTCTTGGGCACGTAAATTTTTTAGCCAAGTGTCCAGGCGCCTCTCTAAACGTTCAGGAGAATGGGTCACATTATTGGTTAATTCTCGATCGCGCAATGCAAATAAACACGCCGCCGCATGTTTGCAATTTAACTGATAAGGACAAGTACAACTGGCTCGTTTTACTGGCCAAGCTTTTAAATCCATATGTACATCATAAATCTGACTAGAGCTTCCTTTTACTCGCCCTTTGAGCAAACCATCGCTAAAGCGTATATTCAATACATGCCCATGTTCAAAATATTCTTGCCCACGCAATAATATTTTTGCCTCAAAAGCTTCTGGCATTTTGGATAGTGCTTCATTTAACATAATACTGAATTTACCTGGACAAAAAGATTTATTTTATGCAATTTCACGATTAATTAACAATTATACTTTTATTTAGTACCACTTTGTAATAATTTACAACACTTTATTGCTTAGGATAACAAGACATCATGCAAAATAAGCTTAAAATTCTAATGGCACAAATAAATCCCACAGTGGGTGCTTTAGAAGTTAATCGCGACCAAATCATTGAAATTATCCATAATAACCAAGAAACTCATGATGTTATTGTCTTTCCAGAACTTGCATTAACTGGCTATCCACCTGAAGATTTACTGTTTCGCAAAGAATTTCAACAAGCAATAGCTAATAACATGAAGCTTATTCAAGCGACAACAAAAGACTGTTATGTACTTGTTGGACATCCTGCTTTGGAGCAACAACGACTCTATAATAGTGTAAGTATACTGCATCAGAAAAAAGTAGTTAGGATTTACCACAAACAAAATTTACCTAATTATGAAGTTTTTGATGAAATGCGCTATTTTACCCCAGGACAAAAAAATCCCTGTATTCTTGAAATTAAAGACTACAAAGTAGGTATTTGTATTTGTGAAGATGCCTGGTATCCCGGCCCTATTGAAGATTTGCTTGCTCATGATGCAGCAATCATATTAAATCTCAATGCTTCTCCTTTTGATGTAAATAAATATCAAAAACGTGTCGCCGTGTTACAATCCTATGCTCAAAAAGGTACAGCTATTGTTTATGTCAATCAGGTTGGCGGGCAGGATGAATTATTATTTGATGGGCAATCTTTTGCTCTTGATGCTCAGGGCACTGTTTGTGCTCGTGCCTCTGCATTTACAGAAAATCTATGTACTGTAGAATTGGCAGGAACAAAACTTACCGGCATCGTTACGCCGCGATTACCTGGTGATGAATTACTTTATCAAGCCTTGGTTTGTGGCATGAGAGATTATGTAAATAAAAATAAATTTCCCGGAGTATTGCTCGGTCTTTCCGGAGGTATTGACTCCGCTTTAACCTTGGCAATTGCCGTTGATGCCTTAGGGGCCGAGCGTGTTCATGCGGTATTAATGCCTTCACGTTATACTGCTGATATGAGTTATGAAGATGCGATTAAAGAATTAGAGCTCCTTAAAGTTTCTCACTCAATTTTATCTATTGAACCTACGTTTAATACCTTAATATCAACACTTGATCCCGTTTTTCATGGCTTGGCACCGGATTTAACTGAAGAAAATATTCAAGCACGAATTCGTGGTTTGTTACTGATGGCAATATCAAATAAAACGGGGAAAATGGTCCTCACTACTTCGAATAAAAGCGAATCGGCTGTAGGTTATACGACATTGTATGGGGACATGTGTGGTGGATTTTCAGTGTTAAAAGATGTGTTAAAAACTCAAGTTTATCAACTTGCGCGTTATCGAAATACGCTCGCCCAAATAATTCCTGAGCGTGTAATTACGCGCGCACCTTCAGCTGAATTAAGAGAAAATCAAACCGACCAGGACAGCTTGCCTGCTTATGAAATCTTAGATGCAATTATTGTGGCCTATATGGAAAAGAATTTAAGCGCAAAAGAAATTATTCAGCAAGGATTTGATGTCCAAGAAGTCAATAAAGTCATTCACTTAATAAAACGTAACGAGTACAAACGTCGCCAAGCCTCACCTGGAATTAAAATCAGTTCTATGGCTTTTGGCAAGGATTGGCGTTATCCGATAACAAATGGTTTTAATAAGAATATATAGCCTCTGGCACTTTGTCTCAAACCGAGACTATTGTTTATCATTTAACGTCATTCTTAACTCTTTTCCAGGTTTTAAAAATCAAACTGCTCGCTTGCGTTCACGAAATAATAATGACGTGCATCTTTTCAGTAACGCAGGCGGACATGATGCTTTTGATGTTAAATTAGAGAAATGTCTTGTTTCTATATCATTGCCCTAGCTTCATATTAGATAGAAAAGTTTCTTTTTCTTCTTCTTCAAATTGTTGCTCTTTATCAGGATTTGTTGTATTTGCCAAAATATTAGGTCTTTCCTTAGGACTTTTTGAATTAAATAAATGAACCAGAAGAAAAGACATTGTATTAATGCGTTCTGATGCTAATTTTAGCGGTACTGGCTTATCATGAGTTTGAACTTGAGACGTTAATAAAAAATTCATTTTTTTTAGGAGCTTACTATCGATAGCTTTTACTGTTGGAACCTCTTTTAATTTTAACTTTTGCTCTTCATTACATGTGGTTAATTGTTTACGTAATTGCGCGGAATTTTTACATAAAGATTCGAACTCATTCTTGCGCTGTAGTTGATTTTTCTGGCTAGACTCATATTCTTTAATTGCGATAGGAATCTTTTCAAACAGTTCTTCTTTAAGTTGCTCAACAAATAAAGAAAGTGGCTCTCCTTGTAAAGATTTATATTTTTTACAAGTTTTCAATAATGCAACCAATAAATAGAAATTATACGAGGTACTTTCCCATTTCCCCTCACTAATTATCTCTAAGAAGCGTTTTAGACGAGTGCCATAATCTTCTCTCATTTCTTTAGAGTAAGCATTATTATCTTTAAATACACGAGTTCTTGTTGTATACGACAAAAACAAACCAAACCCCCATGGACCCTTGTAGTTTTTTCTTGCCTCTAATTCTATATTAGTAAGTTTTGCAATGCCTTCTGGAGAATCATCTCCAATTATATGTATGACTTCATTAATCAATTTCTCAGGTACAACTAATGCTGATTGTTCACGTTTTTCATTCGCCATAATGAAGCTCCATTTCAAAAGATGAAAGTTATAATTACATCCATATTTATTTTATTAAATAAGTAGAATCTTATATTATGCTAAATTGCACACCCATAAGGCGTATAAATAGGAATAGAAATAAGCCACTGTAATGTAGAAACCTCTAAGTGGTTTATTCTAGTATAGTAGGAATTGGCATTTTTTCTGTAACTCCCCAGGTATTTAATTGAGCTCACCGGCTTCCCCTCTCCCCGCGCGCAGCGTGGGGGAGAGGGATCAAGGGTGAGGGGATTAAATAGTGTCG
>NZ_JASGFU010000048.1:0-20275 GCF_047605385.1 Legionella sp. | reverse complement strand
AGAATCTATGTAGTGAAGGGTTGTTTGCGCAAGTAACCGCTGAAGGACCTGATAAAGGTAAAAGTCCTTTTTATTGGCTGTGTGCAACACCTGAAGGTCGTACCTTACTTACAGAGCATTGGGGGGATTTTAACTCGCATCTAAACAGTGAGGAACTGTTTGCACAGATAACCGCTGAAGGACCTGATAAGGGCCAAAGTCCTTTTTTTTATTTTCTATGCTCAACGCTTGCAGGTTATGCCTTACTTACAGAGCATTGGGAGGATTTTAAACCACATCTAAGTAGCGAGAAACTGTTTACACAGATAACCGCTGAAGGACCTGATAAAGGCAAAAGTCCTTTTTATTGGCTGTGTGCAACACCTGAAGGTTATGCCTTACTTACAGAGCATTGGCAGGATTTTAAACCTCATCTAAGTAGCGAGAAACTGTTTACACAGATAACTGCTGAAGGACCTGATAAAGGTAAAAGTCCTTTTTATTGGCTGCGTGCTACGCCTGAAGGTCGCGCTTTACTTACAGAACATTGGGAGGATTTTAAACCGCATCTCTGTAGTGAGGAGTTATTTGCGCAGATGAGCGTTGAAGGACCTTTTAAAGGTATAAGTCCCTTTTATTGGTTGTGCTCAACACCTGAAGATCGTGCCTTACTTATAGCGCATTGGGAGGATTTTAAACCGCATCTAAATAGTGAGGGGTTGTTTGCGCAGATAACTGCTGAAGGACCTGATAAGGGCCAAAGTCCTTTTTATTTTCTATGCTCAACGCTTGCAGGTTATGTCTTACTTACAGAGCATTGGAATGATTTCAAGCAACATCTAAATAGTAAGGGGTTATTTGCACAAATAACCGCTGAAGGACCTGATCAAGGTAAAAGTCCCTTTTATTGGCTATGTACAACACTTGAAGGTTATCTCATACTTGAAGAGCATTGGGATGATTTTAAACCACATCTAAATAGCGAGGAGTTATTTGCCCAGGTAACTGGTGAGGGACCTCATAAGGGTAAAAGTCCCTTTTATTGTCTGTGTACAACACCTGAAGGTCGTGCTTTACTTAAAGAACATTGGCAGGACTTCAAGCAGCATCTAAGTAGTGAGAGATTGTATGCACAAATAACCACTGAAGGACCTGATAAGGACAAAAGTCCTTTTTATTGGCTGTGTGCAACGCCTGAAGGTCGTGCCTTACTTGCAGAGCACGGGGAGGATTTTAAACGGCCTCCAAGTACAGAAAAGGAAATGAGTGTTACTATTTTTGGACTGTTCCCAGAAAAACAGCCCGCAAATACAAAAACCGTTGCTCTATCAGAAAAAAAACTTGAATTTTGAAGCGGTTTCAGTACCTATTTGATCTCAATTTTTGTGCCTGCGGTGGATACTACGTGTGAGCATGCCACCTATTTAGTCCAGATTTTTCTATGTAATTTTATACGCTCTTCAGCCTTGGCAATTGCTTTCCTAATAAAGTGTGCTTCTTCAGATTGTGGTGATACCATTTTTAATAAGCGCTGCCAATATCTTATAGCATCCTCATAAGCATGACTGGCAAAAGCATCCATAGCCAACATTGCTAAAGCATCAGGTTGGTTAGGATTGTTTTTTAAGATATTTTTAAAGATTTTCGTGATTTGTACCGTAAATTGACGCTGATGTAATTGCCATAAGCTATGGGCATAATTGGCTGCATATTGTTCATCATTGGGGTTAAATTGATAAGCCTTGGCAAACGCATCAACCGCATTTTGTTGTTGTTCCTGACTGGCATATAAACGCCCGAGAAGATACCATCCTTTGGCACTTTTAGGAGTATCATCAAGGCGTGCGCGTAATTTATCGATTAATTCTTGCGGACCTTTAATTGATTTAAGCATAGCATCCGCTTGTTTTTGCTTTTCCTGCTGTACCAGATAACCCTGCCATTTACCAAAACTACCCCAGTGGTAATATCCAGTAAACGCTAAAATAAAGATGAGTGGCACTAATAAGATACTGAGTCTCAAGTGACGTTTTAGAGGATAAATAATTAATATACTAGCCAAAAGGGTTATACCGATGAGTAAACTTAATAACCACCATTCATTCATAAAAACCTCTATTTGTGCTTTTATCTAAATCTGACTCGATGACTTGACTGGTATGCTTTCTACCAAAACAGGTTCGCCAAAAAATCAAAATTCCTAGCACTAAAAATAAAGCAGGACCAAACCATAATAAATAGGTCACACCGTTCACTGGGGGACGAAATAAAATAAAATCCCCATAACGTGAAGTCAGATAATCTCTGATTTCACTATCACTTTTACCTTCTTTTATTAAACGATATACCTGGTCACGCAAATCTTTTGCTAAATCAGCATTCGAATCAGCCAAATCTTGATTTTGACACACCAAACAACGTAAATCTTTCAAAAGATGTGCAAATTGTGCTTCTTTACGTGTAGAGTCCAAAGGATAGGTACTATTCGCCCAAGCGGGGCTCATTCCCAAAAATAGGAGTAGACAATATGCAAACATATGTACTTTTATCATGCCGTATGCTCCAATTGCTTCATCAATGGCTGAATTTCTTTTTGCCATAACTCTTGCGTCATCACCCCAGCATGGCGATAACGAATCACTCCTTGTTTATCAACCACAAAGGTTTCGGGTGCACCATAAACACCTAAATCAATGGCTACTTTTCCATCAAGATCTTGAAATACCATCTTGTATGGATTCCCCCAACGCGACAACCACTGCAATGCATCTAGCGTTTCATCTTTATAATTCAAACCATAAATAGGAACCCCTTCACGCGCTAATTGCAACATAACTACTTGTTCCTCAATACAGGCAGCACACCAACTGGCCCAAACATTAAGCAAAATTACTTCATTACGTAATTGCCTGGAGTTGAAATAAACATCATGATTTTGCAATTGCGGCAAATTAAATTGAGGTAAGGATTTACCCAATTGCACTGAAGGCAATTCATGTGGGTTTAAGGCCAAACCCCGCCAAAGAAAAACAGACAACATGATAAACAGAGTAACCGGAAGAATACGCCAACCTATTTTTTTCATGCCTTTACCTCTTTTGTTGCCGCTTTTTTGCGATAATAGCGACGATCAGCCAAGGCTAAGAACCCCCCAGCTAAGATCATAAAACCACCCGCCCAGATCCAACGTACCAAAGGCTTATAATAAAGACGTACAGACCAAGAATCATCTGCCAAAGGCTCGCCCAGTGCCACATAAATATCACGAAATGGCGTCACATCAATCGCCGATTCCGTCATGGTCATTTTTCCAATAGTGTAAAGACGTTTTTCTGGGTAAATTATTTTCGTCTTATTATGGTGACTGATCTTAAATTGTGCCTGTGTCCCTTTATAATTCGGCCCTTCTAACAGCTTTTGTTCTACAAATTGAATAGCATAACCTGCTAAATTAACTGTTTTACCAGGACGCATTTGCACATCATCTTGAACACCATAAGTAGTTGATACAGCAACACCCATCACTGCCGCAGCAACACCTAAATGCGCAATGGCCATTCCCCAGTAAGCTTGACCGACTTGCATTAAATTGCCTCGTTCTTTTATGCGTTTAAGCACTGCATTCATTGTACTTAATACCACCCAAATCGCTAAAGCCATACCAATTAAAGCTGAAACATCTAATTCTTTATGGGTAACTAATAAAAACCCTACAGGAAATAACAAGCTTAGTACGGCAATACGCCATAATTTTTTAAAAATGGCTTGCCAACTGTCTCTATTCCATTTTAAGTGCACACCAAACCCCATAATCAACAACATCGGAATCATTAAGGGGACAAATACTGCATTGAAATAAGGAGCTCCTACAGATAATTTTCCTAAGCCCAAACCATCAACTAGTAAAGGATAAACTGTCCCCATTAATACGGTTAGCATAATCACCATGAGAAATACATTATTTAATAACAAGGCACTTTCACGTGATAAAGGGCTGGGATTCTGTGCCGTATGCAAAGTCTGCGCTCTAAATAAAAACAGCAGTAGTGAACCACCAATGACTACGAGTAAAAATCCAAGAATATATAATCCACGCTGTGGATCCACAGCAAAAGCATGTACCGAGGTTAATACCCCAGAACGAACCAGAAAGGTTCCAATTAAACTTAATGAAAATGCCGCAATAGCTAATAGCATAGTCCAGGCTTTAAATTGCTGACGTTGCTCAGTAACAGCTAAAGAGTGTAATAATGCAGTACCTACTAACCAAGGCATAAACGAAGCATTTTCCACTGGATCCCAAAACCACCAACCACCCCAGCCTAGTTCACGATAAGCCCACCAGCTACCTAAAGTAATACCTGCCGTTAAGCAGCACCAGGCAGCTAAAGTCCAAGGCCTGGTCCATTTAGACCAACTGGTTTCCAGTCTTTTAGCCCATAAAGCAGCAATGGCAAAAGCAAAAGCAACGGAAAAACCGACATATCCCATGTACAACATAGGTGGATGAAATAAAAAACCAGGGTCTTGCAATAAGGGATTTAAATCACGTCCTTGAGTATTCAATACCTGGAATTGACGTAAAAAGGGATTAGAGGTAGTCAATAAAAACAGGATGAATCCAATGCTTAGCCAGCCTAGTACTACTAAAACTCGCGTACGCATTTCCTTATCAAGACCGGCGCTGCAAAAAGCAACCAGCAAAGTCCAAAAACTAAGAATAGCCACCCATAAGAGCATTGAACCTTCATGCCCACCCCAGACAGCACATAATTTATAGAACCATGGCAAGGCGATACTGGAATTATTCACTACATAAATAACGGAAAAATCATCTCTTAAAAAAAGAAGCGTCAACAAAATATATGTTAAGGAGATGAAAAAAAATTGCACTATCACATAAGTTCGTGCTGAATTTATCCAATCAGCACGTTTTAACTGTAATCCGCACCAAGGAATTATAGCCAATGCCATGGAAGCAATTAACGCCAAAATCAATGAGAAAAGACCTACTTCAGCAATCATGAGTTCACCTTATTTGCTAATGCAGCTTTAACCTCAGGCGGCATATAATTCTCATCATGCTTGGCTAAAACGCGTGTAGCCTGAAGATGCTGGTTATCAACCAATTGCCCTTCAACGACCACACCTTGGCCTTCACGAAATAAATCAGGCAATATTCCTCTATGATTTACCGTAATTTTTTGCTTAAAATCAGTGATCTTAAATTCAACAGCCAAACCCTCTTTAGCTCGTATAAAAGAACCTTTATCAACCATACCACCTACACGAATATCACGCTGTAAGGGTGCTTCACCAGCCGCAATCTGCGTTGGGGTGTAAAATAAGCTAATATTTTGCCGCAAGGCATATAAAACCAAACCTGATGCTACGGCAAAAACTACACAGGCAGAAACCAAAATCAATAATTTACGTTTACGAATTGGATTCATAGGTTATCGCTTAAACCATTGTTGTAACTTTTGATGCGTTTGCTTTTTCTTCCATTTCATTCCTAAAATATTTATGATCAAAACAGCACACACCAAACCATAAGCGGGCCAAACATAGAAAGAATATCCACCCATCGCCAACCAATCGCATACTTGATTCATTAAGACTCCTCATCAAATTGCTTCTTGACCCAAGATTGTCTCTTTTCTCTGAGTAATACTTCATGACGTGCTTTTTCTAAAATAATCCACAAAGAATAAAAAAAGAAACCAATAATGGTCAGAAATAAAGGGTACAACATGCTGCCATCAATTTTAGGCTTTGCAAACACTGATAAGGTAGAACCTTGATGCAGGGTATTCCACCAATACACGGAATAATGAATAATAGGTAAATCAATCAAACCCACCAGGGTAAGAATAGCAATGATTTTGTCACCGTCTTCTTTATTTTTCATGGCATGATAAGTAGCTAAAATTGCAGCATATAAAAGGAAAAGTACTAATTCAGAGGTTAAACGCGCATCCCAAACCCACCAGGCACCCCACATTGGTTTGCCCCAGATACTACCAGTAACTAAAGCCAAAAAAGCCATGCAAATACCTAATTGTGCGACCTGACTGATGAGCAAACCGGCAATTTTAATCCGCCAAACTAAAAGCAATATTGCCAAAAAGCCCATCCAGCCGTAAAGTGCCATAGATAGAAAAGCACTAGGTACATGCACATAAATAATACGAAACGCATCGCCCTGCTGATAATCTGATGGGGTAAAAGCTAAGCCCCAGATGATTCCAGTAATCAAAGTAATTAAGGCAATCAATGCTAGTGCTGGAGTTAAACGACTAGCAAAATTATAGAATATTTTCGGGGATGCGAGCTGGTATAATAGTTTCCACATAGGGATAAATGAAATCAAAAAAATCGGATTTTAGCATGTCTGTGGTCTTTCGCAAAATCTCTTACTCTACGTGACAAATACGAATCACTCCTACAATAGCGTAAGGCAAAAAACCCACCGCAAGAACCGACATTGCTAATAATAAAGCCAAATAGGCACTCACAGGTAAACCCTGCATGGCAATTGCTAAAGTGCCACTACCAAAAATTAATAACGGTAAGGTGAGTGGGAGTAAAATCAAAGCCATAAGTACCCCCCGTTGATTAATCCCCACACCAAAAGCAGCAACTAAGGCACAAAGAAATAATAAGGCGGGAGTACCACAAATAATGGTTAACGCCAATACCAGAGTTTCCCAAGCATTGAGCGAAAATAATAAAGCGACTAAAGGACATAAAATCAATAATGGCAGTAGATTAAATAACCAATGCGCCATCACTTTAGTAGTAACCAGCAAAGGTAAAGATTGTCCAGAAACCAACCATTGCTCCATCACCCCCTGTTCATAATCTTGTTGGAATAGACGTTCAGCAGAAAGTAGCATGGATAATAAAATAGCCATCCACACTAAACCAGGAGCGATTGTTCGTAATAAAGTGGGTTCTGGATTCAGGCTTAAAGGAAACATGAATAAAAAAATTAATAAAAACAGACAAGAATTGACTAAAAAATGTATTTGACGCACTTGAATCAATAATTCACGTCGACAGTATTTGCCAAATAAAGACCAGATTGATTTCACAAACAATACTCCTGATATTCAGAGGCATCCAAGGGCAAGGTTTGATGCGAAGTAAGTACTACTGCACCGCCTTGTGCTCTATGGTCAGCTATTTTTGCCATAAGCAATTCCAAAGCCTTAGCATCTAATGCCACTAAAGGCTCATCTAAAAGCCAAAGTTTTGCTTGGGACATCCACAAACGCAGCAAACCCACCTGCCGTTTTTGCCCTGCCGAAAGTAATGCGCAAGATAAGTCTAAATAACGTTCCAGTTTAAAAATGGAAGCTAATTCTTTTAAAGATTGCTTGTGATAATGCAAATCAAAAAAACAATTTTCGCGTACAGTTAAGCTCAGATTGATTCCTGTTTTATGACCAACAAAGCATAATTGCTGCTGATATTCTCTAAGATTGCTATGAATTTCTCGCCCCAAAAAGCGAATTTCACCATGGATAGGGCGATATAAACCAGCGATTAATTTGAGTAACGTAGTTTTTCCTGCGCCATTGGCTCCACGAAGATGGAGCAACCCACCTACAGGTAAATGAAAAGTGACCTCTTTTAATAAAGGTTGTTCCTGGTAATCAAAACTGAGGTTGAATACATTAAGCATGGAGATATTTATTAGCATGTTAGAAGCGAGATCCTACTAAAACTAAAAAACAATACAAGTTTTTTATTTAGAAACCCAACCCCATTATTTAGATCTATAACTCATCCATGGCTAAATATCTTTACATATTGTATGCGCATTTTTATATGTTAATTTCTTTATTTGCTGGAGAGTTCAAGCCATCAATAATAGTTCTCATTTCTTCCTTTTTAAACAGCTACTGGAAAAGCCAAAATCATCTTGCGAACTGGAGCAAGTACAGCCATAATCTCCTTTTATTTTTTGGTAAGGTCTGTGATGGAGTTTTTAAGTCAATACGGTTTGTTTCTTTTAAAAACCTTAACGATTGTTGTTGCTTTTCTGGTAATCTTCGCCGGTTTTTTTTCAATGAGCCGCAAACACAAGCCTAAATTGGAAGTTTCTTCGTTAAATGAGCATTATGAACATTTGCATTCTTTAATCAACAAAGAAGTCTTAGGTAAAAAACCACCGAAGAAGAAGAAAAAGAAAAATGACAAACAACCAGTACTTTATGTTATTGATTTTCATGGCGACATGAAAGCTTCACAAGTTGAGCAATTACGTGAAGAAATTACAGCAATTCTCAGTGTAGCTCGTCAGGAAGATGAAGTGTTAGTACGTTTAGATAGCCCTGGTGGTGTAGTCAACGGTTATGGCTTGGCCGCATCACAACTACAACGTATTCGTGATAAAAATATCCCACTGACCGTAAGTATTGATAAAATCGCTGCAAGTGGTGGTTATTTAATGGCGTGTGTAGCACATCGCATTATTGCAGCACCTTTTGCAATTATTGGTTCAATTGGTGTAGTTACGCAAATTCCTAACTTTTACCGTTGGCTTAAAAAGCATGATATCGATGTTGAACTTTTAACCGCTGGAGAATACAAACGCACCTTGACGCTTTTTAGTGAAAATACAGAAAAAGGTAGAAAAAAGGTACAAGAAGACCTGGAAAAAATTCATATTACATTTAGAAATTATATTATCAATAATCGTGAACATTTGGATATCGATCAAGTAGCCACTGGTGAACATTGGTTAGCCAAAGATGCTTTCGATTTGCATTTAGTTGATGAATTATCTACAAGTGATGATTATCTTATTAATAAGATGTCGGAATATAAGGTTTTCAAACTGACAATTCCGCCAAAAGCAACCTTAGTTAATAAAGTGCTGAAACCCACAATGCGTTTTATGCATCCTTGGGGGTAATTAGCGTATCACGTAAAACAATACCCTTGTTCCTAATATGGCAATCGCACTCAATTTTGAAGGGTATTAAAAAATTAAATAGCTCGCGCAAGCGTTCATTCACATGAACGTTTGCCTGCCCGCTTGCATTTCCGAAATAATATTGCCCTTAGCAACTACTTTTCAGTAAAATACCATCACCAACTTGTGCCCATGGATGAAACTCATAAAATGCAGTATTAATAAAATCACCATTTGGATAATTAGCCGAGCAAAAAACACAGAATAGTCTATAATTAAGCATAGATGCTACCTAAATGGAGTAAATAGGCTATGAGCGACACTAAATCAAAAATACCTGATTTCAAAGAACTTGCATCAATGTCAGGTAAGTTGTTCAATGACATTAAAACCAGTATAGGGCAAATCATTCAGGATTATAAGGATCTTAGAGCGCAATCAGGAATAAATGATGACGGCACTGAAGAAGTTAAAGCCGAAACTCCTAAAACCACAAAGAAAGACAAGCCTGAAGAAGAGCAAAAGTAATTGCCTGAATTACATTGGTGTTAATAGCCTGAATCACACGAAAAAGCGTTATCAGGCTATTCAATTTACACCTCGGCACGCGCAGGACGTGTAAGTCTGTATTTGCGCATTTTTTCTACTAAAGTAGTACGCCGCATATTAAGGTAATTTGCAGCACGTGCCACTACCCAATCAGACTTATTCAATGCTTGACTAATTAACGCCAATTCTGTTTTAACTAAATGCTCTTTTAAATCAATACACTCGGTAGAACTCGCTTCAGGCTCTTGCTTCTCTATATGCCGTAAAACTTCACGCTCATTGGGTTCAATAGCATATTCTGTCTTTACCCCCTCAAGAATACGCATTGGCAAACTTTCTTGACTTACAATCCCATTCGGATAAAGAATCGTCAATCGTTCTACCAAATTTGCCAATTCACGAATATTACCAGGCCAATCATACAGACATAAAGTACGCATGGCTTCAGGCATCAAACGCACAATAGGACGACCTGTTTGTTCAATACGCGAAATTAATTCATTAAATAATAGCGGGATATCTTCACGACGCTCTCTTAAGGGGCTCATTTCAATGGGAAATACATTAAGACGATAAAATAAATCTTCACGGAAATGTCCTTCTTGAATAGCCGTTTCTAAATTGCGATGAGTTGCTGCGATGATACGGACATTCACACCAATACTCTTATTAGAACCTACCCGCTCAAAGCAACGCTCTTGCAATACACGTAGTAGTTTAACCTGCATAGTTAAAGGCATATCCCCGATTTCATCAAGAAATAAAGTACCACCATGTGCCAATTCAAACCGCCCTTGGCGAGAAGTTATCGCTCCCGTAAAAGCTCCTTTTTCATGACCAAACAGTTCACTCTCTAACAATTCAGCAGGAATTGCTCCACAATTAATGGCAATAAAAGGTTTATTTGCTCTGGAAGACAAGGTATGAATATTTCGCGCAACAACTTCCTTTCCAGTTCCAGACTCCCCTAAGATCAAGACGCTAGCCTCAGTATCAGCTACTTGCTCGATAAGTTTACGCGTCTGAAAAATACTGTGACTATTGCCAATTAAACTACGAAGCGAAGGAACTTGTTGCGCACTGGCTAAAATAGATTTGATGGTGTCTCGAGTAATGTGACATTGATGTAAGGCATTAAGAATCTGCGCATAACTGAAGGGAAAAGGTAGGCATGTCACCACATTGCAGTCCATACATTGCTCTACACTTAATTGTTCACCCACAACGATCATAGGCACTTTAGTAAAACGATTAGCTAAGACATTCAATTCTTGCAAAGTTTCTATAATCGATTCACTAACTCCTAAAATAATGACTTTAGGTGTTGGGCTACTATCAATATCTAAACTCCCAAATTTAGCTATGTGCACTGACTCACCAATAAAATCTAAAATAGTGCTCAACTTATCACTGCGACAGACATCATTATCAATGATATATATTAAATCCCCACTACTCATCACTTTATCCTTAAATACCAAAATAATAAATCTCAGCGATAACAAACTATTATTTTAAAAGCCTGACATTCATTACCAAAACATAACTCTTCACTACCAATTGTCCTTGTTGCTCCAACTTGGTTCTCTTTTACAAAATGCTTTGCATTCATAAAGCCTAGATGACGACAAAAAGCATTGGCCGCAGGTGAACCACAATCTTGTTTACGGTTGTAACACCAAGCCACACGATAATGATTAAAGCGTGGATCAGGAAAATTTTGCTCGCGATAATGATAAGGTTTAGGGGGCATATGTGGCAAAGTGGTTATGCAAGAAATGGTCATGAATCCATCGCATTGCCAACCCTTACATCGAGCGCGCGTAGAAATATAATTTGTGAGGCCAACATTATGGGCAATGACTTGTTGATGCACATGCTGATAACCCATCATTTTACAATAATGGTTAGCAATCGCCTTACCACATTTTTTACCATCAGGGGTACAATACGCTAAACGCTCTCCGTGATACTTTGGATGCCAAAAGCTACGAAAAGTCTTATTCTGCTGATTTGAACTATTTGCATGAATCGAAAAAGTACATAATAAAAAAATAAAAATCACTAAATATCGAAAACTGATCATTAAAACAACCTCTTAGCAATTATAAACCCATGTTAGCTTATGCTGCCAAGAGGTACAAGTACAAAGCAATGATAAAGTAAACAGTTATCTCAGAAGTATAGAGTTTCTATCGCCATTATCTTCTGAACGTGATAACTGCTGCTGGATTTACAGCAACACCTGTAACTCCGAAAAATCCACCTCCCAGTGTGGTAACACAACTACTGGAAGTACAACCTGCAGGCATTACCTTAACCGCGCTATTGCCACTGTCCGCCACGTAAACGTCACCGGCAGCATTCACGGCGACCCCTTCAGGGAAATTAAATCCACCTCCTAGCGTGCTAACACAACTACTGGAAGTACACCCTGCAGGCATTACCGTAACTGCAGCACCATTAGCCAAAATAGTCACGTAAACGTGACCAGAGGCATCTACAGCAATACCCCAAGGTTGTGAAAATCCTCCTCCCATAGAGGTAACACAACTACTGGAAGTGCAACCCACAGGTATTATCTTGATCGCATTATAAGACACGTCCGCTACGTAAACGTTACCAGGGGCATCCAAAGCGACACCCACAGGCAAAGTAAATCCACCTCCTAGTGTGGTAACACAACTACTGGAAGTGCAACCTGCAGGCATTACCTTAACCTCACCATGGCCAGTATCAGCTACGTAAATATCACCAGAGGCATCCACGGCGATACCTGAAGGAGAAGAAAATCCCCCTCCTAGAACAGTAACACAGCTACTGGAAGTGCAATCTACCGACATTACATTAACCGTATTATTGATAGTGTCCGTCACGTAAACATGACCAAAGGCATCCACAGCAATACCCTGAACAGAAGAAAATCCTCCTCCTAGAACGGTAACACAACTACTGGAAGTACAATCCGCAGTCATTGCCTTAACTGCATTATTATCATTATCCGCCATAAAGAGCATGAGAGGGACATCGATACTTTGCTGCACTTGGAGCGCAGCATCGTACTGAGCATTCCCTGCTTGGTTCGCATCCAAAATACAAATACCTACTGCATTAAAAGTCACTGTATTGCCACTAATAGAGCACACACTTGTACTGCTGGAATTCACTGTAATCGTCACCGGCAAACCAGAGCTCGCTGTGGCAGCTACATGATACGTTAATCCGACGGTGACGATTGATGGTGGCACACTCGTAAACGTAATCGTTTGATTTTTCTGTGAACTGGAATTTAAATAAATCGTAGCCAATAGGGTGTTGCTGGTTGCAAACAAACAATACCCATTGGCAATAGGGACACAGCCTGTAGGTTGATAACCTGGTGTTAGTATCTTAATTCCTGCCTGGGGATAATAATGATTTACCGTTGTACCAATGGTTAAATTTTTTGTAAATACATGATAATTCTGGCAGGATAACGGTCTTTTGCCGTTTAAGCACAAAATAACATCTACCACCGCCGGGCTTCCTGATTCGGCAATCTTAAATAAAAGACCTGGATTGGCATAAACCCATGAGCTGAGCAAGAACAACCCTACAACCAGTATCTTAATCTTTTGGTTCATCATAATCATCCTTGATCGTTGTATTTCAGAATTAAATACGCACCCCACATACTACAGCATTTGCATAAGCAGAACCCGTGTGCAGGTTATTCATGATCTGAGCCGTAGTACGTCTAAAATGTCCTTGGCCTAAATAAAAAAAGCGGTATCCACATTCCAAAGGCATCGCACCAAACACTTCAGCCAGTTGAAGGTCAACACCTGTGGTAACAGTAAAGGTGGTTGTGGTGTGTCCTGAAAAAGCATGGTCAGGAAGAGTGATTCCATCATCCAAAGAATGCTCGGTAAAGCCTCCGGTTTTCATAAAATTGGGGCCAATCCCTGCATCAATCGTCAAAGATAAGTGCTTAATCGGTAAGTCAGTCCTTGCTTTAGCTGCCGCATAAACAGGGTAATGAGTTACATGATAACCATACGATAAATTAGTGAATAAATTCTCTTGAATTACCAGCCCGGAAACAGAAGTCTTGGGTAAGTAAAAAGCATTCACTCCATAACTTAATTGAACGCGATGCCAATCTTGGCCGTCTATAAAATAACCCCATCCTACAAGACCATTCGAATCATCATGCCGTGTTACAGTAAATTCATCGCCAATCAAGCTCACTATATTTATATGCTGTGCTTTACCCTGATGACTCCAATAACCCCCTGATTGAATGACAACATGTCCTGGTCGCAATCGTGAATGAACCCCAGAATTACCTGCCTCGCCAGAATAAGCCAGGTTATAGCCCAATAATAGTAAACTACCTAATATCCTTATGTTCATCAGTGCTCCTTTTTAAAAATTCATTGAATCTCAATATCATCATTATCTTCTGAACGTGACCACCGATGCTGGATTTACAGCGACACCTGTAGGTCTCATAAATCCTCCTCCCAGAATGCTAACACAACTACTGGACGTGCAACTTGCAGGCATCACCTTAACTTCACTATTACCAGAGTCAGACACGTACACATGGCCAGAAGCATCCACCGTAATATCATCACCGGCAAACCTGAGCTCACCACGGCGGTTACATCATACGTTAATCCTACGGTAATCAATGAGGATGGCGTGCTCGTAAACGTAATTGTTTGATTTTGTTGTGAACTGGAATTTAAAGAAATCGTGGTCGATGTGGTATTACTGGTTGCAAACAAGCAATACCCATTGGCAATAGGAGTACAGCCTATAAGTTGATAACCTGCAGTCAGTATCTTAATTCCTGCTTGCGGATAATAATGATTTATCGTCGTACTAATCATTAAGTCTTGCGCAGACACATGATAATTTTGGCATGATAACGGTCTTTTGCCATTTAAGCATAAAATAATGTCTGCTGACGCCGGAGTGCCTGATTCAGAAATCTTAAATAAAAGGCCTGGATAGCATAAGCCCATGAATTGAGCAAGAATAGCACTACAACCAATATCTTAATCGTTTGGCTTATCATAGATCATCCTTGATATACATTGATAAGAAGTTTTGCTAATTTACTATGTGCTGACAATAACTTCAACACCTCAAAAAAGCAATTAAACAGGATTATCACTATCGATAAATTGATGCTCTAATTGAAAATAAGTAGCTAAGTATTCACCTAAGGCTTGGATACCATAACGCTCTGTTGCATGATGACCGCCAGAATAATAGTGTATACCTAATTCTTTGGCTTGATAATAAGTACGCTCTGAAACTTCTCCACTAATATAAGCTTCCACACCTAAGCAATTTGCCGCTTCAATATAGTCCTGAGCCCCACCACTACACCAAGCAATGCGATTAATAATTTTCTCGCTTCCTTCAATGGTTAAAGGTTGACGTCCTAATTTCTTATTCAGATACTCGGCAAATTCTTTGCTTGTCATCGCTTTAGATAAAGAACCTGACCATAATAAATTGTCCGTACCGCCGGCGGGATGCGTTTGCATATTTTCTACAGCAAATAATTTCCCCAGACAAACATTATTACCTAGCTCTAAATGACAATCCAAAGGCAGATGATAAGCAAATAAATTAAGATCATGACGCAAAAGTTTACTAATCCGTTGCCGCTTCATCCCGGTAATCGTTTGCGCGTCGCCACGCCAAAAATAACCGTGGTGGACTAATAATGCATCCGCATCGTGCGCAATAGCCAGGGAAATTACTTCGTCAGAAGCAGTTACTGCGGTACAAATACGTTGAATTTGCTCTCTGCCCTCAACCTGCAAACCATTAGGCGCGTAATCATTAAAACGATCACAGTTCAATAACTGATGTAAGTGTGAAGAGAGCCCCTTTTTAGTGATCATCGCTCAGAAACTCGCTTAATATCAGCACCCAATAAAGATAATTTTTCTTCAATGCGCTCATAACCTCTATCCACATGGTAAATACGCTCAACGGTAGTTTCCCCTTCAGCTACTAAACCAGCAAGAATCAAGCTTGCAGAAGCACGTAAATCAGTTGCCATTACTGGAGCACCGGCTAATTTTTCTACACCATTAATGAGCGCTGTATTACCATTTAATTGAATTTGAGCGCCCATACGTTGCAATTCTTGAACGTGCATAAAACGATTTTCAAAAATAGTTTCCACTATGGTTGAAGAACCCTCAGCAACTGAGTTCATTGCCATAAATTGTGCTTGCATGTCAGTTGCAAACGCAGGATATGGTGCAGTAGAGATATTCACTGCTTGCGGACGCTTATTGTGCATATTAAGGCTTACCCAATCTTCACCAATAGTTAATTCCGCACCTGCTTCCTCAAATTTACATAATTGTGATAATAAAGTATCTGGGCGCACGCGTTTCACAGTCACATGACCACGAGTTAAGGCACCAGCAGCTAAATAAGTACCTGCTTCAATACGGTCAGACATTACAGAATAAATTCCACCAGAAAGCTTATCTACTCCTTCCACTTCAATAATTGAAGTACCTGCACCAGAAATTTTAGCGCCCATTTGAATAAGGAAATTAGCTAAATCAACTACTTCGGGTTCACGCGCAGCATTTTTAATAATAGTAGTACCTTCAGCAAGTGCTGCAGCCATTAATATGTTTTCAGTACCAGTCACAGTCACAGTATCAAACATAATGCGTTTCCCTTGTAAACGACCGCGTTTGCAACGTGCATTGATGTAACCATTTTTAACGCTAATATCGGCACCCATAGCTTTTAAGGCTTTTAAATGTAAGTCCACAGGACGAGTACCAATCGCACAACCACCAGGCAAAGACACATCTGCTTGACCAAAACGAGCCAACATGGGACCTAAAACCAAGATTGAAGCACGCATGGTTTTTACCAAATCATAAGGCGCAACAAACTCATTCACCTGACTTGCATCAACCTGCACATTCATTTTTTCATCAACGATAAGATGTGCTCCTAGCTGGCCTAAAAGTTCCATCATTGTAGTAATGTCTTTAAGATGAGGAACGTTTGAAATCGTCACATGATCACTGGCAAGTAAACTGGCTGCCATAATCGGTAAAGCTGCATTCTTTGCTCCAGAAATAACCACCTCACCATTTAATGCTTTACCGCCTTTAATTAATAATTTATCCATGTTCTTTTCCCCATTCTTCTTTTGTCCACGTATTCATACTAATTGCATGAAGTTTGCCAGTGGTTATAAACTCTTTTAACTGTGCATAAACCCATTGCTGGCGAGCCACTTTGGATTTATTGATAAATACATCACTGACAACAGTTACCTGGTATTGATAACCATTCCCATCTACTTTGACTAAAAATATCTCGTCAATGGCTCTGAGTTTTTGTTCAACTTCTTCATTACTTAACATTAAAATTAGCTCACAAATTTAAATAAATACAATTTTTTACCGATAAACATCACTAATAAATCACATGGACATGTCATCTCGAACAAAGTAAGAGATCTCCTGAATGTGGCATAGGCTTACTGTATTCAGCATTGTACCACATTCAGAAGATCCTTCGTCGTAAATTCCTCTGGATAACGGGGATTTTTCTGCAGTCATGAGGGTCAATTTTTTAGAGATAAAAACCATTGAGAGATTTTAAAAAACTAAATCGCGTCCAAAATATCTTTTACACCACAAAAATCCGCCAAAGATCGAGTCTCAGGGGACATGCCAATTATCTCAAACGTCTTATTATTTTTTTTGCACAACTTTCTGGCTTCAAGAAGTAATGCCATGCCAGCACTGTCACAGTGCATAACCTCACTTAAATTAAGATTTAAATGAGTGCATGCACTATCCATTATAACTTTAGACAATTTAGCTCGCACCCCTACTACAGATCTGAACGTCAATTCTGATCCTGGTTTAAAATGAATCGTCTTCACCTTATAGAGGCCTTCTTAATTTGGTTATGTTGCATTTGCTTAATCACTTCATCCATACTTGAATTTTGCAATGCTTGAGCAAACTGTGACCTAAAGCTTTGCAATAAACTCACACCTTCAACACTGATGTCATAAATTTTCCATTGCCCATTTTTATCAATCAAACTGTAGGTTAATGGAATGTTTTGACCTTCAGAACGCACAATCACGCTATTCACACGTAAAAAACGAGCATTCACTACACCTCTTACTGGTAAAAATTGTACAGTCTCATCAGAATATTGCGCCAAAGGACTAGAATAAGTACGAATGACTAAACGCGTAAACTCTTGAGAAAATTGTGCTCTTTGTGCTGGTGATGCTTTAGTCCAGGCTTGTCGACCTAAAACTGAACGAGACATCCCAAGAACATCAACAATAGGTAATAAATGCTTTTCTACAGCAGCATAAATAATATTAGGATTGCTTTTTAAATTAGCCTTATTATCTTTCAAAGTTGCAATGATCTCATTTGCTACCTGTTCTAACATAGGAACAGGGGAGCTTTGAGCTATAAGTCCTGGAGATAAAATCACACTGGCAACGAATATAATTGTTTTTAGGATTCTCATTTCTCACCTTATTTTTTAATATTAAATAATAATTGGCCTATCAAATTTTCGAGAATAATTGCTTCTTGCGTTTTTGCAATCACATCCCCGTTGCGTAAATAAGGATGTTTTGTATTCCCTTCATCATCAAATCCGGGAACAATACTGATATAATTAGAACCAAGCAAGCCTTGAGTTAAAATTCGTGCTGAAGAATCTTCATAAGGAATTTTTTTATCGCCGCGTAAACGCATAGTAACCTTGGCATTTAATTCGCTTGGTTGCAATTCAATACGAGTCACTTCACCAATTTTAACTCCCGCCACAGTAACCGGCGCACGCACTTTCAACCCACCGATGTCTGTAAAATCTGCGGTGACATCATAGCTTTTACGTGACATTAAATCAGATAGACTACTAACCTTCATTGCCATAACCAGTAAGGCTAATACCCCAAGCAACATAAATAGGCCAACACTCAAATCTACATACCGTTGCTTACTCATTACCAATCTCCAATCATCATTGCAGTCAACAGAAAATCAAGACCTAGGACAGCCAGAGAAGAAAACACCACTGTTTTTGTGGTTGCTTGACTAATCCCTTCTGCTGTAGGTACACATTCAAAACCTTGAAACACCGCTATCCAGGTCACCACAAAAGCAAAAACCAAACTCTTGATGATACCGCTTAACACATCGATACGAAAATTTACTGCTGCTTGCATGTTGGACCAAAAGCTACCTGCATCAACACCTAACCAATGCACACCAATAAAATATCCACCCAAGATAGCAACTGCTGAAAAAATTAAAGACAATAATGGCAAAGTAATAAACCCCGCCATAAAACGCGGATAAACAACCCGACCTAATGGATCAACACCCATCATATCCATGCTGGATAATTGCTCTGTTGTTTTCATCAGACCAATTTCCGCAGTCAATGCAGAGCCTGCACGCCCTGCAAATAACAAAGCACTAATCACTGGACCAAGCTCTCTAGAGATGCTTAAAGCAAGTAGTTGTCCTAATTGGCTGGCAGCACCAAATTTTTGCAAAGTATTATATCCTTGCAATCCAACTACCATACCTATAAATAAAGCAGATACTACGATGATTAAGCAAGATAAAACGCCAACAAAATAAATTTGATAACGTAGCAGTGGCCATAATTTAGTAATATTGGGATTTCTAAAAAACATCAAAAATAAAAAAACACCAGACTTGCCAAAATTTTGCAAAACACGAGTACCGCGATTACCAAAGCGCGTGATGAGTTCAAGCATCTAATAACTCCTCTGTGTAGGATCTGGCAGGATAATGAAATGGCACAACACCATCTGCTTCCCCATGCATAAATTGTCTTATTTGTGGCTCTGTAGAATGAATAAGTTCATCAGGAGTCCCCTGCCCAATAATATTGCCACCAGAAATTAAGTAAATATAATCGGCAATAGAACAGGTTTCTTCAACATCATGAGAAACAATAATAGTCGTAGTATGTAGCAACTGATTTAAGCGTTTAATTAAACGAACCAAAACTCCTAGAGAAATAGGATCCTGGCCAGTAAACGGCTCATCATACATCATCAATTCCGGATCTAAAACAATCGTGCGCGCTAAAGCAACGCGACGCGCCATCCCTCCAGAAAGTTGTGCTGGCATTAAATGCAAAGCTCCGCGTAATCCTACGGCTTCAAGCTTCATTAATACAATATCACGAATCATGGATTCACTCAGTTGTGTGTGTTCGCGCAAAGGAAAGGCAACATTCTCAAAAACATTAAGATGGGTGAATAACGCCGAACTTTGAAATAAAAGTCCCATGTCACGTCGCGCCTCATAAAGTGCTTTCCGTGATAATCCATGAATGTTTTGCCTATTAACGCTGATAATCCCACTTTCAGGAGTCAACTGTGCTCCGATAAGTTGTAACAGGGTAGTTTTTCCTGAGCCACTTGGCCCCATGATGGCAGTAATCTTCCCCTGCTTCATGATCATGCTAATGCTATTGAAAATGCGCCGACTCTCACGAGTAAAGATTAAATTATCTATTTCAACCCAATTTTCAGGCATGCTTTTATTTTCCACGTTTGGCCAAAAGTAGAATTATATACTGGTTCATGAAAAAAAATGAGGTTTTTAATCTCATTTCCTCTAAAAAAGTCTAATCCATTAACTCCATATGTAATTTTTCCGCATTATTGTTCAATTAAACACCAAATTTAGTCTTATCTATAACTCCCCAGGTATTTAATTGAGCTCACCGGGCTTCCCCTCTCCACCGCGCGCA
>NZ_JASGFU010000047.1:0-20509 GCF_047605385.1 Legionella sp. | reverse complement strand
TTCGCGACACTATTTAATCCCCCTCACCCTTGCTCCCTCTCCCCCACGCTGCGCGTGGTGGAGAAGGGAAGCCCGGTGAGCTCAATTAAATACCTGGGGAGTTACAGCTTATAAGTTAATTGGTTATATTTTATACTAATAAGCTCATCTTCCGGTCTCTTTTGGATGCATGGTTCTTGTGATATTAAGAGTATAATTGCGGATACCCTGGATCAAAATTAGGAGTAGGGTCAGAATTAAGATCGGGATAAAGATTTGATGATGGCACTGTAGGTTGTTCTATATTTGGTTTTGCTCTTGTGGGAACTCCTGGCGGCATCATGGTGTTCATCATAGTGTTTGAATCGCCTTTAGATTTAAGCTGATATTCATGGGCTTTGAGAGGTTGCGTGGGCTCTTTAATTTGTTTTGGGACACAGCAGCAATATTTCAATAAATCATAACATAATCCTGCTAAATCGATGGAAATTCCTAATAAATGCAACCCTGCAAATGTTGATATGGCGACTCCTGCTGTTTGTTGCACAAGACCTGTGCCGAAAACACTAGCAATTGAATAGCCGAATAAGGAAAAGTTAGTGGCTGCAGCCAAGGCTCCTGGCCATAAGAGGACGCCAACTGCTACAAAGCATGATACCGTCATGGCTATTCTTATAAATCTTAGATAATCTAATAAAAAACGCATAATATTTCACTCCATAGAAGTACTATTCAAGGGATTGTAGCAAATGTTTTGTTTCACTTAAATTCAATCTGAATAAATCATCTTATTTACATGTTACTAGGATTCGTCAACGAGCTCTTCACTAGTAAGCAGTTCCAATTCTTCCAGCTCAATTTCCACCGATTCAATTTTTTGGAAGCGAGAGGTGATTTTTTTGGCAGAAGTATTGACGTCATTAACGTCTTGATGTGCCAAATTAATGTGTTTCGATAATTTATCCATACGTTTTTCAAAGCGGTGGAAGTCTTCTGCTAAAGCATGCAAATGTTTTTGGATAATATGTATTTGCTTGCGTGTTGCATCATCTTTAAGTACCGCTCTGGCTGTAGTTAACACAGCCATTAAGGTACTTGGTGAAACTAGCCATACCTTTAATCGCTGCGATAAAGCAATTAAATCAGGATAATTAGCATGAATTTCTGCAAAAATAGATTCAGCAGGAATAAACATCATGGCACCATCTGTTGTTTCATTGGCAATAATGTATTTTTCTGCAATGTCTTTAATATGCTTTTGAATATCTTGACGAAATTGTTGCTGCAATGATTTTTTCTCAACGGAATTATTGTCAATGCTGATGAGTCGTTGATAAGTCTCTAAGGGGAATTTCGCATCAATAACCACATTGCCTGTAGGTTCAGGTAAAAACAAAATGCAATCAGCGCGTTTTTGATTGCTTAATGTATATTGCATTTGATAATGCGTCGCGGGAATCATATTGCCAATTAAAGTAGAAAGTTGTACCTCACCGAATGCTCCGCGAGCTTTTTTATCAACCAAGACATCTTGTAAGCTCACCACGTGACTGGACAGTTCAGTAATTTTCTTTTGTGCCTCATCGATAATGGTTAACCGTTTCACTACGTCAATGAACGTTAATGAGGTTTTTTCAAAACCTTCAGTTAATTTATGATTTACCTGCTGAGTAAGGTTATGCAGATGAGTACGTACTTCCTCAGTAAGTAATTGTAATTGTGAGGTTAAGGCGTTGGCATGTTGTTTGAAACTATGGCTGATTTGTTCTCGTACATCGGTCATTTGTTTGTGTACGGTATCATGAATTAATTGCTGAGTAAGTAATTGCCCTTGGCTAATTTTATCGTTGATATCAAGATGGACTTGATGTAATTGTCCAATAAATGTTTCACGTTGTACTTCGTGAAGTTGTTGATTTAGTTTTTTTTGTTTGCCTTGTCTAACCAAGAGCCAAATAACTATTAAAAACTGGAAGGCAATAGCATAAGCAATACCCTCAAGAAGGCTAATCGATGATAAAAATTGCATTCATGAATCCATGGGTTGGCTGAGTTTAATTGGTTGATTAAATAACTAAAAAGCATATCGTCGGCTAAATGTTGAGAATTGTCAAAGCTAAATTTTATAGTTTGTTAAATAAAATACTCTGTAGAGCATAATGACTGCTCCATCTTGGATTGACATGTACCTATAGCATAATTTTTAATGATAAACTTATCTCTTAAATGTAATTTATCTCATAAAAACTGCTTTAGTGACAGATTTGAAGGGATGTTATTGTAATGGATGGTTTATGACTATTGATGAAATTAGAGGACAAATTAACGAGCTGAAAAAAAAGATACGTCAATATGATTATCATTATTATGCTCTTGATGAGCCTCTTGTCCCCGATGCAGAATACGATCGCTGCTTTCGTTCTTTGCAAGATTTAGAGATTAAATATCCTGAATTATTAACTCCAGACTCACCAACGCAACGTGTTGGCGGCACGCCTATAAACGCATTTATGCCAGTTACTCATAAGCAACCAATGCTGTCACTTTCTAACGTTTTTACTGAAGAAGAGTTACACGCTTTTATTAAGCGTGTGACTGAGAAATTGGATGAACCTAATCAACAACTTGTGTTTGCTTGCGAGCTTAAATTAGATGGTTTAGCAGTAAACTTAACCTATGAAAACGGAGTGTTAGTTTCTGCAGCTACTCGTGGCGATGGCACAACAGGAGAAAATATTACTGCGAATATTAAAACCATTACTTCTGTACCTCTGATTTTAAGAACGGAGAAACCACCACGCTTAATCGAAGTACGTGGCGAAGTGTATATGCCAAAAGCTGGTTTTATTGAATACAATAAAAAAGCGCAAATGCAGAGTGAAAAAATTTTTGCTAACCCACGTAATGCTGCTGCCGGGAGTTTACGTCAATTAAATCCTGCTGTTACCGCGAGTAGGCCTTTGGCGATTTATTATTATGGCATTGGTGCTTGCGAAGGCTATCAATTACCCGACAGTCATTTAGCACAATTACAATTATTAAGAGATTTTGGCTTTCGCGTGTCCACAGAAACTAAAAAAGAAGTGGGAATGAAAGGATGTTTGGCTTATTACCATGACATATTGTTACGACGTGATGAGCTTCCTTTTGAAATTGATGGAGTTGTATACAAAATTAACAGCATTCCCTTGCAACAACAATTAGGATTTATTTCCCGTGCACCACGTTTTGCTTGTGCGCATAAATTCCCTGCTTCAGAGGAAATGACCGTGTTATTGGCAGTAGACTTTCAGGTAGGACGCACAGGAGCCTTAACTCCAGTGGCTCGTTTGGAGCCTGTGACTGTTGCTGGAGTTCGAGTCAGTAAGGCGACCTTACACAATATGGATGAAATTGCTCGTAAGGACATCCGTATTGGGGACACTGTGATAATTCGTCGCGCAGGAGATGTGATTCCTGAAGTTGTGTCTGTAGTTTTGGAAAAACGTCCCGCGAATACGCAAATGATTCATATGCCAAGGCATTGTCCTGTCTGTGGTTCTGATGTTGTACGTGAGGAAGGTGAGGCGGTTGCGCGCTGTGTAGGAGGCTTATTTTGTAAGGCACAATTGAAACGCATGATGTGGCATTTTGCATCACGTAAAGCCATGCATATTGACGGGCTGGGTTCAGTGTTAATTGAGCAATTAGTTGATGAGGGGTTTGTTCACCATTTACCTGACCTTTATGAAGTCGAGGCTGCTACTTTGGCAAGCCTTCCTCGTATGGGTGAAAAATCAGCACACAATTTATTACATGCTTTGGAAGCAAGTAAAAAAACAACTTTTCAGCGTTTTCTCTATGCGTTAGGGATTCGAGAAATTGGTGAGTCAAGTGCCCGGGTGCTTGCAGAATATTATGGTGACATCTCCTCTATTTTAAAGGCAAGCGAAGAAGAATTAATAGGCCTTAATGATATTGGGCCAGTAGGGGCATCTTATGTGGTGCACTTCTTTGCCCAGGAACATAATTTGCAAGTAATTAACCGCTTATTGGCTTTAGGTATTCATTGGCCCAAACTGGAAAAGAAATTAGTGAATAAAGATAATTCCTTTTTTGGTAAAACTGTGGTCTTAACAGGCACTTTAAGCAGCATGGGACGCGAAGAAGCTAAGGCTAAATTATTAGCATTGGGAGCGAAAGTTAGTGGTAGCGTATCCGCTAAGACAAATTATGTAATTGCAGGTGTTGAAGCGGGCTCCAAACTGGATAAGGCGAATGAGCTAGGAGTTATGGTTTTGGATGAACAGCAATTTCTTGAGCTATTGAGTTAATGGTATAGGCTCTTCATCAAATAGGGTGAGGATTTTCTCTAGGGAGAAGAACATGTGCAGGATGCTATTGATTGTTTTTCTTATAAACAGTCTTGGTTTATCTTATGCAAGCAATTTGGTTTTAAATAATCCTTATTCTCAAAGTGATTCTAAAAAAAATATTTTTTATTCATCATTCACGGAGCAACCTAAGACTTTAGATCCGGCCTTGTCTTATTCTTTGAATGAATATTTGTTCATCTCACAAATTTATGAACCTTTATTAGAGTATGATTATTTCTTGCGTCCTTATCAATTAAAACCATTAACGGCAACGAAATTGCCGCAAGTCAAATATCTGGATGCACAGGGAAATCCTGTTGCAGAACAAGCAGAATCTGAACCTGTATATACGGTGTATACTCTTCAAATCAAAAAAGGGATTTTTTATCAACCACATCCTGCTTTGGCTAAAAATCAGGCTGGCCAATATTTATATCATCATTTATCTGAAGATTACTTAGATGAGCATGACATCAATCAATTATCTGATTTTAAATTTACTGGAACGCGCGAACTAGTTATTGACGATTATATTTATCAAATAAAACGTTTAGCTAATCCTAGGATTAACTCATCGATTTATGGTCTTTTAAGTGGTTATATTGTGGGGTTTAAGGAGTTTGGCAAGACGCTTCCTTCAGGAGTGTACTATGTAGACTTGCGCAATTATCCATTGCAAGGGGTAAAAAAAATCGATGATTATACCTTTGAAATTATTTTGAAGGGCCATTATACGCAATTTGTATTTTGGCTTGCGATGCCATTTTTTTCTCCAGTTCCTTGGGAAGCTGATTTATTCTATTCACAACCGGGAATGAGTGATAAAAATCTCACGTTGAGTTGGTATCCAATTGGTACAGGTCCTTTCATGTTGACTAAAAATAATCCTAATCGTCACATGATACTGAAAAAAAATCCCAGCTTTCATGAGCAATATTTTCCAAGAGATGGTTCTCCTGACGATAAGCAAAATGGATATTTAACCAATGCCGGTAAACGCTTGCCACTTATTGATAAAGCAGTGTTTACTTTGGAAAAAGAATCCATCCCTCGGTGGAATAAATTTTTGCAAGGTTATTATGATAGTTCAACGATTGGCAATGACAGTTTTGACCAGGCTATTCATATAAATCGTCGGGGAGAGGCTATTGTCAGCGCCGAAATGAAAAAGAAAAAAATCTATTTAACACGGACTATGGAACCCAGCGTTTATTACATGGGATTTAATATGCTTGATAATGTGGTGGGAGGCATCTCAGAACGTGCACGTAAATTAAGGCGAGCTGTTTCAATTGCCGTTAATTATGAGGAATATATTGCTATTTTTTATAATGGTCGTGGATTAGTAGCACAAAGTCCATTGCCTCCAGGTATTTTTGGTTACAAAGAAGGGGCCTCTGGGATTAACCCCTATGTGTATGAATGGAAAGATAATAATGCTGTTCGTCGTCCTATTACAGAGGCACAAAAATTAATGACTGAAGCAGGATATCCAGGGGGAGTGGATCCGGTCACGGGAAAAGCCTTAATTCTAAATTATGATGCCATTACCACGGGTGGCCCGGAAGATAAAGCTTTGTTTGATTGGATGCGTAAACAGTTTGCTAAAATAGGTATTGATTTAAATGTGAAAGCCACTTTGTACAACCGTTTTCAGGAGAAAATGCGTGCAGGAGATACGCAAATTTTTACTTGGGGGTGGATTGCAGATTATCCTGATCCTGAAAATTTTCTCTTTCAACTTTATGGGGCTAATGGCAAGGTAAAATATGGTGGTGAAAATGCCAGTAACTACCAAAATCCAGAATTCGATCGTTTATTTCATCTTATGAAAAATCGGAAAAATGATGAATTACGCCAACAAATGATCGATGCCATGCTCGCCATTGTTTGGCGCGATGCGCCTTGGGTTTGGGGTATGCATACAGAAAATTTTATTTTAGCGCATGATTGGGTGTCGCATACCAAGCCGAACACTATTTCTTTAGGAACATTAAAATATGTGTCTATAGATGTTGCTGCGCGAAACCAATTACGCCTTGAGTGGAATCAACCAATCTTTTGGCCTTTAGGTTTATTATTGTTACTGATCGCAGCCTTGGTTTTGCCTTTGATGATCGCTTACTGGCATAAGGAAAAACAAGCTGCCCCAAGGAGCTTAATACCATGATTAAGTATTTAATCCGTCGGTGTCTATATGCTATCCCTATTCTTTTTGGCATTAATTTATTGACCTTCGTTTTATTTTTTATGGTGAATACTCCAGATGATATTGCGCGTATGCATCTTGGACAAAAACATGTGCAACAACAAATGATTGACGATTGGAAGGTTGTTCATGGTTATGATTTGCCTTTGTTTTTTAACGAGCAAAAAACAGGAATACAAAAAATCACTGCAACTTTATTTTTCCAAAAATCAATGAAGCTTTTTACTCTTGATTTTGGTATGTCCGATGCTGGGCGTGATATTAGCCAAGACATCACCTTTAGAATGTGGCCAAGTTTGGCAATTGCTTTGCCTGTATTATTTCTCGATGTGTTAAGTAATATTGTGATAGCCATGATTATGGCATTTTTCCGCGGCACTTATTTGGATTTAACAGGAGTAGTGATCTGTATTATTCTGATGTCAATTTCCAGCCTTTTTTACATCATCGGTGGCCAATATCTATTTGGTAAGATATTACGGTTGGTACCAATTTCCGGCTACGACGGTGGTATTGAAGCATTAAAATTTATTCTTCTTCCTGTAATTGTTGCTGTTTTGGGCAGTTTAGGGGCAGGAGGGCGTTGGTATAGAACTTTATTCCTGGAAGAAATGAGCAAAGATTATGTGAAAACTGCCCGTGCCAAAGGGCTTTCTGAACAGAGAATCATGTTTAAGCATGTATTAAAAAATGCCATGTTGCCTATTTTGACGGGGATTGTAGTATTGCTCCCTTCACTATTTATGGGAAGCCTTATTCTCGAATCATTTTTTGGCGTACCTGGTTTGGGAAGTTATATTATTGACGCAATTGCCCAGCAGGATTTTGCTATTGTGCGCGCAATGGTTTTTTTGGGATCTATTTTATACATTATTGGCCTGGTCTTGACGGATTTTTCTTATATGTTGGTGGATCCACGAGTGAGGTTGTCTTAGGGAATCTCAATAATTAGGAATAAGACATGAACTTAGAACTGTTATGGACTGATAAATGTTTTCTTACGATGCTGTTTCTTGGATTCATTATTGTTTTATTGAGCTTACGCAAACAGCCGCTGCGTCATTCATTTTCACTGATTTTGCACCGACCAATTGCGGTTAGCGCAGGAATTATTCTGGTGTTTTTTATCAGTATTGGCATTTTGGATTCTATTCATTATATCTCGGCAAATCATGCATCAGAGAACGCTATATCTTTATTAGATAATCTCTTAGACCCTATCGGCAATGTGACGGAAAAAACCTATTCAGCACCTTTGGCTTTACGGCAATTTGTTAGTGACACGGTTTTAGTGAAGGGCATGGTAAGGCAAATTTATCCACGCTTGGTTTATCCAGCGCAAAAGGTAAGAAATAAAGCACAACGGCAGGAAGTAATTCATGCGGCGTTTTGGAAGGCTTTGAAAATCAGTTTCTGGATGCTTTTATTCTTATGGTTCGTCTTGAGTTTTTTTCGTTACTTTACCAAAGAACAAGCCATTTTTGCATTAAGTCTGACTAATCTCAGTGTGTTAATTACTGTGGGTTTACTCACTTATTTTACAGTTTTTAGTTACGAGCTTTCGCGTGTCTTTCACGTACTTGGAACAGGGCAAATTGGCCAGGATATTTTTTATTTTGCGATCAAAAGTATTCGCACTGGTTTAATTATAGGATTGTTCACCACCTTATTTATGCTGCCTTTAGCCTTATTTTTTGGTATTGCGGCGGGTTATTTTGGTGGGGTGGTTGATGATGTGATCCAATATGTTTATACCACTTTAAGCTCTATACCAGGCGTACTTTTGATTACCGCTTCAGTTTTGTCATTACAAACTTATATAAGCAATCATCCACAACAATTCCCTACTCTAACACAAAGTGCGGATGCACGGTTATTAGCCTTATGTATGATTTTAGGGGTAACCAGCTGGACGAGTTTATGCCGCCTGTTGCGTGCTGAAACTTTGAAATTACGTGAAGTGGATTATGTTTTGGCAGCACGTGCTTTGGGTTCTGGCTGGTTTAGAATTTTGCGTAAACACTTTCTACCTAATGTGATGCATATTGTGGTGATTACTTTAGTTCTGGATTTTAGCTTTTTAGTCATGGCAGAAGCTTTATTATCGTATGTAGGAGTTGGTGTGTCACCGATGACGATTAGTTGGGGAAATATGATTAACAGTGCCCGTTTGGAGTTAGCACGTGATCCTGTAATATGGTGGCCGATTCTGGCGGCATTTGTGTTTATGTTTTTATTGGTATTAGCCATTAATTTGTTTGCTGATGCAGTACGAGATGCCTTTGATCCACGTCATTAAAATGGAACTTCAAGGTTGATGGTGAATATTTAAATAGGTAACAAAGTAGATCAACTTGGAGATCTAGGGTAAAGTTCACCTATTGTGCTTAATGAGTTTTTCTTCTATGCAACAACGATTTGTTCATTTAAGAGTTCATACTGAATTTTCTTTAGTTGATGGTTTAGTTCGTGTAAAACCTCTGATGAAGGCATTGCGCTCGCGTGGTATGTGTGCTGTTGCCGTTACTGACTATTGCAATTTATTTGCTGCGGTAAAAATTTTTGAATCAGCCATAGATGTTGGAGTTAAGCCTATTATTGGCAGTGATTTACTTTGCCACGATCCACAACAGCCAGAGCGTGTGTCTTCTTTAGTGTTATTGTGTATGAATGCCAAAGGGTATAACAATCTAACCCGCCTGGTATCAAAAGCTTATCAAGAGGGTCAATATCAGGGCCAGCCTCGAGTGCATTATCAATGGATTGAAGAACATGCTGAAGGCTTAATCGTGTTATCTGGTGGCAAATTTGGTGATATAGGCCAAGCACTTGTAGCTAATGATATGGCATTAGCCAAAAAATGCGCTGCACATTGGCAAAATTTATTTCCTAATCGTTTTTATTTAGAGATTCAACGCACCGATCGCCCAGATGAAATCCAATATAATAAGCAATTGATTGTTTTGGCAGAGGAGTTGCAATTACCTTTAGTGGCAACCAATGATGTGCGTTTTCTTGATAAAGAGGATTTTGAAGCACATGAAGCACGTGTCTGTATTCATGAGGGTTATACGCTGGCTGATCCACGCCGCAAGCAACAATACAGTAGCCAACAGTATTTACGCTCTGCTGATGAAATGGAACAATTATTTGCTGATTTGCCCTCGGCCATTGAAAATACAGTGGAAATTAGCAAGCGATGTACAGTAAAACTCAATTTAGGTAACAATTACTTGCCTAATTTCCCTATTCCTGAAGATTCAACAGTTGAGAACTATTTATCCTATTTATCTGAAGTCGGTCTTGAAGAGCGTTTGCAGCAGTTATTTAAAGAGAAAACATCAGAAGAATTACTCAGCCTCCGTGTGGCCTATGACTCACGTTTAAAAGTAGAGTTGGAGGTAATTAATAACATGGGCTTTGCCGGTTATTTCTTAATCGTTGCTGACTTTATTCAATGGGCGAAACAAAATGGTGTTCCTGTAGGACCTGGTCGTGGTTCTGGAGCTGGTTCTTTGGTAGCTTATGCTTTAAAGATTACTGATTTGGATCCTTTAGAATATGAATTACTTTTTGAGCGTTTTTTAAACCCTGAACGCGTGTCCATGCCTGACTTTGATATCGATTTTTGTATGGAGGGTCGCGATCGAGTCATTGATTATGTCGCTGAAAAATATGGGCGCCAGAGTGTGTCCCAGATTATTACCTTTGGTACCATGGCGGCAAAAGCAGTGGTGCGCGATGTAGGACGGGTGTTAGGACATCCTTATGGTTTTGTCGATAAATTAGCAAAGTTGATTCCCTTTGAAATAGGAATTACCTTAAGCAAAGCAATGGAGCAAGAGCCTGAGCTTGCGCGCCGCTATAATGAGGAAGAAGAAGTTAAAGAACTCATTGATTTGGCATTAAAACTTGAAGGAATAACCCGTAATGCAGGAAAACATGCGGGAGGAGTGGTTATTGCTCCTTCCTTATTGACCGATTTTACTGCCATCTATTGTGAGGAAGGTTCCACACAAATTGTGAGTCAGTTTGATAAAGATGACGTTGAAGCTGTGGGTTTGGTGAAGTTTGACTTTTTAGGTTTGAGAACGCTGACGATTATTGACTGGGCTTTAGCAACTGTTAACCAACAGAAAAAAGAAGCGGGATTACCTTTAGTTGATATAAGTCAAATTCCTACTGATGATGAAGCAACTTTTGAGTTATTAAAAGCCTGTAAAACTACAGCGGTTTTTCAGCTGGAGTCCCGCGGAATGAAAGAGCTTATTAGTCGCTTACAGCCAGATTGTTTTGAAGACATCATTGCGTTAGTGGCTTTATTTAGACCAGGGCCTTTGCAATCAGGTATGGTGGATGACTTTATTGATCGTAAACATGGGCGTGCTGCGGTGGATTACCCGCATCCTGATTTAGAGCCTATTTTAAAACCCACTTATGGGGTTATCTTATACCAAGAGCAAGTAATGCAGATTGCGCAGGTACTCGCAAATTACACCTTAGGCGGTGCAGACTTATTACGTCGTGCAATGGGTAAGAAAAAACCTGAAGAAATGGCCAAGCAGCGAGAAATTTTTACCGAGGGAGCAACAGCACGTGGAGTTGATAAAGATGTTGCTACTTATATTTTCGACTTGATGGAAAAATTTGCAGGGTATGGATTTAACAAATCACATTCTGCTGCTTATGCTTTGGTTGCTTATCAAACAGCATGGTTAAAAGCACATTATCCTGCTGCTTTTATGGCCGCGGTAATGTCTTCGGATATGGATAATACCGATAAGGTAGTTACCTTTATTGATGAATGTGCCCACATGAAATTAACGGTGATGCCGCCGTCAATTAATCATTCAATGTATCCTTTTACTGTGAGCAATAATAATACCATTATTTATGGGTTGGGTGCACTTAAAGGAGTAGGGGAGAATGCGATTGAGTGTATTACTGATGAACGCACCGCACATGGTAGTTATTCCGATTTATATGGCTTTTGCCAAAGGTTAGATTTGCGAAAAGTCAATCGTCGTGTGTTAGAGGCTTTGATTAAAAGTGGAGCCTTTGATGATTGGAAGGTTGAGCGCGCTGTGTTGATTGCTTCACTGGAAAAAGCATTAAAAGTCGCAGAAAAAGAGCATCAAAATCAATCCAGTGGCCAATTTGATTTATTCTCCTTATTAGAAGATGATGCCAGTACTCAAGAATATGTAGCAAGTAAACCTTGGTCTGAAGCACAACGATTAGAAGGTGAGCGTGAAGTTTTAGGATTTTATTTAACAGGTCATCCTGCAGATCAATATCGACGCGAGTTTAGTGATTTTATTGTACCTATTAGCCAATTGAATCCTTCAATACATAAAAAAGTAGTGATTTGCGCACAAGTTTCAGGTATTCGTAAAATTTTAACCAAACGAGGCAAGAAATTAGTGATTATTGGTATGGATGATTCGACTTCACGTATGGATGTTGTGGTGTTTGGTGAAGTTTTTGATGCGTTTACCGCACCCTTGGCTAATGCAGATATGTTAGTAGTCGAAGGTGAAGTAGCGCATGATGATTTTAGTGGTGGGGTGAAATTAACTGCAACTCAGCTTTTTGATGTGGCTTCTGCACGCACTCGTTTTGCTCGTTGTTTGGAGTTACGTTTAAAGCCAGAGAATCAAGGAATTTTAGTCTCGTTGCAAGCTTTATTCAAAAGTCATTCCGGGCGTTGTGCAGTGCAATTTGCCTATACAAATGAATATGCCAAAGCACAATTAAGCTTGGCGGCCCAATGGTTTGTCACACCAAGTGATGAGCTATTGACGATGTTAACCAATTTATTAGGAGATGAGCGGGTAGTCATGAAATACTGATAAATTGACCATTATGTATTTATTTTGTCTTATTATATTGCTATAATAGGTCTACTTTTTAAAATGAAGGTGGTGATTATGTCCGCTATATTAGCTCCCTTATTAACACACAAATACTCTTTTTTTGGTTCGACTAAAATAAACCTTAATTTATTATTTACACCAATACAACGTAGATATTATAAAGATAATTGTGACTTTTTAGAGTTTATTTCCCGTCCCTTTATAGATATTGTCAATATGCCTATTTTTGCCTATGACACAGCAGTATCTTTAGTAAACGGTTTAGTTTCTTCACTTAATGGGCTTCATTTATGGGCTTACAAGAATGATCCAGACTATGATGGATATTCTAATGCAGATCCAGAGAGAGAGTTTGATGATGCAGCCAAACATTTTACAACAGCTGTTTCAGCTGTAGTGGCTCTATTTCTTAATCCGATAATAAGCATTTTGTCCTTGATTACTCGGCCTGTTACAAGTGCAATTACTGCTGTTGGTGATTTATGTGGTTATAAATCAGCTGGGCTTTATGATTATTATGCATAGTAAGGAATAATCGAAACCTAAACTTCATTATGTTGGGCAGGGCCCAACATCTTCTCTGTTATCACCTAACCAACTAACAACTTATCTAATTTGGCAGCACAAATAAAATCGTTGTGTGTTAAACCATTCAATGCATGAGTCATGAAGGTAACATGGCAATAATTATAACCTACCTCCAAATCAGGATGATGGTTTTCAATATTAGCAATCCAGGCTAGAGCATTTACAAAAGCCATGGTTTCATAAAAGTTCTTAAAAGATAATTCACGTTTGATCATGCGATTATCCGCACTGATTTTCCATTGCTTATTTACTTGCGGCATGAGGTTTTTCACCTGCTCTGCATTTAAAGCAGCGCCAATTCCTTCACATGATTCACAATGTTTACTGCTTAAATCACTAGTCATTTTTAGTTCCTTTATTCTTATTTTAAATGGAGAGTTCGAGATTCATAATAACTGGCCAAAGCAGTTAAAAATCGTTGATTCTGTTCTTTAGTGCCAATGGTGACTCGAATGTAATTATTCATTTTATAAGGGTGTAATGGCCTGACTATAATACCTTGGTCTAAAAGATAATTATAGAGAGCTAAACTGTCTTGCTTACAATCACACGTCAGAAAGTTACATGCTGAAGGGAGATATTCGATACCTAATTGCTCTAATCCTGCTTTCATTTGTTGCATCCCTTTAGTATTTGTTTGCAGACTTAAATGAATAAAATCTTCATCATCTAAAGCAGCATGGGCAGCAACCAGTGCGACTTGATTAACCGTGAAGGGTAATTGGATGCGTTGTAAAATATCAATAATTGTCGGATGTGCCAAAGCATAACCTAAGCGCAAACCAGCCAGACCATAGATTTTAGAAAAGGTACGTGTGATTAACAAATTACGATGTTCTGCCAGCCAATTAATGCTGGGGATATGATATTGCGAAGCCGCAAATTCATAATATGCTTCATCAATCACTAATAAAGTGCTTTCAGGAATATGTTCTAATAAACGTTTTATTTCTTTGGGATGGGTAAAGCAACCAGTAGGATTATTCGGGTTTGCCAGGAAAATAATTGCTGTTTGTGCATTACAGGCTGCAAGTAAATGATCCACGTTTAAAGTCCAGTCTTTATTAATTGCGGCAAATTGCACTGGAATATTTAAGGTATTTGCTTGAATTGCATAGGTACTAAAAGCGTATTCATGAGTCAGTATATGCTTTTTTTGATGCAGGGCAAAAGAATTAAGCAGTAGTGTATAAATATAATCTGAACCATTGCTAACAAAAATCTGCCTCACATCCAATTGATGCTTTTGTGCAAGTTTAGGAATTAAGGGATGGTTGGCAGGCGAAGGGTAGGTGGCAATGACAGTTGGTGAGAGAGTATGTATTGCTGATAGCGCTTTAGGACTACATCCCAATGAATTTTCATTGCTTGCCAATTTGATAATATTTGTAATTCCTTTTTCTTTGGCCAATTCTTCAATGGACTTTCCTGGCTTGTAAGGAACCAGCAAACGGATTCCTGGATGAGGAAATTCTTGAAAGTTAACTGCCATAATAAAGTCCTTATTTTGATTCAATGATTCTTTGTGTATACATTTCTACGCTAAAGAAATTTGCTGTCAAGTGTGAGAAAGTTATAAGTTACCCTGAGTTATCTATATAGTCCCTTGCTTTTTTAAAACGATAACGTTACCCTTCCTGTGCGAATCAACCTCAGGAAAATGGAATATGAAACAGCAAAAGGGATTTTCCCTTATTGAAGTACTTGTTTCTTTATTGCTGGTTACTGCAATTGCTTTATCGTTAATACAGCAGCAGTGGCATAGTAAACAAGTGCTTACCCAATTAACCCTACGCACACAGAGCTTGCAATTGATAGCGAAACTTGATGAGGCTAAGGCTGGTCATGAATAAGCAGGTGGGGGTGAGCCTTTCTGAAGTACTAATCAGTCTTTTTTTGTCCACCTTAATTATTACCTTGCTCATGCAATTTTATTTAAGTTCAAAGCGTCAATACGTCGAAGTGCAAAAGATTTTGACTACTAATTTTGATTTGCATTGGGTTAGTGAATTGTTTAGTGACAGTATTCGTCGCGCCGGATTTACTCCTTGTTTCGGTATTGATGAATTGCAAGTACTTGATCGTAGAACGCAGGGTGGATTAATTCAGGGACTTAAAATTAGCACACAACCACAGCAATCAGTACAAGTTCAGCGTATGAGTGAGCATTTTGCAAAAGTGAAGGCTCTTACGAGCCGTAGTGAGCTTCTGCTGGCTGATTCCATAACTTTCTCTAAACATCGTCCACTATTAATTGCAGATTGCATGCATGCAGAGGTACAGCAAATTGCCAATAGCGAGCATTCACTTATTCGGTTAGATAAACCTTTGTTATTTGATTATTCGCTACCCATCTATGTCGGTGAATTTATTGATGAGCGTTGGTTTATTAAAAATAATCGCTTGTATTATCATTTAGTACAGACTGAAGAGGTAACCTCCCTGGTTCATTCATTGGCGGTCGAAAATAATCATCCTAAGGGGAAGCCCTTGCTTAAGATCATTATGGGTTTAACCAAAAACAAATCTTATGAATTCTGGGTTGCGGTACGTGGGCTATGAAAGAGTCTGGCTTTATCTTTTTAATTACTCTGATTGTCATTGCAGTCATTAGTATTTTGGTTTTAAGCTCCATGCAGCAGATTTTAGTGTATTACAAAGCAGAAAATAAAGCAGAAGAATTACATCGCAATTTTTATCAATTAGAAGATGTCGCGATACAATTAGTAAAAAGTTTTCAATCAAACCTAACCTGCATGGCGCATCAAGATTCAGCAAATCTTGCCATTGAATATTTATTGCAGCACCAAGGATGCATATTCACGACGGGGACGAATGAATACCACTATTTTATTGAGGATCTTGGCAATTTTCCTTGTTTTATTGCTTACAAGCATGGACGTAAATACAGTACTTATCATCGTCGTATTTCAGTAATTCATATTAAATCAGGTGAGCCTCAATCCCTATTACAGTTGCGATTTATTGCTGCGGGTGCTGTTTTAAAATGTCAGGCTCAAGAACATGTCATTCATTTTGGGATAAGTAGTTGGCGTTATTTGGCTGCTATAGCCAAAAAACCAAAAGAATTTTGAGTAATTATGGTTTTTTCATGCTGCATTGAAGAGATTACCTAACAAAAATAGATAAAAAAATCACTTTAAGCATTAAACTGAAAAAACTAATATTAAAGTTAATGAAATCAAGAGATTACCATGATATATTTTTAGTTCAGTAAATAGAGTAGTCCAGTAGTGTGGCTTAAAATAAGTTATTTTTGTTGCAAAATAATCCATAACGTGTAAAAATTGCACCATATGAAAGCGAAAATTAAATATATCTCATTATCTTTAGCCATTAGTGCACTAGGTGTATTTTCCTGGTGGTTTTGGCCATCTAAGCAACCTGTTGAGCCTAAAAAGCCAACAGCGATGTTTCGTCCAGTAACTTTTAGCCAACTTCCAGGATGGCAGTCTGTTAATCTTACAAAATCATTTGCAGCCTTTCAGATCTCCTGTCGGGCTTTTATGAATCAAAATCCCGAGCAAATGGTGGGAACAAATGACATTAATCTACAGGTAAAAGATTGGCAACCTGCATGCAGTGTGGCGCTGACGATGAATTCAGTGACGGAGAATACGGCTAAAGCATTTTTTCAGGAATGGTTTCATCCAGTAGAGTTTTTTGATAAGAATACTGGTCCTGGTCTTTTCACCGGCTATTATGTGCCATCCATAAAGGGAAGTTATAAAAAGACTAAAGAATTTAGTGTTCCTTTATATGAAACTCCAAACGATTTGATTGTTTCTGATTTAGGCATGTTCTTTAATGACTTGAAAAATCGCAGCATTGTTGGCCATTTAGTAAAACATAAACTGGTTCCTTATTATTCTCGTGCACAAATTAATCATGGTGCTCTTAAAGGTAAGGCGCGAGTTTTAGTATGGATTAACAATCCTGTGGATCGCCTGTTTTTAGAAATTCAAGGGTCAGGAATGATTGAACTTGAAAATAAAAAGAACCTCTATATAGGTTATGATTCGCAAAATGGTTTACCGTATACTGCTATTGCAGGAGTCTTAATCAAGCAGGGCGTAATGACCAAAGACAATGCCTCCATGCAAGCAATCAAGCGCTATTTGACCGGACATCCAGAGCAAATGGATAAAGTTATTAACCAAAACCAATCATTTGTGTTTTTTCGTAAAATGGATGAAGGAGTGGCTTTGGGATCTCAAGGTGTGTCTTTAACTCCAGGATATTCTTTGGCCATTGATAAGCAATGGATTCCTATGGGAATTCCATTATGGTTAAATACTTCACGTCCAGACAGTACGAATCCTGATAAGAATAAATCCATGCAGCGTTTAATGATCGCTCAGGATACTGGCGGTGCAATTCGTGGCAAGATTCGTGGTGATGTGTTTTGGGGCGGTGGTGAGCGAGCAACGATGATTGCAGGCCACATGAAAAACCCTGGGAAGTACTGGCTTTTATTACCCAAACATACGATTTCTCGTTTGGGTGCTGTGTAGAGAATTAAAGCATCTAATCACTTCTTAAAGCTAATTAGGCAACGTTCGTTAAAGAACGATGCCTATTCTCCTTCTTTAATACTAAGATACTAAATAGTATTCATCAAAAGCTGAATTTTAAATTTAAGCATAATTAAATCGCGGTTCGAAAGCATCCAGAAGAATAGCGGTAGGATAGGTTATAAACATGGACGCCAATGCAAGGCTCGCAGCAACGAAAGCAACTGCCCAGGTTATTGAGGTTAATGCAGGTAAAATCGGCACCACTGTACTTAAAACTACGCATGCAACGGCACCTGCAAAAAGGTCCTCGGCTGTACAATTTTTAAAGTCTCGACCTCCTGTTAAAACGGTTTTATATGGAGCGATTGCAACTTTACCACAACCCCAAAAAAAACGACCATAAAATTTGGTTAGTTCATTTGTATGATCTGTTTTAGCCATAAATATTCCCCTGTTTATCAATATACTTTGCGTGGCCATTATAAGGATAAAAGATTAAGGGAAGCTTAAATGAAAATATACACTATTTTGGCCCCAGGCGATTTCATCAAAGTTTAAAATCTAATCACTCTTCTCAAATTGAAAGAGCAGATTTAATACGTTTGAGAGCAACTCCACCAGAAATTGATTTCTCCTCATGTAACAGGTTTAAGATTATTTTTCTCATAATACTTAAATTTTTATCAGCATAACCTCTATAAATGGGGCACTGCTCTTCATTCATCCCCACATCTAATTTAGGTCTAAATTAAGAGATTATTATCAAAGAGTTAATAAAAAGAATTGATTGCCAATTGTTGGGTCACTAAAATCAAGCTTCTCTTAACTTTTGTACTACATACCAACCCCGCGTCTCAGCAACGAATTCAATTTCAGAGGGCTAAAGAAATTTGGCTACTGGCTGCAGTAAAGTTTCTTTGCACCTAAATTTCTACTATAAATCTTTTTTTGCTTTTCCAGAAGTTAAATTGACGATACCTGTGGCGCAATTTCATGTGCTGATTGCGGGCTGAGTGTTTTTTGAAAACGGATGAGTCCATATACGTTGCCTAGTAAGGCCTATCAAAACATATTGGAAGAAAGAGTGGATAACTTGCCGATTTGTAGTGGAAATTTATCTATTCGGTACGCATTATAATTAAAAAAATTACCTAATGAACATATTACTCCTCGATAAAACTTTGGGTGTTTCTCTATAATCTATTGGCTTGTTTGAAAAAGTTATTATCTGTTATGTAATTTTACATTAATAAATTAAGTATATAATAATATTAAATGGCTATTAGTAAGTGATGACTATGATAGATGTGTCTCAGCTCTCAGAAAGCGATCAAGAAGTTTTTCAACCACTTCAATGGGTTTTTATCTATCCTGAAGATAAGTTGCTGATAGATAAAATGTTAACTGAATTTGAAAAGGTGTCAAAAGAAGCGGTAGCGGAGTGGAAATCTTCATTTAAAATTATGTATTCTGAGGCTGACCGCTCAATGGCCCAAAGCTATTTTGCGCAGTATATTCGTACTCATCCACAAAGTGATTATATTGATGACCAATTGGCGCCTTTGAGCTCATCTCAAGAAAAAGTACTGAGTGAATTTAAGAAACAACAGCAGTTGTCTGCTCAACTTCAAGTCTATCAAAAAGAAATTTATTCTTTAAAGCAGGATAATAGCGCTCTTAAATCTCAATTGGAAGAACAAGAGAAGGAGAGCCAAGAAGAAATAGGTAGCCTAAGGGAGAAGATATCGGAGCTTCTATCTGAAAAGAGAGAGCACGAGTCTAAATTGGAGATAATGACAAACGCGATGACGACGTTTCAATCGCGTTTTGAATCAGATAATAAGACGTTTCAACATACAATATCTGAGTTGAAGGAAAAGCTCAGCAAGGCAAAAGAAGAAAGAGAGGGTTTAATAGATGAAGTTAAAAACGCCAAGAGCAATATAGAAAGTCTTAAGAAGAAATATAAAGATTCAAAAGAAAGGAATAAACAATGGGATATAACTCATAAAAAATATCAGAATTTATTGTATGAAAAGAATAAAGAAATAGAAGACCTTATTCAAAAGAGCGAGCAGTTAAACAAGAACTTAAAAAAAAGTAAGGAAGCGAGCGAGCAGTATGAAAATATAATCGATGACATTAAAAAAGAGCATACGATTGAGATAGCTCGATTCTCTGAACAGTTCAAGGAAAAAGCAGATGCACTAGATAAGAAAATAGGAGAATATGAGGCTCGAAAGTCTCAATTAACACAATCTAGAGATTCAGAGCATGAAGATCTAAGGCAAAAAATACTTGACGATCAAGACTACTATACCCGCTTATTAGAGGCGAAGGATGAGCAGCTTGCTTCACGCACGAATAAAGAAGACGAACTCCTCCGCCAACTAGAGAGTATGCAGCAGGAATTGGCTCTTTTAAGAGAAAAGGAATTAAAAGAAAGTATAGTCACCGACATTAAAAAAGAGCAAACCATCGCGCAGTTACAAGATGAAGTAGGCGACTTGAAAGCACAAGTCACTGTAAAAGATCAAGAAATTGCACAGTTACAAAGTGAAGTAAGTAATCAACAAAAAGCGCTTGCTCAAATTCAGGATGAAAAAGATGCTCTGGAAACACAAGTTAGTGGAAAAGAGCAAACCATTGCGCAGTTAAAGAATGAAGTAAGTAATCAACAAAAAGCGCTTGTTCAAATCCAGAGTGAAAAAGGCGACTTGGAAGCACAAGTTAGTGGAAAAGAGCAAACCATTGCGCAGTTACAAGGTGAAGTAGGCGACTTGAAAGCACAAGTCACTGTAAAAGATCAAGAAATTGCGCAGTTAAAGAATGAAGTAAGTAATCAACAAAAAGTGCTTGCCCAAATTCAGGGTGAAAAAGGCGACTTGGAAGCACAAGTCACTGTAAGCGAGCAAACCATTGCGCAGTTAAAGAATGAAGTAAGTAATCAACAAAAAGCGCTTG
>NZ_JASGFU010000046.1:0-21213 GCF_047605385.1 Legionella sp. | reverse complement strand
AGGTTTTTAACAATATACAGGGGATAATGGAGAAAATTTTGGATTTAATTGAAAATTAATCGGATTAAAGATACCCTCATCCCTAACCCTTCTCCCGCAAGCGGGAGAAGGGAGTCTCAAAAATTCAAATGGGACAACCCTGGTCAGTAGACCCTAAACTATAGCTAGAAAATTACTTTCACGGTACAATTCCAAGTCAATTTTTTGAAAGAGACATTTATGTTAGAAGTAAATCAAATTAACCAAAATCTGAGCGATTTAGGTGAGAGAGTTGACGCGCTTCGGGGGTATCTTTGACTTTGAGGTGAAAAAGGAGCGCTTAGAAGAGGTTATTCGTGAGCTAGAATCTTCTAATGTCTGGGATAACCCAGAGAGAGCACAAGCCTTAGGTCGTGAACGCACGCAATTGGAAAATGTAGTTTTTACTTTAAGTAACTTAGAGCAATCCCTTTCTGATTTTACTGAATTATTTGAATTAGCACGTGTAGAAAATGACGAGCAAACGATTCATGAAATTGGTTCTGAAGTACAAAATATAGAACGAATAGTTGCTGAATTAGAATTTCGTCGTATGTTTTCTGGAAAAATGGATACCTGCAACGCTTATTTAGATATTCAGTCCGGCTCTGGTGGAACCGAGGCTCAAGATTGGGCGGAAATGCTTCTGCGCATGTATTTGCGATGGGGGGAGCAGCATGGATTTACTACTGAGCTTATTGAATGTTCTCCTGGTGATGTAGCAGGCATTAAAAGTGCTACGATTTATTTTCAAGGGGAATATGCTTTTGGGTGGCTTCGTACGGAAACTGGAGTGCATCGTTTAGTACGGAAATCCCCATTTGATTCAGGCAACAGACGCCATACTTCATTTGCAGCAGTGTTTGTTTCACCTGAAATTGATGATGATGTTGAAATCGAAATCAATCCCGCAGATCTGCGTATTGACACTTACCGTGCTTCAGGAGCAGGTGGTCAGCATGTAAACCGAACTGATTCCGCAGTACGTATAACCCACGTTCCCAGCGGTATTGTGGTACAATGCCAAAATGATCGCAGTCAGCATCGCAATAAAGATCAGGCAATGAAGCAGTTGCGTGCTAAATTGTATGAATTGAAAATGCAAAAGAAAAACGCTGAACAACAAGCATTGGAAGCGAGCAAATCAGACATTGGTTGGGGATCGCAGATTCGTTCTTACGTATTGGATCAATCACGTATTAAAGATCTACGCACTGGTGTTGAAACCAGTAATACTCAAGCAGTATTAGATGGTGCATTAGATCAATTTATTGAGGCCAGTTTAAAGGTGGGAGTTGGAGTAGCATGACAGAAGAACAACAAATTGAACAATTAGATGAAAGTGAAGTCTATCAGATACGCAAACAAAAATTAGTTGATTTACGTGAGCAAGGATTTAATTTCCCAAATGAATTTCGTCGTGAGCGGTTAGCTGTTGACTTGATCAACGAATATGCAAATGCAGAGAAAGAAGTTTTGGCTGCAAAAAAAGTAAAAGCTTCGGTAGCTGGCCGTATTGTTTTAAGGCGGATTATGGGTAAGGCTAGTTTTTTTCATATCCAGGATGTATCTGGACGTATCCAAATCTACATCAGAGCCAATGATCTCCCCGAACTTTATGAACAATTCAAGCATTGGGATTTGGGAGATATCGTCGGTGTGTGTGGTGAGTTATTTAAAACTAATACCGGTGAATTAACGCTTAATGCAGAACGTGTCGAATTATTGACTAAATCATTAAGACCATTACCCGATAAATTTCATGGTTTGGCAGACCAAGAGGTTAAATACCGTAAACGTTATGTTGATTTAATTGCAAATGAAGTAAGTAGGAACACATTTCGCATCCGTTCACGTCTTATTCAAGCATTTCGCCAATTTATGGACAGTCATCAATTCTTGGAAGTCGAAACACCAATGATGCATCCTATTCCAGGTGGCGCAGTTGCTCGTCCTTTCATTACTCATCATAACAGTTTGGACATGACTATGTATTTGCGTATTGCTCCTGAACTTTACTTAAAACGTTTAGTTGTGGGAGGATTTGAACGCGTTTATGAGATTAATCGTAATTTTCGCAATGAAGGTATTTCAACACGCCATAATCCTGAATTTACTATGATTGAATTTTATCAAGCTTATGCTGATTACAATGATTTCATGAATTTTACTGAGCAGTTATTGCAGTATTTATGTGATAAAGTTTTAGACACTCGTCAAGTAGAGTATCAAGGCAAGGTAATTGATTTTGACAAACCATTTGTGCGTATGACGGTTAAAGAATCAATTTTACATTATCATCCTGAAATTTCTTCAGAGCAATTAGAGAGTGTTGAAAGTTGCCGTAAACTAATTAGAGAAAGAGGCTTTGAGTATAAAGAAACAGATGGTCTTGGCAAATTACAGATGGTTCTTTTCGATGAAACAGTAGAGCATCAATTATTCCAACCAACCTTTATTACCGCTTATCCGACTGAAATTTCACCATTGGCTCGTCGCAATGATAGTAATCCAGAAGTTACAGATCGTTTTGAATTTTTCATTGCCGGACGTGAAATTGCTAATGGTTTCTCGGAGTTAAATGATGCAGAAGATCAAGCCGAACGCTTCCGTAAACAAGTAGCAGAAAAAGATGCCGGTGATCTTGAAGCCATGCATTATGATAGTGATTATATTGAGGCACTTGAATATGGATTGCCACCTACAGCGGGAGAGGGTATAGGTATTGATCGATTAGTGATGTTATTTACTAATTCGCAGTCAATTCGTGATGTTATTTTATTTCCGCATTTGCGACAGGAATAAATATAATGATACAAGCGAATCCTTTTATCGAGCTCAGTTTATGGCTTGCCAATGAGCGTGAGGAAGGAGCTTCTAACCCGAATTATGCTGTTTTATCCTCAACTTCTATTGAGGGGTTAGCCCGCAGTCGCGTGGTAGCCATTCGTGAAATTACTGATGAGGCAGTACTTTTTTTTACACAAAAAAGTACACGTAAAGTTAGAGATTTACTACATAATCCTCATGTAAGTTTGGTCTTTTGGCTTGAATTGCAGCAAAAAGAAGTCATTATTGAAGGTAACGCGATTGCCTTAACTGCCTTAGAGAATAAACATTATTGGGAACATTATCCCAGATGGGCACAAATTCACTTTTTAAGTTATGCTCCAATTTCAGCCCAAGTTATTTCCTCTAAAGATACCCTGGAAAAAAAGAGAGAAGAAATTGAACGAAAATTTGTAAATCAAGAGCTTCCAATAAGTCCTGAATATTGTGGCTTTAAAATTGTACCGCAGCGTATAGTGTTTTATGCTTACCGTACTGATGAGTTATCCGATGTGTGGGAGTATACTTTAGAAAATAAATCGTGGAAGATTCAAAGGCTTTCACCCTGAATTTATAGAAATATTATAGGCTTATTATTAAAAATTAACAGTACATAATTTTAATTATTTGCTCATAAAATGTAAAATTATTTTGTATTATGCGTAATAAATTGACCGTGGTTACCCACTCTGTATAATACCCAGACTCCATGCTATTTTTGGTACGCTCTATGGAAACCAATGCTATGGTGGCTGTTACTCCTGTGATGATACAGGAGATGTTAAAAACGCCAAGCATATTGAAAGAACAAAATTTTGACGATTTATCTTCTGAGACTTTAGTTCACGTGATGGATGAGTTAAACAATGAGTCACTCTATTGGGTGATTAAGGCCTTGTTTTCACGACGCAATAAGGAAAGTGTTACCTGGCAAAAGAGATGTTTGAAAAAGTTAATACGATTTAAACAACTCAGAACTAACGACTCACTTTTTAGCGATTCTTATGATCATGGTACTTTGCGCTCTCTCATTAAAGAGCACACACAGGGCAAAACGGGAGATGTACAGCTCTATGGTATGATAGCCCTTGCTATCGATACAGGGTTTACTATTCCTGACGAGGTAGTTAATTGCTTGGTCATTAATTACCAAGCTAATCACTGGATTCCTCTTTTAACTGAAGAGCAGCGAGTTCGTTGTTTCACTGAGTTGCTCAAGAATGCTGATACAGATAGAAAGTACCTGAATTTATTACACTTTCTAAGTCTTGATGAAAAGCAGGCTCAGTTTGAAGTGAGGCAAATCATGGAGGATATACTTAAAAAAAATCCTGGCTTTCATGTAAATAATGTCAATAAGAATAATACTAGCTATGAGGACAATTTAATGGTCCTTAAAGTATTACCTGTGCTGATATTGCATTTAAATAATAAGAGGCATTTAGAGTTACTTAATTTAATTCTTCCACGCCTGAATGATCCTGACGAGAATCTTCGCGAAATTGTTTTAAATATTATAGATAGCTGTATCCCATATTTAAATCTTAAAGAGCATGAAATAGTTTTTGATGCCATTCATGGCAAGCTTCATGATAAAAAAATAAAAGTTCGTCTTGCTGCGCAAAAAGTAATAAATACATGCATGGCGTATTTTGAGAGTCGGTTATTAGATAAAAAATTGCCCAAAATAAGCTCTATGAACATGAATATTAGTGAAGATGCTTTAGTGATTATTACGGCTTGCATTTCTCCATTAAATGATGAAGGGCAGCAAATTATAAATGCTAAAATTCTCAAAAAATTACAAGAAAAGGATTGGATTATTCACAAAGAAGCAGTAACAATTTTAACTACATGCATGCCCCATCTTAATGATGAACATCATCAAAATTTGTTACAAATATTGTTTTCCAAATTAAATGAAAAGACATCTAAGGTACGTAAAGCAGCCGCAAAAATTCTTTCGGAATGCATGCCATTTCTTAATGAGCAACGGTGCTTGGATGTATTTGGCGTCATTTTGCCAAAGTTAGATGATACAAATTGGTTTGTCCGTGAATCTGCATTAAAAATTATTATTTCCTGCATACCTTATTTAGATGAAGAAAAGCGCCAGTGTGTATATTTAGCTATACTTCCGCACTTAAATGATAATAATTGGGTTGTGAGTGATGCGATTTTACAATTGATGGCTTCGCTAATTCCCTATTGGAGTAATCAACAACATCAGCAGGTTATGGGTGTCATTCTTCCCAGTTTGCAGGATGATGATTGGGGCTGTCGTTATATGACATTGCAGACTTTACTTTTACTTGTACCGGTGCTTAATGATAAGAATAATCAATTCTTATTAGATGCTTTCCTATCAAAGCTCAATGACAACAGTTCGATTGTTCGAAGTATGGCACTGCAAGTATTGCTCTTATTTATTCCGCGCTTAAAAAAGAAAAATCATCAAAAAGTATTAGATGCTCTTCTTCCTTGTTTCTATGATAGAAATTCTTATGTTGCCAAGGTCTCTCGTAAAGTCATGAGTCAATTAATGATGCATTTACACAATAAGAAACGTCAGTTGGTGTTTGAATTGATTTTTTCTAAATTAAATATTCCTCATAGTATGATTCATGAAGAAGCTTTGTTGGATGTTATTATGTGCATTCCTTATTTAACTCAAGCGTGGAGTGCAAATATATTTAATGTTATTTTGCCGCAATTAAATAGTGAAAATTTGAAGGTTAGAAAAGCAGCCATGCAAGTATTTACTGCTTTTGTTCCTCATTTGACCGAATTTAAGCGCCAAGAAATTGTACAAAGGATGTTACCAAATTTAAATGATGAGCATTGGGAGCTTTGTGAAGAGGCACTAAAGGTTATATTGACCAGCAGCATATATTTAAAAAGTAAAGCACGGCATTTGCTTTGTGAGCAGTTAGCAGATTATATTCAGCAAAATTCATTAACCCGATGGTGCGATGAGGTTGCTGGTACGTAAAGATCAGGGAACCTGTGACAGCTTGTCATTCAAAGGAGCTTGTTGTGCCTTTCAGAAAGAGCTGATGATAAATGTTACATTCCTGAATAGTTAGGCCCACCACCACCTTCAGGAGCATGCCAGACAATATTTTGTCGCGGATCTTTAATATCACAGGTTTTACAATGAATGCAGTTTTGGGCATTTATTTGTAACCTGGGGCCTTGTTCATTTTCAACAATTTCATAAACTCCAGCAGGGCAATAACGAGTTTCTGGCGAAGCATATTTTTTAAAATTGATATCAATTGCTAATTGTGCTTTTTTTAATTCTAAATGACAGGGTTGATTTTCTTCATGAAAGGTATTGGTCTGAAATACTGAAGAAAGTCGGTCAAAAGTTAGCACATTATCTGGTTTGGGATAATTAATTTCTTTGGCTCTCTTAGCCAATTTTAAGGCGGAATGATCTGCGTGATTAGCCAAGGTCCACGGTGAATGACCTTTTGTTATGTAAGTTTCAAAAGCAGCATTGATTAAACCGGGAATAAGACCGTATCTAAATCCTGGTCTTATATTACGTACGGCATACAATTCTTTTTCTAACCAAGAGTTTTTAATTTTTTCGGGATAATTGATTAGTTCGAGCTGATTTTCACTCATTTCCTGTACTGTTTCAAAACAGGCTTCTGCGGCTAACATGCCTGACTTCATTGCTGTATGGATGCCTTTAATTTTTGGCACATTGAGAAAACCTGCTGCGTCACCAATGAGCGCGCCACCAGGAAATGTTAATTTAGGCAGTGATTGCCAACCTCCTTCATTCAATGCGCGTGCACCATAAGCAATTCGCTCCCCACCTTCTAAAATGGAACGAATTAGGGGATGAGTTTTAAAACGCTGCAGTTCTGCAAAAGGATTAAGCCAGGGATTTTTATAATCTAAACCAACCACAAATCCAAGTGCGACGCGTAGATCTGATAAATGATAAATAAAAGAGCCACCATATGTGATATAGTCCATAGGCCAACCTACAGTATGAATAACTTTTCCGGCCTCATGGTGTTCTGGTTTTACTTGCCAAATTTCCTTGATTCCCAGGCCATATGTCTGTGGATTTGCCTTATCTCTTAAATGATAGCGGGCCATTAATTTTTGGCTTAATTCTCCGCGGCAACCTTCAGCAAATAGTGTCTGTTTTGCAAGTAAATGCATACCAGGTTGGTAATTACTGGTTTGTTCATTGTTTCTATTAATACCCACATCACCCGTAGCAACGCCAATGACTTGGTTCTGAGCATTGTATAAGGCTTTAACTGCAGCAAAACCAGGATATATTTCGCAACCCAAAGCTTCTGCTTGTTCTGCCAGGAATATGCAAAGCTCACCTAAACTAATAATGTAATTTCCTTCATTATGCATTGGAGCTGGTGTTGGTAATTTATAAGCATGTTTTGCGGTGAGAAAATAAAAAAGATCCTCATTAACTGGTGTATTTAGAGGGGCATTTTTCCAGGTTTCAGGAAGGAGTTCTTTTAGGCTTCTAGGTTCTAATACTGCTCCAGACATGATATGGGCGCCTATTTGAGCGCCTTTTTCTAATATACAAACGGAAAGTTCTTGTTCTGCAGCTAATGCCAATTGTTTGAGTTTTATCGCAGCAGATAATCCTGCCGGTCCTGCGCCGACGATGAGTACATCAAATTCCATGGTTTCGTTTTCCACACGCGCTCCTACGTACAAAAGATAAAATAATCTCCTTTCTAAGGATTAATATCAAGATTATATTGAAATTTTTACAATAGATACTATGTACATTTCTACCATTTGACCTAAATGAACTGATTTGGAGATCCTTGGTTCTATACACTTATTTTCCATAGAATAAAAGAAGTACTGGCGCGTTGGTGAGTGAATTCTGGGACTAGCCCAGAATTCATAGTGAGTTATTAAACACTTATTAAAGTTATAAAGATTATATTCGCGTGTCTATTAATGGTTGTAAGATCATCTCTGATCTCGACTCAATTTATGGAGTTGCTCTATGAATAGGTGATTCTTCAGGTGTAAATCCAAATTTATTATCCACAGCATGCGTTCTATCAATAAATTGTTGTAACATTGCTGTTATCTTTAATAATTCATCTTGACCTTCGGTTTTTTCTGTTGGGTTAGCTAAATCTTTAAAATCTCCATTAATAAATAAAGATGTGTTTGAGCGTTTTGTTTTCGCATTGATATTTATAGCACCACCAAAGAATCTATCCTGAAATCCTAAAGAGGACATTGAATTAGTAAGAAGATTTAGATCTACTTCGTCTAATTTTTTCTTTGCATCAAGTGTAGTTTGCTGAGATTTGTTTACTTGTTTCTCAACTTCCTCAATCAAATCTTTAATTGACTCTATAAATTCCTCAGGATTTTGAATAATTTTTTTTGCTAATACATGGAGATTTTTATTACGGCTTTTTGCCACTTGCAGATCGGCTCCTTCCGCAAGTTTTACTACCCCATTTGTTTGCTCTAATAGCATATTTGCAAAGAATTCATTAAGATCCACCAATTTTATTTTAATTTCATTTAGCTGTGGAAAATTAGTTGAGTGTTTTTCTAAAGAAGGCAGAAAACTTTTTACAGTTTGATAAAGATTTTTTACTTTAACAAGAGGGTTGGTTTTTGTTGCATCAAAATTGGGATCGAATGCTGCAAAATTACGGATATAGTCGGTTAGATTTACTTTCATAATTTCCTACAAAGGGTTTTAGAATGGACTTAAATCGTGTGATTTGATTTTGTGTGTATTATTTTTTCATTTCGCTATGAAAATTGTCAATTTTTTCTTTGGAATATCTTATTAGGTAACATCCATGATTTTTTTTACACACTATTCAAATTTCTTGCGCGGGAGAGGAGGCAGATCGAAATATGCTTAAAGATCTGCACATGGTTTAAGGTTGGGGCATGTGTAGAAATTTCAGGTCCAATGATATGGACTCATCCTCCCTTTTAAAGGGCCACTAGATGAGCCAAAATGGTTTCGCTAGAAACTAAAAAAGAAAGGAGAGTCCATGAGCAATAGTACTGTACTAGGGATAGATTTGGCAAAAGATGTTTTCCAATTACATGGAGTAAATGAACACGGAAAGCCGACATAGAAGAAGAAGGTGAAACGAGAAGCATTGGCTAACTTTATCGCACAGATGCCTCAGTTGCCTATTAGTTTGTGCAAATAAATAGAAAGACCTGTGCTTCTTTTATTTTATGGATGAGATAAGTATAGGGTGTATGTTTATCTTTTCTTCTTTTTAGCGATTTTATTTTTAACATAAATTAAGGAACGTGCATGAGAAAAACCTAGCCAGCTGAAAAAATTGACAAATGCAGCCCGGTGCATATTTAAGGCAATATAAATTTCAGATTTGGGATTACTGATAAGCTCTTCGAGTTTGTCAGAAAACTTTAAACCTTCAATGGCATTGATAATACAGTCAATTTTATAACCACTATTCATCCAGAAAGGATTCCAACGCTGATCTTGGCCATTGCGTAAACGTGAAAGTACGTCGATCACTGCATGGCCGGCAACGCCATGCTTACTTAAAATATTGACTGCAGTATAAAGAGCAGGATAAGTATCATTCGAACGAGCATAGCCTTGGGCAATTGCTTTTATTGACGCATTATAATGTTTTCTATAATGTTCTACTCGACTATGATTGCCTGCGAGTGCATATCCCATGGCAATACATCCAGGATCTACTAAATGGCGTGTACGATACTCTTCAACTTTTGCATGATTACCATTACGCGCATAGCCTATAGTAATAAGGCCGGCATCCGCATGGAACATCAGTCGATATTCTTCGACTAAAGTGTGATTATTGGCTAAAGCATAGCCCATAGCAATTGAATTAACATCTGCATTATATCGTGAGCGATATTTTTCAACTTGGGTATGATTGTTTGCTTGAGCATAGCCTATAGCAATTGCATCGACAGAAGCTTTAAATTCACGGCGATATTCTTCAACTTTATTATGATTACCTGCAAGAGCATAACCCATAACAATGGTATTGGTATCGGCTTTAAATTGTTTGCGATATTCATCTACCTTGGCATGATTACCCGCTAGCGCATAGCCCATGGCAATGGCTTTAATGTCTGCCTTATGCTGAATTTGATAATATTCAACTTTGCTATGGTTACCTGATTGCGCATAAGCCATGGCAATTGCATTAACATTGGCATGGTATTGAGAGTGATATTCTTCAACTTTGTTATAATTATGAGCATGAACATAACCCATAGCAATTGAATTAACATTCGCATTGCATTTTGTTCGATATTGTTCTGTTTGCTCATGATCACCAGATAGAGCATAACCCATAGCAATTGAGCTCGGATCGGCGCGATGTGCAATGCGATATTCTTCAACCATGCGATGATTGCCCGCAAGAGCATATCCCATAGCAATAGAATCGACCATGGCTCCTATTGCACGTAACATTTCCGCTGCTTTCTGCTGGCCACTCGCTGCTAATTTACCGGCAGGGGTAAAATAAGGAGGTGAGTTATCCAATGCATCTAAATGCACACCTTCCAAAGCTTTTTCCAATTCATAAATATCTGTAGCTTGTAAGGCTGTATTATAAATTTTTTCAAACATATGAGCCTTTAAAGTAAATACAATAACTTATTGTAAAATAATAAAGTCAAATGTTACTTATATACAGTGTAGTGGCATTTCCAGAATTCTGCTTATGTATTTAAAATTCAGCTAAACTATTTTGTAGAGAAAGTAGATGGAGAATACTAATGAAAGTGGCATTTAGCAGTTTATTATTAATATGTTCTATGAGTGTTCATGCTGATGAGGGGTTATCATTAGATGTGAATGTTAACGATCCTGGCTTTGTTCTGTCTGTGCCTGCAAACCCAAGTACAGGATTTCAATGGACAGTGGTGCAATATGATAAAAATTTGTTAACACTTGGCATGCGTACTTATGAAAAGCCAAAGACCAATTTGATTGGTGCCGGCGGACAAGTTCATTTTACTTTTAATCTACAAAAGGGAAAAAATTTTCCTCCTAGCACAGAGGTTCAACTTAAGTATGCGCGATCTTGGGAGCCGAAAACAGCGGTCATAAAAACAGTGAAGATTAATTTTATTAAGGATTAATCTATGATGTTTTTGTTAATCTCTTAGTGGATATGATGAATCTATTTAAATGACAATTCATATTCCACGCAATGTTTAATTATCATTCATTGTGATATAATAATTCCAAATTAACTTGCTTGGTCTCTATACATGATATCATTGGTTGAACTCTTTTCATCATTTAAAATAGAAACATTCAATTCCGCTCAGTTATCCGAAATAAAACAAGCTTTAGAGCATTATTATATGGATGAATCATTAAAAAAAATTCTTAATGAATTAAAAACTGCTACTGAACCAGCAGGCCTTATCACCAGTAATTGGTTAGCTGCGATAACCAATTTAGAAAACCTCGTCGTCTTATTCTCGCAGTTGCCGTTAGAAAAAATAGACATACTATGCCAACACTTGGGGGCAAAACTCAAAAAAAATTATGTGCGTGAGGCAGAAGATTATATTTTTTTACTGGGGTTTCTTTCTTGTGAAAAGCAAAATATCGTGGCAAAACATTTTATCAATATAAATAATCTGTTAAAAAATAGGGGCCCTGAGACGAACTTATTAGCCCTATTACTAAGGCATGTAGAAGTATTAGATGTAGTATTGGACCTACTTTCGGAAGAGCAATTTTTTGAGGCAGTGACAACTAAAGATCAATTTGGCCAAACAATTCTGCATTATCTTGTCTGTGCTCCAGAACATTTAGTAAGTTTTCTCGAAGTATTGCCAGAAAATAAGCGTTTAGAGGCAGTGAGGATTAAAAATTCACTGGGTAAAACAATCTTGCACAATGTGGTCGAATTTCCAGAGCTTTTGAAGGCTATTTTCGAATTATTAAAAAAGGACATTGCGCTCTTACAAGAGCTGGTTAGGTCTTGCAAAAGCTCCCCAACACAGTTGAAGAAGTTAAAGGATCATATTGATAAGGATCATATTGATGATGTTTCTCTCGCAGAAATGTTTTATTCAATTGAACATCCATATATTGATTTTTTGTATTCCACTACAGTAGATTTTACCGATAGTGCACGCAATACAATACGTTCACTTTATTCGAGTAGCAGCTCATTTTTTTCGAGCGTTCACAGAGAGTATAGCGAAAGGACTCTGGATTATACCCAACAAACACTAGGAAAGGAATTATAATAGGGGCATGCAGCACGGCTGTCCCATTTAAAATGTGACGTCTTTCCGAGTGTAGCGAGGAATCTCCTGCGAAGTAGCACGATATCATTTTGAATAAACCATCCATGAGTTCTTGATAATGCCAGTTTTGTGCTGTTCTCACCTACCACTTGCATCAGCGCAAGTAACACTTGATTGGCGTAGAGGCTCCATAATGGTTAATATTTAAGGATATACTCTAGCTTTTTTTAAATGGCAAATATCGAGGCTCCCAATACATATCGTTAATTAACTTTTCCAAATCTGCATCCTGATTAGTTTGAGCATAACCTAATTCAATAGCACAACGCGCTACAGCTACGGCAATTTCTTTAGCAACCAATTGTGCATCATCTAGCGAAGGCAATAAAGGTAAGAAACTGTCTTTTTTACTTGGGGCAAATTTACATAAAGCCTGGGCAGCAGCGAGAATCATTTCTTTGGATAATTTGGCTGCGTTGACTGCAAGAACACCAAGACCAATACCCGGAAATACTAAGGCATTATTGCACTGTGCAATTTGTACCATACGATTATGGTATTCAACTGGTGGGAATGCAGTACCAGTAGCTATGAGTGCACGTCCTTGGCTCCAGGTTAAAATATCTGCGGGCTTAGCTTCGCATTTTTCATCTGGATTGGATAATGGGAAAATAATAGGACGCTCACAAGCCTTAGCCATGATTTCTATAATGTCCTGGGAAAACGAACCAGCTTGCGCTGAGCAGCCAATTAAGACGGTAGGTTTCACATGTCTTATTGTATCGGTAAGTGAAGGATGCTGTTTTTCATTGATAGACCATTTGGTTATCTCTTTAGGATTGCGCGCATAAGGTTTTTGCGCTTCAGTTAATTCAGGATCGTTATTGAGTAATAAGCCTTGCCGGTCAATTAACCAAAAACGCTGATATGCTTCTTCTGAGCTTAATCCATTTTGAAGCAGCAAATCAATAATTTGATCACTGATACCTGTTCCTGCAGAGCCCGCACCAAAAACAACGATACGTTGGTCATGTAATTTAGAGTTCGTTACATCACAGGCAGCTAATAATGCTGCTAGAGTCACAGCTCCAGTTCCTTGAATATCATCATTAAAGGTACATAATTGGTTTTGGAAGCGATCTAAAATTCGGCGTGCGTTATTGCGGCCCAAATCTTCCCAATGCAGGAATGCATTAGGGAATTGTTTATGAATGCCGTTAACGAAGGCATCAATAAAATCATCATAATCTTGACCGCTAATTCGTGGATGACGACAACCTAAGTACATGGGATCATTTAACAAATCCTGATTATTGGTTCCCGCATCAAGAAATACTGGAAGTGTACGTGTTGGATCAATACCACCACAAAGGCAATAAACCATTAATTTCGCCACCGGGATATCCATACCACCAATACCTTGATCGCCAATTCCTAAAACGCCTTCACCGTCAGTAACCACAATCACGTCAATTTCTGGATTCGAGCGATTTTTTAGGATTTCATCAATTTGATTTTTATCTGAGTGTGCAATGTATAAGCCGCGTGGTTGACGGTATTCGTGGCTAAAGCGTTTTACTGCCGTGCCTACAATCGGAGTATAAATTGTTGGCAGCATTTCACCTAAATGGCGTGCCAGCAATTTGTAAAATAAGACCTGATTTTTATCATGTAAATTATTTAGATAAATATTCTGTTGCAACCTTGTGGTATAACTTGAATATTGCAGATAAGCGCGTTTTACTTGTTCGTCAAGAGTTTCGATTCGATGGGGAAGTTTTCCTAAAAGACCAAATTCTTTGCGTTCCTCATTAGTAAATGCGGTCCCTTTATTTAATTGCGGTGTTGTTAGTAAAGGTTTTCCACAAAGTGATGTTTCTATATACTTTTCCCCAGTATGTTTATCGCGTAATAATTTAAAGTCTAGCATGGGATATTCTCATTAAGATGGAATTACAGATTGTGTGGTGATAATATCGACTTTTTGTAGTTTACATCAAGAGGTTGGGTATGAATAAGTGTTTGGCGGCAATATTAATAATCTTAGGAGTAACGTCCTGTGCGAAGAAAGATGAATTCTATTACCAAACACACCCTAATGAATTACAACAAGCAATCAAAGCCTGCCCCGGGAAAACACCGCAAGGATTTTCTTGCGAAGAATTGCGGGTAATCGCTGGAAATATGAATAGGTTAGCATATCAGTTACAAAATAGTCCCCAAGATTTTGGTAACAAGATTTTATCTTTGCAAGAAACGCTCGCTAAGCAAGAGCAGCAATTAAAAACTGAAGGCGGCAATGCAGAGTTAAAGGCGAATATTACGCAAAATCAACGTGATTTAGCTGAACATTTGGCAGTGGTCAAATGGTTGGAGTCACCGGCGAGTTAATGATGAGAGTATTAATCAGTAATGATGATGGGGTGCATGCTCCAGGAATTAATATTTTAGCTAAAGAATTAGCGACGATTGTAGATATTGAAGTGATGGCTCCCGATAGGAACCGTAGTGGCGCCAGCAACTCATTAAGCTTGACTCGGCCATTAAAAATTACGCAGTTGGAAAATAAATATTACAGTGTCGAAGGCACGCCTACGGATTGTGTGCATTTAGCATTGACTGGCTTTTTAAATCCAGTTTTTGATATGGTAGTATCCGGAATTAATGATGGTGCAAATTTGGGTGATGACATCCTTTATTCAGGTACCGTTGCGGCGGCAATGGAAGGACGCTACTTAGGTTTACCTGCAATTGCTATTTCAATGGCAGGGGATAACATTCAACACTATAAAACCGGAGCCTTAATTGCTAAACAGTTAGTAATGCAATTAAGCACACACAGTTTGCCTTCACAAACGATTTTAAATGTTAATGTACCGGATTTACCTATAGATCAAATTAAAGGATTACAAGTAACCCGTTTAGGCACACGCCATGGGGCTGAGCCTATTGTTAAAGATCATGATCCACGTGGGCGTCTAATTTATTGGATTGGTTTGCCGGGGCAAGCCGCAGATGCAGGGCCTGGTACGGATTTTTGTGCCATTAATGAAGGTTATGTATCAATTACCCCCTTACATTTGGATATGACAAATTATAAAATGTTTGAACAGCTGTCGAGTTGGTTGAATGGAGTTAATTTATCTCTTTGAGGCTTACGATCATGCAAACATTTTGCAAAGGATTTTTATGTCTTTTCTTCGTAACCATTATTGGTGGCTGCGGATCCAATTTAGCCCCGGTAACTGAGTTAAAATGGCAACCGTATTCAACACAAAAAACAACACATATAGTTCGGCGTGAAGAAACACTATTTGCTATAGCATTTCGCTACGATACGGATTATCGAACACTTGCCCGCTTAAATCATCTTAACCCACCTTATTCTTTAAAGGTTGGTCAAGTATTAAGTTTACAGGGGATAAAACATAAAACGCCGGCAACGGCAAGATCTGTCCCGCAATATCAACGTTACAACCCTAAATGGGTTGCACCACAAAGAGCAATTTATTCTCCTCTACAACGTTACGCACGTTCTGCTTCAGGGTGGTTATGGCCTGTTAGTGGCAGGGTAGTTACCTCATTTATTCCTGAGCAAGGCAAAAAAGGCATAAATATTGCATGTAGAAATGGGGGAAAAGTAATTGCTTCTTCGAGTGGAACAGTGGCTTATGCAGGCAGTGGTTTAAGAGGTTATGGTAACTTAATTATTATTAAGCATAACCATGAATATCTCACAGCCTACGGAAATAATGCTAAAATCATAGTTTCAGAGGGTCAATTTGTGAATGCAGGACAGGTGATTGCTGAAGCGGGTATTATTGATCATAAGTATACAGGTGTTCATTTTGAAATTAGAAAAGCAGGTGTCCCTGTCAACCCCTTGAATTATTTGCAAAAAAGTTGACTTTTAGTGTGCAATTATAGCAACAATTAGATGTATACTGGAGTTGCAGCTCGTCATGTTGTAAGGGATTTCGTGATGGGACGACAACCTGAAAAGTGTAAAAAATCTTAAGACACGGCTAAACATTACAGGTGAGATCATGCAAGATGACGATGAATCAGTTAAAGAAACTGAAATTAAGGACGAGGATTGGTCTGAGGCAGACGATGATTCGATCTTGATGGATGATGATGAGCTTGATGCGCTTGCTGAAAAAGCAGAGGATGATTCTGATTTTCATGATTTTTCGGATGATACAGCGTTATCTTCTTTAAGCCGCAGTAAAAACATTCTTAAAATGATGGATGCTACTCAGCTGTATTTGAGTGAAATTGGATTTTCACCCTTGCTCAGTGCTGAGGAAGAGGTACATTACGCAACTCGTGCTTTAAAAGGGGATGTAGCCGCTCGTAAGAAGATGATTGAATCTAATTTAAGATTGGTGGTTAAAATTTCTCGACGTTATTTAAATAGAGGCCTACCTTTGTTGGATTTAATCGAAGAAGGAAATTTAGGCTTAATGAAATCTGTGGAAAAATTTGATCCGAATCGCGGTTTTCGTTTTTCTACTTATGCTACGTGGTGGATTCGACAAACAATTGAACGCGCTATTATGAATCAGACAAGGACTATTCGTCTGCCAATTCATGTGGTGAAAGAGTTAAATGTTTATTTACGTGCAGCACGTCAGCTCACCCAAAAATTGGATCATGAACCTTCCCCGGAAGAAATTGCGGAAATGGTTGATAGGCCTTTAGAGGACGTGCGCAAGCTGTTGGGCTTGAACGATAAAGTCACTTCAGTAGATACACCTATTGGGTTTGACGAAAATAAATCACTGCTGGATACCATTGCTGATGAAAACAGCGTAAATCCTGCAGAGTTGTTAACTAATGAAAACTTGCGTTTACACATTGAGTCGCTTTTGGATAAACTAACCGAAAACCAGCAACAAGTGATTGCACGTCGTTTTGGTTTACGAGGATTTGAAAAAGCAACTCTTGAGGATGTAGGTAAAGAAATTGACTTGACTCGTGAGCGGGTGCGTCAAATTCAAGTTGAAGCTTTAAAAACCTTACGTGGCTTACTAGAGAAAGTAGGATTAACTCAAGAAGACTTGTTTTAATGGGTTAGGGTGAATTGTCAACACATCCTAATATTTTTGTCGATTTTGATCCCCTCACACCCCTTTGAGGTTGGAGGCACTACCATTCAGTTAAGGAACATAATTGTTTGCCTACGTCCCGCGACTTGTTCGCGGGATCCATCTACGGAGCCAGATTTTTGGATTGCACGAATAAGTTGCGGAACGTAGGCAGTGAAAAATTTGCTTAACTTATGGCAATGAGGGTTAAGAGAAGAGTTTCAGGCAAATTTAACCCTTAAAATAGGTTTTCAATCCTTGCCAGCATTGATAATAATCTCTTTGTCTTTCAGGAATTTCCATCGCTTGTTTAGTAACCCGCCATACATCTCTTGTCTCAAGCATAAATGCCAATGTATTAAGGTAGGGTTCTGGTTGCAGATTTTTGTTTATGGCCATTTCATAACTGACTTGATCTGGGCCATGTGGGGTCATGCAATTATGAATACTGACACCACCAGGTGAAAATCCTTCTTTTTTCGCATCATATTCACCATAGATAAGTCCCATTAATTCATTCATATAATTGCGATGAAAATAAGGAGGCCTGAAAGTGTGTTCAGCTACCATCCAACGTGGAGGAAAAATCACAAAGTCTAAATTGGCGATACCGGGAGTATCACTTTCTGAGGATAATACAGTAAAAATAGAAGGGTCTGGATGATCAAAACTGACCGTATTGATGGTATTAAACAAGCTTAAATCGTAGCAATAAGGCGCATAATTTCCATGCCAGGCTACCACATCTAATGGCGAATGATCACTCTTGGCAACCCAGAGTTTTCCCTGATATTTACATACCAAACTGATTTCTTGTTTATTCTGCTCATAGGCTGCAACAGGGTATTGAAAATGACGCGGATTGGCCAAACCATTAGAGCCAATTAAACCTAATTGTGGGAGGGTTAAAGGATTACCACTGTTTTCACATATATAGCCTTTAATTTCTTTACTTGCTAATTCCACTTTGAATTTAATTCCACGAGGAATCACTGCAATCATGCCGGGAAAAAGATTTAGCAGACCAAATTCAGTATGGACATTCATTTCACCTTGGTAGAGAACGAACAACATTTCGCCATCATTATTAGCAAAATATTTGTCCTCCATAGAGCGAGTAGCATGATAAAGATAAGTAATGACGTGTTGATTTCCGGCAAGATGAAATAAACCATCAATAAAATCGCAATTCTCTTCTTTATTTTGCATGGGAGACCAACGCAATGGATTAGGTGCTTGTTCTGTATTATAAGGTTTTATTAATTCTTTACCATAGGAGGTATAATCTTGATGGACCACCGAGGGAAGGATGCGATATAACCAGCTGTGTAAGTTTTGATGACGTAGGCGTGTAAATGAAGTGCCACTTAATTGCTCAGCATACAGTCCTAAATTACAATGTTGTGGTGAGTTCTGGCTACTGGGTAACGCTCCTGGAACCGCTTCACTTTGATGATGATTGCCAAAACCATACAAATACACTGTTTATCTCCTTATGTCCTTTGATGATTAACTAGTGTGCCATGAAAGCTCATTTAGGTACAACAGTACTATAAAATTTAACTTGACGGGATTTTCAGACTGGAAGAATATCAGACCCTAATAAGATGATAGAAAAAGATGTTTTTTAAACAGCAAAAATTAGATCCGAGTCTGAATACTTTCTTTATGTATTAAATTAAATACAATTTATTTGAATAGTGATATCACTTCCTCATTATAATATTGATGTTACGGCTTTTTTAAAATTATTTATCGATGATAATTTTCAATTATTGAGTAATATTTTGCCATCAAACATTAATGCAAAAACCCTTCTATAAAGCCAAGATCATGAAGATTTTTTCCTACAGAATAGGTATAATTTCTTTTATTTTAAATTTTGATTTAGAGGTAAATCATGGCAGGGCATAGTAAGTGGGCTAATATTAAATTCCGTAAAGGAGTTCAAGATGCTAAACGCGGTAAAATCTTTACAAAATTAATTCGTGAAATTACTGTGGCCGCGCGTATGGGCGGTGATGATGAATCATCCAACCCAAGATTACGAGATGCAGTAAAAAAAGCATTAAACGCCAATATGAAGCGAGATACCATTGATAATGCAATTAAACGTGGTGTAGGAGGACTAGAAGGTGATGCGATGGTTGCTATGCGTTATGAAGGCTATGGCCCAGGTGGGATTGCAGTACTTGTAGATTGTTTATCAGATAATAAAAACCGTACTGTTTCTGAAGTACGTCATGCGTTCACTAAAAATGGTGGTAACTTGGGAACAGATGGTTCTGTATCTTACTTATTTACCAATCAAGGTGAAATTCTCATGGCTTTTGGAGTATCTGAAGATCAAGTCATGGATGTAGCAATTGAAGCAGGTGCGGACGATGTGACTGTAGAAGAAGAGCAAGTTGAAATTATTACACCTGTAGAAGCCTATCATAGCGTATTAAATGCCTTACAAGAAGCAGGATTAACTATAGAGCAGTCACAATTAACTATGAGTGCGCAAACTTTGATTCAAATTGATGGTGAGTCTGCAGAAAGCTTAGTTAAGCTAATTGATATGCTGGAAGATTTAGATGATGTTCAAGAAGTATATAGTAATGCGCAATTTTCAGAACAATTCTTGGCATCAATGAGCGAATGACCATAATCTTAGGAATAGATCCAGGCTCGAGAGTTACCGGATATGGGATAATCAAACAAACGGGTCAAAACATAGAGTATATAGACAGTGGTTGCATTCGCACTTCTGCTGATGGTGAGTTAAGCGAGAAGCTATTGCAAATTTATGATGGCATTTGCTTGCTGATGGAGCGCTATTCTCCATCTGAAGTTGCTATTGAGCAAGTATTTATGCATCAAAACCCTAATTCTGCTTTGAAATTAGGACAGGCTCGCGGTGCGGCTATGGTCGCAGCCGCCTCGCATCGTGTTAAAGTCAGTGAATATTCACCTCGCGAAATAAAGCAAACGGTAGTAGGTTATGGGGCTGCAGAAAAATCACAAGTAAATCATATGGTAGTCAACTTACTTTCATTAAATAGCGCCCCTCAAAGCGATGCAGCTGATGCATTGGCAATTGCAATTTGCCATAGCCACATGCGACATAATGTTATTTCTGTTTTACGCAGAAAGAGCTTGAGTCTAAGGAGATTAAGACGATGATTGGATGGCTTGACGGACATATTGTTGATAAACACCAACCAGGAAAATTAGTACTGAATGTGCATGGGGTGGGTTACGACGTTGAAACTTCTTTGACTACTTTTTTTCAGTTGGATTCGTTAAATGGATCTATAGGTTTGCATATTCATACTGTAGTACGTGAAGATGCTTTATTATTATATGGATTTTTAGACCGACAAGAAAGAGCGCTATTCAGAGCTTTGATTAAGGTGAATGGCGTAGGTCCTAAAATGGCTATGGCCATTCTTTCCAGCACAACACCTAATGAGTTTATTCAATGCATTAAGCAAGAAAATGCAGTTTTTTTAACTAAATTGCCTGGTATTGGTAAAAAAACTGCGGAGCGTTTGCTGGTAGAAATGCGAGATAGTATTAAACAATTTGCAGAATCCACTGCAGAGGCTTTACATAAGTCAATGAGTTTAATGCGAGGCCAGGATGAAGCTGTGAGTGCCTTAGAAGCTTTGGGGTATAAACCACAAGAGGCATTAAAAGCGGTGAATAAAGTGGATGATGGAAATAAAAGTTGCGAGCAACTCATTCGTGAGGCATTACAGATTTTAGCTGTGCGATAATGGCAATGACCCTATTGAGTTGATTTAAATAGATTTCCAATTTAACGGAGGATGTTTTGTCTTAATTTAATAAATAAATTGACTAATATATTTAAATTAAAAGTAATTCCCCAGGTATTTAATTGAGCTCACCGGGCTTTCCCTCTCCACCGCGCGCAGCGTGGGGGAGAGGGATCAGGGGTGAGGGGGATTAAATAGTGTCGCGAAGCGACTTCATTTTATTCGGTAGCACG
>NZ_JASGFU010000045.1:0-22624 GCF_047605385.1 Legionella sp. | reverse complement strand
TTATTTTTAATAATGAAGTCGCTTCGCGACACTATTTAATCCCCCTCACCCTTGAGCCCTCTCCCCCACGCTGCGCGCGGTGGAGAAGGGAAGCCCGGTGAGCTCAATTAAATACCTGGGGAGTTACCTCTATTGTTAGAAATGAAAATTTATTGTTTTTGTATTTGACGAGCATGATAATTATTAGTACAACAATAATACTACTTCCCCTAGGACTCTGCTCCTAGGGCACAGAGCCTCTTCGGAGGCTCTTGTTTTTTCTGGTGTAAGAAAATATGAATAACAAACGCACTAGCATCTATATCGATGGGTTCAATCTTTATTATGGTTGTTTAAAAAATTCATTGACTTTATTTGTAAATTGCGTCGGTCGCAATTCATTGATTAATAAGCATTATATGGTGGCCAGAGGCAGAATCGAACTGCCGACACGAGGATTTTCAGTCCTCTGCTCTACCGACTGAGCTATCTGGCCCCAATGGGGCGTATTAAACCTTTATACGCGCTTCGAGTCAAGCACTGAATGCATTTTTTTAGAAAAATCCTGAGGCTGTTTAACAAATTGGTTTTTTAATTAGCAAAACGAGTTAATTTGGAGTATATCCTGCTGGTTTTTTTGACCCTTCACCGAAAAAATATTGATGCATTTCTTCTTTTAAAAATTCGCGGGATTTGGGTTCCATGAGATTTAAGCGATATTCGTTGATGAGCATGGTTTGGTGTGATAACCACATATTCCACGCTTGTTTGGAGACTTCATTAAAAATGCGCTCACCCAATGCTCCAGGGAATGGGGGTTTTAATAAGCCTTCGGCGTCTTGTTTTAGCTTACAGCAATGTACTATTCTACTCATAATGATCTCGTGTGTTCGTTACGTAATAGTACATAGTGTACTGTTTATTAAACAAATATGTAACTTTTTTAGTAACCTATTAATCAGAGCGGTTTTTTACTTGACCTAGTAAGATATGTTGAGAAAGAATTTGCTCTTGGTCTTCAGTAAGACCATTAAATGCTACTGCCGTACGGTAATGGTTTTCACTTTGGTACTGGCTATAAACTACAGTTGCCTCTAAAATGATGGGGATCATTTTAGGCTTAGTGTAAATTACCATTTTTAAGTTTGTTTTTTCTTTAATGAGTTCAGTTGTTTTAAATGCCATGCCGCCAAGACTTATATTAACCTTACGCATTTGAATGGTATTGGTCATGAGCATTTGCCGTGATAAATAATCTATTTTACTATTTAATAAATTTAAGTAATGGGCCAGTGCGGGGTCTTTCAGAGCAATAGCCTGAGTTAGCTCGGTTAATTCATAATCAATATTTTGAAAATAATGCGATGCCTCTAGATATCGTTGCCCGTTTTTACCGAGCAATTCATCTACCACGGCTCTGTCAGAGCACATTTCACCTGGTTCCATAATGCGGTAATTGAAGTACACATAGTCTTCAATACGAAAATGTTGGCGTCGTTCATGTATTGGCATAATAACTCCGTTTATTTGATTTATTATAGTGAGTTACTTTGCGTGGATAATAATTGTCTTGTGATAAATTTGCAATTTCCTGCTCCTCTTTTATGTAATATAAGACATCGTTTTTGCTTTAACCTGCATTATATTGCCTTTACAAAACAACGAAACCTATTTATAAATATAGACAAAATTTATATTATTGGTGTAAAAATAGATCATAAAGGGTTGTGGTTAGGTATTTCGTAATCGATGATGAGGTTCCTACAAGTACCTGATAAAGAAGTTTTAGCAACTTTTTTATCAGGTACTTGTCCTTGAGAGCTAAAGTTTTTTAGGGACGAATTTGAGTTGAGAGGGGACTCTCATTGTCAGCGGGAGTGGGGACTATTGAGCCATCGCCTCTTCTTATGAGACTACCCGGCTTATGCGGTTTATCCTCATTCTCAGTTTTAGGCGGTTGCTTGTCTTTTATCCTTTTGAGTTTTTTGGGGTTGAGGAACATAGTGCATGAAGAGTATTTTTTAGATACATTATCATGAACTGGGTTTGAAGAGGTTTTGGGATTCTTATCCTTACTCGATAAATTGGATTTTGATTTTTCTTTATCTTCATTATAATCATTATAAACGACTGAGCCTGAGGGATATCTGATTGTACTCTGACTTCTCTTCATAGCTATAGCCGTGGGCCCTGCTTTTGAAGCGCTCTCATCATCGCAGGATTTGCTGATTATTTTGTCTTGATTTTTTTCAATAAACTGAGTTAAGCGTTGCAAACGCTTTTCGCCAAGTGATTTTAAAGAGCAATCAGGTAAAAATTTTAATATACTTATATGTGTTTGAAACTCTTCATTTTGCCAATCCACGTCAATATTAATCTCGTTAATTGAGATGGTGGATTGAGGAACCTTGTAATAACCAAAGCTTAGCCAGGAGGCTAATTTCAAATACCATGGAGCATTAGTCCAATTTTTCTTGTCTATTTCTTTGTCAATTAAATCAAGTAATTTATTATAATAATCTTTCGAAGATTGAGCATAACATTTTAGAGCCAATTGAGCAGCAAGCCAGCTTAAAGTTCCTGATTGGAGTGATAATTTTTCGTTATTAAAAATTAAATGAGTACGTTTGAGCAACTCCTGTGATGTAAGAGTATTATCTTTCAGTAAAGTATATATTTCCTTTTTTTCATCTTCATCATCATTGTCTGAATGGGATTCGCGAAATACTTCGTAAAATGCAAAGTTAGGTCGAGAAATACATGCAAATAAAGACGGTAAGCTTTCGATGGGAAGTCGTTTCTCTGGAGTTATATGAGTGAGTGCACTGATAATCAACTGAAAATTGACGATTTGTCTTGAATACTCCGGAAAATAATTAATCACACTATCATTTTGATCCCGAAAGCTCTCAGGTAGATCATTACGCTGGCTCAGTAGGAGAAATTCTTTCAGTGCCATACCCACCTGATAATGCATAAATTGCTCCATATTAAGTAGGATTCTCAATGCCTCGGATTTTAAACAGTTTCCTTGTTTATTAAGACATTTATTATATTCATCTGGGGCATACCATGGTGAAGAGCGTACCTCACTCACTACAGGCGTAGGCTCAGCAATAAATGTTTTCCTGTCGGCTAAGAGTATTAAACCATTATGAACAAGCAAATTGCTTAACTTCATGTCTGGATGATAGACATGAAGTTTCTTTAATTCAATGCAAAAATTAACAATTTGATTGAAATAATGTACTGCCTGACTGCATATTAGTGAAATTTTTTTATTTCTTAACTCGCGCGCAACTGTCTCCAAATCACCTTGATTGGCAAAGTGGCTGAGCACTATGGGTTTATAATTCACCTCATCTGAATCATCTTCTTCCTTGATTGGCATCATAAAGACCGCGATCTCAGAAACAAAGTACCTGCATATCGAATTGGAATATAATGATGAATCCATTTTTAAATCACGCAGGTCTTTAACACAGATAACGAATGGGTCGGAAAAACCGTCTATATGTAAAATAAAATTCTCATTATTCTTTCCTTTACCCAAGGGTTCTGTTGCATATTTGCCAATTTTTTCTTCAATATGACCCTTTATATTTTTTATTTTATTCTGAACTTCTTGTAAAATTTTAAGGTCATAGGTAATTTTTTCTCCCCATTCCTTGTTCGTTTCAGCGATGTATTTGATTTGGCAACATATAGTCGTATAGTGAGAGAGGTCTTCATCTGTAGGCTTAGCCGTGCTTAAAAGTTTATCGCGTTCTTGCAGTAATTGGTATAAGTCAGTTTTTTTAATAAATTCGATTTCTTGCGCTTCTGCGGCGACTGCATTGGCAAATTGAATACTTTTTAACAGGAAAGAAGCCTCAGGGATAATTTTATAAATACCTAAAACTGACTCCCAGCTTCCTATAGTTTTTGGATTCTCATTAAGCCATTTGAATGTATCCTTATTTAATTGGTGTTCCATTAAATAAGCATTTATTTTTTGCAGCAGAAATAAGCGGTGGATAGCATTTTCTTCAGAGATTTCATTAAATTCATTTATTAAAATCTGTAGTTCAGATGTATTAGATTCATTTAGATGTGTCATAAGTACTCCAACACAAGTTTAGTTACTAAAAATACCAATAATTAAGGTGATTTTAAAATGAGCTATTAGATAAGTGTTCGTAAAATTATCACGTAGTCGGTATTTAATCAATATTTGATAGGATAATTCATTCTATTTAGGTTTTATCCATTAAGTAGAAAGGTAATCCAAGAACAACATGAGACGATTTTTATTCGTGTTGGGTAGAGAATGCAGTGATACGCAAGCAACATTTTATTGTTGACACATGACTTAAGATCTTTTTTCTAGGTATCTAGTCAACAATAATAGAACAATGCTCTCCATCGGTTACCAGAGTTACGGTACTGTCTTTTGTTAATACTTGAGACCCGCAAGAAAAATCATCCCCATAAGCTAATCTTTTCCTATAGCCAAATAGATACGTATGATTTGCTGGCCCCTTACCTGTGTATGATTTTCCTGCGCCACCCAGTCTTTTTCCTTCTACAGCATAACCAAGGGCGGCAACTGATTTTTCAGTTGTTTTTACAGTAACAGTAATCGTATTGGTGGCAGATGCAGTTAATGAAAAGAATACTATGCTTAAACCACTCAATAACTTTATAGAATTCCTTGTCATGTTGTACTCCAATAATGGCAAATATTATATTAAGTAATCAGCAATTTAAATTATAGTCAAGGATGAAAAAAATACATTTTATTTATTACTATGAAGATTAAAAAATAATTGAGTCAATTGCTGGAGTTTCCTCAAGGCATTTTTACGGGCAAAATTTGGTAGTTCTAAGCAGAAAGACTATCTTCAACAGCTCATTTTATGCTTTAATATTCCATATTTCTTTGTTTATTGGAAAGGTACATCATGACTTTTGTCGTAACCGAAAGTTGCATCCGTTGTAAGTACACTGATTGCGTGGAGGTATGTCCTGTGGACTGCTTTTATGAAGGCCCTAATTTCTTGGTAATTCATCCAGATGAGTGCATTGACTGTGCTTTATGCGAGCCAGAATGCCCGGTTAATGCGATTGTTTCTGAAGATGACTTAACAGATGAACAAGTGAAGTTTAAAGAATTAAATGCCGAACTTGCACAAAAATGGCCCAATATTACTGCTAAAAAGGATGGGTTGCCCGACGCAAAAGATTGGGAAGAGGTTAAGGATAAGCTTCAATATTTACAAAAAGAGTGGTAGAAATCACTTCACTTGCAGAGTTATGCCGACGTGCTCTTAGTGAAAAAGGTCGGCTTTCTACTGCTATTACTGGATTTACATCACGAAAACCTCAGTCTGATTTGGCGCAAGCAATTGCCGACGTAATTAGCGAAAAATCCATGCTTATTGCAGAGGCGGGGACTGGCACAGGCAAGACCTTTGCTTATTTATTACCCTGTCTTTTAAGTGGTAAAAAAACACTGATTTCTACTGCGACCAGAACGTTGCAAGATCAATTGTATCAAAAAGATTTACCCACTCTTCTTCGTGCTTTGGGTTTATCTTCTCGTATTCAAAATTTAAAGGGTAGAGCTAATTATATCTGCCAATATCGCGTTGACTTGTACGCAGAAGAAGGCCAATTTCAAAGTCCACAATGTGCTCATGAAATTGCGCATGTACGTAGTAAATTATCGCAAATGAACCTTGGTGATCGTTCTGAATTACCCGAGTTAAGTGAGGATTCTCCTGTTTGGCCTTATGTAACTTCAACGGTAGATAATTGCTTGGGTAGTGAATGCCCCAATCAAGAAACATGTTTCTTGATTAAAGCTCGTAAGCGTGCAATGGACGCTGATGTTGTAGTAATTAATCATCACCTCTTTTTTGCTGATTCTCGTTTAAAAGAAGACGGCTTTGGTGAGTTATTACCAGGAGTGGATGTGGTGATTTTTGATGAAGCACATCAATTGGCAGAAATTGCAACCCATTTTCATGGTGAACGAATTGGTACACGACAGTTTCGTGACTTGTTTGATGATCTTATCAATGAATGGCCCACTTTAGATCTCGCCAATCAGCCTTTAAAAATGCTTAGTCTCAAAGCGGATAGAATTATGGAGGATTTGCTCAGCAGTATTTCCGGTAGCGATGAACGGATTAGTTGGCATGCGATTTGCCGTAATAAACATTTTATGGATATTTGGCAGGAATGGTTGGATTTGCAAGAAGAAGTGATGAACTGTTTTGTTGAAGAGAGCATCACCGAAATTCCAGGATTAATACGTTGCAAAGAACGTTTACAAGAATTTATAAACATTGTCTCATTATTTACTCAAAAGCAGCATGATAAAATTTGTTGGTTAGAGCGTTTTAAACATACTCTGGTTTTTCACGCCACACCTTATGCAGTTGCTGAACCTTTTAGTGAATTATTGAAGCGACAATCTTGTGCTTATGTATTTACCTCAGCAACCTTAACAATGGCAGATTCTTTTGAGTGTTTTAGTAAGCCTTTAGGGTTAGAAACAGTAAAAACTTTGCTCTTGTCCAGTCCTTTTGATTATCAGCAACAGGCTTTATTGTATTTACCACGAGGTTTACCTGATCCAAAAGACGCAACTTATTATGAGGCGCTTTTAGAAAGAGTAGTGCCTATTATTAAAAGCTTGGGTGGGCGTTGTTTTTTCTTATTTACTAGTCACAAAGCTCTAAAACAAGTTGCTCAAATGATAGGCACTACTTTAAACTACCCCTTATTAATTCAAGGAACAGAGGCAAAACCGATTTTACTGGAGCGTTTTCGGCAATTAGGCAATGCGGTTTTGTTGGGCACGGCAACTTTTTGGGAGGGGGTCGATGTGAAAGGTGAGGCACTTTCTTGTGTTATTATTGATAAATTGCCATTTGCCAATCCTGTGGATCCTGTGACTCAGGGGAAAATGGCTTATTTAAAAGAACGAGGTTTATCAGGTTTTGATGAACTGTCCTTGCCTAATGCAGTTATTGCGCTAAAACAAGGAGTAGGACGTTTAATTCGTGATAATACAGATAAAGGAGTTTTGGTGATCGCAGATCCTCGTCTTACTAGTAGGGAGTATGGTCAACGCATCTTGGCCAGTTTACCTAAATTACCCAAAACCCGTGATGAAGAGAACGTATTGAAATTTATTAGAGAGTTAACACTGGATTATGAACTTATTAGCGATTGATACGGCAACTGAACTTGCCAGTGTCGCTTTATTATATGGCAATGAGCTGTTACATAAAGAGCAAGATAGCCAAAGAACTCATGCACAATTCTTATTGCCCATGATTGATGTCTTGATGGCCGAAGCAGGGGCATCTATGAGTCAACTGGATGGCATTGTTTTTGGCTGCGGACCAGGAAGTTTTACCGGCTTACGTATTGCTTGCAGCATTGCTAAAGGGTTGGCTTATGCTCATGATTTAGATTTATTTCCAATAAGTAGCCTCGCCGCAATTACCTGGGGTGCTCGTAAACAGATTAGAAAGGATATGCCCGTCTTGGCTGTTTTAGATGCAAGGATGCATGAAATGTATTGGGCTTATTATCCACAAGGGCAATTTAAAGCTGAAGAGCAAGTAAGTGCTGTAGCTGCAATTACGGTGTTGGATAAACACTCTTTGCTTCTTGCTGGCATAGGTAGCGAGGAGTATTGGGCAGATTTTCCTGAAACTTTAAAAGCACAGATTACTACTCGTATTGAAGTTTACCCCAATGCTGCTGCCATGATTGAATTAATGCAAGCAACATCGATTCAAGCCGTTTCAGTAGAGGAGGCAAAGCCTGTCTATGTACGTAATCAAGTAACTTATAATAAAAACTCATGATTGAGATTTAAGGAGATTTTAGTGGATAAGAGATTACTGGAAATATTGGTTTGTCCTTTGTGCAAAGGCCAATTGATTATTAAAAAACAAGAGTTGATTTGTAAATTCGACCGTTTGGCTTTTCCTATTCATGATGATATTCCAGTCATGTTAGAACATGAAGCACGTGTGATTTCATTAGAAGAGAAAGATAAGTTTTAAAGAAGAACTCAATTATTTCTTAAGTAGAATTTGCTCAAAGTGCAATTAACGTGTTAAAGTTAAAACAAAATTATCAAAATTAACTCAGAATACTGAGTTTAGAAGAGGAACAGGTACAAAACAAACGCGAAACAAGTTTGTTTGTGCAGATTTCAATTAATACGTAATAATGGTTATAACTCATGCATATTAGTTTGCTCTTGGATCGTGACAGCCGCCTGGAACTAAGAATTGGTACCGACCGCCATTTTAATAACCCGGCTTGGGTAGTAGACTGGGTAAAAAAGAATATTCCTGAAAAGAGAAATTTTGGCAATTTCGACAGTGTCAATGGTTATGTCGTTATGACCGAAAAGGAGGAAATTCAATCTTTTATTGCAGTATACGAAAAAAATGGCAAGGAATTTACTGAATATGGTAGTTTATTTAGTATATTTTCCCCCCAGCATTTAAAAGATGTATTTAATGAAATCCTTCTTCAAACCGATCTTTCAAAGCCCATTGAATTAAGCATATTCGAAAATGCATATGCAAAGTACCCAGTTTCTTCCTACTTGAGTTCTTCTGAGTGTGATGAAGAACTAAAACAAGTAATGGTAGTTGCGCCCATTGAAAATATTGAGTTGAATACCCAAATTAAAAATTACCAAAGCATCATTGCAAATGAATTTCATTTGCACGATGAAGTTGAAACTTTTTTTCATATTTCATTTGCCGTACCACTAACAGTTACGACTAGTGAATTACGCACGCTTAAACAAAAACTACATGAGATTAGTATTCCTGCTATCGAAATAAAGCCAAAAAGAATTCGGACTTTTGAAAATGGCACCATTTATCTTGAGGTAGATGATATTAACAATCAATTGGAACAATTAAACAAGAAAATTATTTTAACTATTCATGAAGCAGGTATTCATTGCAACATTCGTTTTAAAGAATATATTCCACACATCACTCTTTTCTTAATGCCAGCAGTGAAACTTGGACAAGAATTGGAGCTAAAAAGTTTAGAAAAAGAAAGTTATTATTTAACTAAAGTTATCTTATCTGAAAGTCAAACCAATAAAGGAATAACTAATTATGTTAATGTAATGTCATTACCAAATGATTTTTTCTTAAAATCGAAATCACTCGAAGAAGATTTCTTTGATAAATATAGTAAAGGAATCTATTTAAATGATGAATTTAACAATCATCCATTGTCTGATTACTATCAGATGCTTGCTAAATTGAGTACTTATCTTGAAAAGCCAGATCAGGTATTAGTGAATCAAATTACACATCTTTATAGGAAAATATTAGGTTACAGCGATGAAAGGTATGCAACAGATCCAGAAACCACCGCAGTACTAATGTATACTCGTGGGCTTATATTCCAATATGGAGATCGTTTGTATCCGATTATTAAACATGAAAATGCCACTGCTCAGATGCAGGCCTTATCTTTTTTTAAGAGAGCTGAAGAGTTAGGTTATATTGATGCAAGAAAAAATATTGGTATAGTAAATTATGAGCTTGGTCATTTAAGTGAGGCAAAAAAGTTTCTAGAAAAAGCCATATGCTTCGGCCCTGTCAACTCGTACGTAAAGCAATATTATGACCAGTGCAAAGAAGATATTCGCGCAGAAGTAAAGCATAAGACAGAGAAGAATCACTGTAGAATAATGTAATTTACTCAGTATGCCTTATTTGATAATAATTCGTAAAAGGTCAGTCCCTAATGAGGGAACGGCCATCTTTGGCACAGGTTGAATATGACCGTTCAGCCAAGATTCACCATTCCCGTGACCTCTTACAATAATTCAACTTATAAAGATCTTGCCCCAGCTTAATAGAAACGAGCTGCCTCTGCAAAAAGCAAGTCACAAGCAGAATCCTTTTTCTCTGTGAATAAAATCATATTTTCGATTCATATTTCTTTTGCGGATGAAAGAATTGTTTGTGACGAAATTCTTTTTTTGCGCCAATAAAGTAATGCTGCAGGCAGCATCATCAAGAAAATCCCGAGAGAAAATATCATACGAAAATGTCCGGCACCGCCGAAATTCATAAATTCTACCGGTGGGATAAATCCGATAATCAATGTGATGGTACAACCAAATAGGCCAAATAAACACGTTAAATAATAACCACCCTTACCTCCTGGAATGGCAAAAGGACGGCTAACATGCGCATATTTGCTTTTCATCTTCCACGCAGCAATAAACATCAAGACATACATCATGATATATAGCTCAGTACTTAAAGCGGTAAATAACCAATAAATGGCATTAACACTTGGAAACAGTAAAAAACCACCACAAAGCAGAGTCACTAAAACAGCTTGAGTGATTAAAATTCGCGATGCCACCCCATGTTTATTTATATGGCATAAAGATTTGGGCAAGAAATTATGATTTGCTGCCATGAGTAAGCCTTTGGCAGGAGAAATAATCCAGTTAACCATGCTGCCTAAGCTACCTAATAGCAAAAGAATAATGAGTACTGGCATCATCCAGGTTAGGTGATAAGCTTGGAAAAAATTGCTAAAGGCTTTCATTACACCATCAACAAGGCTAATTTTGTCTTTAGGGAGCACAAAGGCAATGGCTAAAGAGCCCAAAATCATTGTTGTTAAAATCAGTAATACTGAAAAATACATGGCTTTGGGAAAGTTGGCTTGAGGATCTTTTACGTTACGTACATGTACGGCAGCTAATTCCATGCCCAAAAATGAAGTCATAATTGCGGTTAAAGAAACCCAGGATTGACTGTCTTTCCAGTGAGGAATCATTTGCGAGAAGCTTAAATCAATGGCAATAGGGTTGCCTTTGATTAACCAGATGATGGCTAGAAAAATAATAAATCCCATAGGAATAATCATTCCCAAGATGGCGCATAAACCTGCAAAATGTGCAGATGCGCGTAATCCAGAAAGTCCTACAAGAGTCAATGACCAGAATATGGTTAGAATGACGCTGATTAAATAATATTTATTTTGAGCTAATTCTGGATTAACCAAATACGCTAAGACTCCGGCAATAAATGATAAAATCGTTGGATACCAGACTAGTGTATTAATCCACTGCAACCAAATCGTAAAAAAGGCGACATTTTCACCATAAGCATGATTCACCCAGCTATATATTCCGCCTTCTTCTTCCGACCAGGTAGATGATAATTCCGCAGCAATTAGAGCTACTGGAATTAAGAAGACAATTGCGGAAAAAATAAAAAAGAAGATCAATGACGAACCAAACAATGCAGTGCCAGGTAAATTTCTGATGCTGTCAATTGCTCCTGTGATGAGAAGAACTAAAGCAAAGACAGATATTTTTTCGGAGGACCAGGATTTCATTAATTCGTTCAACTTGTTAAATGGGTAGACATTATATAGGAACTTAAAGTTCAATGTGAATCTTTTATTTATAACATCTCTATTTATTATGTTCTAGCTGTCTTTATAACCATCACGACAGGCAGGTGATTTTAAAATTTTTTGATTTTTTGCCCATTCTTCTGGAGTATATAAATGCATACTCAGTGCATGTAATCCTTGATCGAATTCATAACTGAGTAAACGATGAAGCATGCGATGCCGTTCGATACTGTTGACATGAGCAAAAAGAGGAGAAACCGCAATTACTTTAAAATGAGTTTCTGCGCCTTCGGGTACGTGATGATTTGCTGATTCATCATCTACGCTTAAATGAATAGGAGATAGTTCTTTTTCTAATACTTGTTTTATACGTTCTTTACGTGACATTCTTCGCTCTGTTTTGAAATGTAAAAAAGCTGCTATAGGGCAGCTTTTTTAAGAATAACATTATATTCGGCAGTTTGCAGGTACATAACGATCATTATTTGCATCAGTGACTGAACAAGTCCACGTAATTGGAGTAGTTGGTGGTGTTCCCGCGGCAATTGCTTCTCCATTAGATAACGGCGTCATCGTGAGTACAATACCTTGTGCTAATGCCGTATAAGTAATTGTGATGACTCCAGTACTGCTAGCTACCGCAACGCTTTGTACAATTGCAGTTGCTGGTGGGGGAGTCCAACCTAGACTGAGATCACTATTTCCACTCATCGCATTTTCAGAAATGGTAGTTTGTGCTGAGGAAGCAATGCTTAATCCTTCGGTTACGCGTGCTCTAACGATATAATCTTGATAAGCAGGAATAGCAATTGCAGCGAGTACACCAATGATCGCGACTACAATCATCAATTCAATTAAGGTAAAACCTTTCTGTTTCATACGGTACTCCTCATCGTATAATTTAGTGTAAGCTATGCAAGTAAGATGCCAATTATAGTTTCTTCGCTTCTAATTGATTTTTTAAGCGTACATAATCAGGCAGTCCATTGATATAGTCAGGATAAGCTTCACCTTGAATTAAGGGAGACAAATAACAGCGGCAAGCTTCAGTAATCCCCATGCCATCTGCGGCAATAAATTCTGCAGGCATTGCCTTTTCTTGGTTTGCTACTTCGGCTAATGGTATATGACTAATCGACCATTGATAAGGCTCATCGCGTTCACGAACAATAATAGGCATTATCGCATTTTTTCCTTGTACGGCATATTCTACGGCTGCTTTACCTAAAGCATAAGCTTGTTCTAGGTCTACTTTAGAGGCGATGTGTCGTGCTGCACGTTGTAAGTAATCCGCTACTGCCCAGTGGTATTTATAACCTAATTCTGTTTTAACTAATTGGGCAATGACTGGAGCAACTCCACCGAGTTGTGCATGACCAAACGCATCACGTAAACCGGCATCACTTAAAAATTTCCCTTCACTGTTGCGAATTCCTTCAGAAACAACAATAACACAGTAGCCATAAGTTTTAACACATTCATTCACTTTCTTGAGGAATTTTTCTGGCTCAAAAGTGACTTCCGGCAATAAAATAATATGTGGAGGTTCACTGTTATTCTCACCTGCCAGCCCACTTGCAGCCGCAATCCAGCCAGCATGACGACCCATGACTTCAAGGATAAATACTTTAGTTGATGATGCAGCCATCGATGCTACATCAAAGCCTGCTTCTTTAGTTGAAATCGCAACATACTTGGCTACAGAGCCAAATCCAGGACAAGCATCTGTAAATGGTAAATCATTGTCTACTGTTTTGGGAATGCCAATGCACGTAATAGGGTACCCCATAGTGGCACCTATTTGTGATACCTTGTGTGCCGTGTCTTGAGAATCACCACCACCATTATAGAAAAAATAACCAATATTGTGTGCTTTAAATACTTCAATAAGACGTGTATATTCATCGCCATCACTTTTTAACTTATAGCGGCAAGAACCAAAAGCACCGGAAGGAGTTTGCATTAATTTAGCAATATCAGAATCGCTTTCAAGAGAAGTGTCAATTAATTCTTCGTTTATGGCACCAATAATTCCATTTTTGGCGGCATATACTTTTCCGATTTGTTCAGGATATAACTTTGCAGTTTGAATTACTGCGCAAGCAGAGGCATTAATTACTGCGGTAACCCCACCGGATTGAGCATATATTGCATTTTTTATTGTCATTTTAACTCCTGCATTCTTTGTAATTGTTCTTTTCAGGTTGATTTTCATATTCATTAATCACAGCATCAATGCTTTGAATTAATTCGGCAAAGGGGATGGCTAGTTCTTCGGTGCTCGCAGAGCGAGCAGCCATTTTTTCTACTTGGATGACTTTTTTTTGTAATATAGGTACTCCCGAAAAACAGCATGCTCCATGAAGTTTATGGGCTGCTTCGCCCAGTTTTTTAACCTCTTTTCGTTGCATCAAATCAATAAATTCCGATCTGTTTTTATGTAATTCTTCTACAAAGATACTCAAAAATTCTTCTGCAAGCTGCTGGTTTCCAGAAACTTTTTGTATACATAATTGCCAATCAATGGCTACATGTTTTGCTTTTTCTACTAAGCGAATAATTTGAATCAGTAATTGTTTTTCATCAATGGGTTTTTGTAAACATAAATTAACCCCTGATTTTTTGAGATCAATATTATTCACATCAGCACTATTGGCACTAATTAATACAATTGGTGTATTACGGTTAAGTTGTGATTTTTGGCGTATTAATCTTGCTGCCTCTAGACCATTAATCTTAGGCATTTGCAAATCTAAAAGAATAATCTGATATTTATGGTCATCACATGCTGTTACCGCCATTTTGCCATCATCAACCGAACTGATATTGGCATGGTGACCCAAGAGTGAATCAAGTAACATTTTATTGATGGGATTATCTTCGGCAATCAATAAATCAGGGTGCAGAAAACGCAACTGCTCTCTTAATCCGTCGAGTTCTTGTTGATCTTGTTTTTCAGGTTTGGATTCATTGCTTAGTAATTCAATTAAATCTTGTAATTTTTGGATACTGATGGGTTTAAAGAGAAAACCTCGAGCCCCAAGAGCTGCGTAATCATTAATATGCCATTTAGAAATAAGTACATAAGGGAAATAATTATGAGCTACGATGATTTTTGCTATTTGCTGCTCACAACCTTGGTTGACATTAAGAAAAGCCATTTTGCAGTCCTTATTCTCTTCCAAAGCTTGTGGGAGCTTGCTAAACGAATTCACAGGCACACATTCAATTCCCCAATAACCTAAGCCATTACATAAAGCTTGTAATTGTAAAGGGTTGTCATCAAAGCATAAAGTTTTTAAATGACCAAAGCGGTGAATTTGGTTTTTTTCAATCTCATAAGCAGCCAGTTTTTCAACTCGGACTAGTGCAGTAAAGGTTGAGCCCTTATTTAATTCACTGGACATACTCAGGCGGCCATGCATTTCTTCACAGAGTTTTTTACAAATAATTAAGCCTAACCCTGAGCCGCCGTAACGACGAGCAATGCTTGTATCCGCTTGATTAAAAGCGGTGAATAATTTGCTTTGATCTTCAGGAGAAATACCAAGACCTGTATCACTAATGGTGATGCATAGCGCATAATCTTTCTCGGTTTCTTGTTCTATTTTTGTACGCACCAAGACATAACCATGATCAGTAAATTTAATTGCATTATTCACCAGGTTGCTGATGAATTGTTTAATGCGAAAAGGGTCTCCCAAGACTGTTTTGGGGACGTTCACATCAGTAATAGGAATTAAATCAATACCTTTTTTATGAGCATTGGGGGCAGCCAAAGTGAGCACTTCGTCAATGCAATTGCGAATATTTAAGGGAATGCAATCCAAATGCAATTTTCCAGCATCGATTTTGGAAAAATCTAAAATATCATTAATGATACCTAATAAGTCTTGTGCTGAGGATTTAATGGTTTTTACATAATCCAATTGCAAAGGATCTAACTGGCTTTCTAATAGCACATTAGTAAAACCAATCACACCATTCATAGGAGTGCGAATCTCATGGCTCATATTGGCAATAAATTCAGATTTTTGCCGGCTCTTATCTTCTATTTTTTTCTTTTCTAAAGAAAGCTCAATATTCTTTTCTTCCAAGAGTTCGAGGCTTTGTTGTAAATCTGCAGTAGCCACTTCAATATGTTGGTTTAAATCTTTAATGGTGTCGAGATAGCGTCTTTGTAAATGATTACATCCTTTTTCAATAATGCCTAATTCACCTTTACTGGTAGTTTTAATTTCAGTTTCAAATTCATTACGTAAAACCTGTTTCATGCTACGGCGTAGGCGAGAAATGGGCAAATAAATACGTTTAGAGAGGAAATAATGGCTGGTTAGGCCAACTAATAAACCAAACAAGGTAATGAAAATAGTCACAATAAGCATTTGATAGCGCTTAAGCAACATCGAGCGCGTATCAATATCAATAGAGAGCCAGCCGAGAATATCATCAGCGCGTCCAGTAATGTTATTACTGACCGTATTATTAAGTGATGGTGTAGAGTAGAGATTAAATTTTGGGATAGTTACCGGGGCGATGAAATTGATAGTAAAAGGATTAATTTGCTTACTTTCAATATAATCTCCAGTAAAATCTGGCGGTGTAAATGGGTGATGAATGGAATGTTTACCTCCGCGATAGGCTAATAATTGCCCGTCGCTGTCATAGAAGGCTACAGCTTTCACTTCGGGGTTAATCGTAGAGGCATTAATCAAACCTTGTAAGGTGCGATCATCACGGCGCAGCATGGCGTATTGTGCTGCGGGCACTAATTGGCGAATATAAGCTTCGCCAAGTCGTGACATATGTTGTTTCAAGTCGTTACCGAAGAGGCCATTGTAAAAGACTGCGAATAAAAGGGCGACAAGAAAAGCTGGAATCAAGGTTGTTATTCTTAGTTGATATTTAATACCAATACTTTTCAAGGTGACTCCTAAGAGTAGACTATAAGATATAAAACCAAGTCTTATCTTTGCGTAGCAGCTAAAGTTAGCTATTATAGCCCGATTATTTTATACCTTACAACGGAAGAAACATGACTGTTAGAACTCGATTTGCGCCAAGTCCCACTGGATTTTTACATGTAGGTGGTGTCCGTACCGCTTTATTTTCATGGCTTTATGCCAAACGCCATCAAGGCCAATTTATTTTAAGAATAGAAGATACAGACAGGGAGCGTTCTACTCAAGAGTCAGTGCAGGCTATTTTAGACGGTATGACCTGGCTTGGCCTTGATTGTGATGAGGGTCCATTTTATCAAACGGATCGTTACGACCGTTATAATCAAGTCGCACAACAATTTTTAGATGAAGACAAAGCCTATCGTTGTGAGTGCAGTAAAGAACGTTTGGAAGCGTTGCGTGAAGCGCAGCTTGTTGCCAAAGAAAAGCCACGTTACGATGGACATTGTCGTAACAAAAATCTCCCTGCTTCAGATAAACCTTTTGTTATTCGCTTTAAAAATCCTAAAACGGGTATAGTTTCATTTACGGATGAAGTTTATGGTGAAATCCATGTTGATAACAGTGAACTGGATGACTTGATTTTGGTACGCTCAGATGGCCATCCTACTTATAACTTTGCTGTTGTGATTGATGATTTGGATATGAAGATTACCCATGTTATTCGTGGTGATGATCATATTAATAATACCCCAAGACAAATCAACCTTTTTAAAGCCTTGAATGCCGCAGTACCTGTCTTTGCTCATTTACCGATGATTTTAGGTGAAGACGGTAAACATTTGTCTAAGCGCCATGGTGCCGTGAGTGTGTTGCAATTTAAAGAATTGGGTGTCTTACCTCATGCTTTATTAAATTATTTAGTCCGCTTAGGCTGGTCTCATGGGGATCAGGAAATCTTTAGTGTCGAGGAAATGATTGCCAATTTTGATTTAAAACATATCAGTCGTGGTGTATCCAGTTTTAATTATGATAAATTGTATTGGTTAAACCAGCATTACCAAAAAAATGATCCTAATGACGAAGTAGCTAAAGCGTTACATTGGCATTTTGAACAGGCTGGTGTAGATTTGGCTCAAGGTCCCGATTTAAAGAATTTGGTGGCTATCCAGGCAGAGCGTTGCAAAACTTTGGCAGAAATGTGCCAAATGAGTTTGTATTTTTTCACTGACACGATCGATTATGATGAAGATGCAGTGAAAAAGCATTTACGTCCAGTAATCTTAGAGCCTTTAGTTGCTTTATATGAGCGCTTTAAAACACTTCAGAAGTGGCAAAAAGATGCATTACAAGAGTGCATCAATGATGTGTGCGCTCAGTTTGATATTAATATGGGGAAAATCGCCCAGCCTTTACGCGTTGCGGTGACCGGGTCGAGTATGTCACCATCGATTGACATGACATTGGTTTTATTAGGAAGAAAGAGGGCACTTGAGCGTCTGAAAAAAGCCTTAGAACAATTAAAAATACGTGCTGCGAATGCATAATTCAATATGCGTTTACCCTGAATCTATTTTCTTTATTAAACTAGCATAATAATTTCTTAAGGCTTTTTTGTTATTATTAATATTAATTTAATGTTTTCCTTAGCATATGAGTTTGTATGGTTGACAAAATAAATATTAATTCTTCAATAAATATTAATCCTAAAAAGGATAAATTTTTTATTTCTATTAACAAACAAGAAGTTCACTCCTTTGTGATGATTGGAGTTTACAATCAGCACAAAGTCCAACATGTTTTATGCCGTGTTGGAAAAGGTGCGCAGCTTGCATTAAATGAGAGGACATGCACAGGAATTCTAAAAGCTCAATGTAGGGTCTTATTTAGCAATCATCCTGCGCAACTTTATAATGAGGGTGTATATCACGAATCGAAACAACACAAATCCATTAATTATCAAGCTTATGATATTACTTTTGTGCAATATATGGAATTTCTTAAAGTATTAGCGGGTTTACAAACACAACCAGACCAGTTTCCTTGCTTTCAGCCTGCTAATGAGCAAACTTCTGAAAATATTGTTTTAGAATATAAAAGCTTAATTGCCACCAAAAAAACAGTTGAGCAAATAAGGGCGACTACCACAGGACTCAGTATTAATAATACTTGCCGCCATACAGCAATAAAACTTGTTGAAGAAGTACAACAGTCGCCTATTTCCTCTGAGGTTTCCAGTTTATATTTTTATAACCTGCCATACCAAACTTATTTAAAACATGGCAAGCCGACGAAGCATATTCCTTTTTATGTATTACCTGTTACTCCTATCGCATATGTACATTTAGGAGAGCAGAAGGTCAGGGTGCTGCAGACTCTGTATAAGCGGATGGAAAAGTTATTAGCGCTTGCTCCAGAGGCTGCGGAAACTGTGGAAAAGTTTGACTGTTTGAAAGACTTATACAATCAAATTGCCGGACCACGAAGTGAGATGAGCTTGAATGAATTATTAAACTGTGTCAAGCAATGGAAACAAGATAATTCAAAAGTATTATCGACCTTAAGAAAATATACTTTTTTAGATTTCTTCTGGTGGAACCGTAAGTCTGCAACCATGAAAATGGTTGATGAAATTGAACAGTATCTTAGTTCCAAAACCACCACCTTGGGAAAATAAATAGGGAATGAGAATGAGTTATCTATACCCTTTTTAGGAATTGTTTGCTATGACCAACTTTTTTACTACGCAACTGGATTTAAGATTTTTACCACAACGAGAATTTGAATCAATCTCAGGGTTAACAACCGCTCAAGAAAAAACACCTGTGCTTGTTCGCAATCTGTTACGATTGTTAATGATGGGTTGGACAAAGTCGTGGAGAAGTTTGATCTCTTCGGATGTTTTGCATGCAATATTTATTACACGTAACCATGAATATCTCAGAGAAATGCGTTTTGCTTTTCAGCAAGGCTTTCATGAGATTTTCAATCAATTAAAAGAGCTAGATTATACAGAAGAAGATTCTGAGCAGATTCAATTGTATTTGAGTAATTGCTTGAGTTTATTACCTTACGGTGATTTGACTCCCTACGAGTCTATTTCGATTCCACAATACATTGATAATCATTGGGAAATGGTTGAATATCAAATCAAGCCTATTGAATTGACTGAAGGTCATGAAAGAGATTGCGATCGCGTTTTTGCTTATGGTCTTGAACCATTGTTCCAAAGAAAAGCTGAGTCTCATTTGATTTTTATGGGAACTACCTATACTGCAGGTCAGGGTTTCCTACCTCAAGTGAAAACGGATGCCAAAGGATTTGAATCAGTAGGTAAAACTTTATATCGCACTGGCCGACCACGAATACAGAAATGGTTAGAGCAGCAAGAAAATACAGTTCATGTGTGCGGTACTAGCCTGGGAGGCTCTTTAAGCTTATTATTAGCAATAGATAAAGGAAATTATCGCTTATCACGTGTAGATGCACTAAACCCTGCAGGCTTACATGATGCTTGGTCTAAGAGCCGATTTGATCATTGGGATGAATTAACCGAAAAACCAAAAGTAGTTGTCCAAAAACAAGGTAATGACCCGGTGTCTTATTTTGGTGTATGGAAAAAGGGTTGGAATATTTTAGAAGTTTCCCCGCCTGCAGATAAAAAAGGGTCAAATGGTATTTGGGATCATATATTAAATTATGCGGGTATCGAAGGAACCAAATACAATCATGTTGATCCTGAAGTAGATAATTCTCAGCGAAAAAAACGTAACTTATGGCTATTTTCCTTCGGTAGAAGTGTTTTTTATTATGGATTAATGGTTCCTTACTATTATCTAATTCGACCTATAAGTTATTTCTTGGTTAAAAATTGGCCTCTGGCAATTATTCTACCTACTTTAGCAGTAACCACTCATTTTGCTCTGGCTGGATTGCTCACTGGAATTGCATTGGCAGCGGTTACCACCGTTTTAGTGTCTGCCGCAGTTGCTGTTATCGCTTGGAATTCACGCGGTGAAAAGCAATTCCTTTACGCGAAACTGCACGATCCTAAGCTGCCACGAGTTAAAGATAATGATCTCTATAGTGCTGAAAATGAGGTAGAGATTGAATTGAAATATCAAGAGATTAATTCTTATTATAATGCCATACGTTGTCTTGTCAAAGGCAAAGAATTTATTCCAGCCAGTGAACAATCTTCGAAATATGTTGCCACAACTAAAAAAGCATTATTGGAAGAAAGTAAAAAAGAAGAAAACGCCGAAACTGTTGTATCGTTCAAGCTAACTAAGGCGAAGGCTGCACATATATTTCATACCCTTTCCTTTATTAGAAAATTTGCCAATGATGATAAAAGTCAGTTAAAACAGATTTTGCAAGATTCTTATGAAGAATATCGCTTAGGCAAGCATTCAAAGTAGTTGTGATTATTGCGATAAAGTGTTTTTTATTGCTCGACACCCTTTTCGTGTTTTCTCACCAACGAAATCGATAAAGTGACGCACGGCTGGGATTAATCCTCGCTTTGAGGGATAAATCATATATAAATTTGCAGTACCTAAGGACCATTCGGGAAGAATATGAATTAATTTTCCTTGATTGATTTCTTGTTGACAATATTCTTGTGGTAATAAGGCGATACCTAAGTCAGCTAGGGTTGCTTGTTTTAATATAGTCCATTCATTACATTCCAAACGAGGGGACAAAAGCATGTTAATTTTTTTACCGCTAGTATGTTCTAGTTGAAATTGATTACTGTCATCGATTTTAGATTTACCTAGCCAAGTAACATTTGCTAATTCGCTAGGGGATTGGATGAGTGGATAGGCCCGTAAATAAGCAGGCGTGCCAACGAGGCGATATTCGCTTTCACCTAATTTACGTACTACTAGACTGGAGTCATCTAATTCATTAATTTGAAAGCGTATTGCTAAATCAAATCCTTCTTCAATTAAATCAACCTTGCGATCACTGGCATAAAGATGCACTCTGACTTCAGGATAAAGACGTATAAAATCAATGATAATATTGTTGAATTCAGATTGTACAAACAAAGTAGGGCAGGTGACATAAATTCTGCCTTTGGGGCTGGATTGAGCCTGAACGGCTACTTCTTGAGCAAAAGTTGCTTGGTCTACCATTGATTTGCTGTATTCATAAACTAACTGTCCGATATCAGTTAAGCTAAGTTTACGCGTGGAACGGTTAAGCAGGCGCACGCCTAAATGGTTTTCTAATTCAGAAATTCGTCGGCTTAATTTAGATTTAGTAAGTTCTAAGCCGTGACTTGCTTGTGTAAAGCTTCCTGAATCCACCACACAGCAAAAAAAATAGAGATCATTTAAATCGGGTAAGAGGTTATGTAGACGCATGAGATAAGCACTAAAAAAATTTAATTATTAATAATAGAACAATGTTTCTTAAAATAGTATCTTAATGTCAGTTATGAATAAGCCCATTGTCATTCCTGCGAAGGCGAGAAACCATTCTCAATGTTCGCTCTGTGTCTGTAAAAAATGGATCTCGCCTTCGTGTGGACGACAGTGATGTTATGTATCGTGGAGAGGCGAAAGTAAGATTCTTAGTAAGGTCACTGGGAGTATGTCTCCTGAGCATAGCGATGAACGTTTAAAAATGACCGACAAAGGCTATCTTTTTTTAGTAACTCAAACTGCCATATGCGATATCGCATGTACAGTTATAGGGGAGATTGAAGCCCCGTGTGAGGCTCCTCTTACTTGATCCATCTTAGTTTCGTAATCCTGGTTCTGCATCGACTACTTCATTATCTCCATCGAAGCAAGAATTAATCGCATTGTACATCAAGCCTATGACAGTCGCTGCAGTGGGAATTATCATAATGGAGAAGATTGTTGCAGCCATAGGTAATCCCAGAAGTGCAGTTGCAGCAGTTATCGATGCTAAAGTAGATAAATATATTGCTGTATCCGTTAGCGCAGTTTTTAAATTGGGATGTGCTTTTAGATAAGCACTATCCTTCATAAGGTCCATTATTATTTCATCTAAGAGCTTCATGAAAGGAAAAGCTACAGCACCTACCAGAACAAAAGAAGCAAAACCGCTTGCTTGACTAGTGAGTGATGGGCTAAAAAAAGAAAGAGCAGATTTTCCAATACTTCCCGCCACTCCGTATGTAAGAGCACAGGTGGCATGAGATTTCACAGCCTTTAAAAGGCGATTAGTCCTAGTAAGTTTACCGTTATATTTAGGCATATAAATTCCCCACCTTACTTAAAATAAACCCCAGTTCGGAGTTTTTAAGTAAGAAAAATGGAGTTCCAAAGGCTTGTAAT
>NZ_JASGFU010000044.1:0-22787 GCF_047605385.1 Legionella sp. | reverse complement strand
AGTCTTTCCTACTCAGACTTTTGCGTCACAGCGCAAGTTCCGGAGCGCTAGGCCTTATACGATACTATCCAGCCGAATACTGGGCAGCTAGTGAGAGTGCTATTGATCAATTCAAGCTTATTGGTGGCAAAATGTCACTTGGCGAAGGTTATGGCATTATAACGCGTCCAGAAAATATAGATTTGATTTATCGTATCAATAATGCCTTATTAAAATTGGAAAATAACGGCGTTTATATGCAGATATATAAAAAATATCTTACAGAATAAAAGAAAGTATCTATTTGCGTTGAAAGAAACAGTTTTACCCAGCTCCTAAGTTCATCTTATCAGCAATTTCGATGAACGTGGTTTCTCTTCTTGTTTTTTCTAAACTAAAGAAAAAGCTATGACCATTTAATACTCTAGTTATACCCACGGCAAGACCAACTAATACAAAAGAGGAGATAAGCATGAGAACATCCGCTAGCAATCTTGGCACATAATGGCGATGTTCAAATTGTTTATGTGCACAAGCTTTTAATTGTGCTCTTTTTTCTTTTGAAGAAAGATCTGACAAAATAATTTCTTTTGCTTTTTCTTGAAAACGTACTAGTGATGTGAGTACTGAATTTGTATTAAAGCGAGCCTTTTGTTGTTCACAGAAATCATTAAGCGTTTTTATATCAGGAGGTCGACTTAGAATTTGCTGATTTGACAATGGATACTCAGTAGCTAAAGAGCGATGAGCACGTTTTAAGTCAGCAAATGAAATGATAGTGAGATTTAAGTGATGCCGATCACTATAGGCTTGCAATCGTTTGATATTCGCCTCGGTATCAGTGGCCACAATTTGAATATCTTTTCCTAATTTAAGTGACTGTTCAACCCGATACTCTTGAGAGTCCACTTCCAAAAGATGCATCTGATGGCTTTGGTTATACAATAAAATAATCGGTAATGGATTTTCAACTAAAGCTAAATCTTCAGGAGAGAGCTTTAATGGTTTTGAATGTTCATGTAAAAGCTTTTGCGTAACTAGAAATCGCTTTTCTAATACCTCCACATAGTCTATTAGTGAAGGAGCTATATGCTGAAAATCAAACATTTGATAATGTCCACGACAAGTTTCATGGAGTATATTCTCAAAAGACCAGGAAGAACGATTGTAAATCATATAGCCATAATCGTATTGTTCTAAGTTACTTTTATCTTTTCTTTTTTCTTGAGGGCTATCAATATATTCAAATAAGTACTCTGTTTTATCATTTTTGGAAAAGGTAAAAAGATCAATGACATGCTGACAATTTTCAGCAGTAGGGTTATTATAAATATCTTGTATGGAAATTTTAGACTGCTTTAATTTTTCAAGCACTTTTGCAAGAGAGAAATGACTGCTTATTTCTTCTGAGTCTATGGAAGATAAATTAGGCTTTACAATAATGTGAGTTGATAATAGTAAGTATAAATAGAAAATATCCTTCACTTGATGAAAATTTTCTTCTAGATTTTGGATTACTGAAATTTCCTGTAGATTGATCCCCAGTTGTTTTGCACGCGCAAGATAAATATTAATAATATTAATCCTATAAAACAAATCTTTTGTTGCATGAGTACTATATGCTATTAATTTTGCTAAACAATCTTCTTTAGACAGTACTTCATTGATTTTTGTATAATGATATATAACGCTATTTAATGAATATTCGTTCCTATCTTTTCCTCCATTTAGTTTTGCAAAACAAGGTTGGCCATCAGCCGTAGCACTATTAAGTCCACCTTGAGTTAACTCACCACATAAAGGGGCCAACTGATATTCTTCTAACATCGTTATTGGTGACATCAGTTGGAAATTAGTTTGAGGCATTAAAGCAAGAGTTGCACTGTTGGTGCCATGAATATAAGGAACAAAAGCTGGTTCTTTATCGTAAGTGCTAGAGAATATAGGCGTCTCTAAATTTAATAACTTTTGCAAATACGGGTCTTGATTTATTGAATTTAGCATGGCTGAAATTGCATTATCAGCATGTTCCAGTTTCACTTTTTCTTGCATCGAATATTCTTGTTCACTTTTCTCTATATGAAAACATTCCTTATTAGGTCCTATTAATTGAGTAGGGAAACAAAGATCTTTTTGTTGTTTTAGTAAGTGCAATAAATGTTTTGCATAATCAAAAAATATAGGACCATCTTTATCTTTTGCATAGGAAAAAACTTCGGTAATTTTTTGTTCAACAACAGCAAATTTAAATTTATCGGTGCAACGTATAATATCAAAGCAATCAGCAAGACTAATGAGTAAGCGGGCATATTGTAATCCCTCAATGATCTCTTGAGCTAGAGAATGCGACGCTAAATAATGTGCTAACTCTTGCGGTTTGTCTTTGTATAAGGCAAGGCGAGAAAATATTTCTGCTAATAAAGAAGAAACGCCTTTTTCTATTAAAAAACACTCAATATTCTTTGCACTTCCTTCTTCCCATCGATCAAACCCCTCATCTTCTCGTGCAGTATCATGGCCTAAGCTTACATAGCGAATCAAATAAAAAAGTTCATCTTCATTTAAATTACTAAATTGCATTAATGCCTGTACTTTATTTTGGACTTCATGGGGATATTGTTGTTGACATAAACGATGCAACATTACTGTGGACCAGGCTACTCGTGAAGCATGCATTGCTCCATGAATTTCTCGCTCAATGTATCCATTTCGAGTATTCTCTTTCTTTGAGTTTCCTTCTAAGGGGCGTTTAAACGGTTGCAAGTAAGTAGAATTCATGAATTCCTGACCGAAATGATACCATCCCTGTGCTGAAAATAAATTAGGAGCGGTAGAACATGTAGATTTAGTCATACAATAGTCCAAAAAAAGCTTCAAAGGCTAAATTTTTAAGATTAAGTTAAAATCAAATAACAACCTAATTGTAATTTTAATGTACAATTATGTCAATACTTATATGATCACTATTCTATTAAATTAATTTAATTTAATTTAATTTAATTTAATTTAATTTTTAATGTTTAAGCAAACAAAAAAACAGTCTCATCAAGGTACCGCAAGTACCAGACCGACAAAGTTGGCAAACTATGGTGTTCTTTGCAGAGCGATTTGATACTATATATAACTTATTTTTAGAGATAGAAATCAAAAATGTCATTGACTGTAAATATTATTGGCGCTGGGCATTTAGGAAAATCCATTAGCCATTTGCTATTAAAAAATCAATTGGTTCATATTGGTGCAGTTTTTAACAGTACGCTCGGTAGCAGCAAAGAAGCGATAAAATTTATTGGCGGGGGCACTTCTTATTCGGCAATGGAGCAATTGCCAGCTGCGGATCTAACGTTTATTACTACTCCTGATGATCTCATCGCCCCAATTGCAATTCAATTAGCTGAAAATCAATTTATTGGGCCTAATACTACAGTTGTACATTGCAGCGGCTCTCTATCTTCTGAAATCTTAAATCCGATTAAGGAAAAAGGTGCCTGGGTTGCAAGCATTCATCCAATGCGCAGTTTTGCTAATCCAGACATTAGTGTTGAGCAATATAAGGGTACTTATTGTGCCATGGAGGGTGATATCCAAGCGCTTTCTCTAATTAAACCACTTTTTGAGGCCATTGGCTCAATAACTTATCAGATAAATAAGGATAAAAAATCTCTATATCATGCTGCCGGCGTCTTTGCCTCCAATTATATGGTAACCTTAGCGCAACAGGCTTTTTTGTGTTTGCAAGAATCGGGAGTCGCTAAAGATATGGCAATGTCAATCATTACTACATTGATGCAAGGAACACTGGTGAATTTAAAAGATACTCTCTCCCCTGAACAAGCACTTACTGGCCCAATTAAGAGAGGAGATATTGCCACTCTTGAAAAACATATGGCCGCATTTACTCATTCTAAGGCGCAGACGCTTTATTCTTTATTGGGCAAGGCATGTCTTGAATTAACAACACATGACGCAAATAAAAAAGAAAAATTAAGCGCAGCACTAGTACAGCGTTAACGCAATGGCGCTTATTTTTTAGTGGATAGGATCTAAATTTGCTTCTTTTGCTACTGACTCTTCTGTGAATTCGCTATCAGCTATTTGTTCCTTAATCAAGATTAAAAAGGGAATAAATGCTAATGCAAAAATAATGGAAAGTTGATAGAGCCCAACCCAACCAATAAATAATTGAATTGTAGCCGCTATAGGTCCCGATAGAGTTCGAGGCAAGGTGGATAAAGCAACTAAGATCGAAAATTGAGTACCCGTAAATTGCTTATTAACCAAACGCATGAATAAAGCAACCAAGGCAGTAGATCCCATCCCAGCAGCAAAATTATCACAAAATACGGCTACAGATAATAAAATCACACTTTTGCCCATAAGTGCAAGAGCCAGAAATAATACATTGGTTAACGCTTGTAACAACCCAAAAAAGAGCAAAGAACGATATAAAGAAAATCGAATTAGCAAAATACCTGCAAGCAAACCACCTAATAAAAGTGAGGTTAATCCTAATACTTTATTTACATAACCAATAGTATCTAGAGAAAAACCAAGGCCTTGAATTAAAAAAGGCATAACAATGCCGCTAGTAGTGGTTGTAAAAGCTTCACCCAATTTGTAACAAAAAATAAAGCATAAAAGATAAATGATTCCTTTTCGTATCCAAAGCTCTTTTAAAGGAGCAATAAATAACTCCTTCATATTGCTGATGTCTTTGATTTCGGTACTCGGTTCTTCACTGAACAATACAGCCAACATCCCAATTATCATGATAAAACCCATGAAGCGATAGGTAAATGCCCATCCTAAATGATTGGCCATAATCAAAGCCAAGCCTCCTGATAAAAGCAGCGCTGCCCGGTAACCAAATACAGCTAAAGTAGCGCCTAGAGCATGTTCTGGTATCGGTAAATATTCAGTTCGGTGAGCATCAATCGCAATATCTTGGGTCGCTGAAAAACAAGCCAGAACTAATGCTAAAATCGCAAGCGCTGTAGGATATTGTTGCGGATTGAGCCAAGCCATCAGATTAAAACCCAGCAATAAGAAACATTGCATGGTAATTATCCAACTACGCCGTTTACCCATACGAAATAAAGAGTAACGATCTAAAATGGGGCCCCAAAAGAAACGATAAGTATAAGGCACGCTAATAAGGCTCAGCATTCCAGTGACTAAAACAGACATACCACTATAGGAATACCATGCTTGCAGAGTACTGCTGATTAAAGCCATTGGCAAACCAGAAGAAAAACCTAATATAAAGATAATAAACAGGCGTTTATTCATTGACATATGTTCAGGAAAAATCACCCCGAAAATACTTCGGGGCGAACAAAAAAAGCATATTATGTTGATTTTTTAATAGAAATCAAATGAATTTTGAAAATTAAAGTCTCATTAGGGCCAATTGGACCACCTACACTACGTGGCCCGTAAGCCAAATCAGAAGGAACATACACTTCCCAAGTAGAACCAGAAGGCATTAATTGTAACGCTTCAGTCCAACCAGGAATTACTTGTGATACTTGAAACGTAGCTGGCTTGCCAGTTTTTTGGGTGCTATCAAATACAGTGCCATCAATTAAAGTACCCGTGTAATCAACCGTTACTGTATCGTTTTTACTTGGCTTAGCGCCTGTACCTGCTTCAATAATTTTGTACTGTAAACCACTTGGTAATACAACTACACCTGGTTTGCTTTTATTGCCAGTTAAAAACGCTTCACCTTTTGCTTTGTTTTCATCTGCTTTTTTGTTGAACTCAACACTACGTTTAGCCATTAAATCTTTTTGAAATTTGTTTAAAACATCTTTCATTTGTTGTTCAGTTAACTGCAACTGAACACCTGACATACCGTCTTGCATTCCTTTTGCTAATGCGTCTGGATTGATGTCAATGCCTTGAGTTTTAAAATTTTTCCCTAAATCAGCGCCAATACTGTAAGATAATTTATCTTTATCAGTAACCAAGGCATCCGCAGCCATTGCAGTAGACATTGCAAGCCCCAAAACGGCTGTAGTGACCAATCTCATTTTCATATAAGAATCCCCTTCTAGTCTTTGCTTAAGTACATACCGTAAACTAAAATTATTAGTAAGGTATAAACCGGTATAAAAATACCTGATCATTCTGCCTAAATTCAAATTAAATTACTAGGTGTTATGAATGATTTAATTCAAATAGACAAATAGGTAAGATCATTCTACACTTTGCTCTAATTACAACTAGAGATAGAAAACTCATGAACATCAGTGTATTCGATTTATTTTCTATTGGCATTGGTCCTTCAAGCTCTCACACTGTAGGGCCAATGCTTGCTGCAAATGCATTTTTGCAATTACTTGAAGAAAAAAATTTATTTGATTTGGTACAAAGAGTTAAAATAGAACTATATGGTTCATTAGCATTAACCGGCAAAGGTCACGGCACTGATAAAGCAATTGTAAACGGTTTGGAAAGTAAATCACCTGAAACTGTAGTACCAGCATCCATGGTACCGCGCATGCATGAAATTCTTGAAACAAAAGCATTAAACTTAGGCGGCAAAAAACTCATCAAATTTCATGAAGCGTCTGATTTTTTATTTTTACAAAAAGAATTATTACCTAAGCATACGAATGGTATGCGTTTTTCAGCCTTTGATAATCAAGGAAATTTGTTAATCGCGCAGGTATATTATTCTATCGGTGGTGGTTTTATTACTACTGAAGAAGATTTTTCCAAAACCTCCGAAGGCAGTGTGCCACCTCCTTATCCTTTTACCACCGCTGCTGAACTATTAAAACTCTGTGAAGATAATAATTTAACCATTGCGGAGCTAATGTTCCAAAATGAAAAAACCTGGCGTAGTACTAAAGAAATCCAAAAAGGCATTTTAGCAATTGCCAAAGTTATGGATGAATGCATTGCTAATGGTTGTAAACATGAAGGCACATTGCCTGGTGGTTTGAATTTAAAAAGACGCGCTCCTGATTTGTACAAAAAATTAATGAACCAAAAAGGAGTTAAAAGTATTTTTGAGCAATCAGACATTATGAACCAATTAAACCTTTATGCGATGGCCGTTAATGAAGAAAATGCTGCCGGTGGACGTATTGTCACTGCCCCTACCAATGGCGCTGCGGGCATTATTCCTGCTGTGCTTAAATACTGCCAACAAGCCCATGACAAAATGCAAGATAAGGATGTTTATACTTATTTTCTTACTGCCGCAGCCATAGGGATCTTATACAAAAAAGGCGCTTCCATTTCCGGTGCTGAAGTAGGTTGCCAAGGTGAAGTCGGTGTAGCATCCTCTATGGCTGCTGCCGGATTAACTGCAGTACTTGGTGGTACGGTAGCGCAGGTAGAAAATGCGGCTGAAATTGCTATGGAACATCATTTAGGCATGACCTGTGACCCAGTTTTAGGCTTAGTACAAATCCCTTGCATTGAACGTAATGCCATGGGTTCCGTTAAAGCAGTAAATGCCACCCGTATGGCTTTAATCGGTGATGGGCAGCATCAAATTTCACTAGATAAAGTGATAAAAACCATGAAACAAACTGGGTTGGATATGCAAAGCATCTATAAAGAAACCTCTATGGGTGGCTTAGCCGTTAACTTACCTGAGTGTTAATTCAGAATAGCTTCTCATTCATGAAAAAAATTTGAATCAAAAGTATGGGCTTAGTTTTCAGGGAAGAAGACACTCTTCAACTGCAAGATTGAACCATTTATTTTCTTCTCTCCATCATGTGTTTAAAAGCATCTACACTCAGGAATTTCGGATGATGGCTTTTCAGCAGAAAACTCTACACTAGCTTTCAATATATCTTGAATATATCCACCCTCTTTAATAAGAACATCATATCGTTTTTGCAATCGACATGCTCTCCTATTACCAAAAAAACCAATCACTTTTTGAGACTCATTGGTTCTTATAGCTTCTGTTTTTAAAGCATCATACAAAATGGCAAAACGATCATGTTTACCTTGCCTTGCATCAAGCTCTGTTATTAACGTTTCAAGTCTCTTTAGCGAATCCATACGATCTTGATGATGTTTTCCTGTTTGGCAATATTCTCTCTTTTCTGTTTCAATACGATTTTTTAAATAATTGTATTGCATATCGCTGAGATTATCAGGCTCCTGTTCACCACAATACATCGAGTCAATCAGCTTTGATTTCTCTAGAACATCAGAGTACATTTTCTCTAAGCGTGAACTGCGAAAACCACCCAAAAACCCTATTTTTTTATGAGATATATTGGTCGCAGCTTTTTGTGCTCTGATTGCGTCTAGGAACGAAACAAAACGCTGCGCATTGTTATTACCTTTCACACTATCAATATCTAGAGACAACCGCTCCAAAGAATTTATTCGATCTTGGTGATGTGAGCCTTGGGCAAGATAAAGTGCTTTTTGCTTTTGATAATACTTCTTCAGCAATAAAAATTTAAAGTTATCCCTACTGTGCTTAATCAGTTTATCTTCAACCTGCGCCACTATTTTTTTGTGGGCCTCACTTCGAACCTCTATCAAATTTGCAACTTTTTGCTTCACTTCAGAAGCAATATAATTTAGTTGTTTATAATCTCCACGCAAATTTTGTTTTAACTCAGTAAATTTTTGCTCTATATTCTGTTTTATTTTTTGATGTTTTTCAAAAACATGTTGCCAAGAAAAATCCAAGTCATTTGCCGCAGCTGACAATTGGTTACACAACTGCGCATCCGTTTCATAAAGGTCTGCAAGAACAGAAATAATGGTACTTAATGTTGTATTAATTTGATTGGCAGCTGCCTGTTTGGAGCCTTTAATTTCAGTTTTTACTGTCTGTAAATATTTTTGAGCAGAATCACAAGACAGCGTAACCACAGCAGGAATGACCAAGTTTTTTACTGAAATATTAAGCTTTTTATCATATTTATCACTAAAATAAGTTTTTATTACTTCAAAGAGAATCGGAACTTTTGTCATTATTTCAGATGCAGCATCAGCTTTCAGGTGATCTCTCAAGATCGAGGTTAAACGGCCAGTCTTGTTAAGTGCTGCCCGTACTATATTTTCATATGTATTATCTGTAGATAATACTTGATCAATCTTAGTCAATTCCCCAATAACTGCATTTATAATATCATCTATAGTAGGAGAAGATACAATTTCATCCTTAAATACCGCGTTAGCGATGTCCTTACCCTCATCATCCAAACGACTAAGCCACTGTAATAGTTCATCTCTTGTTTTTTCAACAGATTGCAATACATCAATGAAACGATATAGATCTCTATTTTCTACTGAGGCAGAAGTGAATTTTTTAACCTCTTGTATTTGCTTCATCACTTGTCGTGCATTTGTTTCTATTTCATATTTGTATTGAGCCAACCGGCCTTCAACTGCTTTTAAGTCACGTCCTAATTGATCAATTTTCAAATCTATTTCTGATTTTGCAGCACTTTTTAGGTTGAAATCGACCAAGCGCTATTACCACTTGGTTCTCATAAATATAAGGAGGTTCAACTTTAATATTTTTAGCAAATTCATTGAGTTCATTTTCAAGGGTCTCTAACTTCCTGTAAGGCTCTATAAATAAATCTCTATCAGTAAAACTTGTGTTTTTTTTAATTACAGGCAATAGCGTATCAATCTCCTTAAGACGGGATATACAATTAAAATTCAAGAAATTCATCGCACTAATTAAATACTGTTCCGCTTCAACAAATTTCTTGAGAAGAGGATTATCATACTTATCCCTCACACTGATTTTACCAAGAATTTTCAGCTTATCACGTAAGGTCTGCGCAGTACGTGTTATTTCCTCAATAGTTAAATGCTTATTAAATGATAAGCCCAAAAGCAGCAGCGCACTCTTAATGCTCATGAGCTTATCTCTGATTTTTTTTTGTCGGAGCTGTTCAAACATTAGAACAGAATTAATATCGTCTTGAGGATGCGATTTATTTTGGCTTTCTTCATCGACTATATGCCGAACTTCCCACATCCAAATAAGTTTACTCGCCGGACAAAAACTATCCTTAGATTGATAGAGACGAGTTGTATAATCCTCACAGTGAGTCTTTAACTGGATGTCATTTAACATAGAAGCCAAATAACTTAATTACTTATAGGCTTTAAATCGTACCTGCGGGACTGAAGCATAGACAGCAATCAAAGCAGCCCAAATTGCTATTCTATAACTTTGCTCCTTAGAACTATTATGACCATTAGTAATATAGTCTTCTACAACTGCTTGAATCTTTTCTATATGTTTGATTTCTTTAATAACTTTTGATTCAATACTTAAATAAGGTTTAAGGTCTTGATATTCTCTTCCTAATCCACCCATATAATTTTTAGCGCTCCAAATTCCAGAAGATACATTCTCTTGCAATCTCTTATTGAGTTCTGGCATATCTTCAGGTTTAGCACCGATTTTATTCGCTTGTGATAAAATTATTTTAATTAAAGACTCAGGCATATTTATTCTCTATAAGCTTTCTGATTAGATAAAATTTCTGCATGGTACCATAGCCATACTAGAGTAAGGAAACAAACTCATTGTTTTATTCTAGATTGCTTGGTTCGCTTCTTATCTTGCTCTAAATTACATTACTCTAGTGCTATGGTCCAAAGGTATAAGGAATTTTTTTTATAAAACTCATCACTTACAGCATAACCAACGACTACGGCCAGAACATCATTAATATAAATAAGAGGAATTTTATCGCGAAACCAAGGAGGGATATTCCATTCTTGAAATAATTTTTTTAAGCGTTTGTGCTGCCCATGCCAAAAGAAGACTTCACCACCTCGTCTGAAATTGATAACAATCTTGGCATTTTCAGGAATAAACACACCTGAAATCGATTTTTGAGCATTGAGTGTGATACCAATTTCGTTAAATACTAAAGGCTCAGGAAAATGAGACCAAGGTGTAGACAAAGGGGCATTGAATTTATTTTTTTTTTCCAAATACAACTGACTGTGAAAACGTCGGATAATATTATTCCCCCAACTGACTTCAGGAGTAGCATCAGTACGTGCATAGATAACTTCGTGAATTAAACACTGAAAAGTTGCGGCTGGTGGTAATGAGATATGATTTTTTTTCAACCAAACCCTGAGAATATTAGTCATCCGCTCCAAACTTAGTTGCTGCAAAGATTCAATCCGCAATAAGCCATTAGCACTGGCTAGTTTTGGATAATCAATCATGGCTAATGTATCTAAATTATCCTTTGCTTGTCGGCAATGCACTGCTGCCCTACTGATATTTCTTACAGCTGCCGGCCATTTCGCAAGCAACTTGGGCATAATTTCTTGGCGCAAGTAATTACGAGCATAAGTAATATCTTGATTACTCTCATCTTCTATCCAATTTAATTGATGCAATACAGCATAATGCTCTAATTGTGCGCGCGTATAATGTAATAAAGGCCTAATTAAAGTACTTGCACCTAAGAAACTTCGTTCAGACATAGCAGCTAAACCATCAATACCAGTACCGCGAAGCAATTGCAACAATACTGTTTCTGCCTGATCATCTTGATGGTGTCCTAAGATTAAACATCCCTCTTCATCAAGTAAAGAAGAAAATACCGCATAACGGGCATTACGTGCGCGCTCCTCAAGATTTGCGCCGTGATCAAAATGTACCGATTCTGTAATAAAAGCAATATTGAATTGCTGGCACCATTGAGCACAATGGTGCTGCCAAGAATCGGCATTAACACTGATCCCATGGTTCACGTGCACTGCGACCAATTTCGCTCGTAAATTAGGGAAAGAAGCCAATACATGCAGCAAAACGGTAGAATCCAATCCACCGCTATATCCTACGATTAATTTTTTGAATCGGTCAAAACGAGAAAGCCAATGTACATGAATCATGAATATATTGCCTTGGGGAAATAAAATCTGAATATCCCGCGTTATAAAGCGCCCATGTCCATAAATTTCTTATAGCGCTGCTCTACCAATTGCTCAATAGGGATCTTTTTCAAGCCAGTAAGCTCATTTACCAAAATTTCTTTGATACGAGCAGCCATTTCATCGACATTACGATGAGCACCACCTAAAGGCTCTGAAATCACACCATCTACCAGCTTGTTCTCAAAAATTTTATCAGCAGTAATCCGCATTGCTCGCGCTGCATCTTGTGCTTTTGCGGCATCTTTCCAGAGAATAGAAGCACAACCCTCTGGGGAAATCACTGAATAAATACCAAATTGCAGCATTAAAACGCGATCACCTACACCAATGGCTAAAGCCCCTCCAGAACCAGCTTCACCGGTAACAATGCATATGATTGGTGTTTTTAAGCGAGACATTACAAATAAATTGCGGGCAATAGCTTCTGATTGGTTACGTTCTTCAGCGCCAATGCCAGGATAAGCACCGGCAGTATCGATAAAAGTAATAACTGGTAACTGAAACTTTTCAGCCATATTCATCAAACGTAAGGCACGACGATACTCTTCTGGACGTGCCATTCCAAAATTACGATACACTTTTTCTTTGGTACGTTTGCCTTTTTGATGCCCTAAAACCATCACTGGTTCGCCATTTAAACGCGCTAACCCCCCGATAATTGCTGGCGCAGACGAATGGTTACGATCGCCGTGTAATTCCTGAAAATCAGTAAATATACGTTCAATATAATCGGTAGTTTGTGGCCGTAGCGGGTGCCTTGCCATTTGCGCTACTTGCCATGGCTCCAAGTTAGAAAAAACTTGTGCCGTTAACTGTGAACACTTCATTTCAAGACGTGCGATCTCTTCACTTAAATTTACTTCGTTGTCATCTCCGACCATGCGAAGTGCTTCAATTTTTTGATTTAGCTCTTCAATAGGCTGTTCGAAGTCCAAAAATTGTCGGCTCATTCAATACTCTTTGGTAAATTAATTTATCATGGTATATGATAACCTATAACCCCTAATTGATGCCAGAATCAAACAAAACATATGACGATTACAGGATTTACACCATTAGATACAGATAATTGCATCTTAAGTGAAACGCGCATTGATCTTTGGCAATTCTCTTTGGTTAATGAATTACCTAATGCTCCTCGCATACTCAATGGAGAGGAACAGGCACGAGCTGAGCGTTTTTATTTCAGTACTCACCAACGCCGTTTTTCAACTGCAAGAGCAACTTTGCGAATAATTTTAGCACGTTATTTGAACACTAAACCTGAGCGCCTGGAGTTTTCATATAACGCTCATGGCAAACCTAAAGTAATTAATTCTGCACGCTTACAATTTAATCTAAGCCACACGGGAGACTTGGCAATACTTGCCGTAGGCAAGGGTTTTCCAATAGGGATAGATGTTGAAAAATACTCTTCCCGCCCTTATGAGGGCATTGCTAAAAACTCATTTTCTGAGCGCGAATATCAAGACTTCATGAAAACCCCACAACCATTAAAACCTGCAGTATTTTTCCATATCTGGTCACAGAAAGAGGCATTTATCAAAGCTTGCGGCCTAGGACTTGCTTATCCCACTAAGGATTTTACTGTACCAACATCCATACCTACGAATCAATTAGTGAACGATCCATTACACAACATGATCTGGCATTTACGTTCATTCATGCCCGAAATTGCATACAGTGGCGCATTATGCTGCCATCCTACTGTTCGTGAAATCCGCCATGGATTAATCCAAATCCACTCTAATAATACAAAGCTGAAATTCTAAATTATTATGATGCGCTTTACCTCATCACAAACGACTTTATTAAACATCCTGAATGATGGCTGCTGCCATAGTGGTTCTGAACTCGGTCAGGCTTTAGGAGTGACTCGCTCTGCAATATGGAAGCAAATCAACCAACTCATTGAACTTGGTATTCCAATTCAAAGTATTCCGCAACAAGGTTATCACTTGCCGCAAAAACTCATTTTACTTAATGAAGAGCGACTTAGCATGCTGCTTGCTATGCAGAAAATTTCTCTACCTGTTAATGTGCATGTGTTTAGCTCAATTGACTCCACCAATCGTTTTTTAAAAGATTTGTCTGCAAGTCATGAGCTTGAACTCTGCTGTGCAGAAATGCAAACCCAGGGCCGCGGGCGCTTTGGCCGTCAATGGCACTCCCCTTTTGGTGAAAATATTTATTGTTCAAGTCGTTGGAATTTAAATTGTGATTTAGCCAAACTCTCGAGCTTAAGTTTAATTACTAGCTTAGCTATTTTAGCCACACTTAATGAATTGCAAGTCTCTTCAGAAATTAAAATAAAATGGCCAAATGATATTTATTGGCAAGATAAAAAACTTTGCGGCAGCTTAATTGAAATTCAAGCTGAATCAAATAGCAATGCTCAAGTAATTATTGGCATTGGTATCAATGTGAATACGGATACAGCTAGTAATCCTCTGCCAGATAAACCTTGGTGTTCGCTTTATGAAATCAGCCAGCACTATTTTGATCGTACCTTGTTGATTGCAAGCTTGGTCAGCCATCTTGACCGCTATATTACTAAATTTATAGCACATGATTTAAATGCCTTTATAGACGAATGGAATCAAGTAGATTATCTGGCAGGCAAACACATTCAGATAACTCAATCAACAAAGACTATTGTAGGTCACGCCCGTGGCATTAATCACTGGGGACAATTGATTTTGGAAGATGAAAAAGGACAAAAACATTTTCTGTCTTCAGGAGATACGTCGTTACAAGCAAATCAAGTATAAACTTTAAGACATTTTATTATGGTTCGTCCCGAGCGTTATTAGGCGCTCGGAACTGGATGAACTGCGAGGAAATTAATTTTTATACTGTGGTCTCAGAATCATCTGATTGCTTTTCTTGTTGTATACGTAAATAAATTTCTTCACGGTGTACAGATACATCTTTTGGTGCATTAATACCTAAACGTACTTGGTTACCCTTAACGCCTAATACAGTAATGTTTACATCATCACCGATTATTAAGGTTTCACCTATACGTCGAGTTAAAATTAACATAACAAATCTCCCTAACAAAAAGCAGCCACCTATTTTCTCCATAGAACGCATCCATGGTTGTTCTCAGCAACTACAATGTGATTAAAAAATCAACGACTATTATTTTACGGATATTATTCTACACTGTTATCCTTAACACAGTATTAAGAAAATATTCCACCTGTCTATATCTTTAAAGAAAAATAAATTTTTTTCAATGAATTCAACGAGTAAAATGAGATTGAAACATTGGAAATATTTTCTCGATAGAATAGTAAATTAAGAAAATCATACCTATTTGTATAATAATTGGCAAAATAGCGCTAAGAGCCTGATTATTGATTAATAAAACCAGGATTAAAAAAGCACAATTCAACAACAATTGCCCGAGAAGAATAAAAGGTACAGTAACACCTGCTTGTCTTAAGCGTTGATAAGCATGTTTACGGTGTGGGCTAGACCATTTTTCCTTCCTAAGAAAGCGTCGAATTAAAGTAATGGTTGCATCAAAAAGAAAAAGCCCATTGAGCATAAACCAATAAAAAATAGGGATCTGAAATTTTTGCTGTGCAATTAAAGCCACTGCAAAGGTTAGCAATCCTAAGGAAGCACTTCCAACATCGCCCATAAATAATTTTGCTGGAGGAAAATTAAAGATTAAAAATCCAAGCAGGCAAGCCACCATGATCAAGCAAAAGTACTGATAAAAAGAAGAGTCATAAAGAGCAAAAAGTACTGCATAAGCAACAAAGAGAAATGCAGCCTGAGAAGCACAAAAACCATCAATACCATCCATAAAGTTAAAATGATTAATGGCCCAGATTACTAAGAAAAACACCAGAAGAATAATGAATACTGGATGACTTATAGTTAATAAACCGAGATTTAATTGCTCAGGTCGTAAAAAAATGGTAGCCAATAAAGCAACGAGTGCTTGCACACAAAAGCGTGATTTTGCCGACAAATGATATAAATCATCTAAAAAACTTACTGTAGCAATCATTACGATACTCAAAGCAAGCACTAATTGCTTCAGAAAAGGCGTACTCGTTATATAGCTCAGGATAAGCAATGACAGCACGCCTAAACCAATAAAAATTATACCACCGCCTCTAACTGTAGGCTTAGAATGCATCGATCGCTCATTGGGTTTGTCCATAAGGCGTGTACCTTGTGCCAAATTACAATAAACTTCGGTCAAAACTACCGAGAGCATTAAAAAAACAATACTAAGAGTGAAATTCACATTGATACCATTTAACCGTTTCTCTTAATCCTTCAGTTGAGTTTACTGGAGGTTCCCAACCTAATTGCGATTTTATTTTACTGTTGTTTACTTCTAATGAACCAAACAAACGGGTATTTAAACTTTTCTTGCCTAATAAGAAGAAGGAAGCCTCCATCAAGCGGACTGGAACTGGGAATAACCTCGCTTTAATATCCATCTCTTGAGCCATAAGACGCATCATTTGTGCTAAAGACAAAGACTCATTATCCGCTACCAAATAAGTTTGATTAGCTGCCTCTGGATGTGATACTACAGCGCATAAAGCCGAAACTAAATTCTCAACATATACTAAATGTCGGCGATTTCTCACTTTGGCAAAAGGCAAAGGAAGACCTTTTCTTACTAAGGTTAACATTTTTAAGAAATTGGCTTTCACTTCAGGCCCATAAACCAAAGGGGGCCGAATAATGACTATTTCTAAACCAGTATTTTGGCTAATCGCGCGTAAATACTGCTCAGCGTATAATTTGCTTTGACCATACGGGTCTTCTGGCTGCGGTACACTTTCTTCAGTAAAAGGCTCCCCTGGCATGGTGTATTCGCCATTAACTTTAATTGAACTTAAAAAAATAAAGCGTTTGATTTGGTGTTTTGCTGCTTGTTTGGCTAAATTTTTAGTGGCTATGCTGTTTATTTTGCAATAATTCTCTAAAATAGAATCAGATTTTTCATTCATGACATGCACACGAGCAGCTAAGTGAATAACCACCTCCATGTCAAGAAGCGCCTCACCCCAATCGGGATCCCGCTCTAATTTATCAACAATAACTTGCTCAGTTTCAAGCCAATTAACTTTTTGTGACACCGCACAACGCACTTCGTGCCCTGCAGCAATAAGCTCTGGTACCAAGCGTCTTCCAATAAAGCCTGTAGCTCCAGTAACTAAGATTTTAGACATAATTTAACCTGACATTAATGAATTATCCATATTCTAGGGCGCACAGCCATTAAAGTTAAGCCAATTTTTTACTGCCATATTCCTTAACTTAAGGATAGTGACTCTAGGGCGTGCTCTCACTATGCACTCTATACCAGCAATATGAATAATTACAAGAAAAATAACAATAATTTTTCATCAATCAATAGTCGCCAATCTCCCTCATTTAAGGATATACTTAACCAAATCTTTTGAAATTATTGGAATCCTGCATGTCCTTGAAGGCCATGTATAATGAAATTGCTGACAATTACGCTACAGCTAATCGCTTTGGCGCTATAAGTAAGAGCCATCAAGTAGCAATTGAACAGATGCAAAAATTTTATTTAGGTATGAAACCCTATTATAAAGTTTTAGATCTGGGAGTGGGTGATGGCGCTTTTTTGCATCAATTGAAACAAGCAATGCCTTTGGCAGAATTTACGGGGATTGACGTATCTTCAGAAATGCTAAAACGAGCAAAAGAAGCAATTCCTTTAACCACTATTGAATGCAGTGCGGCCCAAGCAAGTAAATACCTACCACCACATAGCCAAGATTTAATTCTTGCGCATTTTATTAATGCCTATATTCCAATTCATATTTTATTTAATGAAGCCAAATTGCTTACTCGTGCTAATGGCCATTTTTCAATGATTACTACTACTTATGATTCCTTTCCCGTAGCACAGCAACAATTAGCTGAATTTATTTCCCAAGATTCTATTCTAAGTAGTGTGGTTGGACATTATTATAAATCCATTGTTAAAAATACTACTGTTGCCGCCAATAATGAGGAGTTGATGCATGCATTTAAACAGCATCAATTTGAAGTGATTGATCACCGGCGTTTAGAAATCCCTATTACACTCAATAATATCGATGAGCTTGCTCATTTTGGTATTGAAGGAACTTGGTTTCTCAATACTTTATCGATTCGAATGTTGCCTAAAAATTTTTTAATTGAGCGCTTAAAACGCCTGTTTAGTAAAATATTCACTTTTCCCTATCATGATACCCATATAATTGATGTAGTTCTCGCCAAGAAGTGATAATCTGATAATAACCTGTTGTTTTACTGTAATTTGTTTGCAAATTATCGAAGAAACGAGGCGAAAGGATGCTCTATCAAGAAGTGAAAAATTACATGTCTGTGCTGGACCTACGCCAAAAGCAAACCAATAATATTATCTTTATCACCTTTTGGAGCCAGTTTTCTGTTTACGCATTTAATACCATACTGGTTTTATTCCTTACTCGTCCTTTATGGACTCAAGGATTGGGCTATAGTCAATCCAAAGCCTATGCATTTATAGGTGTTGCACATGCAACGGGTTATTTAATGCCTATGCTAGGTGGTTATATGGCAGATACAATCGTGGGCATTCGCCGTTCTATTTTACTAGGCAGCGTTATGCTGGCATTAGCATACTTATTGGTCATGCTTAGTGGATACACAGTCAATTTCTGGGGTGATCAACTCTTTATCGCCGCTTATGCTTTGATCCCTGCAACCAACTCATTACTCATGGGTACCTCATCCAGTATGATATCGCATATTTATTCCGACGATGCGATCAAAGCAAAATCAGCAATGACTTATTATTATATTGCGATTAATGTAGGTGCTTTGCTGGCAACCTTGATTGCGCCAGTATTATTAGAAAGCCGTTATGGTCCCTTGTCGATATTAGCTGTGACCTTTGTTGGCAAATCAATTGCTGCGCTAAATTTTGCCAGCCGTTACCGCATTTATGATAATGTAATTTGGGGTAAAGATTTATCTAAACTTTCCCAACAAGGCATTATGCGTTTAATCGCTTATATTGGTGGTATTTATCTTTTAACTTTATATGCCTTTTCCCATGTATATATAGCCAGTACTCTTATTGCTATGGGCAGTACTTTAGGGATCTTTTGGTTTTTTAAGAAGACTATTACTCTCAAAGGAATTGTGCGAGACAAGCAAATGATTGCCTTATTACTGATTCTGGAAGCAGTGGTGTTTTTTGTTATTTATAATCAAATGCACAGTACTTTAATTTTATTCGCGAAGAATAATTCGGACCATAATTTATTTGGTTTAACTGTTTCCCCGGCTCATTATCAAATGCTTAATCCTTTATTAATTTTGGCCATTGGCAGTCAATTGCCTCGTTTTTATAAATGGGTTCCATGTTTTACAATTCCCTATCAATTTGCAGCAGGTATTTTTCTGTCTGGTCTTGCCCTATTGCTCCTTACTTTTGCCTCTTATCAGGCAACAAATGGCATAATTAATGGAAATTATATTGCCTTAACTTATATTTTAATTTCCATTGCAGAATTGTGGGTTAGTGCCATTGGTTTAAGCATGATTGGTTTGTATTGCGATCAAAAAACCATTGCGTTTGCGATGGGGGTTTGGTATCTCGCAAGTTCTCTAGCCCATGCAATTTCAGGAAGAATTGCTGCCTGGGTTGCAATTCCTACCACCATTCATTCAGCAGTAGACAGCTTGCCATATTACAAAAGCTATTATCTCTTGTTAGGCATCAGTGCTTTGATTTTAGGAGGAATTATGTATTTAGTTGCCATTCTTTTACAAAAAAAGATGCAACAACGCGGGATTGTTTTAGCCTAAATAAGGATACGCTCTAAATGAAGACCTGATAAAGCACAGCGCGTCATCAAGACGAAAATATTGCTCTAGCATTAAGATTAATGGTTCATGATACTTTATAACATTCATTAGCAAGGTATCTATCGTCATATCTGAACTCCAATTAACCGCCAAGATTTCTGGATTAACCCTCTAAACCTAAATTATCTCTCTTGAAAATTCTATCTGCTCGATAACTGGAGCGAACTAAAGGCCCAGAGGCTACTTCGAAAAATCCTTTCTGCAAACCAATTTTTCTTAATTCAGCAAAGGTTTCTGGAGTCACATAGCGTGCGATAGGTAAATGGTTTTTCGTGGGTTGCAAATATTGTCCTAAAGTCAAAATATCTACATCTTGAGTACGTAGATCATCCATAGTTCTAATGATCTCCTCATCAGTTTCGCCCAACCCCAACATCAAACTGGTTTTGGTCAAGACATCAGGTCTATAACGTTTTGCAAAAGCAAGAACATTCAAAGTTTGCCAATAACCTGCGCGATTATCACGTACTGGATGCGTTAAACGTTCAACGGTTTCCACATTTTGTGCAAATACATCCAATCCACTATCCAATAATAAAGCAACATCACGCTCAATCCCTTGAAAATCAGGAGTTAGAGCTTCTACTTTAGTTTTAGGAGTACGCTGTTTAATAGCACGTATGGTTTGTGCATAATGACTAGCCCCGCCATCGAGTAAATCATCGCGGTTTACAGAGGTTAACACGACATAATCCAAATTCATCAAGGCAACCGTATTTGCTGTATTCTCAGGCTCTTGCGCATCAAGCCATCCATGTGGATTACCAGTATCTACTGAACAAAAACGGCATGCACGTGTACACACGGCTCCCATTAACATAATCGTGGCCGTACCATGAGACCAACATTCAGAAATATTAGGGCATTTCGCTTCCTCACAAACCGTAGACAAACGATGTTTTTGTACCTGTTCTTTAACCTGATGGTATTCAGAAGTAGTTTGATTGACAATGCGCAACCATTTTGGCTTAGGTAAACGCTCATAACCTTGCCCTGTAGCCTTCACCCCATCTTTAATAGCAGTCACGCCATGAGAGGTTTTATACTTTTTTCCACTTTCAACAACTACAGGAATATCAATGAGCTTACTCATACTACCACCTAAAAACTAAGGAATAATGATGATCCCAAACCATTAGTTTAAGATCAAGGCAATTTTAAAAGGTACCCACATATCACCAAGATTATTATCGTGAATAGGGAAACTCCTAAATAGGATAACACCATCGGGTACACAATAAAGCACAAAGCGATGGCGAATAAAAACAAGCGTCCTGTGTTTACCCATCGTGATTGCCAAACAGCAAAAAATTTTAACTTAAGTAAAATAAAATATACAATTAGAAAAAGTATTAAAGGTAAAATGAAAGTCAACTGATACAATACTTGATAAAAACCAGACTGCACTGCTGATATTTGTTGGTTCCCCAGCCATTGCTCAAAAATATAAGCCCAATTCATCGCACAAGTTTGTTGATACGCCATCGCTACCAAACCGACTAAAAATGCCAATGCATAATACCAAATACTATTGGTTTGCTGCTTATAATGTTGGACTACAAAATAAATCACTGCGAGTCCTAATAAAGCAGCAGGTATTCGTAACCAAAATAATATCTGATAGAAAAGACTGGTATGCGCTTGTTGAAAATAATGCATTAAGCCAACTGCAAGAATAAAGAGTATTCCTGAGAATAGTTTCTTTTCTTTTTCCTTCTCGATAAAAAGAAAGGCTAAAAAACCTATGAAACAGAAAAAAGAACAAGGATTGAGCGCATCAGTTAATCCAATAATACTGATGTATCTAAAAAAAGAAGGGTTATCTACCATACCCGCATTAAATTGATTAGCACTCGCCCACTGTCTTAAAGTATCTACAGTAGCAGGAGTTAACATCCCATTTTTTTCAATTTGTTGCTTGCAATAATCAAGAGCGTGTATTAAATCTTTCCCTGTAGTTTCAGGGCTTGCAAAACCAACCCAGCGTGAGTTACAAAAAAAGATGGAAGGGACAACAAAATCATCCATATACTCTTCACTAAGTAATTGATTAAATCGCAATAAAGCATCTTTATTTTCATTAATCATATGATACTTAATAGCTAAATTCGGTGCTTTAGGGGCTAGATCATTAAAAAATGCATCTGCTTTTTGGCAATGGGGACAGGTAGATGAAAGAAATAACTCTACATTAAGCGTTGCTTTTCCATCAGCACTTAATGTATACCATGGTGAAGTACTCTCAGCTGCCCATAAGTTAGCAATGAGAATAAAAAATACGAATAACATGCGCACTACTGTTTTCATAAGTAATTAACTTAAGTTAAAACAATACTATAACACTATAATACCTATATTAGACTAGAGTCTGTTGACATTTCGTTTTTAAGAATCAAAAAATGTTCAGAAATGTCAACAGACCCTAAGTATAAATATAATTTTCCAAGTGCTCAATGATTCTAGCCTTGTTGTCGAGCAAGTAATACAAGAGATCGCCGATTGACACAATAGCAATAAATTCACCATTATCTTCGCGAACTAGCACATGCCGCCTTTTAGTTTTAGTCATAGCTTGCATAGCCTTTTCCACAACATCATGAGGACTTAGGATCGTGACCTCTTTAAAGACTACCTCAGAAACTTTCCCTTTTTCAAGACTCACACATTGTTGCTTGCAAGAGCGCACGATATCACGTTCACTGATTATGCCTACCAGCTTATTGTTTTTATCAACAACTACCAAGGCACCAATATCAAGGTTCGTCATTATATCAATGCATTTTCTTATGGAATCTTCAGGATGGATGTAAACAATTTCGCGTCGAGGACTCGGCAAGACGCTGTGCAATAGCTCAGCCATTTTGTTCTCCAAAGAATATTTTACACGCAGCCCATTGTATAAATATAGTACAATTAATAACCTTTTAGTAACTCCCCAGGTATTTAATTGAGCTCACCGGGCTTCCCCTCTCCACCGCGCG
>NZ_JASGFU010000043.1:0-22874 GCF_047605385.1 Legionella sp. | reverse complement strand
AACCTACGACCCTCGCCTTGTAAGGGCGATGCTCTCCCAGCTGAGCTAAGCACCCAAAAATCTTAAGCTTCTTGTACTGCTTCCTTCAGGTTCTTACCTGCTTTAAATTTAGCAACTCGTGATGCTTTAATCTGGATAACTTTACCAGTTTGTGGATTTCTACCGGTGCGAGCCGAACGATTACCTGTAGAGAACGAACCAAAACCAGGTATTACCACTTGATCTCCACTTCTCAATGCATCAGTAACAGTACTTGTAAATGTCTCAAGTACTCTGCTTGCATCAGCTTTAGTTAAACCAGAACCACTTGCTATAGCATCAACTAATTCGCTTTTATTCATTGCTTCCCCTATACAGTTAATCTTCCATACTTTAAGTTAATCTAACTCAAACTCAATCAAATTAACCAGTCAAGTAGTTACGTCCATGAAGTGCCCGCCAGTAGCGGGCTACGGGAAGAAATATACCTTTAATTAATGGGTATGTAAATCATTATTTTTAGTTTTTTTCGATCTTTTACTCGCTAAAGCAGCAGATTGAACATTATCTGATCGATTTATCCAAGGAGTGCTTTGTAAAGCCAACTCTAAAACCTGATCAATAGTCTTCACAGGGTGTACAGCAATCTTTCTCAACACGTTATCGGGTATCTCTTCTAAATCTTTTACATTCTCTTCAGGGATGATTACATGCTTAATACCTCCGCGATGAGCGGCCAATAATTTTTCTTTTAAACCTCCGATTGGCAATACTTGCCCACGTAATGTAATTTCCCCCGTCATTGCGACATCTGCTTTAACTGGTATCTGCGTTGCTACGGAAACCAAAACTGTACACATTCCAATCCCGGCACTTGGTCCATCTTTAGGCGTTGCACCTTCGGGAACATGCACGTGGAACTCATTTTTATCGTAAAAATCATCGGGAAGCCCCAATTTCTTAGCACGACTACGGACAACTGTCATTGCGGCATGTATTGATTCTTGCATGACCTCACCTAATTGCCCTGTATGAGTTACTTTACCCTTACCAGACATCATTGAAGCCTCAATTGTCAATAATTCCCCTCCTACACTAGTCCATGCCAAACCCGTAACTTGCCCAATTTGATCAAATTCTTCCGCTAAACCATATCTAAATTTCTTCACACCTAAATATTTTTCAATATTATTGATGCTGATATTTATTTTCTTGCTTTTCTTGCTAGAAAGAATCTCTTTCACCACCTTTCTACATACACTAGCAATATCACGCTCCAGATTACGTACCCCAGCCTCACGAGTGTAATGGCGGATAATTTCCCGAATAGCTCCTTCACTGATGCTAATTTCATCATTATTTAAGCCATTTAAGCTGATTTGTTTGGGTACTAGATACTGTTCAGCAATACTGATTTTTTCATCTTCGGTATAACCTGCAAGACGAATCACCTCCATCCTATCTAATAACGGTGCTGGAATTTCTAAGGAGTTTGCTGTTGCAATAAACATGACATCGCTCAAATCATAATCTATCTCTAAATAATGATCGCTAAACGTATGATTTTGTTCGGGATCTAATACTTCAAGCAATGCTGATGCTGGATCACCACGAAAATCCATGGCCATTTTATCAACCTCATCAAGCATGATCAGTGGGTTTTTAACTCCGGCCTTACATAATTTTTGAATAATTTTTCCTGGCATAGAACCAATATAAGTTCGTCTATGGCCACGAATTTCTGCTTCATCACGCACTCCGCCTAAGGCAATGCGTATAAAAGTACGGCCTGTAGCATTAGCAATGGATTGCCCCAAAGAAGTTTTACCTACTCCTGGAGGTCCAACCAAGCATAAAATGGGACCTTTTAAGCGCTTAACTCGTTGTTGCACTGCTAAATATTCGATAATACGCTCTTTAACGCGCTCAAGTCCATGATGCTCTTTATCTAATAGCTTCTCAGCTTTTAGCAAATCAAACTGAATTTTGCTCTTCTTTTTCCAAGGAACCAAGAGCATCCAATCAAGATAATTACGAATCACTGTCGCCTCAGCAGACATAGGTGACATCATTTTTAATTTATGTAACTCAGACATCGCCTTTTCTTTAGCATCTTTAGGCATGCCTGCTTTCTCAATTGATTTTTCGAGTTGTTCGATTTCGTTACCTTCTTCGCCTAATTCACCTAATTCTTTTTGAATGGCCTTCATTTGCTCATTAAGGTAATATTCACGCTGACTTTTTTCCATTTGTCGCTTAACACGACCTCTTACACGCTTTTCGACATGCAATAAATCTATTTCTGTTTCAATAGCAGACATTAAACGTTCAAGACGGGTTCCTACATCTAAGGTTTCAAGTAATTCTTGCTTGTCTTCAACTTTTAACGTTAAATGTGCAGCAATAGTATCAGCTAATCTACCAGGTTCTTCAATTCCGGCGAGTGGCGATAACACCTCAGGCGGTATTTTTTTATTTAATTTAATGTATTGCTCAAATTGAGACATCAAAGAGCGCATTAAAATACTCACTTCTGGTTCTTGTATCGCAGCATTGACCTCATCCATGACATCCAGAGAAGCTTCTAAGTATCCTTTTTCTTGAGAATATTCTTTAGCTTTCGCACGTTGCTCACCTTCAACCAATACTTTTACCGTTCCGTCAGGTAACTTTAATAATTGTAGAACGCTTGATAGCGTACCTACTTTATAAATATCATCGGCTGAAGGATCATCATTGGAAGATTTTTTCTGAGCCACTAAGAAAATTTGTTTGCTATCAACCATGGCCGCTTCAAGGGCCTTAATTGATTTTCCGCGGCCAACAAAAAGAGGAATAACCATGTGAGGGTACACTACTACATCTCTCAATGGTAATACTGGAATCATGGACACTTTTTCAGTCTCGTCAGGTGTCAATTTATTTTCAATAGACATAATGTACCCTTATTTAAACAAAACCTGTGGTTATAATTTTACAACAATTTTCATTTCATTAACTGAGTATACGGTAATTATTGAAATGAACAAAACAGAAAGCTAATAGAAAATTGAAACGCAAGTTTCACCAGAATAAGGACTAAGTACTTTAATCAAACTACTTGTAAAAGAATTTTAATTTTTGGGAATAAATACCTATTCACCATAGATTAAGCTCTGAACCAATAGTATGATAAAGGCACAGGGATACTATGGTGAATAGCTATTATCTATTCTTGACTACCTGCCGCACTTTTCATCTCATGTTCATAAATAAGTATAGGCTTAGATGAATTATTCACTGCATTTTCATCAATCACTACTTTATTTACCCCTTCAAGCGAAGGTAATTCATACATGGTGTCTAAAAGAATATTTTCAAGTATGGCGCGTAATCCTCTCGCTCCCATTTTGCGTTCTAAAGCTTTTTTAGCGATCGCGACAAGCGCTTCTTCTCTAAATTCAAGCTCCACATTTTCCATTTTGAAAAGTGATTGGAATTGTTTAGTTAATGCATTTTTGGGGTTGGTCAAGATGTCAATTAGTGCAGATTCGTCAAGTTCTTGCAGCGTTGCAACCACAGGTAATCTACCGACAAATTCAGGAATTAAACCAAACTTAATCAAATCATTAGACTCTAACTCACTCATGACTTTAGATAATTCTTCACGACTATCTTTTTTATCCTTCAACTGAGCAGAGAAACCAATCCCTGATTTGTCACTTCGCTCACGAATGACTTTATCCAGACCAGCAAAAGCCCCGCCACAAATAAACAATATGTTTGAAGTATCTACTTGCAAAAACTCTTGTTGTGGATGTTTACGTCCACCTTGTGGCGGAACAGAAGCAACAGTGCCTTCAATTAATTTTAGTAAAGCCTGTTGTACTCCTTCGCCCGAGACATCCCGAGTAATTGAAGGATTATCAGATTTGCGTGAAATTTTATCTATTTCATCAATATAAACAATGCCTTGCTGAGCCTTATCTACATCATAATCGCATTTTTGTAATAATTTTTGAATAATGTTTTCAACATCCTCACCGACATAACCTGCTTCAGTCAAAGTTGTAGCATCAGCCATAGCAAAAGGTACATTCAAAATACGAGCCAAGGTTTGTGCTAAAAGAGTTTTACCACTACCAGTTGGCCCAATAAGTAAAATATTACTTTTTCCTAGTTCCACCCCATCATCACTTTTATGTTGTAAGCGCTTATAGTGATTATATACTGCTACCGATAACACTTTTTTAGCATGTGGTTGGCCAATGACATATTCATCCAGGAATTTTGAAATTTCTTTTGGTGAAGGTAAACGAACCTCAACCTCTTCTTGTGCTTCGTGTGTTTCTTCGCGAATAATGTCATTACATAATTCAACGCATTCATCACAAACGAATACAGAAGGTCCAGCTATCAATTTCTTAACTTCATGTTGGCTTTTACCACAAAAAGAACAATAAAGAACTTTATCGCCACTTCCATTACTGGATTTACTCATATGCAACCCCTTCTTACAGCTATTACTACAAGTAGTAATACATGTAAAATTTTAGTCAATCAGAAAAGATATGCCAATACAAATAAGATTAATTAATATGCTATTAATTAATCTTAGCATAGGGAAAAACCTCCTAAATCAGGACATGAATCAAATGTCATAATTTGGAGGTCTTTCATAGTGCATATGTATGGGCAAAACATGAATTATTCAACTGCATTACTCACTACTTCTCTATCGTAAATTACTTTGTCGATAAGGCCGTATTCAGCTGCTTGTGTAGCACTCATAAAATTATCACGCTCCGTATCAAGCATAATTTGCTCAGGAGTTTTCTTGGTATGCTTAGCCATGATGCTGTTTAGGCGTTCTCTTACTGCCAAGGTTTCGCGCGCATGAATTTCGATATCAGTTGCCTGACCTCTGTATCCACCTAAGGGTTGATGAATCATAACTCGTGAATTTGGCAAACAAAATCTCTTGCCTTGCTCACCAGCACAAAGCAATAAAGCAGCAGCGCTTGCTGCTTGACCTATACACAAAGTACTTACATGAGGTTTGATAAACTGCATGGTATCATAAATAGCCATACCAGCAGTTACTACACCTCCGGGTGAGTTAATATAGAGAGAAATGTCTTTCTCAGGGTTTTCAGATTCAAGAAACAGCAATTGAGCAACCACTAAATTAGCCATATGATCTTCAACTTCACCCAATAGAAAGATAATACGCTCTTTCAATAATCTTGAATAAATGTCATACGAACGCTCACCACGTGACGTTTGTTCAATGACCATTGGTACTAATCCACTGGCATTGCGAATGATATTATCTGAATATCCTGGCATCGAATTACTCTCCTTTTTCTTTATCAACTTTTTCTGCTTTTTTCGCTTTGCTTTGCTTTTCAACTTTTTCTTGTTTTGGATTCATGATTGAATCGTAGTCAGATGCCTTCTGCTTAATCTTCGCATCTGTAGCAATTTTATCTGCAACCATCTCTTCCATGACTAATGCTTCGATTTCAGCCATATGCTCTTTACTGCCCTTGTACCAAGCACGTAATTCATCAGGATTTTCGTAAGCATCAGCAAACTTCTCAATCATTGCATTGACTCTATCTTGATCAGCAACAATTTGATGCTTCTTAACATATTCCGAGAACAGTAAACCAAGATGGACGCGACGTTTCGCTTGTTCTTCAAACAATTCACGTGGAAAATCAGGGATTTTCTCATTCTCATGATGCTCATGACCAAATAGACGATGGTACATATCATGTTTTAAATGTTCAACTTCTCTGTCAATTAAAACTAATGGGAGATCAACTTTGTTTACTTCCATTAATGCATCAAACAATTTCTCTCGATTCATCATACCAACACGACGATCTAACTCACGAATCATGTTCTTTTTGATGTCTTTGCTCAGAGCCTCAATTCCACCTTCTTTGATGTTAAATTTTTCTGCAAAAGCATCATCAAGCTCAGGCAATTTACCTTCCATAATGTTGCGAACAGTAATTTTAAAAACAGTTTCTTTGCCAGCAAGCTCGCTATGACCATAATCTTCTGGAAAAGTAACTTTAATATCAAACTGGGTATCTTTCTTCGCACCGATAATTCCATCCTCAAATCCAGGAATCATGCTGCCAGAACCAATGATTAATTCATGACCTTCAGCGCGACCGCCTTCAAATGGCTTATCATTTAAGAAACCTTCGAAATCGATAATTAATTTATCGCCTTTTTCGACTGCACGCGATGCATCATGCCATTCCTTATTTTGTTCACGTAATTTTTCCAGCATTTCTTTAACATCTTTGTCCGTGACTTCGGACTTAACTAATTCAACAGTTGCTTGATTTAATTCAACTATTTCAAATACTGGCATTACTTCAAAAGTAGCAGTATATATTAAATCTTTGCCTTTTTGGATTTGTTCAGGCTCAATATAAGGATACCCTGCAGGCACTAATTCTTTTTCTTGTAGTGCTTGAAAAAGAGTAGACTCCATGAGCTCTCTGGCAACTTCAGCACGAACACCATCAGAATAACGGCTAATGACGATGTTCCTAGGAACTTTTCCACGACGGAAACCATCTACTATAACTTTTGGAGCCAAATCGTTGAGGCGCAAGTCCACCTCTTTCTCAATTTTCGCTGTAGGTACAGATACTGTCACCTTACGTTCCAAACCTTTTAGGGTCTCAACAGAAACTTGCATTAATTCACCTCTTGGAATGTATAATGAAATGGTGCGAAAGGAGAGACTCGAACTCTCACGGGTTGCCCCGCTGGAACCTAAATCCAGTGCGTCTACCAATTCCGCCACTTTCGCAATCAGGTTGGATTATCAATCAGTAATTCGGTCTTGTAAAGACTCAAGAGTGAATCTTTAGCGATAAACCTGACCTCAACAATACATGGGGTGAACGATGGGACTCGAACCCACGACAACCGGGATCACAACCCGGGGCTCTACCAACTGAGCTACGCTCACCATAAAATCTTTATTGCTTAAAGAATCGCCTAAGGATATTTTAAGGGCTGGCACGCCCGGCAGGATTCGAACCTGCTACCCTCGGCTTAGAAGGCCGATGCTCTATCCAGATGAGCTACGGGCGCATAACTTGGTCGGGGTGGAGAGATTCGAACTCCCGACATCCTGCTCCCAAAGCAGGCGCGCTACCAGACTGCGCTACACCCCGACTACCCGTCCCCGAGGACAGTGCGCACATGATACTAATGCAGCGCACTTAGGTCAATAAAAAAATCACATTTTTTTTAATATCTTAACTTGTTTAGAATTTATAGAATCAAAATGGTTAATTTAAAACTTAATTGCGTAGCACAATTACTATAGCATTCTGTGTAAAGCACTAAGAAAGTAAAATCTTAGTTCTATTTATAGGGCGATTTCACTGATAAAATAATTTGTAGGTTGGGCCAAGGCCCAACAGATAAGTGAAACGTTTACCTACCAAATTTTATGGAATTATCTTCGACCAAATAAAACCCATTATTTTCACCGTTCATACCTGGTTGAGATCCTTTATATATTTTTTCTGATCGAGGCAACGTATATTGTAGATATAAATTAAGGGCAATTACACCTACTAATAAGCCTAAGCTACCTATCTGTCCAGAAGAAGAATCTAAATCTAAAATCTGACTCATAGAATATACTAAACCAATAGAAGCACCTTGAACTCCAACTTTTATCGCTTCTCTGTTATTATTTTTTAATTTAAAAAATCAAACATAAATCACCTATAGTAGTACAAAACAGGATTATGATATCAAAAAATGCTCAAAGTGAAAGTTACTTAATCTTCTGTTTTACTAAATTTCATTAAAATAGTATTATTTATATACAAATTATGCTGAGACCTTAGTTATTTTTTAATTTTCGCACCACTTCCTGATCAGAATAGGCCTGCTTTACTGTGCCAATTTGCTGATACGCTTCATGCCCTTTACCTGCGATGAGAATAATATCGTCTTCATTTGCCTCTTTTAGTGCATAAGCAATGGCTTCTTCGCGCTTGACTAATTGTACGATACGATCTGAATCAATACCTTGCACAATTTCATCAATAATTGTCTGCGGATCTTCAGTACGGGGATTATCACTAGTAATCACAATCTGATCTGCATTAAGACTGGCAATTTTTCCCATCACTGGGCGTTTGGTTCTATCGCGATCACCACCACAACCAAATACCACCCATAAACGACCTTTTTTAATTTGCTGCAAAGTAAGCAAGGCATTTTCCAAAGCATCTGGTGTATGGGCATAATCAACTAATACATAAGGAGCACTGGCTACAATTTCCAAACGCCCAGGGGCGGCTTTTAATCGTGACATCACAGCCACTACTTTATCTGCATCATAACCACTGACCATCAAACTACTAAATACCGCCAAACTATTGTAAATATTAAATGCCCCCAAAGCATTAATATGCAAATAATGCTGTCCCCAAGGAGAATGTACTTCAATTTCTGTACCGTTAATGTCCATATGCCAATTCACTGCTCTTACATCACAAGGCTGATGAATACCATAAGTGATTTTTTTCACATGTGGTTTTATTCCAACACTCATAAATTGCTGGTATTCATCATCATGGTTAATGATCACCCATTGCAAAGATTCACGCGCAAATAAAAGTGCCTTAGCTGCTGCATAATTTTCCATAGTGTGATGGAAATCTAAATGATCTAAAGTCAAATTGGTAAAAATTGCTTGATTAAATTCGATAGCATCCACACGATGCTGGCATAATGCATGTGAAGATACCTCTAAACACACTTGCTTTATCCCCTCTTCGTGGTAATGATGCAGCAATTTCTGCAAGTACAACGCATCTGGAGTGGTGTTATCCAAAAGAATTAAAGCATCGACTTTACCTTGACCAATAGTACCTATATACGCCGCCTGTTGCCCAAGTAAATAATGCGCTTGGGCTAATTGATAAGCAATCGTTGTTTTACCATTGGTACCAGTAACCCCTATGATATTTAAATAACGCCCTGGATTACCATAGAACTCTTTAGCTATCTCCGCTAATTTTATTGCCAAATCAGGAACTGGAATACAAGGTATATTCTTTGGTAAGACACCATCTTGTGGAAAATTTTTAGGCTCATAAGCCACCGCTATGGCGCCTGCAGTCAAAGCATTATTAATGAATAGACGACCATCGGTTACAGCCCCAGGATAAGCAACGAATAAATCCCCTGCGAGCACTTGACGGCTGTCATTTTGGATACCACTAATGGTGCAATCCATAGCTTCTTCTTGCATCCAATCGTTTAATAATTGCTTTAGTTTCATTGCTTGGTTCCAGGATATTGAATTAACTGATTACTTCATCTGTTGGTATATTAAACAATCGCAAAGCACCTGTCATAATTTTTGCAAACAAAGGAGCCGCTACAGCAGCTGCATAATAACCTTTTTGTGAAGGTTCATGGATAATCACAACCACTACAAATTTAGGTTTGGATACAGGCGCAATGCCAATGAAACTTGCTGTATATTTGCGATCTTTATAACCATCCTTACCGGCTACTCTTGCTGTACCTGTTTTACCTGCAACACGATAACCTGGTACCCGCGCCGCTTTTCCGGTACCATCTTTTCCTAATACCGCTTCCATCATCGCTAAAACTTGTCTGGCAGTTTCCGGTTTAATTACTTGTATACCCTTTGCAGGCGGATCATTATGAATTAAAGTAATTGGAATTAAACGCCCTTCATTAGCAAAAATCATATTGGCTTTTGCCAATTGTAATGCTGTAACTGACAATCCGTAACCAAAACCAAGTGTTGCTAAAACGAAAGGATTTGCATCTTTAACTTTAACGATGTTACCTTCACTTTCTCCAGGATAAGCACTTTCTGTACGTTGGCCAAAACCACAGCGTTGTAATAAATTAATCAATTGTTCTGGAGGGCTAACAAGCACCATTTTGGTTACTCCCACATTACTTGAATGCTGCAATACACCAGTAACATCCAAAATGCCATAATTATGAATATCGCGCACGGTATGACCATGCACAATCATCCAACTCGGATTGGTATCAATTATAGTGGAAGGTGTGAATAAGCCTGTTTCCAATGCACTGGCAATACTAAACGTTTTAATTACCGAACCTGGCTCAAAAGTATCAGTCACTGCCTTATTCCGATAGGTATCTTTATCGTAACGGCCACGTGAGTTAGGATTATATGAAGGTACGTTAGCGATTGCTAAAATCTCTCCCGTTTCTACATCAATTACAACAGCAGAACCTGATTTTGCGGCAAATTCTTCAACGGTTTTTCCTAATTCGCTATAAGCTAAATACTGCAAACGTCGGTCAATGCTTAATATTAAATCACGACCAGGCCTTGGATCTTTGACGACATTTAATTCCTCAATAATTCGTCCTAATCGATCTTTAATGACTCGCTTTTTACCCACCACACCTTTTAACCAATCCTGGTAAGCTAACTCAATTCCTTCAAGCCCTTGATCATCTACATTAGTAAATCCCAAAAGCTGAGAAATACTGTCTGAATCTGGATAATAACGCTTAAATTCTTTTTGAAAATTAACTCCAGGAATTTTTAGTGCTTCAATTTTTTTTGACAAAGCAGGCGGTAATTGTCTTTGCAAATAAACAAATTCACGATTTTCATTTTGTGCATTCACAATTTTTCTACTTAACTGCTTTGGAGTTACATGCAGATAATCTGCCAAAGACATAAATTGTTCTTTATCAGGAGAGAATTCTTTGGGATTAACCCAAACAGATTCAACAGGAGTACTAATTGCTAGTGGAGCACCATTACGATCAGTAATCATGCCACGATAAGCAGGAATATCCACCGTACGTAAGCTACGTGCATTACCTTGCCCCTGCAAAAATTGCCGATGCAATACAGTTAAGTCAATCATACGCCAAATTAATATGAGCAGCAGTAAAATAAAAAATACCGCAACAGCAATCAATCTAGCTAAATGACGTGATTTATTCATAGTTAACTACTCAAACTATAGTAATAATCATATATCTCTGACCTGATAATTTGCATATAATGTCTTTAATTTACCCATTTTTTACTACCTACGTCGCGCAACGTAGGCAATCAGTCATATTATTCCTTAACCTAATGACAGTGTCTCCCCCATACTCCACTTAAGACCTTATTTATTTGAAAGAAAACTGCTTATTTTTTCCCTTGTAACCAAAAAGTATTTTTAGGATTTGGTAAAACCATATTCAATTTATCTTGAGCCAATTCTTCAACACGGGCAGGAGTTGCCAAACTAGCCTGCTCCAACAATAATTGCCCCCATTGCAATTGCAAATAATGGGTTTGTTGCTCTTGTTGCTCTACCTGGCTAAACGTGGAGCGATAGGAGTTGGTGCTATATACAACAGCCAATGCACTCACCAATACAGCAACTAATAGTATAATTAACATGTATAATGACTTGGACATGTGCATATCTGCCAATTGACCATTGAATAAAGTTCCTTGATTAATTACTTTAGCTGCAGCATTCATGTTAGTTTCTCCCCGATTCTTAATACAGCGCTTCGAGCTCTTACATTTTCTTTTACTTCTTTTGCCTGCGGCATTATTGCTTTACCCACTCTTTTAAAATTTGACTTTAACTCTTCATAACGAACTGGTATTTCTAAAGGTAATTTTTCTCCCTGTTCCTTATCACGCATAAATTGCTTTACAATACGATCTTCAAGAGAATGAAAACTGATGATTGCTAATCTTCCTCCTGGAGCCAGAACATTAATACATTGTTCCAAACAACTATTTAAATCATTTAATTCTTGATTCACATGAATGCGAATCGCCTGAAACACTCGCGTCGCTGGATGTTTATGTTTTTCCCATTTGGGATTTGCTTCTTTTACAATTTCTGCTAATTGCAAAGTAGTTGTAATTGGAGCTCCTTTTCGCGCAGCTATAATGGCACGAGCAATACGCCCAGCAAAACGTTCTTCACCATACAATCTAAAAATTGCAGCCATTTCCTCTGCTTGGGCATGGTTCACAAATTCAGCAGCACTTAAGGGCTGTGATGAATCCATGCGCATGTCTAAAGGACCTTGCTGCATAAAGCTAAATCCGCGATCTGGATTATCCAATTGTGGCGAAGAGACACCCAAATCCAATAGTATTCCATCAACTTTGCCAAATACTCCCGCTTCTTTAGCAAATTCAGCGATTCGTGCAAAAGAGCCATGAAAAATATGAAATCGTTTATCCTGGCTAAAACACTCTTTTGCATAAGTGATTGCTTCCAAGTCCTTATCTATTGCGTACAAACGGCCATCTGCATCTAAATGATTTAAAATTTCACGGCTGTGACCACCGCGCCCAAAAGTACCATCAAAGTAGATACCACCACCTTTTATGGCCAGACTTTTTATTGACTCGTCAAGTAACACAGACTGATGCATCACCATATTTAGTACCATTTACAAAGAAAACGTTTTCATTTCATCGGGTAATCCAGAATCACCAGAGTTTTCTTCAGCTAGCCATTCTTCACGTCGGGATTCCCAGATTTCCTTACTCCAAACCTCAAATTTATTTCCTTGGCCAATCATCACTACATCTTTTTCCAATTTGGCATAATTTCTTAACACCGTTGGTAATAACACACGTCCATTAGCATCCACTTCAACATCTGTGGCATGACCAATTAATAACCGTTGTATTCTGCGTGCAGCAGCATTAAAACTGGGTAATTTTTGTAAATTATCTTCAATGATTTGCCATTGAGCCACGGTATAGAGAAGCAAACAGGTTTCTTCGGTATCAATGGTGATTACCAAAGGAATTTTTTCCTCAGCACCCAGAGCAGAACGATAACGCGTAGGAATTGCTAAGCGTCCTTTAGTGTCTATGGTGATGGCATTAATTCCGCGAAACATAATTTTTTCTCATGTGAAGGAATACTCCCCCACAAATCTCCACTTTTTAATTATTTTACTCCACTTTTATACACTATAGAAACACATTTCTACACCCGTCAAGCGAAAACCCCACTTTTTGCACAAATTAATTGTAATTTTTTAAATGAAATAATCTGTTGATCGATAAAAGATCTTGTAGAATAAAAAGATATCATTATCATAAAACCTAAGCACTATCGCGCGTAGATCTACAGTTTTGGATACAACAGAGAACGAAATCAAATGCTGTATGTAAATTAAAAAAGAAAATGCACACTAAGAATTCATTAACGCAGCTAAACGTATGCCTTGAAGTACTAAATCCGGAACTAAATGATCATATAAATCTTGCTTATCAAATAAAGAAGCAAAACCGCCAGTTGCCAAAACTAAAGCTTTTTGAGAACTAAAAGCTTCCTGATTTATTCTATGAATTAATTCACGACAAGCCCCTAAAACACCGTAATAAACCCCAGACTGTATGCTCTCAATTGTTGAACGTCCTATTGCATTTTCAATTTTGATAATTTCAACGGCAGGAAGCTTAGCTGTATTCTTGGATAAAGCATCTACAGACAAACGTACTCCTGGTAAGATTGCACCACCTAAATACGCTTTCTGAGCATTAATCACACAAAAAGTGGTTGCAGTTCCAAAATCAATTACCATAATATTTTGATTAGGGTAAGTTTGTGTTGCCGCAATCGCATTGGCAATACGATCAGCTCCCACCTCAACTGGATTCCTATACTTAATATTTAATCCGGTTTTCACCCCTGCTTGTAATAAAAAAGGATCAATAGAAAAATATTTTACACATGCAGAACGCAGGGAATAATCTAACTGTGGAACTACAGAACAAATCCCAATCTTAGTGATGGCTTCAGGAGAACAACTATTTTCACGTAAGACACTCTTTAAAAAAATACCTAATTCATCAGAAGTGCTGACTTGAGAAGTATGACGAAAACGCAGCTTAATTTCATCGTCATCAAATACACCACCATATATATGAGAGTTACCTACATCAATGCAAAGAATCATAATTTAATTTTTGTCTGGAGAAAATGATGATAGTAAATTGTGATGAATTAATTATCAATAATCATTAAGAAAAAAAGCCCCGCTAAGCGAGGCATGAGTGGAGATGTAGCATATTTTTTTAATTAATTAATTTACTTAATAAGGTTTAACAACTACAGTGGTGCCAATATCAGCAAAATCATGATTCAACCATTTTGCAGCACTGGGTAATACCCGAATACAACCATGACTTGCGTTATAGTTAGGTACTTCATAAGCAGCATGGATTGAATAACCACCACTGAAATGCATACAGTAAGGCATTCTTGCGCCACCATGAGTCTCAACCGGGTAAAGGCTTGAAGTACAGTCTTCACCTTTCTTAGAATAAATCTTATAAGTACCAGTAACTGTACGACATCCTCTTCCTATATCTTCACAGAAATCTTTACCACCTGAAGCACTACCGGTTTTAATACGATTTCCTTCTCTATCATAGGCAGCCCAAGCAGTAGCTTTAGGATCAAATACAATTACCTTATTACCAGTAGCAGCTCTTTTCATGGGAAAAGCAAGGGCACCACGATGGTCACTGCTCATACTTTTAGTGTAATGAGTGTAACCTGCGTCATCAACAATTGGCACGCCTCTATCCATGGTTGAGCATGATGCAGCTAAGGCACAAACAGGAACCAAAAGTAATGTTTTTTTCATTTTTTTCTCCCTCTTTTTTCTCTATTTATCGGGAGATTTCTGAATAAGTTTAGTCTTTTTTGTAAATATTTTTATCTTTTTATTCTTTTTATGAATAATCAGTTCATTTTATTAATGTTTTTGTTTTTTTGGGAGCATATATTTAATAGCCAATAACAGCTGTTTATCCGTACATTCAAAACATCCGCCACGCGGCGGCATAGTACCCAAACCCTCATCAGTATGCTTAAATAAAACGCTCATTCCTTGTTTTAAACGCACTTGCCAATCAGCTCTCTCTCTTATTCGCGGAGCCCCCAGGGAAATTAATGGTTTTAGCGCATGGCAATTTACACAAAAATGAACGTAGATCTGTTCTCCTTCATTTTTAGCGCCACTGATTGAATATAAAAAATCTTGTGGATGATGGCTATTCGCCTTTGTGATAAGACTCACAGTAGACAAAACAATGAAGAGCAAAATAATAAAATACCGCATCATATGCGAAACTCCTTAAATTACTAAATTATTTGCGGTATGATCCGCTAAAATTATAAAGGGATATTTGTTGTGAAAAAAAGCATACTAAGTGTTTTACTATTTTTTGCAAGCACAGGGTTGGCAGCAGAAGAAACACAATCACCTGAAGAATTAACAGACAAGATCAAACAGTTCGCTCTTAATGAGCTTTCCTCTTATAAAGAAGGAACGATCCATGTCTTTGCAGATAAAATTGATTCCCGTCTAAGTTTTAAAGCGTGCGCAGATCATAAATTAGTCGTATTTAATCCTTACCAGACTCCTATATTAAATACAAGTGCTCTCGGTATTAAATGTATGGAGCGAGACAATCACTGGTCGTTATATGTACCCATCCGTATTACCATTTTAAAAACAGTATACGTTGCAAGTCGTTCTCTGATGAAAGGAGAGCAGATTGGTAATAGCGATCTTTATCAGGCAGAAATCGATGTTCATAAATTAAAACATGGCTACTTTGATGATATTGATAATTTAATAGGGCGTGTTTGCAAACAAAACGTTGCGATTAATGCACCATTTACACCACATAATATAGAATTAGCCAAAATTATTCACAAAGGCGAAAAAATAGCGATTATTACTTCAAATAATAATTTAACGGTAAGTATGGATGGTATTGCTGTTACCGAAGGAGCTATAGGTGAAACCATCAAAGTGAAAAATATTTCATCAAAAAAAATAATTGATGCCCAAGTTGCTGGTCAAAAGAAAGTAACTGTTGTTTTTTAACAAAAATTTTAAAATTTTACTAAAGATTTTTTTCTTGATGCCGATAATGATTTTACTGATGCAATTTTTTAGTAAACTATAGGTCATCAGTATTAACATACACTTAAACGTGACTGAGGATAAATTTATGTTTAATCAAATTAGTGATTCCAATCATATAAAACCTATAGACACAGATAATCGTTTGCAAAATAAGCAACTTGAAATCAATAAAATTTTATCTGAAGGCATCACTTCATTTGATGATAGCGTGAGTATCAGCAATACTTCAAAACAATTAGAAGTAATCAAAAAGTCACTGGAAAATATACCTGAAGTAAATGAAGCGCGTGTTTTGTATTTTAAAGCAGAAATTCAATTAGGTAATTATAAAATTGATAGTGACAAAATTGCTGCTATGATGTTAAATAACGAAGAAATAAGTTAATTATTCAGGGTAGTAGCAAATGAGTAACGATAAAATTAAAGGATTGTGCGACCGTTTACAAGAGGAAATTAAATGGGTCGAGTCGCTTAATGTCTTATTGGCTGAAGAAAAAACTTTATTGGAAACGCGTCAGTTTAATCAAAAACTAGAAGATTGTGCCAGTCAAAAACAAGATTTAGCCCAAAAAATTGAAAACAGTGCTAAAGTACGTATGCAAATTATTAATAAAACCGATAATAATCAACACACGAGCGTTCGTTTGAACGAGTTTCTTGAGGACTATTCCCCAACCGAAAGCACTCAAGTTACAAACTTACACAAAAAACTTGCAGAAGTTTTAGCTACTTGCTTTGAATTAAACTCAGTCAATGGCCAAGTAATTGCGCATAATCGGTATATTCGTCAAGAGTTAGTCAATGCTCTATCAGGAAATAAAGCAAGTGCGATTAATATATATAATGCTCATGGCACTTTGTCTTCAGATAGTGATAAAACAGATCGCGGAGAGGCTTAATCTGCTGCGAGCCTAGAACTCTGAAACAAAACTAAAGTAAGAGGTCACGGGGGATGGTGAATCTTGGCTGAACGGTTATATTTGAGCACAGGTTGAATGAAAAACGTGCCAAAGATGGCCGTTCCCTAATAGGGACTGGCCTTTTACAAACTAAACAATCAAAGAGTCAATCTATTGCATGCGTAATGCACCATCTAATCGAATCACTTCACCATTCATCATGCCATTCTCAATAATATGTGCCACCAAAATCGCAAACTCTTCAGGTTTACCAAAGCGCTTAGGGAAAGTCATTGTCGAAATTAGATTATCCTGTACTTCTTGAGGCATATTAAGCAACAAAGGAGTCGCGATAAGTCCTGGTGCAATCGTATTCACTCGAATGGCAAATTGTGCTAATTCACGTGCAGCAGGTAATGTCATTGCCACAACACCTCCTTTAGAAGCACTGTACGCAGCCTGCCCTACCTGACCTTCAAAAGCAGCAACAGAGGCCGTATTAATAATAACCCCTCGCTCCTGAGAGTGCGGCTCTAATTCCAAAGTAGACATCGCATACGCTGCCATACGCATCACATTAAAAGTACCAAGAAGATTCACCTCAATCACTTCTTTAAACGCGCTTAAAGGCATGGCTCCTTCTTTGCCAACAATCCGCTTAGCAGGAGCAATCCCCGCACAATTAATGCAAACTCGTGGCGTACCTACCACTGTAATGGTTTTTTCCATGGCTTTCTCAACCGCTTCATCACTAGTCACATCACAGCCAATCGCTAAATCCACCTCACTACCTTCATCAACCTGTTTATCCCAAACGACAACGCGCATTCCTTGTTGTTGTAAATATTGAGCGCAAGCTTTTCCCATTCCTGATGCACCACCAGTAATTAATGCAATTTGATTCTTGAAATTCACTATGGCTCTCCGTAATTATAAAAATTCCTTACTTAATTCTTTGAACTCAGAAGTTCCTGCAACTCGTAACCACTCAAAAAAAACCATTTCAGTAGTTACTAAATGAACTCCTGCTTGTTGCATGCGCTTTAATCCATATTTTAAATTGAGTTGCCCACGACTGCTTATAGCATTCACAACCACAAAAACGTCATAGCCTTGTTGTTTTAATTCTAAAGCTGTTTGCAACACACAAACATGAGCTTCAATGCCAATAAGAACAGCGTGTTTTTTATGAAATTTCTGGAGATGCTGAACATAAGTTGCATCACTCATGCAGGAGAAAGCTACTTTATCAATACACTCTTGCTGATGAATATAAGAACTTAATGATGAAACAGTAGTGCCTAAACCTTTGCGATATTGCTCACTAACTAAAATTGGCACTTCCATTTTTTTAGCTAAACGCAGCATCCATTCGCAATTTGCAATGAATGATTTACTATCTAAAACGGCAGGAACTAATTTTTCTTGAACATCAATTAATAATAAAATTGATTCATTTTTGTCAAGTAGCATCCTTATTCTCCCTTGTTTTATATTATTGTCGTCCCCACACAGATGGGGACTCATTTCCATGTAGGTCCAATACTCATACAGAAATGGATTTCCGTCTTCGCGAAAATAATAAAATTAAGCCAATATGATTTATGCTGAAGCAATATCAATTGTTTTCATTGCGAGATCAATTTTTCTATTACCACGTTGAATAGAAAGTGTAATTTTTTCACCTACCTTTATATCAGTCAATTGATTATATAAGGCATCATAATCATCAACTGCACGACCATTAAGTGCAACAATCACATCGCCAAGTACAATTCGTCCCCATGCATCACGATGCGTTGGACGTAAATTCAATTTTGAGGCGGGGGTATCAGGCAATACATCAGCAATTAACACCCCTTTATGTACTCCTAGCTTTTGAGCAATATTAGGGGCAATGCTATGTACACCAATGCCAGATAATATAACACGGCCATGTTGAATAATTTGTGACGCAATACGTTGAATATCATCAGCAGGCACGGCAAAACCAACACCCGCAGAAGCACCTGAACGGGAATAAATCATCGTATTCAAACCAATCAACTGCCCAGCACTATTAAGTAAGGGTCCCCCTGAATTACCTGGATTAATTGGCGTATCGGTTTGAATCATATTGCGAATAGTCACACCGCCAATTCCTGGCACTTGTCGGCCTAAAGCAGAAATAACCCCTTTAGATAGGCTGTGATCTAAACCATAGGGATTACCAATTGCGATTGCCTTTTGCCCTACCATCAAATCAGTAAGATGCACTACTTCAAAGGGTTTAAATGATTTCAACATATTTAAAGCATGAGTAGAATTAATCTTCAATACCGCAATATCTTTACGTGGTTCAGTACCGACTACCTTAGCAGGTATAGTCATATTTCCTAAAGAAATTGCAATTTTATCAGCGTCTTTAATCACATGATAATTCGTGACAATATGACCTTTATCATCCCAAATAATTCCAGAGCCTGCACCATCAGGAACCTCCATCTTTTTGAATGAAAGATGGTTGGTTACTGTTGCCAAACGATGAACATAAACCACTTTGGGCGATGCTTGTTGAAATACTTTTACCGTATTTTGTTCATCTGGAAGAAGCACGTTCACATCGAGGCTGTATCCTGGAAACGCCAAAACAAAACATAAAATAAACCATAAACTTCGTTGTTTCATTGTTGTCATTACTCCATGCTAGAAAAATAATAAATTTATTACATTCCAATTAATGGAGCAAGATTGTAATCTACATTAGCAAAAATGTCACTAATTAGCTCAAAAGAATCATTTTAAACCACTTATTCGCATTAACTAGCAAAAGTAAATGAAACAGAATTAGTTTGTAGATCAATCTCTTCTTCTTCACTATCTTCGTCAGAAGAATCTGACAATCCAATTTCTTTATCAGACTTATCGTGATTGATTTCAGGTTGTTGTGTGTTGAGTTCACGCTCAACTTTCTCTACCTCTGTTCTTGATATATGCTCCACTCGTGTTTGTACTACAGAAATGTTTGGCACTACCGCAGCAATCCCTCCTCTAAAAACCTGGGTTAAAAAGTGAATAGGTGCCATAAGCAAATCTTTAAAGTAGATTGTTCCTGCTTTAATTGTTTCTACTGTCACTCTTTCATCAGCTTTGATGTAACTCAAGTAAATTTTTTCTAATGTATTCGAATGAACTCTATATATTTCATCCAAATGAGCATTACGCGCTTTTTCTTGCGCAAGCAAACTATTCTCGTATTTTTTATTATTTTTTAATAAAGCCAAGCGCTGTTGTTGTAAAAGATCAATCTGTTTATCATAAAATGTAAAATCAGGATTAATCGCATGTCGCAATTTATCAAAAAGCTCTTTACGCTCATTTGAAGCTTCACTCTGTACCAAAATTTCCCGGTTTTGTTTAATAACATCAATAAACTCTTCGCTATAGCGCTGCATTAACGCCTCTTTTTCTCTAAAAAGATCAGCTATATCTTTATTAATACTTTCAATTTTCTTATCGTGTTTTCCAAACAATTGATAATGTACTTGCAATCTTTGCGTATCATGCATCTCTATGCGTATTCTTGCCAATTCATCTGATTGTTGCTTCAAAGCACGAATGTGTGCTTCTTCATTTAACCTTTTGTCACGACTAAGCATGATTTGCCTTAGAAACGCCGTAATAACCATTACAGATCCAAACACTGCTGCACAAATGAGTGCTACAACCATGGGCACCATGATTAACTCCTTACTGATACAAATGGATTAATTGTGTGTGTATTTCTATAGCAAAATACTCTTTAAATTCCTGTAAAGAATTAATCTTTGGCCATTGTGTTGCCTGGCTGGTAATACGTGACATTGCGCTTTTAAAAATGGGATAATAATATTCTTGTATAAATGGCTTAATTTCGGTTAAATTAGAAAAATTTTTTACAAGAGCCGTCGCATTTTCTTGCAAATTAGCTAATTGCACATGTTCAACCACATCGGCCAATTCCTCTTCGTCTTCCACCATAGACTTAAGCCAATTAAGTAATGGCATGCGTGGTTTTAATAATAATAATTGTTTAGCCTGTTTAATTACTGACTCTAGCAAAATAATATGGTTATGAAACTCTAATTTAAAACAACAAAGAAAATCAAAATAACTGGTTTCGATTTTAGAGCGCGTCCTATCTCCTAACCAACGACTTATTTCATGACGGAACATTGTAGTGAAATGCTTTTCTATTTCATCCAGAGTCTCATTATCAGAATTACATTTAGGAATTACATAAGCAGTATTATCAATTTGTAGCAAACGAAGCTCCGGTAACTTAGTCTCAGGTAGATGCGCAGCAAGAAATGATAAGAAGACTGCCGTTGGTTTTAGTATCACTATTTCGTATAATTGTTGATGCATCATGCTCTCCTTGTTTTCACTCCAAACAACACAAAAAAATCTCTTCACGCGAAGCATTTTTTCGCAGGCAAGAAGATTTTTTTAGGTATTTAATTAGGCTATACACACCCTCTATTATTTACGATAGACTATGAATGCACACTTAGCGAAGTCATTCTAATTTTTTTTTGCATGATGATCTGGTATTAATCATATTTGATTTGAGGTACCATTTTAGCTAATTCAAACAAGAAGTTATTCACGTGGATCACTTATCAGAACAATTTAGCAAACCCTTGCTTTCCTGGTTTGCCAAGCATGGGCGTAAAAATCTTCCCTGGCAATCACCACGTAGCCCTTATCGTGTTTGGGTTTCGGAAATTATGTTGCAACAAACACAAGTACAAACTGTTATCCCCTATTTTGAACGCTTTATAGAGCGTTTTTCTAGTGTTACTGATTTGGCTAATGCTCATGAAGATGAAGTACTGTCTTTATGGTCTGGTTTAGGCTATTACAGTCGCGCGCACAATCTTCATAAAACAGCAAAAATCATTGTAAGTGACTATCAAAGCATTTTCCCCGATGAGCCTATGCTATTAAATGAATTACCAGGCATTGGCGAATCCACTGCAGCAGCAATTGTATCGCAAGCGTTTAATAAGCATGCGGCTATTCTTGATGGTAACGTCAAACGCGTTCTAACTCGCTTTTTTAGAATTAAAGGGCATCCTGAACAAGCGCAAATCAAAAAAAAACTGTGGGAACTAGCCAATACCTGCATGCCCCATGAGCAATGTGCTGATTATACTCAAGCAATTATGGATCTTGGCGCCACCTGTTGTACTACTAAAAACTTTACTTGCCAAAATTGCCCTTTACAAAATAATTGCCAAGCTTTTTTACATCAAGAACAATATGAATACCCAACAAAAAAAATACGCAAGCCTGTTCCAGTTCAACAGCAGCAATTATTGGTTTTGTTGAATCAACAAGGCCAGATTTATCTGGAGAAAAGACCTTCAACGGGATTATGGGGTGGTTTATGGTGCCTACCCAGTACTGAAGAAGGCAACTGCCCTCTTCAGTTTATTGAAGCGAATTATGATTTAAAGGGAAATGAAGCCAAACCATTAATTGCATTTAAACATCGTTTTAGCCATTTTCTTTTAGAAATAAATGCTCAAAGTATCAAAACAAAATCTTTGGGAAATAAGGTTGCAGAACAATCTGGGCACTGGTTTTCTAAAGAGGAACTAAGCTCATTGGGATTAGCTAAACCCACAAGCAAAATTTTGTCTTTATTATCAACTCTAAGCTAACCAACCCTATAAGAGCAAATATCAAGAAAAAACTTAAGCGGAAAATAAACATACATCCAACTTTGTGTTCTAGCCATTATGTGAACAGTTACTATAAATTATGTAACTCCCCAGGTATTTAATTGAGCTCACCAGCCTCCCCTCTCCACCGCGCGCAGCGTGGGGGAGAGGGAGCAAGGGTGAGGGGATTAAATAGTGTCGCGAAGCGACTTCATTATTAAAAATAAAGCTTGCAAAATGATGTGGTTATGATCAAATAAGCTCATGAAAAATTACGAAGAAATTATTGAGAAGTTGCTGGCTCGGATTAGCGAGC
>NZ_JASGFU010000042.1:0-23883 GCF_047605385.1 Legionella sp. | reverse complement strand
TGATTAACAATTTTTATCTATATTACCAGAATGGGCTGGATATGCGGTAAAACCCTTTATCGCTTTGCAGGAGATCAATTCATTTCTATTGAAACCTTGATTAAATTTTTTGTCTCCATAGGATTTTTGTTTTGGATTTCCAAAATGGTGGACTTCCTTAGTTTACTCACCTGTGCTTTAGCAACAATTGCAGTCATTATTTATTATCGCAAATTAGTAATATTTTATGAAAAAGAAAATGAGACGAAAAATCATATGGGGCATAATTTAGAAATCTGTTTTATTTTAGGCACTCTGAAAAAAACTATCGGCTCATCACCACGCCTACTCATCCTTGCTTTCTCCATCATCTATTCACAAACTTATCCACAGATTTTGTGGATAAATATAAAACCCATAACAACAGATAAAAAGCATAAAGCCTCACAGGGCGTGAGTTTTATAAGTGATTATTAGATTTTAGAAGACTTTTGCCATGAATGGATTAAAACTTTATCCACAAAGAACATAATAAACGAAAGGAAGGTAACCTCAAACATGGTAGCATAAAATATTTAAAATTCCAGATGTTAATTCCGTTTTTTTTAAACTTTATTTTTCTAAAAACTATTGACTATTCGACCATTTTTGAAAAAAAAATTTGCCTGCTCATTAAATTATTCCAAAAGCATTTCTCTTGGAAAAGTAGAGGTCTTTTGGTTAGCAACATTCTAGTCATGATAATTAATACGATTACGTTAATTTAAGATTAGGAAGAGAAAAAAATTCTGGTTTAGTTTCTAATTCATTCTTTAATATTTTAGCTTCATACTTTTTATCACCAATAATTTGTTGATATTTTTTATGTAAATCTACAGACAAAACGGTTAGTAGGCCTACATGACTCACAAAGCCTAACATACCTCCGTTAATATTAATGCAACGGATAAACTGGTATGTTGAAATAGATTGAGCTTTTTGACTATGCAAAAAACATAGGATTTGTGCCTCATGAACAGATTATTTATGCGCAAAAAATTAACATATTGCTATTAATTAATCAGTTAACAGTTGAAACAATTAAATGCGTTTTAAGCATACTATTCTAATGTGTTAAGCGCGCGCCCCAATTATTTTGGGTAGAGCGAGAGCTGAGGTAATAACAAGCCCAATTAATAGATTGGTGAACATTAGATTGCCATTCCAAAATGCATAGATTAAATAGGTGGTGATTGGGACAAGACTAATTAAAACAGAGGCTGTTGCAGTCCCTAATTTACGAATGGCTTGTTGATTAAAAAAAATAGGAATGACTAAAGATCCGATGCTAACAGCGACTAATGATAAAGCATTGTCCTTGAGTGCTGCATTGAGATCTTTGAGATGTATAAAAAATGATGAGCCAATAAACAAAACCCAAAAACGTGTTGCCAAAACTTGCATAGATGTCAATTTAGCGCGCTTGCTTAGCAATTCGGATGTTTGCATATAGATATAAAATGCAAGGCCCGCCAAAACTCCTAACAAGATTCCATAGAATGTATTTCCAGGTTTCTGTATTTCATATTTAAAGAATAAAATTAGAATAGAAATTACTAAAATTAGCATGCTCCAACAGTAGGAGGTTGAGCCATTTTTTCGATAAAGACTGAAAAAACCTAAAAAAGCTGACGAAATAAAAAGTGATGTCATTGTGATAAAAGGATCGGAGAGATGTGTTGAATAAATCACGCATAACCAATCTAATCCAAGAACAGTTGACATCATTAAAAATAGAAATGGATTTTGAAATATGGCATCGTAAACCGTTTTTAAGTGTTTCAAACTTAATATATTGAAGCAAAAAATTGCAACGCCACTCATCACAAACAAAGCAGTCAATGGCTCAACGTCACTACATAGATCATCAAGGAAAACAAAAGCAATTGAGGCTAATATCACATAGAGAATAGCATCAATATATCCACTCATCTGCTGTATTTCTTGATTCATAAAGTCTCTAAAAAATCACGCTCTCCAATTGCCTGCAAAGGAGAAAAATCTCTGCTGGCAAGAAAATCTGGCCTCGGTGATTCTATAGGATTCAATGCATTGTTTACAAGATTGTAAGAGATAAAAATTGCTTTACGATCCCATGGTGATAAATTGAGTCCTGAACAATGCAGCAAATTACTATGAAAAAATAAAACAGAACCTGCGTGACCTTTGGCAGATTGTAAACCATTTTTAGCGATAATGTTTTTCAATTGTTCTGTTGAAAATTGATATTTTAATTTACTTGATGTCGTTAGTCGCCAATTGTCTCCACCGGTGAGGCTTCCATAAGGCAGAGTATGATCATGTTCATTCCATTTTGTTGTGTGAGATCCGGGAACAAGAATCATTGGCCCGTTATAATCGTTAATTTCATCCAAAAAAATGACCACTGAGAGGGCATTGGGTTTTGGCATTCCATCTTCTTTATGCCAAAACCAATAATCAGTATGCCATTCCCAGATATCCCCAACAAACGCATGCTTGATATTAATTTTATATTGATGGATATAGATCGATTCACTTCCTAAAAGCAACTGAACTGAGTTTAGTAACCTCGGAGTTTTAGACACTTTGTCCATAATAGGACTAATTAAATGAGGACCGTTAATACTTCTTATGGTGCTTCCATCTTCTTCCATGACTTTACCAGGGCATTCATGGTGCATAAGGTGGATAGTTTCCTTTTTTAGGTGTTCAATCTCAGCGCAGGTAAAATAGCTTTCAGCGATTAAGAACCCTTCGCGATGGAATTGATTTATTTCAAATTGATGCAACATATGGATACAACCTTTCCTATCTTAATGGATACGAAGAACCGGATTCCTGTTTCTTTTTTTTGAACAAATTTCGAAAAATGCGTAATAAAATTTTAAATATGTTTTTCATGATTTATCTTCTAATGTTTTTTAATGAGTTCTTCGTGAATCAAACGAGCAACTTCAATATATCCTGCATCATTGAAATGTAAATGATCCACAAAGAATGTTTCATTAATGATTGGAGAATTTTTTAACGATTCATTCATATCCAGAAATGGGATAACCATTTGAGTGCATTCTTTTTCTATAGCATCACGATAAGGATGATGTAATTCTTTGGCGCATAATTTACCGAATAGTCGCCAGAAATTATTTGCGCAGCAATCAATGGCGTAAAACATGTCTTCTTCATCAGAGGTAAATTGTTCTTTTGTCCACGAAGATATGGGTTGAAGTACGTAGTAAAGTTCTGCTTCAAAGGGGGCTAGCAATTGTTTCCACTGCCTCAGAGTATTAGTGGTTACCCATGCTGCTCTTAATATACGCTGGTTCAGATCAATGCTTTCATCTGATAAGACAATTTCAGTAGGATTTTCATCCTGGAGCAACTTCTTAAAATATTCCTTTGCTTTATGAAATACACTATCGCCTGTTTTACCGGTTAATGAAGCATAAGAATTTTTACGTCTACGCAAATCAGTATTATAGGTTTCCATATAATGTTGAAATTCATAAGAATAGTAATACCGCCCATGTTCACAAGCCAAGTTATCAGGCAACCCTTCCAGAGTTAACGTGTTAGCACCACTTAATAAAATAACTCGATTGATTTGGCTAAATCGATGTTGGTGCATTAGAAATAAAATAAGTTCTTGAGTTGCGTTATAACCTCTTCCACCTAAATTTAGCCAAATTTCCCCAGTATAATCACAAAGAGCCGATGAGACTGTGTAGCAATCAGAAGTAGTTCCTGTACCTAATGCGGTAGAGCCACCTATTATTAGATTAACAGGCCTGTCTGTTGGGAACTGCTCCATGCTGTAACGTTCATTTTGGTAATGAGTGTATCGAAAACCAAAATTATCAGTATTAATTACATTTGATTTGTAATTTTTATGATGAAAGAACATGGTGTAGGGCAACCACCGGACACCTAAATACATAAACTCATCATATTCTTGAAGTTGAGGCGTAATACGATACACTTCTGCAACTGCTTCATTATGAGATAAAGTTTTTTTTTCTTTCATTACAGCTCCTTTTGTATTCCTAATCTTTCTAATGTATTAGTAACGTTTATATGTTGATGAATATTTTGTTCTTTTAATATACATTGGATTTGCCATCAATCTAATTATTGAGCCAATAGGCCACACCACAGCGATAAATACGATTGCAGCAATGATCCGGCATAGCAGTATCCCTGATTTTTTTACATATTTTGATAAACAATTCATATTTTCACCATGATGTTGCATTAATCCAGAGAAAATTCCATTTGCCAATTTACCTGTTCATTCCACTGCGGTTGGTCTTTTTTAGCCAAGATGCAATTTCCTATGATAAGATAATCCATCTCTGTTCTCATGAAGCAAGTATAAGCATCTTTGACACTCTCAACAATCGGTTCACCACGGACATTGAAAGAGGTATTTACCAAGACAGGACAACCGGTTAATTCATAAAATGACTGAATCAACTGATGAAACAGAGGATTGGTTTCTTGATGTACGGTTTGCACTCGTGCAGAAAAATCGACATGGGTGATTGCTGGAATGGTTGACCTAACTACTTGAAGTTTTTCAATACCTTGTTTATTTTGGTCTGCTTCAGTTTCATGAATACGGTGATTACCCTTTATGGAATGAACAAACAACATATAAGGACTTTCTCTACCCACCTCAAACCAGTCTGAAGCGTGCTCTGCTAGTATGGCTGGAGCAAAAGGTCGGAATGATTCTCTATTCTTTATTTTTAAATTCATACGGCTTTGCATTTTTGGATCTCGAGGATCACCAATAATAGACCGCGAACCCAATGAACGAGGCCCAAACTCCATGCGTCCTTGGAACCATCCAATCACGTGCCCTTGAGTTAGTAATTCAGATACAGTGCTAGTTAATAAATCATCAGAGACTTGTTCAAATTGGGCATTGAGCTCTATCAAAGACGCTATATACTCTTGTGAGCTATATTCTGTTCCAAGATAACTCCCTTGCATTTGGTCACAACCAAATGTTGTTCGTAAATTGTTATTTTGGGAGTACCACCCTTCATAGGCAGCTCCTAATGCACCTCCTGCATCACCAGCAGCAGGTTGAATCCAAATGGAGTCGAAAAGACCACTTTCCGCAAGCTTTCCATTACTAACGCAATTTAATGCAACCCCACCGGATAAACAGAGATTTTTTTGGCCTGTTTGTTCTTTTAAATTTTTTGCAATTAAGAACACTACTTGCTCTAATACAGCTTGAATCGAAGCGGCTAGATCAAATTCTCTTTGAGTAATTAACGATTCAGATTTTCTTGGAGGGCCATCAAATAGTTCAGAAAATTTGTTTGAAATAATACAATCTCCAACAGCATAATCAAAATAATCCATATTTAACCAAAAACTGCCATCCTCATTGATTTCAATAATGTCATTAACTATTTTTTCATAATACGTGGGTTTACCATAAGGAGCCAAACCCATTAATTTATATTCACCAGAGTCGACTTTGAAGCCACAAAAATAAGTAAAGGCTGAATAGAGCAGTCCTAATGAATGAGGAAATCGAATTTCCCATAAAGGTTTAAGAGAGTTGTCTTTTCCTAACCACGCTGAAGTAGTAACCCATTCACCTACACCATCAATACATAATACCGCCGCTTCTTTAAATGGGCTAGGATAAAAAGCAGACGCAGCATGTGATTGATGATGAGGAATATACGAAATGGGCGGGATATCTTTGGGATCAAATCCAGCTGCAATGAGTTCATTTTTTATAATCGATTTTACATACAACTTGTTAAGGAGCCAGTTTGGTATATCCGTCACAAAATTACTGAATCCTTTAAAACCAAAATTTAAATAAGTAGATACAATACGATTAAATTTAATTGAAGGGTTTTCATAATAGTAAATGTGATCGATATTAGTGAGATGAATTTTTTTGCTAGATAAACAATATTTAATCGCATGAATAGGGAAACGCTTATCTTGTTTAATCCTTGAAAATCTTTCTTCTTGAACCGCAGAAACAATCTTCCCATTATCCAAAAGCACTGCTGCACTATCATGATAAAAACAAGATAATCCCATAATATATTGTTTCATACGAATGGTTTATTTCTATAACGAACGGTTGGCAGATTCTATTTTAATCGCTGTTACTCGTCTAGATGGTATTTTAAAATAATTTTGGACGTCATAAGTACACCCATAAATTATAAAAACCTTCAAAAGCTGGTCGGGGCAGAAGAATTTGAGCATCCTATAGCATTTTTTAGATGGCGAAAAAGCAACGATAAAATAATGGCGTCTCTTTTCATAGAGCTTGCTTGACCCAATGATGGGTCAAGCTCAACATTTTTACGAAAACTAAGTCATGAATTATGAATAACAGCACCTATATAATGACCATCAAGATCAATGATAAAAGCACCATAATATCCAGGATAATAATCATGTCGTAGATTTGGTTTTCCATTACACACGGCACCTTCATCAATCGCTATCTTGTAAAAAAGATCAACAGCTGCTTTTGTTTCCGCTGTAAACGTGACATGTGAAAAATACTTTGTCTCTTTGCCGGGACCAAACCAAAACTCAGGCTTACCATTTTTGCCAAATCCAATCCATCCATCATGTTCAGTAATAACGGTGATGCCAAGAGGCATTAAAACCTGAGTATAAAATTGTTTGGATTTCTCATAATTAGAAACAGTTATTCCCACATGATCAAGAATCATCATAACTCCTGAGAAAAATTAGAAGAGATAATCTAACGACTATTGACACGTTCAATAAGGCTTTTCATCTCATCATGATTAAAGAAATCTGCTAATACAAAACTGGATTTATTTTTAAGAATATCACCAAATATAAGGAAATGTTTTTCGTAATATAGTGAATCCAAATAATCAGTTATATTTTTTTTAAAAACAGCGTTAGGTCTCTTGTTTTTTTTAAATTGGGTCAGATCAATAATTTTATCTTTTTTTTCAAACTCCTGCTCTATAATATTTATCTCTTTCTTCATCTTATGCCTGTAAAGCGCCTCTATTCTTTTAACGGCTGTTGCGTCTACTTTTAAAAATTGAGAAAGAGTTGTAAGAAAACATAAATCTTTATATTCATGAGTTTGCTTATAGATGTACTCTTGAGACCAGTGAGTATTTAGAGTAACTGAGGCTGTATCTAAAATAACTCCTATAGACCATTCTGGCATATTGCGTTTAATTTCGTTCTCATTTCGCCAAACAAATTCCAAACCTTTAGCAAAGGCGACTATTAAGTCATCAGCTAGAACCTCATCCTTAGCTTGGAATAAAAAATTAGGATATTGTTGCTTGGCATACTCTACCCAGATATCGAATAGAAATTTCGCTGTTCCTTTTATTTTAAAGATCAAGGTTGATTCAAGAACAGCTTTAAAATAAATAGAATTTTTGTCTATTTCCAAGTCCTCTTTATTTGATGTCACCTTTAGCTAAGTGTACCCGAGGATTTTAAGATTTACTAGAAGCTGGTCGGGACGGAAGGATTTGAACTTTCGACCACTAGCACAACATGCTTTCTACTAATGATATCATTCGATTTCATTTAAATTCAAAAATTCCTTACACCCCTTGATATATATGAATTTTAGCCATATCATCACACTCACTTGATCATAAACAATATCATTTGAGATCACAATTAAGTGTACCCCAAAGTGTACCCCGTGAATTGATGAGGCTGTAATGGGTAATTTTACTGATACTTATATTAAAGCATTGAAACCACGTACTGCACGCTTCGAAGAATATGAAGGTGGTGGTTTTGGCATTCGTGTCACCCCCAATGGGATTAAAAGTTGGATTTATCGTTATAAGATAGCCGACAAAACTGACAAAATAACTTTTGGACATTATCCAGCAATGAGCTTGGCTAATGCTAAAAAGCAATTCATTGAGTTAAGCCAATTACGCCGTGATGGTAAAAATCCTAAAGATATTATTAGCGACCAAAAAGAGGCTCAAAGTAATACTGTCAGCAAGCTAGTACTTGCGTGGTACACAGGCTACATCGAGAAAGAGCGCAAGCAACCCCAACAAATTAAACAGCTGATAGACGCTGATATTATCCCTTTACTTGGCGATATTGAATTAGCCAAGCTCTCCCCTTCTATGGTCACTAAAGCCCTAGATAAGATCGTAAAACGTGGTGCTCCTGTTCATGCCAATAAAGTATTAGCTGCGCTTAAGCAAGCGTTTAGCTATGGAGTCAGGCGCGGAGCGATGACAGAAAATCCTGCTTTATTATTGCAAGGCCGTGATATTGGTGGAATTGAGAAACCACGTGATCGATATTTAACAGTCAATGAAATAAAAGAACTGCTATTCTTTTTAAATAACAATAAGAACCGTATGTCTATTCAAACCAAACTGGCTATCAAGCTTATTCTCCATACAGGAATAAGATCAGGTGAACTTAGATTAGCTACTTGGTCAGAAATTGATTTTGACAATGATCTTTGGACTATTCCTAAAGAACACACAAAACAAAATGAAATAATGCGAGTGCATTTAACTGAGCCAGTAAAAGCTATGTTTAAAACGCTTAAATTCGTATCACAATCAGACTTTATACTTTCAGCGCATCAAGGCGAACCGCTTAGTCCCAAAGCCTTATCTCGCGCTATTAATCGTATTCAAGAACGAATTGGCATCCCCCACTGGACAGCGCATGATTTAAGAAGAAGCTTTTGTACTCAGCTTGGCGAAACACTTCATATTGATCCAGTAGTAATTGAAAAATGCTTAGGCCATAAAATGCCTAAGATCATGGCTACTTATAATAGAAATGAAATGCTTGTCCAACGTAAAGAAGCATTAATCAATTGGAGTGATTATCTTGAAAGTTTATTACAAGACAATATAGTTTCAATCCAAGCAAAGAAAACGAATGAATCAACTTGTGACACAATGTCACGGCTTGAAATTATTCATGAAAGTAAAAAAATACATGCGGTTAACGGTACAGCTAACGAGTATTAATAGCTATAAGGGAAGGGGCAAATTGCCCCCACCCTTAAAAAATTTGGTCACGCAACTGTTCGGAAATACCGAACAGTTCACTTGATTGAAAACTAAAATAATAATCAATATTTAGGATAGGGAATGACACAACAAAACACTTTAGAATTGTTATTGCAGCAATTAATTAGCGAGTGGGAAAATGAACTAGTGGAATTTAAACAAGCGGATGAATCCTATCCAACCTCTAAAATTGGTCAATATTTCTCTGCCCTATCAAACGAAGCGAATCTACACAACCATGAAAAAGCATGGCTAATATTTGGAGTAGATAACACAACCCGTACAATCAAAGGCTGTAATTACAGACGAGATAAAGAGCACTTACATTCGTTAAAATACCAAATAGCTCAAGGTACCGAACCCTCTATCACCTTCCGTGATATTCATGAACTCCATACAGAAAAAGGCCGTGTTCTACTTTTAGAAATTCCTGCCGCACCATTAGGTATGCCTATTGCTTGGAACGGACATTATTACGCGCGTTCAGGGGAGAGTCTTTCTCATTTAGGGTTAGATAAATTGGATCGTATCAGACAGCAAGTTGGCTCATCCGATTGGTCAGCACAAACAGTAATTGATGCTACAGTAAAAAATTTAGATTCCGCAGCTTTAAAAAAAGCCAAAGAAGCTTTTGCGCATAAGTATGCTAATCGGTTCGAGCTAAACGAGGTCTTAGATTGGCCAGATGAGGTATTTCTTGATCGTGTAAAACTGACTATAAATGGCAAAATTACGAAAGCCGCTCTTCTTTTAGTGGGCAGCCCTGAATCTGCTCATTTTCTTTCACCCTACCCAGCACAAATAACATGGAAACTAGTAGGTGAAGAGCGTGCTTATGAGCATTTTTACCCACCTTTTTTGCTCACTACCAGTTTTCTTTATAATAAAATACGAAATGTGCAATTGCGTATTCTTCCAGCTAACGAGTTGGTTGCAATTGAGCTTGCAAAATATGATCAAAAAATTGTTTTAGAAGCACTGCATAATTGTATTGCACACCAAGATTACTCTCGTCATGGTCGAATTATTGTTACCGAATTTATAGATAGATTAACCCTTGAAAATTTAGGTGGTTTTTATGACGGAGAACCGGGGGATTATGTAACCGGACATAAGACACCTCGACAATATCGAAATCCATTTTTAACCCAAGCAATGACAGAATTAGGAATGATTGACACAATGGGCTATGGAATCCATGAAATGTATACTGGCCAAGCTCGCCGTTATTTTCCCTTACCAGATTATGATTTAAAAGAACCGCAAACTGTTAAAATAACAATATATGGCCACATAGTTGATTTAGCCTATACAAGAATGCTTATTCAAAAAACTGATTTAACTTTAGATGAAATAATTGCTCTTGATCGCGTACAAAAGCATTTGCCTTTACCTGATGACACCATTAAACATCTGCGAAAAGAAAAGCTCATAGAAGGCCGTAAACCTAATTTCCATGTTTCTGCTTTTATTGCGGATGCTACGGCTACGAAAGCAGCCTATATTCATAATCGTGCCCAAGATAATAGGTATTATCAAAAATTGATTATTGATTATCTGGAACAATTTAAATCTGCAACAAGAAAAGAAATCGATAATTTACTTTGGAACAAATTAAGCGATGCATTAGAGAAAGAACAGAAGTTAAAGAAAATCGACAACCTGCTAACTCAATTGCGAAACAGTGGCCAAATCCAAAATATTAGCTCACGCAAATCTCCGACATGGACATTACAAGATAATAAAAATTAGGAATAAAAAGGAATAAAGTTTAGGAAAAAATTTGAAAAAAACCATATATTTCAATATATTAATTATAAAATATTTATTTATAAAAGGAATAAATGCTCATTCTTATTTTTTATACACAAAGTATATTAAGAAACCATTTTCTCCCCTTTCGTAAAAAAACTTAGAATCAACTGTCAAAAAATATTTTACAGTTCAAATATTTATCAAGCATGAGTAATTAAGAAATTCGGAATTTCCGAACTTTCTATTCAACAATCTTGCAGAATCGTATAATCACTAGTCCAAGCTATCCTTTGCGGGGAGAAAAGAGGGTCTCATCATCCATCCTGCTTGGTTTTAAACTTAATGATGCTTATTTACGTTGATGGAGTAAGTGATGGAAAACGTTAGTGTTTCACAACTAAGAAAAAAAACGCATACACAAAACCAAGCCATTCGGCATCCAGTGTTGTTAACCTTGAACTATGATAGCGAACAAGTCAAACTGCTTATACAATTCGGCATAGATGCTGGAATTAGGATATGTGCACGTGTTGATATCGTGACGCCTAATGGTTTAAATGTTTCGGAAGATTTTTCGCTCAGCCCTGGGCAAATAACAGAAGTCTGGCAAAACAAACCCAATGTGATACAAATTAATTTAAAACCACCGCAAAACTTAGCTCAATATTTACCCGCGGTCATTGTTGCAAATGTTGGAATCGAAGGTTTATTAATTGATAAAATCAGCGCAGATTACTACCTTTCATTAACCCAAGAAAAACCAAATCCAGAAACTGTAAATCAAGATGAACATGCTCCGAAAAAATTAAATTTTCGTGAAGATGCTATTTCAAACGCAGTTCTTAAGCACATTCTCCCTCAAATATTACCAGATAAATCTGATACCTTTACTAAGGTTATGAAATGGGATTGTTTTTTGCAGCTTGAAAAAAGCTTAACGAAAGATGGTGCTAAAAATATTATTGTCTATATAGCAAGCAATAAAGAGCAATCTACTATAAATGGTATAGCTTGTGATAAAGAGGAGATTAATATCACTTATAAAGCATTCAAAGAGCGACTAAAAAATTACTTCAGTTCTATAAATCCTCATAAACCATAAAAATAAAACCCAGAAACCCAGCTTGGGATCTCTGGGTTTTTTATTTGTTACCTTGTTATCGAAGGCTAATAATTCGTTACAAAGGAGAACAAATATGCCAGTAAAAACCGCATCATTAAAACCACAAATTTACTTCATCAAAGATGCTGAAGAGATTACGCGTCGCAATCGGCTAACTTTACGCAGATGGTGGGAAAAAAATCTCTTTCCGCAACCCACATTAATTAACAACCGATTAGCTTGGCATGCAGATATAATTGATCAATGGATAAATGAGAATTTTGAGGTGTGTCATGACTAAAAACATTCCTCATATTCAAAGAGCAGCATCAGTTCAAGCTAAAAACAAAAGCCCCGAGATCGCTGGAACGATCAGAGGGGCTATCTCTGCTATTTACAAAGGACAACAAAAATATAGTAACTACAATGGACAAACCAATCAAGGCCCAAAGCATATCAGTTTTTTACTTACTCCCATTCTCAAATTAATGGAATCTAGATTGGAGGACGAACATGAGTGAATTAGATCGTGCTTTTTTGGCACTTAGCGCCTTGGATTCTGGCTGTCCCCATGATGAATGGATTCGAATTGGAATGGCTGCAAAAGCAGCAGGATTATCCTTTGAAGACTTTCACAGTTGGAGTAAGAGCACCTCAAACTATGTAAGTGAAAAAGACTGCCATGTTACTTGGAAATCTTTTGATCAGACAGGCGGGGTGACTGAAGCAACATTATTCTTTAAAGCAAAAGAAGCTGGCTGGAAAAATTCAAATCCTAGTTTCAATCAAAAAACATATCAGCCAAAACTAGAAAGTAATATTACAAATGTCGCTCCATATGAAAGTTCTTATGCATTAGAAATTTGGGAAAGATGCTTACCTGCGGATAACGAGCACCCATATATTTCAAGAAAAGAAGGTCAATCGGATGGATTAAAAGTTTACCCAGAAAATGTACCATCTCTAATCATTCAAACTCATAATGTCTCTGGCTATCTTGTCGTGCCATGCATTAGTAATGGCAAGATAAAAACCCTCCAATTTATTCCTCCAGATGAAGGTAAAAAATTAAATTTGGGAGGCGCTCAATTCCATGATGGTTATTTTGTAATCGGCCAAATAACCACTTGCATTTATCTATGTGAAGGATTAAGTGCAGCATGGCCAGTGAATAAAGTATTGGGGGTTGCAACTGTAATTTCTTTTGGAGTTAGTCGTATGATGACTGTAGCAAAAAAGTTACGATCTCAATATCCTTTTGCAAAGATAGTGATTGTCCCTGATCGCGGTCAAGAGGAATTGGCGTCAAAAATAACACTTGAAATAAATGCCACATGGATTGAGCTACCTCAAGAAATACCGCTGAAACAGGACGTTGGGGATTATGCACAAAAATATGGGTATGAGAAACTTAACCTAATATTAACTTCTCCAAAAACACCCTCACTTCCTCTTAACACTATATTTGCTGATACATTACCAGAAGCATTTTCTCCTGTTGACGAGTTACTCGAAGGAATTTTGATTGAAGGAGATGGAAGCATCCTCTACGGAGATTCCAATAGTGGCAAAACGTTCTTTGTTATTGATATGGCATGCGCTATTGCACGTGGTATTGATTGGATGGGGAGAAAAACAGAACAAGGTCTAGTCATTTATCTTGCGGCAGAATCACCATCCTCTGTCAAAAGACGTCTCCAAACATACCAAATGCATCATCAAGTACGGATTAGAAATTTTGCCATTGTGCAAAATCCCATTAACTTATTTGATAATGATTCAGATACAAGTGCAATTATTAATCTAGTCCAGTTAATAGAAGAAAAATATCAACAAAAAGTTCGTTTGATTATAGGAGATACACTCGCACGCTTAAGTTCAGGAGCGAATGAAAATGCTGGTCAAGATATGGGAGTAGTCATTCGTCATTTCGATCGAATCCGCAATGAGTGTAATGTCCATTTTATGCTAATTCATCATAGTGGAAAAAGCGCGGCGGCTGGAGCCAGGGGATGGAGTGGTGTACGTGCAGCTGTTGATACTGAGATCGAAATAACTGACTCACCTACGGGGCGGTGTGCTGAAATAACAAAACAACGTGACTTAAGTACTAAAGGTACGCGTATTGGCTTTCAGCTTGAAATAGTAACCATGAGGCTAAGCAAATGGAAGTCCGTTGTAACAGGCTGTGTAGTTATTCCTACTGATGCACCAATCAAAAATCCAAACAAGCGGGTTAGTGAAATTGGAAGAGTGCTTACTAAATATATCAGTACTCTTGATAGACCAATTAAAAAAAGCGATCTGGTAAAGCATTTTAAAGATCAATACAAACCACCCTCAATTTATCGAGAACTTAAAAAACTTGTTGAAGCAAGGCTAGCGTCTGATTCTATGGGAATTATTAATAAAGTACCGATTGGTGCATATTAGTACCCAGTACTAATCAGTACAAAGATAAAATAGTGCAAATTAGTGCCGAGTACTTTAGTACGGCACTAATCTGCACTAGCACAAAATTAATTTAGCTTTTACGGATATCAGAAACACTGTTTTTAAGGAGGTGAATTATGTTAAACAATGAAATCAAACAAAAGAAACAACTGCCTGTCTCAGATGAAAAAAATGATACTAAAAAGACATTTAACAGGTATATTATTCAGGAAAATGCTAGAACCCTTGGCGATGTTACCGCAGATAATTTTGACATACATAAAGCAACGCAAATAAGTGAAAACTCCTTAGTTGCTCTTGATGCTAAAAATAGCTTGCAATCAATGCTCGCGGCTCAAATACTGTCTATCCACAAATTACAACAAAAATCGATGGCTTATGCTCATGCGGCTGATGATTTTGAACTAAAAAAATATTTCACCAACTCGGCAATAAAGCTAGCAAATTGCTTTGTTCAACAGGCAAATACGCTCGCAAAGCTACAGGGGGTTGGGAGTCTAAAAATAATTGTGGAAAGAGTTGATGTACACCCAGGAGGTCAGGCTATAGTTGGTAATGTCCAAAATAGCATGGGGGCTAAAGATAAAAAATGAAAACGATCTCTTGTACCGAGAATATTAATTATGCTTTTGATAATGCTCCACTCTGTGGAGCTAAGACTAAACGCAATAATGGTAGTCCATGTCGTGCTACTGCAGTCAAAGGCAAACAGCGTTGTCGTATCCATGGAGGGGCTAAAGGGAGTGGTGGTCAAAAGGATAATAAAAACGCGCTCAAACATGGCTCTTCAATAACAGACATTAAGAAATTTAAAAAACAAATAAAGGAAATGCTCAATCAGGTTAAAATAGCTTTACTGAATTATTAAGTTAAGCATATATGATTCGCTGAATTAATCCAATTAATTTTTAATAAACTCCCCCTAATAAGACATATAATAGTTATGGTTTTCAGGAGATAGTCAAATGATTAGTAATTTATCCCGAATGGAACAACTTATTGAGTTCTATGTAAAAGACAAACAATTTATGGGAGCTATCCTTGTAGCACAACAAGGAAAAATAATACTTGATAAGGGTTACGGATACGCTAATCTTGAATGGGAAATCCCAAATACACCCACCACAAAGTTTCGTATCGCTTCGCTCACTAAGCAATTTACTGCCGCATCAATCTTGCTACTTGAAGAACAGGGTAAGCTCAAGATAACAGATGCTATAAATAAATACATGTTAGATGCTCCTTCCACTTGGAACAAGGTAACACTTTTCCATTTATTAAACCACACATCTGGAATTCCAAACTATACTAGTTTTCCCGATTTTGCGGCATTTACAACTAGCCCGAGAACACCCACACAACAAATCGATTTTTTTCGAAACAAACCATTAAATTTTCAACCCGGATCAAACTTTGAATACAATAATTCAGGCTATGTGCTGCTTGGATACTTAATTGAAAAAATAAGTGGTCAAAGTTATCAAAATTTTGTTGTAAACAGTATATTCAAGCCCCTTGAAATGAACGATTCAGGTTATGATTCTCATTCAGAGATTATTTTACATCGTGCTGCTGGCTATATGGTCAGCTCCGATGGAATTCGTAACGCAGATTATTTGGATATGAGCATTCCTTATTCAGCAGGCTCTTTATACTCCACCACACAAGACTTACTACGCTGGGAACAAGGTTTATTTGGAGGAAAAGTTTTATCTGCCGCGTCATTAAAGAAAATGATAGAACCTTACAAAAATGACTATGGCTTTGGTGTAAGAATTTATTCTTTGAATGGGCATAAGGCAATATCCCATGCAGGTGGGACTAGTGGATTCAATACTAAATTAATCTACTTTCCAAACGATGAGCTCACGATTGTCGCTTTAGCCAACCTAAATGCATTGGGTTATATTGCCCAAAATCTTTGTTTAAAATTAGCAGGCTTAATACATGGTGAAACTGTAATACTACCTTCTGAAAGAAAAGAATTAACTCTTTACCCCGAATCGCTTGCTAACTACATTGGTATATACAACATTGAACCTTATGTTGGAGCCTATGGCCTCACACCCTTGAGACAATTTATTATTTTTTTAGAAGATGGTCATCTGATGCTACAAGAAACAAATCAGCCAACTATAAAACTATTTCCTGAATCAGAAACTGAATTTTTTGGAAAAATACCGGATATTCAAATTAATTTTTTCAAAAATGAACAAGGACAAATATCGCATTTGGTATTGCATCAAGACGGGGAAAGCTCTACAGGGTTGAAATGTTATTGATTGTAAACACTGTGGCCACTACATTGTGAGCTTGCCACCTATTTTTCAGATGATAATTTCTGGTGCTATTCTTGTTAGAGCAAGATGTCCTTAAAACGGGTCGGGGCTTAAAAATGAACAATCATTCTAGAATCTTCAAGTGGGCAAGAGATTATCTGGCATCTCAAGGATACTTTTTCGAGCATTTACCCCACATCGTACAAGAAACACCTTGGTCCAATGTTTTTCGATTTACAACATCAAAAGGTGATGTTTATTTGAAACAACCTGCACCTCTGTTAGCGCAGGAAGCTAAAGTATTGCAACTCTTGAGGCGCCAATTTAATGCATCTGTGCCACTAGTAATGGCCATCAACGATGATTTGCACTGTTTTCTTATGCAAGATGCAGGAATTTCACTGCGCAGATATCTCAAAAGCGAATTTCATCCAGACTTGTTGTGCCAAGCTATTAAGGCATTTGCAGCCTTCCAGCGCTCGATAGAAAATAATATAGAACCTTTCCTAGCATTGGAAGTGCCGGATTGGCAATTAAACAAATTACCCGAATTGTACAAGCAAATCATCAATCAAACGGATTTTTTAAAAGCCGACGGCATGACAGACAAAGAACTGCAAACATTGCACGATTTATGCCCGCAACTATTAGAAGAATCCAAACTATTATCTGAATACAATATCCCTGAAACTATTGTTCAACCTGATTGTAACACGAACAATATATTGATTTGTCCTAATAACAATGAGTTTACCTTCATTGATTTGGGTGAGCTAGCCATCTCGCATCCGTTTTTTTCCCTGCATAATTTTCTATATACAGCCACTATCCATCATGGTGTAAAAGAGACGGATAAAATCTGTCATCAACTTCAGGACGCTTGCATCGAAAATTGGTTAGAATTAGAGGCAAAAGAACAATTAATGAAGGCGTTTAGATTAGCTAAAAAGTTATGGCCAATTTATTCTGCATGTGTAAATTATCGATTCATGCATTGCGTTAACCTGCAAGCCTTAAACTCTTGGTATGCTGACAAACCCAACCGACTCGCCGAAGCGTTTAGACAATATATTGCTTCGGTTTGAAGCTAAAAAACTAAAGGTTATGCCTACATGCTTTCATCAATAACAGTTACATCTCATAACGTCATCAGCGGTGGTTTAACTTTATTAGGCCTTGAGTTAAAGCCATAGGAAAAATAGTATCGTGGTCTAAATTTTCAATAATACTCAAGGTAATATGAAAATTTCTATGAGACTTGGCCATAATAATAGCATTGAACACTTGTAAATCATCGACCATACGGTAATCACCCTTATTTTCTTGGGAGCCAATAATTAAACAGATTTTTTTGGTCTGGTCCAAATTAAAATGATTCTTAGTCTTAGCCATCTTTAATAGCAACTTATCATCATACCAAAGTGATGGACTCACGATGATATAATTATTAAATAAACTAGGGTGACTGATTAATAAGTATGAGCCAAACAAACCACCAAAAGAGTGCCCAACAAAAGTTGACTCGCTAATCCTATACCGTTGTTTTAAATATGGGATTAATTCCTACTCAATAAACCGATAAAATTTTTCAGCACCTCCCGAATATTTCTGATATTCCTTTCCGTAACCTCCGGAAGGAACATAAGTAGGCGTATAATCTCTAGTTCTATTTTTCTTATATTCATTAGGATTAGCATAGGCTATACCTACTATAATTGACTCATCGATTCTATTTCTATCCGATAAATGCTCACTAATTTGTTTGGCGAGAGCAAAGCTATAATCAGCATCTAATAAGTAAATAATAGGATAATGCTTTTTAGTAAGATTATATTTTTTGGGCAGGCTAATATATAAATTATACCGTACCCCGTTAGTCTTTGATTTAAACTCATGAACCAATGTATGAGGCAAGAAAAAATGATTAGTTTGTTCAGAATCAATTTTAATTGGGTTAGTAGCTTCTGTTATTGGACTTATAAAAATCCAGCTAACCACTAAAAATATAAAAAGATAAGGCTTCCGTAATATGGTAGTCATTTTAAGAAAAGTGTACCCGAGATTTTTTATTTAGGAGGTTTTTATTCGTAACTCATTGATTCTATTGGTCGGGACGGAAGGATTTGAACCTTCGACCACTAGCACCCCATGCTAGTACGCTACCAGGCTGCGCTACGCCCCGATGGACGCAAATAATATCTAAGTTGAAAGTAAATGACAAGAGGGTGGTGTTAATTTGAATTAACACCGCTGTTTATTTCTCTTTACAACATATGTTTTACTTCGTTTGCTTCCAATTTCGAATGAGAGATTTGAATGAATCGTTTGCAGCCACTTAATTCAGCAAATTGTAAAGCGGCTATTGCGTTGTCTACTTTGGGCTTCGCGGCATTGATGGCGTCTTCTAAAATTAATGCCGCAGCCGTTTTCATTTGGATGGAAGCTATATGAAGTTTATCTACACATGTTGAACTAAATTGACTCGAAACTAGAGAAATCACATTTTGAGCTATTTCAGAACAGCGGCTTGCTAAAAATTCTTTCTTCTGTTCTGCTTGAGCAGCAAAATTTATTGCAATAAACCCCAAAATCAAAGCTTTTTTCATAATTATTTTAGACATAGTGTACTCCCTGTAAATTGCAGTTAAACGCGGCAGGAATTTTTGTTTTAACTACTAAGCACAACTATTCACTTCTGTCCTCAAATGCAAGAAACTAAGAGGGAGGTTTTTTTAACATCGTACTTTTCACTCCTCTCTTGTTTAGGGAGAGGAACTCCTAGGAATGATGAATAGTTAAGTTTAACCAAAAGCATTAATTCCTGTAATATGTTTTCCTAATACTAAGGTGTGGACATTATCCGTACCTTCGTAAGTAAAGACGGACTCCAAGTTAAGCATATGTCTAATCACATGATATTCAAGGCTAATTCCATTCCCGCCTAATAGATTCCTGCATTTTCTTGCAATTTTCAATGCTTCGCGACAAGAATTTCTTTTTGTTAGAGAAATCATAGTGGGTGTTTCACGATGTTCATCTTTCAAACGACCTATTTGTAAATTAAGGCATTGTGCTTTAATAATTTCAGTATACATATCTGCCAAGTCTTTTTGAATAAGTTGATGAGCGGCTAATGGTTTATCAAATTGCTTACGTTCCAATAGATAATTCGTGGTAATATCAAAACATTCCATTGCGGCCCCCATGGCACCCCAGGCAATTCCGTAGCGTGCTTGACTTAAGCAACTTAAAGCAGCGCCTAATCCTTTTTCACTACCGGGTAAATAATTTTTATCAGGAACAAATGCGTTATCAAAAACCAATTCGCCAGTAATGGATGCACGTAATGACATTTTTAATTTGATTTCAGGGCATTGTACCCCCTCAGATTGAGTATCCACGATAAAGCCACGGATGCCTTTGTCTGTTTTTGCCCACACAATCGCTAGATCAGCAATTGGGGCATTGGTGATCCACATTTTTGCGCCATTTAATCGCCAACCACCCGTAACTTTTTTAGCAGTGGTTCTCATACTGGAAGGATTAGAACCAGCATCAGGTTCGGTCAAGCCAAAACACCCAATAAGTTTACCTGCTGCCATATCAGGTAAGTAGCGTTTACGTTGTTCTTCGTTACCAAAATGAAAAATAGGGTACATACATAATGAACTTTGTACTGAAACAAAACTACGCAATCCGCTATCGCCTCGTTCCAACTCCTGACATACTAAACCATAGGCAACATATGAAGCACCGGCACCACCATAGTCAGGAGGCAAAGTTAAACCTAATAAGCCAAGTTCGGCTGATTTATGAATCAACTCACGTGGAAATTCAGCATGTTCAAAAGCCTCAGCCATCAGGGAAACTACGTCTTTTTTTACAAAACGCGCCACACTATCGCGAATTAACCGCTCATCGTCTGTTAATTGTTCATCAAGAAATAACAAGTCGTCCAATTCCCTTCTCCTCTTTTTCTGTCTGTAACGCGATAACTGCTTCAATAATATTTTCTTTACTGGGCAATAAGTACTGCCAGGCAGTTCCTAATGGAATAAAACAATCCTTACCGGTAATGCGTTTAATATGCAAATGGGGAGGAGCTTTTTCCACTAATAAGGTAATCAATCCTTCGCTCACTGAGCCACTTTGTCTGCCTTCATCAACAATCAGTACTTCATTTGCTTCTGCAATTTCTTTTAAAATTGCTTGTGCAGGTAAAGGGCTAAGCCACCGTAAATCAATAATTTTGACATCAATTCGATGCTCTTCATGCAATACCTTTGCTGCTTGACGTGATAAATAATAGCCATTAGCATAGGTTAAAATAACCGTGGAGGATCCTCTCCCATAAACCCCTACTTCACCTTGAGCAATCATTTCTTTAGGTGCCGGATAATCAAAAAGCCAGCCATTATCCCCTGGTTCATATAAATCCTTAACCATGTATAAAGCAATAGGCTCTAAAAAGACGACCACTCGCCCTTCTTCATATGCTAAGCGTATGCAAGTACGCAGCATTTTTGCAGCATCAGGGCCATTTGATGGGCAAGCAACAATAACACCAGGTAAATCACGCAATACCGCAATAGAATTATCATTATGAAAATGGCCACCAAAACCTTTTTGATAAGCTAAAGATGCAATTCGAATGAGCATTGGATTTTGATATTGACCGCTGGAAAAGAAGGACAGTGTTGCTGCTTCACCACGTAACTGATCTTCTGCATTATGCAAATAAGCTAAGAATTGAATCTCAGGTACAGGAATAAAACCATTGTGGGCCAAACCAATGGCTGTCCCTAAAATGGTAGTTTCATCTAGGAGAGTATCGAATACACGACGTTTGCCAAAACGCTCTTGTAAATCAGCTGTCACGCGATAAACCCCACCTTTTTTACCCACATCCTCACCCAAAATAAGCATGTTTGGATATTGCATCATTAAATCGGTTAACGCAAAGTTAATGTGTTGGCAAAGAGTACGTTTTTGCGCTAATTGTGGATATGCACTAGCAAAGACTGAAGCGCGTTGCATTTCATTTGGCAGAGGATAAATGTGTTTTTTTCTCTTCTTGGGTATTATTGAAGCCATAACTGCCTCGGCAGTTTCCATTCTAGGTAAGCAAATCGCTTCAGCTGCTTTAGCTTCAATGAGATGCTTGTTGTTTTCATAAAGACTAATAATTGCATTCTGGGTCATCCAGCCTTCATGGTACAAAATTCCTGCTGTGTGTAATAAAGGATCGTGAGATTCGGTAAACTCAATTTCTGCTGAAGTAAGGTATTGTGACTCGATGTCAGAACCGGCATGGCCTAATAAGCGCACACAGCGCATGTGCAAGAACACAGGTTGCTTCTTGCACCGCGCGATATATTCTGCTTCTTTGGCTTTAGCGTAAATATCTGCAATATTCAGGCCATCACAGGCAAGGTAATGCATTCCTGGGCGCCTGCCTATGGATTGTTCCACCCAATGCTTTGGCGTGCGTACCGAGATACCGATACCATTATCTTCGCAAATAAATACTAGAGGTAAAGGATAGCCTTGTTGAGTAATCCAAGAACAAGCATTTAAGGTTGTTTGTGCAGATGCATGGTTTGCTGAGGCATCACCAAAAGAACAAAGAATAACGGAATCTTGATTTAAATGACCTGCAAAATTTAAATCTTTAGCACGTTTAATTGATAAAGCAGCGCCTAAGGCTTTAGGTAAATGTGAAGCAATTGTCGATGTTTGCGGTGGGATATTTAGAGAAACCGAACCAAAAACTTTATGGCGTCCACCAGAAATAGGGTCACTTGCAGCAGCAACTAAAGACAGTAGGATGTCTTTAACCCCATCGACTCCGGGTACTTTTTTTGAACGTTGTAAATAAAAACCACTACTACGATAGTGTAAAAAAGCCATATCATCAGGGCGAAAAACGTGCCCAATCACCGCATTTCCTTCGTGGCCACTGCTGCCTATAGTATAAAAAGATAAGCCTTTTTCTTTAAGCTGTCGTGCGATTAAATCAAGTAATCGGGATTTAATCTGAGAATCAAACAATTCAATGGTAGTTTTTTTATCTAATTTTGCTGTTTCCAGACTAATAATACTGTTGGGTATAGGAAAATCTGCATTACCCACTCTTTTAACAAATTGTTCATCAACTACACTGGCTCTATCTAACATCCTCACATCCTGTCTGAATTGCTTTCGATACCAAGTTGTTGAGTATATACTGATCTAAAATGAACCGGAAGATTTAAAATAACTGTTCGGTTTAGGGGGCTCAAGATTTATTAAGTGGCTAAAGTAAACGTTAACAACAGAGATTCATGATGAGATTAATTCTTCTAATTGGGCTTGCTGTATTGATGTCTGGATGTTGTTTTACAAGCGCTGTTCGTTGTCGACAGTTGGACTCTGCAACAGTTGTAGAACACTTTATGCGTTATCCTTACAACCAAGGCCCTGTTGATGTAACAACAACCGCAATTGATTATTATTAAGCATTAATATAGGCCAGAATTGCATACGTACCATTTTATATTTCATAATAAGGTGCACTTAAAACCCTCAAAAATAAACCATTGAGACCAGATTAAATTCATTCCCTGGCAAATAATGAACAAATAATCTACAATTTGGTTAAACATAAAATGAGGATTTATTATGAAATGGATCATTCTAATAGGATCTGTTGTATTAATGGCTGGATGCTGCTGCACTACTAACGTAGTTGAATATAGACGTACTATTTATCCTGTTGTTGAACCCGTTTTAGTTTATCCTTACAGTCAAGGACCAATTGATGTGACGACTACAACAATTGATTATTATTAAATAATTAAAAAATAAGCTATAACATAACTAATTGCACGATGAATTTTATGTTTATTATTAGTAATGAACAGGATAGAACGACTAGAAAAAACAACTAAGTACCAATTCTCAGAGAGAATCCAATATTAATGATCCTATACCGAAGCTTAGTTTTTTTAGAATACCACCAAGGCAATTTGTGAGAGGTCATGGGGGATGGTGAATCTTGTCTGAACGTTTACCTGACCTTTACGGCAATTTTTAAACCAAAGGATGCTATAAGATATGCTTCTTAGCTAATTATTTCGTAACTCCCCAGGTATTTAATTGAGCTCACCGAGCTTCCCCTCTCCACCGCGCGCAGCGTGAGGGAGAGGGATCAAGGGTGAGGGGGATTAAATAGTGTCGCGAAGCGACTTCATTT
>NZ_JASGFU010000041.1:0-25129 GCF_047605385.1 Legionella sp. | reverse complement strand
TTTTTCCTATTTTAAGCATCCGTTGCCAGAATGGGCTGGATATGCGGAAAAACCCGATAAAGCGCGGTGCAGGCTCGATTCATGCGCGCATTAAATTTTAGAATCATGTATAGTTTCGCGTAGACTTATTTTAATTTTTTATCATGTAATATAAATTATCTATTATTGAAAGGTTTTGTCGTGAGCGAGGAGTGTTTATGACTTTCCACTTCTTCATCTCCTCCAATAGTCGCAGTAGACCCTGATTCACTGCGCCTCGCTTTTACCATAACACTTCTATATTGTTGCATTGTTTCTCGAGCAGCTTCTAACGCAGCGAGTGCCCTTGTTTCCTTCAATGGCCTCGGTGGCGAGGCGAGACAACACTTTAACATTAATATGTTTTAAAGTCTTATTTAGGCACGCATCCTAATTTATTCTTTGTGCTTTGTGAGGGAACGTGAATGGCATCTTTCAGATTGAGATCTGGTGGAAAATCAAAACTTGATAACGCTAAATATGATCCTGAATAAAGATGATATTTGTCAGTTATTCCATTCTTTTTTGTTTCATCCATGTCGATGATTTCAATTTCTTTCGTTTTTTTAGCTAACGTTCGAATAGCCGTTTGTCCATATTCATAATGAAGACCGGTAGGACTATCAGCATAAAATTTATTAACATACGCTTGCCTGGCATTTTTTACACTGGGGCAATAACCATGGTAGTTACAAAGCTGGCTCCATTGTAAAAGCCATTTATTTTTGTTAATAGATGCTAGCTTTGGTGCTTGCTTCCAAAATTTTGCATTGCTATTACTGGCGGTTTCAGATTTCGGTTTAGATGAAGGCTGTTTATCCATTGAGGACTTTGCTTTTGAAAGGTTTCTTCATCTGGTTGCTCTTTTTTTCTTTTTTGTCCTAAGCCAAGTGATATGGTGGCATCATAATTTTTGCGACTATTTGAGTTTGATAAAATTTCATGTGCTGTATTAATCAGTTTGAAAACCATCTCAGCAACTGACTTCATTACCTTATTGGAATGTTTATCAGGGTGCCATAAAAGTGCTAATTTTCTAAATTGTTTTTTTATCACGTCTTCTGTAGAGGATGGGCCTGTTTGCAATAAATATCATTGGGCGTCGCGTTCGTTGGTACACCCAAAATTTCATAATAAGTCATTTAAGTTCCTGTATCGATGGTCATTCGACAGCGAAAGAATATATTTTAATCAAAGTGTTGTTTAATATTATCAATTCGTGCAATGATATTTTTGTTATTTTATTGGGTTTAACTTAATAAATAGCGCTCTTTAACGTGAGTAAGATAATAATGGGGGTTCAATTTTTCACCAGTTGCTTGGTGTATGAGTTCTTGATAATGCAACAACCGGGCTTTTTGATGAATGTGTTTACGTAACCACTGCACCAAAGCGTTAAACTCTCCCTGTTTAATCTGCTTTTTTATGTCTGGAATCTCTTTTTTCATTGCAGCAAATAACTGTGCAGCAATTAATGCACCAAAAGTATAAGCTGGGAAATAACCAAAACTTCCAGAAGGCCAGTGTACATCTTGCATCACACCATTTTGATCGTTATCTTTAGTTGATAAGCCCAAATATTTTTGCATGTAGATGTTCCACACTTCTGGTAAATCATCGATGGAAATATCATCAGCAAATAATTGTTGTTCAATTTCATAACGAAGGATGATATGCAAAGGATAAGTCACCTCATCAGCGTCTACACGGATAAAATCGGGTTTGACCTTTGTGTAGTGATAATAAAGATTTTCTGCATTGATATGTTCTGCGTCATTAAAATATTTTTTCACTAATGGAACTAAATAATGCATAAATTCAAAACTGCGACACACTTGCATTTCCATGAATAAGGATTGGCTTTCGTGCACAGCCATACCTAATGCATGGCCTACGGGTTGAGCGAGCCATTCCGGCAATAGACCCTGTTTATAAAGACCATGGCCCGTTTCATGATTAATAGCCATTAAAGAAGAGAGAAACTCGTGGTTACGATAGCGAGTTGTAATTCGCACATCAGTTGGCATACCACCACAAAATGGATGGTGGCTTACATCCAGACGGCCATGACCAAAATCAAAGCCCAGGCGACTCATAATTTCCATACCTAATTGCTTTTGTTTCTCCGCAGCAAACACGCCTGTGATTGGTTTTATAGATCTGCTTTGTTGTTTTTCTATAATTTGCGGAATTAGTGTTGGTAATTCTTGTTTAAGAACGTTAAAAATAGGAGTGATGGTTTTGCTGTCTAAATCAGGAGAATATTCATCAATAACTATATCAAAAGGGGATTTTGCAAATAGTTGTGATTTAATTTCGGCAATGGTTTTTACCTGCGCAAATAATTTTTTTAAATAAGGTTTAAACGACTGCCAATCATTTTGTGCACGTAGATTGCGCCATGCTTGCACGCAAATGAGCGATTGATTGGTAAACTCTTCTACCAAGTGTACAGGGATACAGGTTGCTTGTTGATATTGCTTTTCAATCCAATATACATTTCTTTGCTGCCATTCAGATAACTGTAGATCTTTGGCCTGCTTGATTAACTCACCTACTTTTTTATCGGTTAACCACTCATGTTGTACTGCACTTAAGGTAGCTAATGCTTCAGCACGGGCTTGGCCACCACCTGCGGGCATCATCGTGGCCTCATCCCAGGAAACAATAGAAGCCAGGTGTTCAAAGTCATAATATTTTTTAAAATGCTGTTCTAATTGTTGGTAGGCATTCATAAGCGATTCTCTAATAATCTGAATTTTGAGTTGATATTGGCATCGAAAATTGATGATACTGCTATTATAGTAATAAGTTAAGTGCCTAATTATTAACATAAGGGTTTCCTTTTAGTTTTGTCTAAGGAGGAGCATGAGTAAGAAAAGTATTGTTATTGGTGATGAGAAAATCAAACCTGGTCAGCGTAAAATGGTTTTTTTACCAATGCCTAAATTATATGATTGGACACCGATGAATTTGCCTATTCATGTGATTAATGGGGTGGAGGAGGGGCCTGCTTTATGTATTACTGCAGCTATCCATGGTGATGAAATTAATGGTGTGGAAATCATTCGTCGGTTTTTGTTAAAAAAAGGGTTAAAGCACATCAGAGGCAGTATTATTGCCATTCCTATTGTTAATGTGTATGGTTTTTTATACCAAGAGCGTTATTTAATGGATAGGCGTGATCTAAACCGTTCATTTCCTGGTGGCCCCAAAGGTTCTCTGGCTTCAATTCTTGCAGGATTAATTAGTACTCAAATTTTATCCCAATCAACACATGTAATTGATTTGCATACTGGCTCTAATCATCGCTTTAATTTACCACAAATCCGTGCCAACCTTGATATGCCAGGTCTTGAGGAATTAGCACATGCTTTTAATGTACCTGTGATTTTGCATTCGACTTTTCGCGATGGTTCGATGCGAGAATATGCTAATGAGCAAGGAATTCCTATTCTGGTTTATGAAGCAGGAGAAGCTTTGCGATTCGATGAGTTAGCTATTAGGACAGGAATTAATGGAATATTAAGTGTCATGGTAGCTTTAGGGATGATTGCACCGAGCAAGTTCAGGTTAAAAAAATGCGTACCTACTATTTCACGAAACAGTTATTGGTTAAGAGCGCCGATCAGCGGTATTTTGCGGCATATTAAAAAAGCAGGTACTCGTGTGAGTAAAGGACAAGTAATAGCGATCATTGCTAATCCTACCAGTAGTGAAGAATACAAATTAAAATCTCCATTATCTGGAATTATTATTGGTGAAAATATGCTGCCCTTGGTTCATGTAGGGCAGGCTTTATATCATATTGCAAGTTTTGAAAAATTAAATGTTGTTGAGGAACAATTGGAAAATATCCAAGAAGCCTTTAATTTAAATGACGATGATGTACGGTAAAAATATTGTCTATGATCTGTTGACATCATCATAAAAAATGAAAGGTTATGGTTGCGAAGTGTTATTCTCCGAAGTATTTGTATCTTTTACTTTTTGTTCATGACTCTTGAGCATCTCTTTAGTAAAGAAGTGAGAATTAGGGTAATTGAGGTATGATGCGATTTTATTAGTGATGCCTAGAGGAATGTCTCGTTGTTGCGTTAAGTTAATAAGCGCAAAAAAAGTTCTAGCCAGAGTTAAGCCATTTTCTTCTAGATTTAGGCGCCCATGCGTATTGTAAGGAGCTAAAGCTTTAATAAGCGCGTCACGTTCTTGCCGAGTTTTATCTGTAAATAAATTATTTCTAGCCAAGTTAATGGAAACGACAGTTTCAGGAAAAGCAGAAATAATGGTTATCAGTTCTTGAGTGCTTTTGCGGCCCAATTCATTATTACTTAAGTTCACCACAGTAATGTTAGGAGGTAAGTTAGAAAATACTTGTTTCAGTTCTGTATCCTGAAGGATAAAAAGTTTATTCTTGCTTAAGTCTATGGAAGAAACTTTCGTTTCATTGAATCCAGAAAAAGCAAGTTGTAGATCTTTTCCACTGGAAGGAACTCTCGAGTCTGAAAAAACAAGTTTTTTATTTTCTCCACTTATTGACCAAAGGTCATTATTGCTTAAGTTCACAAAAGTAATATTTGTTTCTTTGAAGCTGGAAAAAATCAGTCCTAATTCTGTACCATTTCTTGAATCCAGGCAATTTTTGCTTAAATTCAGAGAAGTGACATTTGTTTCTTTGAAGCCGGAAAAAGCGAGTGGTAATCGCGTAGTATCTAGTCATCCAAGAGCATTATCGCTTAAGTCTACGAAAGTGACATTTGTTTCTTTGAAACTGGAAAAATCTGATTGTAGTTGGTTACCACTTTTGCTATGGAGTTCATTTTTGCTTAAATCTACAAAAGAAACCTTTGTTCCTTTGAAATAGGAAAAATCTAGTTTCCTTCTTTCAATACCCTTATCATTGTTTAAATATACAGAAGTGATTTTAGTTTCTTTGAGTCCAGAAAATATTAGATGCGGGTTTTTGAGATTAAGGTTATTCATACCTAAATTCAGAGAGGTGATATTAGTTTCTTTGAATTCAGAAAATGCTAGTTGTAGTTTCGCATCATCTATGTTACATAAATGATTAGCTCTTAAATCTAGAGAAGTAATCTTTGTTCCGTTGAAACCGGAAAAAGCTAGTTGCAGATTCATATCATTTTCTTTCTCGCCCTTTGTATAATATCGGCGTAAGGTGTCTTTGTTACCAAGCGAGTTCGCTGATAAATCTAGGGAGGTGACATTAGTTTTTGCGAAACCGGAAAACGCTTTTTGTAGTTGTGTACCATTTTTGCTACCAAGGTCATTCGCGACTAATATTACTTTTGTTATTTTAGTTTTAGCAAAAGCAGAAAATATTTGTTGAAGTTCCTAGGCACTATATTTTCCTATATATTCAATGTTTAAGCTCACTGTATTGATATGAGAAGGTAACATAGAAAAAATCGTTTCCAATATGGGGTCTTTATTCTTCTTTTCTACGTTAAATGTAATGCATTATTCATCAGGTTTTACCTTTGAAAGTGTCAATTTAATATTCTCAAGATCTTGATCACTACAAGAAGAGTATAACTTGATGGTTGTCATTTGTGGCTTAATGTGGATTAAAATGAAAGAAATTTTATCAAGTGTTATTTATTTTGTCAATTGAGGACATATAACAAGCATATTTGTTTTGCGCTAATAGGTACACCATTTTTGTTTATTTTTCTGACATTATGTTCTTAATAATTCCTTAAGGTTTATTTTATATAATCTTCTATTATTTCTTGATTTATTTTTTCATGTTTAAAAAGAAAAAAATAGCGATTAAACAAATGAGTCTAGAGGACTCTTTTATAAAAAAATCGGACAGTATTTATCGTAATAAACACAATGGAACAGATTATTTTCTACATTCCCCCCCAAATCCTATCAGTAAAAATGAAGCTCAAATTTATTCCTGGGATGAGATTTTAGCCGCACATTTCTTAAAACATGCCGGAGTTTTAGTTCCTGAGATGTTGGCTGTACATGCTCGGAACGGTTGGATTTACGTTGCTGCATCGATGATCTCTAACGTCAAAAATTGCACTGTAGAGACTTTTAATACACTTCCTGAATTCACGAAGCAGCAAGTTTATGCCAGCATCATGATACATTACTGGTTAGGTAATTCGAATATCATGAATTCCGTTGCAAACCATCTTATTATTGATAGTAATAATCGTGTATTTCATATGAATTTAGGTGCTGCGCTAGCTACTAATGCGGTTGAATACTTGGATAGTGTAAAACATGGGCAAAGCAAAAACACAGATACAGGAAGCATTATTTTTGCTGATCCTTATGTTCAGCGAGAATATCATCTACAGGGCGCTTTGATGATAGCACGTTTTAGTGATGAAGACATTAAAAACTTGGTGGAAGCGACGGGGCATAGTGCCCAGGATAAAGAATTACGTATTAATACCTTAAGTGCGCGAAGAATAGCACTTTTGCAACACATACAGCAAATTTATGGTGTATATGCTCTCCAGGAAGAACAACTGGCCTTAGAATTACAACGAATTTTTCATAAACAAGGTATTTTCAAACAATTTGAATATGCATCAGGAACTGATGCAGTTGTTGGTTTTCGAAGTCAATTTAGTAATGCCATAAAGCCTGGAGTAACCCTTCATAAAGACAATACGCTTACTATCCATATTGCCCCGACAAAAGATGTAGAGTTGACTTTAGGGCGTCTTAGTCAATCTAAATTCAGAAAAATAGAGGATGGTTTTGTCATTACTCTACCATTTGTTGAGTTTAAAAAAGCCGTTCATGCAGAATTAATTGCTAATATTTTACAAGTATTTTTTGCCTCCTTTGGTTATAAATCCCCTGAAACGGGGATTTTTTACCAGCCTATGTATAAAGGAGATGGTCATGATGGTTTTCGTCCACAACTTCACTTTGAAGCGAATACACTCCTTATTAATTTGCCAATCAATGAAGATGAGGAAAAAATCAGACAGTTAATGATCCATACTTTTAATTTGGAGCCAGAATGCATTAAAGTAAAACATGGTGTTTTACAGTTGGATATTATCTCTATCGATGTGTTTGTTAACGCCATAATGGAACAAGCTGGGGTAAGTAAAACTGCAGTGGTTTCTGAAAATAGTGCAGGTCAGATCCTGGCTGGCAAACTGAATAAACAAAAAAAAGGGGTTACTGGATTTGCAACCGCTGGGGGAAATTCAGCTTATCCATATAATCCTGTGCGTGCTGCACGTGCAGAGGGGGTTCATGAATTTGGTTATTCTATTGATGAGGAGGTTGATTTAATTCCCATTGGTTCAACTCTTGCAAGTAAACAAGAGAATATCTTTTTAATTGCCTCAGGAGGCACAAGCGAAGCTCCTGATCACCCTATTTTTTATCCTGAATTTGAAGAAAATACCATTCAATACTACAACTTCACTGATTTTCGTGAGTATTATAAAAAATACCAGATTCAATTTGAGCGTTGCAGTGTAGCGGTTTATTTGCGCCATTATGAATGTGAAATTCAGAAGCTTTTGCACATGTTAGGTATTGAAAACCTGCTCATTCACATTTCCCAAAAACCTGCAACTTTAGGGAAAATGAAGCTTAAACCTTCTATTAATTGTGATGATTTTTCGTCTGAAAATACAAAATACCTACGTTATATCTGCGAGTTGCTTGGAGAGCATAATTGCTTTCTTAACGCGAATTATATTGAGATTAATGAGCAGCTTAATCCAGCGCAGTTTTATAATGGTTTATTACAAACTCACCTTAGGCAGCGGTCTTCAATAACTGCAATTCATGGAGCATAATTTTGCTCTCATCATTGTCTGTAGCAATTGAGAATTATTCGAAATTAGTTTATAGGGCTGAAATCAGCGATTAATTCAACTATAATGATTATATCGAACGAAATGATTGAGGTTATTATGGAAGCATTATCGGCGAATGATAATAATAAAGAATTAGAGATTGCACGCGATGACTATAATCAAACAACAATCTAGAAAACCCCTGCATCAGGGGTATTTAAATGTTTATAAATATACTCTGGAAGTGCCAAGCCAAGCAGATTCTGAAATCTCTGTTGTTCTTGAGAATAGGGAATTAGTTCATAGTAAAGATTCGGTTTTAGTGTTAATTTATGTGCCCAAGCTCGACAGTTTTGTATTATGCAAAGAGTTTCGTATGGGCGTATTTTTTAATAAAAACCAAGATGACCCATTCATTTTAGAATGTGTGTCAGGAGCTATTGAAGCTCATGATACTCCTGAAGAAACTGCAATTAAAGAAAGCTATGAGGAAACTGGTCTTCAACTAGATAACGTCATGTTAATTGCCCAAGCCTACAAAACTCCGGGGCTGATGACTGAAAAGGTCTATATTTACTATGCAGAATATGCAGGCCAACCCACAGAAGGTTCTTATGGATTAAAAGCAGAAGGAGAGGATATCCTGACACAAGTTTTGCCACGGGAACAAATCTATGCGTTGATGGATGCTATGGTCATTCAAGATGCGGCAACTTTAGTTGCTTTAAATTGGTTTCGGGCTACCAACAAAACCATTCCTAATTAATGAGTATTTAATTTAGTGTTTCCTTATCTTACAACAAAAAAGAATCCTTGGAATAAGAGTGGAAAAATTTTTGTTTAACCAGCATAATGCCTGGCAGTTAATTACGTAGGGTTACTAATTGCGAGTTAAAGTCACATTATGATTTCCAGCATACTACTTTGTTCAAGAAACTGGCGTCTTGTCCATCTTCTTGGCTTATCCAGCCTGAGGATGAGGTATGGCCGTTCCAAATTGGGGCAGGGGTGGTTAACTGTCTCTTTATTCATCCAGATCATGTCTACAGGCATAGTCTGGTCACTGCTTTGGCAAGCGCCTCTTGCAGAATTTTTGCCATATTTAGCCATTGGACAAACAATATACCAATTTTTTTCAACTGTGATCCTGGATTCAACGGGTATTTTTGTCAATGATTCGCGTTTATACATTAATCAATATTTGCCTTTTTTAACTTCGACCATGTCAAGTATCTATCGCAATATTGTAATATTTCTCCATAATATTCCTATTATTTTTATTGTGTTGCTGTGGTTTCATATGCCAATTCATTTTTCTCTTAATGCACTACTTTGCTTACCCTTAGTGTTTTTATTTCTGATTTCTTCATCCTATGTGATCGCATGTGTTTGCACTCGCTACAGGGATTTAGTCCAAATTGTTCAGTCTTTAATGAGTATTACTTTTTTGATTACTCCTATTGTGTGGCAAATGAGTAGTATTCCTGAAGTATTTCGGCCTTATTTCTTTATTAATCCATTTACCGCCTTTTTAGAAATCTATCGTAACTCTTTATTAGGCGTCCCCATTAATTCTTTAGCCTATTTATCTATAGAATTGTGGACTCTACTACTAATTTGTTTAATGATATACACTCATCAGAAGTATGAGAAAAAAATTGTTTTTTGGATTTAGTAAATGATAAAACTCGAAGATGTCCATTTGAGCTATTTTGTGACGGGTGTAAAGACTCATTCATTACAAGCCCAGGTATATCAACAGCTTAAAAAATTTGTCGGTGGTTCTATCGACAGAGGGGGCGCTACAGCACAAGTACAAGCTTTAAGAAATATTAATCTTGAAGTAAAAGACGGATGCCGGCTAGGCATCGTTGGCCATAATGGTGCAGGAAAAACTACCTTATTGCGCGTTTTATCAGGTGCCTATAAGCCTACCTCTGGTTCTATCACTATTAAAGGACGTATCCATGCACTGACTGATTTTTCCTTAGGCATGGAACTTAATTCTTCAGGAATAAAGAATATTATTTTTCGCTTGGTATTTATGGGGTACACATTCAAACAAGCGCGCGAAGCTATTGATGAAATCGTTGAGTTTTCTGAGCTGGGTGATTTTATTCATTTACCCGTGAGTACTTATTCAACTGGAATGTTTATGCGTTTGGCATTTGCAATTTCAACACATTTTATGCCTGATATTTTAATTCTGGATGAGATTATCGGTGCTGGTGATGAAGATTTTAAAAAGAAATGTCGAGAGCGTCTAAATACCTTATTCCAACAATCACGGATTGTTATCTTATCAACTCATGATATGGCCGCTTTAAAAGAATATTGTGATACGGCGATTTTGATGAAACGTGGAGAAATTGTTGGTAAAGGTGAGCCCCAAGAAATCATTAAAATGCATCAGCAACCTGAATTGGCATAGCACAGTTTTTTAGTGCCTTAGTGATTAAAATTTTAAGGTAACTCCCCAGGTACGTCATCCTTCGCGCAAAAAAACGCGCTCAGGATGACGTACCTGGGGTAAGTTACATTTTAAGTGAAAAGTATGTTATTTTGCTTTTTTGAGGAAAAATAGATCACTTTTTCTTGTGAGTATGTTATTATCACACGGGTTAAATAATGTCCCGGAAGTAAAAATGGCATACACTCTTACCTTACTTGGTACCGATACTAAATTTTCTCCTACTCATGTTCCTAATGCATATGATAAAGCAGAAACATTAAGTTATGTTTCAAGCTTGATTACAGGCAGCTCAGTTCCTGATTTGAGTACTGATGATGTAGTTGAATACAGAAACAGTAATATAACCGTTGTCAACGGTCCAACTACTTTAGGTTCAGAAATAGGTGATCGTATTGCCTACGGTGTTTTATCTGTATTAGATGCAATCAGTCGTGGTGAAACACATATTAATATAATTGCCCATAGTCGTGGTGCAGTGGAAGCATTATTAGTGGCCCATGAAATCGAAAGGATTCAAACACTTTTAAGCAATCCCGGATATAGTTTTGAGGAATTGTTAAACAGTGTATGTGGATATACAAAATCAGCAATGAATGGGCTTCATAAAGATGCTTTTGCTAAATTAAATCTTCAAGCTATTGCAAATAATATTAACGATGTACGCATATCCATACTGAATATAGATCCTGTTCCTGGTGGGAACTATCTGGGCATTACTCATGCTTCTAACCTAGCCTGGAAAGATCCGCGCTTTTTTAAAGTGCCAGAAATTGTTATAGAATATAAACAATACACTTATGAAAACGAAAGAACACGTTGTTTTAAGTCTATTGTACCTGATTCCCTTGATGGAACTGAATTCAAATTTCTTCCCTTGCCAGGACATCATGGAACTGGATCAGGAAATCTTCTTGATCAACAACGTAAAGCTGCTCTCCCGCAGGGGAAAACTACAGAGCATGTGCAAGAATTATTGATAATAAAAATTATAGATTTTTTAACACAAAATGGTGTTCGCATTACTCCTAGAGCTGAAGGGCAAGAGGATCCTTTTGCGCATTTAATCCAGAAATTATTTACGAAAGTAAACGGTAATATACAGTTCAAAAAAGAAAAATTGCCCTCTCTTTACTTGGCTGTTTATAACGCGATTATTGAAAATATAGAAGCTTATCGTTTTTTCAATAAAACATCTTATGCCGTACTTGGTCAAGAAAATGGCATTCTTAAGTGGCTTATACCAAATATTACTGATGACCGTATTATCCATTTTCAAGCACATAATAATACCTATTTAAGGACAATCATTCCTCCGATTCCAGGAGGACATTTTGTAAACTATGAACATGCACGCCTTAACTTAAATAATGAATTACACTTGCAAGATGATATGCCATTAAGTTCTACTATAGAAAGAGCAATAGAGCGATTAATTGAGTTATGTGATAATGATATACAGTTAAAAGAAGCACAATCAAGTCCAAAACAGCAAGTTAAAATGTCACAAAAGTGTCAGCAAGATAAATTAGCGCCTGCTTTGGATACTAAAGAAGGCTTTACCATTTTCATGGAAGGTTTGGGTTTATTAGTCGAGAAAGTAAAAGAATCTTATTTGCACGGTAAGTTATTAACTGATTCTGAAGAACGTAGTAAGGTTTATGATGCAGTAAAGAAATGTTTTGTTCATTTTAATAACTATATATTCCAATGTCCCGATAATAAATTAGCAAAGACTATTTTAGAGACATTAAACGTGAACATAGAAAAAACAATACAACTTAAATATGAAGCCTTGACAAATCATTATAAAATGCTTTCACAAAAACTTACCCATAACGCGTATCTTATTGAATTACAAGAAAATATTGATAAGCTCCTAAGCAGTTTAGGCGCTATGAACGAAGATAACATCAGGAATTCACTAATCAATGAATTAAATAATTTTATGAGAGCTATTGCAAATCTTGCTCAAAATAATTCTTCATCTGGAAATGCCAGGGAACTTCTGAATGCAACATTAGCTCAATTACAAGCAGCATTTCCTAAAGAAGTCCTAGAACAAGAAGACGCTAAGAAATATCAACGTATTGTTGAAGATGCTCGTGTGTCAATGAGGCATGCTTTAGAGAATAGTCAGGAATATGATCTGGAAAACCTGATGCAGGAAGTGCTTATTTCTTATAATGATTTGGAGGAATTTAGTACGGCTCTTCCTGATTTTAAAGTGCTTTATAGTAAACCGGATTATGATAAATTATCGCAGGAATTAAAGTCAAAATGCTTGCATATAGTCCTTTTAGCAGCTAAATACATTACTGAGAATCAAATAAGTCTTGATAAAGTAATTCAGCCTTTTTTCCGTGGACATCAAGCATTGTATGAGCAAATTGCAGGTTTTGCGATTAGTTTTGGCGCAGAAAATCCATTGAAAGTTGAATTGGAAGTTGTAAATAAACAAATAATAGAGCTTAAAACTGAAGTTAGCCATTTAAATAAAAAAGGTAATGATCTCAAAGAATTATTAAAAGTACAGGAACAAGCAGTTACTCAATTCAGAGAGCAAAATGAGGGTTTAAATCAGCAAAATGCAAATTTAAAGCAGAACAAGGAAAAATTAGCCGCTGCTTTTTATGATGAGACTGAATATCATTGCCTACAAGCTCTTAATGAGACGTTGATTCCAAAAACTAAAGAATATTTAGAGCATCTGATAAGTGAAGTGATTAAATCGGTGATTCCAGATTATAAAGTAACGGGGATGGAATTGGCACTTCGTCACCTTGAAAGTATTACCTGGCCTCAAGATAAGACAATAGAAACTTTGCAACAAAAATTTATCCTGGTCAAGGATATGTATATCCACTTGATTAATAAAGAAGATCAGTTATTACCCAGCGAAAAAGTAGTTCATTTTTATAATCGCTTGGATACTTCTCAAGACTTATTGGAGCGCCATCGTGATTCAAAGACTCAACGTTATTTAATAAATGCGTTGTCAGTTTTTGTCATCCTGGCAACAGGGATATTACCTGGCTTATTTGTTCTGGCGATAGCCTCTAAAGTACGTGGCGAATCGATGAATATTGATTTTTGGTCTACATCAGGGCATAGATTTTTCCAAGCCTCTAAAGATGTTGGAATTGAAGTCAAGAATTTTGCGCCAAAAGCAGGTATTCCAGCGGCCTAAAATGCATTGTTTCATTTAAATTGTCGGTCGAAGGTTATAATAAAGCGGCCGGCATTATTATCAAAAAAATCTATTAAGCCTCGCAATAACATCACCTTGCAAACTTTAAAATTACTTCCTACAATGCAATGGTCAAATGAACATTTGGCATACAATTTTGTTATTAACCTATTTAAAAGGAATTAAGTAATGAACAAAATCAAATTGACTGGTGTTGCTTTAGCAGTTGGTGCTGCTTCTATGTTTACTTTAGCTCCTGCGTTTGCTGCAGATGCAGCTTCTTCTGCAATGGTTAAATGCAAAGGCGGTAACTCATGTAAAGGACAAAGCGCTTGCAAAGGTGCTGAAAATTCATGCAAAGGTAAAAACTCTTGCAAAGGAAAAGGCGTTGTTAAAATGTCTAAAGACGATTGCCAAAAGGCTGGTGGTACAATCGAAGAATAATGTTTCCAGCGCAGATTGGTATTCATCTGCGCTCATTTCGTTTAATTTTACTGGTTATTTTTAAACTTTTGGATGTTTTATGAATAGTTCCAGATATAAACCAGCAGGTATTCCTTTTCTTGGTTTTGGGCTTGGGCTGCGTCCTGAGCATTATACAGAGGTTTTAACGCAAAAACCTCAGTTAGATTGGTTTGAAATTCTTAGCGAGAACTATCTTATTCCTGGAGGTAAGCCTTTGTATTATCTGGATAAAATACGCGAGTTTTATCCTATAGTCATGCATGGGGTTTCTCTTTCTTTAGGTAGTTCTGATCCTTTAGATAAAGAATATTTACAGCAATTAAACGCTTTAGTCATGCGTGTAGAACCCAAATGGGTTTCTGATCATTTGTGTTGGACTGGAGTCCAGGGCATTAATACTCATGATTTACTACCCATACCTTATACTCATGAGGCAATACAGCATGTGGTTTCACGTATTCAGCAAATCCAGGATTTTTTGGGGCGTTCTATTTTAATCGAAAATGTATCCAGCTACCTAAGCTATAAACAATCAGAAATGAGTGAATGGGAATTTCTTATAGAAATTGTAAAACAATCAGGATGTTATATTTTATTGGATGTAAATAACATATACGTGAGTGCCATTAATCATCAATTTAACCCTCTGGATTATATTCATGCCATGCCTGCAGAGCGAGTAGCTCAAATTCATTTGGCAGGGCATAGCAATCATGGTGATTATATTATTGATACTCATGATGCACCGGTAATTCAACCGGTATGGGATTTATATGAAACCACTATTCGTCACTTGGGTAGAATCTCTACGATGATAGAACGCGATGACAATATACCTCCTTTAGCAGAGCTTTTAGCTGAAGTTGATAAGGCAAGGCAGATTACTGCTTTGGTGCTGTCAGAACAGGAGTGTGTATCATGACGCTGTTGCAGCTACAAAAACAGTTTCAAGCATTTCTATTATCAGAACAGACTGAAATCCATGAGGCAATTGTGCAAACAAATGCAGTATGCGTTGAAACTCGATTAGGGATTTATCGTGATGCTTATATTTTAAGACTAATAGACAGTCTTAAGGCAAATTTTCCTTCTTTATACCTCTATTTGGGAACAGAAGAATTTAATTGCCTGTCACGGGCTTATATTAACGCTCATCCTTCATCCTATCGTTCTATTCGCTGGTTTGGGGATGTACTTGCTGAATTTATTAAAAATTACTATCCACAAGATCTCCATTTGGCCGAATTAGCCGATTTTGAATGGAAAATGACGTTGGCATTCGACGCTGCAGATTCTTCAGTAATTCAAGTGGACGAAATGGCTGCTGTTGCCGCGGAGGCTTGGTCTGACTTACAATTCGTTATGCATCCTTCGGTACAGCGCTGCAATTATTTTTATAAAACAGTATCATTATGGCAAGCTTTAATGCATGACCATGACTTGCCTGAGAAAGAGCTTGCTACGGAAGCAAACGCTTGGGTTATGTGGAGAACACCAGAATATACAATTCAATTTTATAGTTTTTCTCCGGAAGAGGCATGGGCTTTTGATACGTTAATGCAAGGTACTTCATTTGCTGTTTTATGTGAAGGCTTATGTGAATGGATTAGTTCAGAAGAAGTAGGGCTACGAGCGGCTTCCTATTTAAAAAAATGGATTCAGTGGGGTTTGATTGCACAATTAGTTGTAAAAAGCGAGGTTGACTAGTTCTGGTAAAAGTATTAGGATAAGTTTTGGAATAGATAAGATAAAATCGAAAGCTTTACATTTGCTTTCAATCTTTCAGGACTATGCTCTTAGGGAGAGGGAGTGAAAACTTGTAGTGTTAGAAAGTGAGTCCGCAAAAATTATTTCTTCAATATATTGAGTTCTTCGGGCAATTGAACCTGTTTTATTTTGAGGATTAATAGCTTTTAATCGCTCCAAGAGTTCTTGAGGTGTATTGATTATATGGTTAGTTATGTCATTGACAATCATGGAAACCTTATGAACATGATGCCTATTCCAGTGACCATGAAAAAAGCGGTTTAGAGCAGAATTATTTTTAGTATAATCATTTAATAAAGCACGTGCTTTTTCCATAGGGAAAGAAAATTGATTGCAAAGATTATCATAGCTCACAGGCGTATGGACATTTTTTAATTCATTGCTAAATTCCTTTTTAATATAAGAAACATAAGGAGAATTGGGTGGGGATTCTTCTAAAAGTTTATTAAGAACTTTAAAACTTATCTTAGGGTTATTAGCAGGTGCATGGAGATATTTAACTACATTTAAGCGTTTATTTTTACAAGCAATCGTATATGATTTTTTAATTGTTTCTTGGCTAAATTTATGATTGTCGCACAAGTACTCAATAATATTTAAATGCCCATCGCGAGCAGCATAATACAATGCGGAATTATATTCAGTTGTTAGCGGGAATAAATATTGAACAAAGCTTAGATGCCCATAACAAGTTGCAGATATCAATATTAATCCCAGGCTCGCTTGATCAAATTTATAATGTTGGTATAAAAATTTAATAATAGTGAGGTTACCATATCGAGTAGCCTCCTGTAATACCTTTTTCATGATTTCAACTTCAGGTTTATAGTCTTTTTTTTCACATAGAAGACGAATAACTTCTAGATTTCCACTTTGAGCAGCATAAATTAATACCGTATCTATTATTTTTTGTGGCTTACCAAAAAAGTCATAATACGGAACATTAGGATCGACAAAATCATATAAATATTCAGCTATGTCTAATTGGCTTGATGCAGCGGCATGCTTAAAAGCATTGGCTATTTGATCTTCGCTGAAGTTTTGTTCCTCCCTTAAAGTTGTAATTATTTCCAAAGGTTGAAAACAATAAATAGCCCAATCTAATTCTGATAAAAGTAAAGTTTTAAAAGATGGCGGTTTTTTAAGAAAAGACTCAATTTTATCAATAGATATTGTTTCGGGTTGATATAAAGGTAAAGTGTTTCCTAAATTTGTTAAAACTGAATTTTTAAGTGAAGCGTTTTCATAAATTTTCTGAAGTAACTGTTTATTTTTTTTAATGCTTAACCACTGAAGAAAAGTAAAGCCCCGATTATCTTTTACTTGCAAATCTTTCGCAGTAATAGTTTCAAGTAAGATGGAGTCGTTTTCCTTCGCTTGAGAAAATAAATCACGCTGAGGCTTGGAGAGGGTAACATATTCTTCATTATAAATTTGAACAAAAATCTTATAATTGAGAAGTTGAGCCTTTATTAAGGGAAAATGTTGCTGGAGTATACTACTCCATAGTTGAGCGTTATCAGTAAATGAATGTAATTTTTTGTTGGCAGAAATAAACTTCAAGAGATGTTTAAGATTTAAATAATAAAAGAGCCTAAATAAAATGGGTCCGCTTGAAATCACAAGATTAAAAGTGTTTGGTACTGTATCAGAGTTTTTAGGCATAATATTTAATTTGAAACAGTTAACAAAAATCCGATTATAAACTATAAAAGACATACTTGCTATATTATTAAACGCTAGCAACTATAGATATAGGCTTTTATAAATTAAGAATTGCGATAAAGAAGAGGTAAAAATAGAAGTTATAGCTATTTTCCTGCGTTTAAAAATGATAAGGGCGCTTTTTGGCTACATTTGTATTAGTGTCTGATTATGCGCCAGATATTGATCTTTATCAACACTTATAGGATAATATATAGACAGATATTATGTGTGTTGCTGAGTGAATATTTTGGAGGCTTAATGCCTGATAGACTATGTGAAGTAAAGGCAGAAAAGAGCACCTCAAAAGACGCTCCTAAAAGCGCGAATGATAAACCTAAAATAGTAGATTTGGGAAGAGACATTGACAATCCTGGCGGCGGGAATTGTGCGTTTTATGCATTCGTTATTGGTTTAATTTATATCATTCAGCAAAAAGAAGCGGCCTTAACTAAGAATGTCTTTGCGCGATGGGTTGCAAGAGATTCTAAAATTGCTTCTGAGTATGAGAATATTCTTAATTATAATTTTAATAAACCAAATGATGCATTATTAAATGTATTACAAAAATCCTTAAGAGAAATTATCTACCAGGAAAAATTAGATGAATTGAAACATGTCTGCTCTATTTCCAGAGTGATTAACAATTATAAACATTTATCTAATTCTAATAGTTATACTCATTTTTCGTGTATTTATTTCGGTGATCGTGCAGACGTTGATCCCAAATATAATGAATTTGCTGCTTCTTATAAAATTCAACAAGAAATAAAAAAACTAAAAACCCCCATTTCTTATAAAACAGCATTGGCAAGATTAAATTTGGATTCAACGGAGTTTGTCATTGATAAGAAAGCAATTAAAGAAAAATTTAAAGCTGATTTTCCAAAAGATAAATTAAGTGTTGAAGGCGAAACTGATGAATCTTTTGCCCAAAGATTGTTAGAAAGAAAGAAGAAGCGCAAAGCGATTATTGAAGAAATTGAAGAACAAAAAATAAATAATAGCTCAATAGCCTTATCTTTGTTGATCCAAGAAGATCCGAAGCTCGTGATAAAAGGTCATGAAACTCTGACTCTTGCCCCATTATTTATGTCACTTTTTTATGGGAATGTAGCTATTGAATCAATTACCAAGGAAACTAAACCGCAAGAAAGCTCTTTAATTGTCGATGCGATGCAATTAATGAGACAGGAACGATTCTGGGGAACACACATCGAGTTAAATTATTTAGCAGATGTATTTCATGTGAATTTTCATCCTTTGAGAAATGGCCAGGCACTGTGGGAGTATAAGGATGATCCTGAGCGTTCTAATGTCACAGTGAATAATAAAGGGAACTGTCATTGGACTACGATGATTCCAATGCCTGTGGGAAGCAGGTTGATTGATGAGGCAAAAAATGCCGAGAAGCCTCAAGAAGAGAAAAGGACAGCTGCTGTACTTCCAGCTCCAAGAACTAAAGTGAATAGGTTAGAAACTGTGACTCCTTCTGGAAAGTGGCGCTCATTTTTTTCTTTTTTTTCTTTAGGAATTCCAGCAACAAAGCAAGCACCAACGGTGAATGCATGTACTGCTGTAAAGCCTGAGATTTTATATACTCATCGTGTTGCAAAGGTTGTAAACCAACAAAATATGGATTCACAAAAGCGATTGGAGCGCTTGCAGTTGTCAGTTAATACTGCTGTAACAGCTTACTGTAGTTATAGTGAAAGTATTTGGATTTCAATTTGGCATCGTCATTGGCGTTCCGGTCGCGAGCGCGCTAAAGCATTTGGTAAATCGATTTCTGAGCATGATGATTACTTTCATACATTAACTAGTATTATTGAATTCCTTGAAGATAAAACCAAAGGTAATACACATCCACATTCATTTAGAACGATGCTTTTGCAAGAGTTATTAAATACTAATAATCATAAATTCACTTTACAAGAAATCTCACACGATTATAAAAATTGTTTGAATCTGTTAAAAGAGCAATTAAATTACAGCAGTATAAAATTTTACTGCCCTCTTTAATTTATACTTTTTTTCTGAATAAGGTAATTACTGGAGGTAGTAATGAGATAAATATAATTCCATAGATTACCAACACAAAATTTTCTTTAACTACAGGTATTGATCCCAGGAAATAACCAAATCCCAATAAACTCCCAATCCATAAAAATGCACTGATAACGTTATACAGAGAAAACTGTAGAGCATGCATGGTGCCAATTCCCGCGACAAAAGGAGCAAAGGTACGGATAATTGGTAAAAAGCGAGCAAAAATAATTGTTTTCCCTCCATGTTTTTCATAGAAGGTGTGTGTCTCTTGTAAATGTTTTTTATTCAGTAGCCAAGAATCATTGGCAGAAAAAATACGCAAACCAACAGCGCGGCCGATTAAAAAGTTAAGCTGATTCCCCAAGATCGATGCAGCAAACAACAGTAAAAATAAAATAAAAATATTAAAGGAAGGATTAGATTGAGCCGCAATACTTCCTGCAGTAAAAAGCAATGAATCACCAGGTAAAAATGGCATGACAATTAGCCCTGTTTCACAAAAAATCACTGCAAATAAAGCAAAATAAGTCCAAAAGCCATATATAGATACAAAAGTATTTAGGTATAGATCAATATGAATAATATAATCAATAAGTTGATGTAAATAATGCATTTTTTGAGGTGCCTTTCCAATTTAAATCCCGTGCCTAGGCATTGTTACATATTTTCCAGCATGGGTATAGTGTTTGGTGTTTAATCAACGAATATCGCTTATAATAAGGCATTGATAATAATATGCGCATAGGAGGCGCCTCGTTATGAATACATTATTTCACCTCGCATTTCCCGTTCATGATTTGGTTTTGGCTAAAGAATTTTATCATAAGAAGTTAGGATTTTCGTTGGGTAGGGAATCGGAGCATGCTCTAATTTTAAATTTTGATAATCATCAAATCGTTGCTCACAAAGTTGATGTTAAACCCTGCGAACAAAAGAGCATTTATCCACGCCATTTTGGTTTGATTTTTATGGAAGAAAACGAGTTTAATGAATTTATAGAACGACTCAAACAACATCAGGTTCCCTTTGAAATTCCTGTTAAAACACGATTTAAAGGTAGTAAAATAGAGCATCGTTCGTTTTTCCTGAAAGACCCTGGTAATAACCTGCTTGAGTTTAAATATTACAGTTTCGCCTCGGCAATTTTTGGTGAGCGTGAATTTGAGAAAATAGGTGATGCACCCTAAGATTAAATTTGGACTAAAATAAATAAAAATTGCATCATTTCTTTAGTAAAATTACAATACTTCCTAGTGGAGCTAACTAATAATCAAGGATGTATTGTGTTGCGGTTTTTGTTCCCCCTCAGTTTGTTTTTAAGTGCCACGCTGTTATTTAGTCTTCAACCTATGGCGGCTAAGGCTTTATTGCCAGTTTATGGTGGTACACCAGCCGTTTGGCTTGTCTGTATGCTGTTTTTTCAGATAGTTTTGTTGGTATCTTATGGCTATGCGGCGGTACTGAGTTTATGTAGAAACACCTTGGTATGGCGTTTGGTTCATAGCTTAATCTTAATATTAAGTTTTATTTTTATCCCCTTGATAGTTCATGCGCTAACTAGTGCCGGGACTCCAGAATGGAATATTTTATATAATTTGTTGAAGCAATTAGGTTTACCCGTCCTTGTTATTGGCGCTTCTGCTCCTTTATTGCAATTTGCCTATAGCCAGACTCAAGCTAAAAGAGCAGCTGATCCTTATTTTCTCTATATTGCTTCTAATCTTGGGAGTCTTGCTGCCTTATTGTTATATCCCTTTTTGATTGAGCGTTTCATTGGTTTGCAGCAGCAATTTCATTGGTGGAGTATTCTTTATTGTCTTTATGTAATGCTCTTATTGTTGGTGTTTTATACTAATCATTATCAGGCTTTACCTTCAGAAAATACATCAAATATAATTTGGCCTTGGAAAGGCATCTTCTTATGGATATTTTTAAGTTTTATCCCTTGTAGCCTGATGATGGGGGTTACTTTATATATTACTACTGATGTGGCGGCTACCCCTTTATTCTGGGTGTTGCCATTAGCACTTTATTTGATGACGTTTATCATCGCTTTTGCGAGGCAGCCAATAATTTCATTCACTTGGCTTGAGCGAAACTGTATTTTCTTTCTAGTATTTACTATTTTGGGGTTTATTTTAAATGTCAGTCAAATACACGCCTGGCAAAGCACTTTATTTAATTTAGCAAGCTTTTTTATCTTAGCTTTGCTTTGTCACCGACGTTTGTTTCTAAGCCGACCAAAACCACAATTACTGACTTTATTTTATTTTTGTTTAGCTCTTGGGGGCGTATTCGCTGGTATCTTTAATGGAATCATTGCGCCACATTTATTTAATCAAGTCTATGAATATCCTTTGGCAATTTTTCTAAGTCTTATAGTTTTGCCTGTACCGTTGATATGGGGCAAGAGTCTGGTGCGTGATTCAGTAAAGATTCCTTTAATTGTATTGAGCTTATTACTTACACGCTATGTAGTTCCTGATATTCATTGGCCTTTCGGCTTTTCAACTGTTGAAATTGGCGCTGTTTTGGCTTTAATGGTGTCGGCTGTTGGACGGCATAACAAGTTTAGCTTGTTATTCTCTTTTTTGATCTTATTTGGATTTATTTTTGCACCTTCGCTACAAGAGAAAGATATATTGGTGCAAGAGCGTAATTTTTATGGCGTGAAAAAAGTAGTTCAGAAGGGGATAGCACATGCTTTAATCAGTGAATCGACGGTTCATGGGTTAGAGTTTATGGATGGGACAAAACCTGGTGGCAATACTTCCTATTATGGTGCGGTACAACCTGTAGTTACAAGAATGCAAAAAGAGTGGCCTATCATGTCGGTAACACTCATTGGCTTAGGCATTGGTACTATGACTTGTCAATTTCGCCCAGATGATCGTGTAACCATTATTGAAGTGGATGAACAAGTGGTCCAGTTGGCAAAGAACAGCAAATTATTTACCTATCTACGTGATTGTCCACCTAAGATTAATCTTGTAGAAAACGATGGACGTCTGGCAGTAGAGCGATTAGCTAACCATTCACAAAACTTATTGATTGTAGATGCATTTAGTTCAGATGCGATCCCCGTACATTTGATTACCTTAGAAGCATTTTCTTTATATCAGCGTAAACTCAGTAAGGACGGGGTGATTTTAGTTAATTTAAGTAATAGACATTTGCAATTATTACCGGTACTCACTGCTGCAGGTAGAGCATTGGATATGCTAGTGTTTTCTATGACTTATCCAGGCAATCCTGCAAAAGGGGAGTTTGCTTCGGAATGGGCTTTGTTGACTGAAAATAAAGAGCTGGCTTTCAGACTAACACAAGATAGTCATTGGCATTTTGTGGCAAGCGAGAAGCAGTTTTTATGGACTGACGATTATTCCAATCTTATTCCTTTGCTTAAGTGGTGAATAAATTGTTGTGGAATAGGGAGCATGGAGCCCCTATTTACTGTACTTCGGCCAAGTTTCCTTTGCTTTCTAACCAAATTTTGCGATCCGCAGCTCGCTTTTTATTTAGCATCATGTCCATAATCGCTTCGGCACTTTGTTCGTCATCCAATGTTAACTGCACTAAGCGGCGGGTATTCGGATCCATGGTAGTTTCTCGTAATTGGATAGGATTCATTTCCCCTAAACCTTTAAAGCGCTGTACATTGGCTTTAGCTTTGCTGGTTTGCTCCAAATGACTGAGGATACGATTTTTCTCGTCATCATCAAGAGCATAATGTATCACTTTGCCTGCATCAATACGATACAGTGGTGGCATGGCAACAAAAACGTTACCTGCTTGGACTAAGGGCTTGAAATGCCGTAGAAACAGAGCACAAATTAAGGTGGCAATATGTGCCCCATCTGAATCGGCATCAGCGAGAATGCAAATCTTGCCATAGCGTAAGCCACTGAGATCTGTAGAGCCCGGATCCACACCAATAGCCACAGAAATATCATGAATTTCTTGTGACGCTAGAACTTGTGAAGAATCAACTTCCCATGAGTTAAGAATCTTTCCACGTAAAGGTAAAATGGCTTGATAATCTTTATTGCGAGCCTGCTTGGCTGAACCACCAGCAGAATCACCTTCAACCAAGAATAATTCTGCTTGGCTTAGGTCTGTTTGCAAACAATCAGCCAATTTACCAGGAAGAGCAGGGCCTTGGCTAACACGTTTACGAGCCACTTGTTTGGCTTGTTTTGAACGTCTTTGCGCGCGATCAATTGCTAAAGCAGCAATGGCTTCACCTTGGTTACGATGCTGATTTAACCATAAGGCAAACGCATCTTTAACCACATTACTTACGATGGCAGAAATTTGTCTTGAACTTAAGCGTTCTTTAGTTTGACCTGCAAATTGTGGTTCTTTCATTTTGACTGATAAGACGTATTGGCAAGGTTCCCAAAGATCATCTGCCGTAAGTTTAATGCCACGGGGTAAAAGGTTTCTTAATTCACAAAACTCATTCATTGCGTCAAACAAGCCAGAGCGTAAGCCATTAACGTGAGTTCCGCCTTGAATCGTAGGAATTAAATTTACATAACTTTCATTAAAGCCTGTACTTGCGCCATCAGCCCATAGCAGAGCCCAATCAACAGTAGCTTCATTACTCTTGAATTCACCAGTAAAGGGTTCTTCTGGTAAGTAATTGCCATCATTTAATGACTGATTCAAATAATCAACCAAACCATGCTCATAACACCAATGTGATTCTTCATTATTGGCTTTATTAATAAACGTCATAGACAAACCAGTACAAAGCACTGCTTTGGCTCTTAAAATATGAGTTAAATGCTTGATGGAAATACGAGTAGTATCAAAATACTTGGCATTGGGCCAAAAGCGAACAATCGTACCAGTATCTCTTTTTTTCGTGATTCCTGCTTCATTAAGTTCGCAAATTTTATCACCGTTGGCAAAAGACATTTGATAAACAATGCCATTGCGTTTAATGGTGACATCAAGACGTTCGGATAGGGCATTCACTACAGAAACCCCCACGCCATGCAATCCACCAGAAAAACTGTAGTTTTTATCAGAAAATTTACCACCGGCATGCAGACGGGTCATGATGACTTCAACACCACTTAAACCTAATTGTGGGTGTAGATCAACCGGCATACCACGGCCATCGTCTTCTACTTCAATAGAGCCATCTTCATGAAGCGTCACTTTGATACAGTTGGCAAAGCCTGCTAATACTTCATCCACACTGTTGTCAATGACTTCCTGAGCCAAATGATTGGGACGTGTAGTATCCGTATACATGCCGGGACGACGTTGAACTGGTTCAAGTCCACTTAAGACCTCAATAGCCTGGGCGGTATAGTTTTCTGACATGATCATTCACTCAAATAAATGTACTAGGTTTATTTTATCATAGATATGATACAGTAGATGAATAGTCAATTGTAATAAAACTTATGGATCAGAATATCGATGTTCAGCAATTGTCAGTGGCGTTTAAAAATCACCATAGGGCTGTGTCAGCGTTAGACAAAGTGAGCTTTGTTTTGTATCCCGGTGAAACTGTGGTTTTGTTAGGGGAATCAGGCTGTGGCAAGTCACTGACTTCTTTGGCTTTGATGCGCTTATTGCCTAAATCAGGTGTTTATGGTGTGGACAGTCAGATTAATGTTGATGGCAAAGATATTTTAAATC
>NZ_JASGFU010000040.1:0-25643 GCF_047605385.1 Legionella sp. | reverse complement strand
AGTCTGTTTTATATCTCTTTTTAAAAAAAATTTGACGGGATACCTCAGGGGCAAGCCTTGCTTTTTGTAATAGGTCACTCAAACGGAGAACGATGTGCGAGTGATACCTGAGTCTGTTGATGAATTTGGAGAGCAAGATTTTTATTACGCTATATTTCATCAAGGTTACTTGTAACCATGCATAACCTTGATGGAGTTCAAAAATTATTAAAGCCAGTACACAAAGACAAATAAAAACAACCAGACCACATCAACAAAGTGCCAGTACCAGGCCACCCCTTCAAATGCAAAATGACGTTCTGGTGTAAAATGCCCACGTTTACAACGGAAAAAGATAACGATCAACATGATCGTACCTAAGGTCACATGTAAACCATGAAAACCTGTGAGCATGAAAAAAGTCGTTCCATAAATACCAGAAGCTAACGTTAAACCCATTTCGGTGTACGCTTCATGATACTCATAGCCTTGGCAAATTAAGAACAAAATACCTAGAGAAATAGTTAAAATCATGCCGATAAGCAATTGGTGACGCTTGTTTAATTTTAATGCCCAATGAGCCCAAGTAATTGTCACCCCTGAAGTTAACAAGATTAGAGTATTCAACGCTGCCAGACCCCATGCGCCCATTGCTTCATGTGCACCAGCAAAAACTTGGTTATCGGGATTACGTAGTACCGGCCATGTGGCATCAAAATTGGGCCATAGTGTATAATGGGTTATTGGATGAACATCCCCTCCTAACAAGGGTACAGACCAAAGACGCGCATAAAATAGTGCTCCAAAAAATGCCCCAAAAAAACATACTTCAGAGAAAATAAACCAGCACATGCCCCAACGGAAAGAGCGGTCGACTTGCATGTCATAAACACCTTTACCGTTTTCATAGATCACTTGACCGAACCAACCAAACATCATGAAAATAATGATGCAAAGCCCCAAAGTAAAAATATAGGGCCCATACCAATCATGATGAAGCCAGGATGCAGCTCCCACCAAAAAGGTGGTTAATCCACATGATCCAACCAAGGGCCAGTGACTGGGCTTGGGGACATAATAAGTACCGTGTGCTCCCATTGTATTTAAGTCTCCTGTATCAGTAATTCATTAACGCATCAATTATAAAATCACTGCTCCCATTGCAAAGAAGCAGACTTGTACTAACCTTTACCTGTTACATCAAACAAAGTATAAGACAAAGTCACCTCGTTTAGCTTTGCTGGTAAATCAGTATCTAAGTGAAACAATAAAGGCATATTCATTGCCTCATGTCCATTTAAGGTTTGCTGTGTAAAACAAAAACATTCCGTTTTTTTTAAATACTTTGCGGCAATACCCGGTGTAACACTAGGTATTGCCTGCACTGTCATTGGATAATCAGTTTTATTTTCTGCATAAAATTCGAGCTTGACGATCTCACCAGGATACACCTTAAGTTTATGCACTTTAGGATAAAAAGCCCAAGGTACTCCACTGTTATTTGTTGCAACAAATTCAACTAAAACTTCCCTATCCTTTGCAATTTTTGCAGTAACTGCATCATAGGCAACTGCTTCAGTTTTGGTCTTGCCGTTAATACCTAAGGTTTGGCATAAACTGTTGTAGATTGGAACCAATGCAAAACCAAATGCAAACATCCCAATGACAACACTTGTTAAAATCACAAGTAACTTACGATGAGGGCCTTCTTTATTCATACAACTTAACCTGCAATCAGTTACACATTCAACTCAGGTGGAGTTGTAAATGTGTGATAAGGTGGTGGTGATGGCAATGTCCATTCCAAACCTTGTGCACCTTCCCAGACATGAGAAGTGGTTACATCCTTCTTGGTACCTTTCTTTCTCACTGTAGCAATGACGTTATATAAAAACAGTAATTGTGAGAATCCAAATATAAAGGCACCTACTGTTGCCATCATATTAAAATTGGTAAATTGTAATGCGTAGTCTGGAATTCTACGGGGCATTCCTGCCAAACCCAAGAAATGCATGGGGAAGAACGTCAAGTTTACGGAGAATACAGACAACCAGAAATGCCATTTACCCAGGCGCTCGTTGTACATATGACCAGTCCATTTGGGTAGCCAGTAGTAGGTTGCTGCAATTAGTGAAAAGATTGCTCCAGGTACTAGTACATAGTGGAAGTGAGCAACAACGAAATAGCTGTCTTGATACTGGAAATCCGCAGGCACTAGTGCCAGCATCAAACCGGTAAAACCACCTATAGTAAATAAAAATACAAAAGCAAGCGCAAACAACATGGGTGTTTCAAAGGTCATCGACCCTTTAAACATTGTGCTTACCCAATTAAATACTTTGATCCCAGTAGGTACAGCAATCAACATGGTGGTGTACATAAAGAATAATTCTGCACCTAATGGTACCCCTGTAGTAAACATATGGTGTACCCATACGATAAAGGACAATACAGCAATACTTACGGTCGCATAAACCATGAAATGGTAACCGAATAAAGGCTTGCGACTAAAAGTAGGAATGATTTCGGAAATGACACCAAACGCAGGCAGAATCAATACATATACTTCAGGATGTCCAAAGAACCAGAAAATATGTTGGAACAAAATAGGATCCCCACCACCGGCAGCGCTAAAGAAGCTGGTACCAAAATGACGGTCAGCAAGCATCATGGTTACTGCACCGGCTAATACAGGCATAATAGCAATCAATAAGAAGGCCGTAATTAACCAAGTCCAAACGAACATTGGCATTTTCATTAACGTCATGCCAGGTGCACGTAAGTTCAATATGGTGGCGATAATATTAATCGAACCCATAATCGACGAAAGACCCATCATATGTATCGAGAAAATCATAAAGTCAGTACTAGGTGGTGCATACTTGGTGGATAAAGGCGCATACATCGTCCAACCAAAATTTGGTCCACCACCAGCATGAAACATTGTTGAAAATAACAAAGTAAACGCAAAAGGCAGAATCCAGAAACTCCAGTTATTAAGACGTGGTAATGCCATATCGGGTGCACCAATCATCATTGGAATTTGCCAGTTAGCCATTCCAGTAAATGCAGGCATCACAACTCCGAATAACATAACTAAGCCATGCAATGTCGTCATTTGATTAAAGAAGTTAGGATCAACAAAACGATGACCTGGCTGAAATAATTCCGCTCTAATGATTAAGGCCATGCCACCAGCAACAAAAAAACTGATCATCGCTAGCCATAGATAAAGTGTACCAATGTCTTTATGGTTCGTAGTAAACAGCCAGCGTTTTACAAAACCCATAAAACCTTTACCTTGCTCAGGCCCGTGATCGTGATGATCGTCGTCATGTACTAATATCTGACTCATTGCAAACCTCCAGCTTTAACTTTATTAACCATGGTTGGTTGTTTATTTGCACTTTGACGCTCTGCAGCAACATCTGCTGGTTGAATTGCGTCATTGGTATTATTGCCCCAGGCATTACGCTCATAAGTAGCAATTGCGGCAACTTCTTCATCACTAAGCTGGTCTTTATAACCCTGCATTGCAGAACCAGGAACACCATTGAGGATGATGTCTATATGACGTGAAATAGGATTACCTACAGCTACCGAACTGCCTTTTAATGCAGGATACATGGGTGGTAAGCCTTTTCCATCGATGCGATGACATGCAGAACATAACTGGTCGTATTTATGTTGGCCTAAGCTCATTAGTTCTTCACGTTGCATTACTTTTTGAGTAGCAGGCGGTACCTCTTCTACAGCATATCTATTTTGTTTGACCGTTTGTGCAGCAACCCATTGATTGAAATCTGCTTCGCTTACGGCTTCAACTACAATCGGCATAAATCCATGATTAATACCACAAAGTTCTGCGCATTGACCGCGATAAACACCAGGCTTCTCTATTGTTGCCCAAGCTTCATACATAAACCCAGGAATTGCGTCACGTTTAATTCCTAATTCAGGTACCCACCAAGAATGCACAACATCGTTTGAGGTCACCAAGAAACGAATTTTCTTATTAATTGGCAATACCAAAGGCTTATCCACTTCCAGTAAATACCATTCGCTCTTTTCTTGTTTGTTATTAATTTGCGATGTTGGTGTTGATAGGGTACTGAAATAGCTAATCCCTTGATCAAGATATTCATATTGCCAACGCCATTGATAGCCTACAATTTTGACTGTAACTTCAGACTGTCTGGTATCGTCCATACGAATCAGCACTCGGGTTGCTGGAATAGCCAAACCGACCAGAATCAAGAATGGAATAATTGACCAAATCAGTTCCAAACGTGAGTTATCATGAAATGAAGCAGGCTTATATCCTTTGGATTTTCTATGATGAATTAGGGAATAGATCATTACTCCAAATACGACCACACCAATAATGGCACAAACAACCATACATACCATATGTAGATGATATACGTCTTTACTGATGGGGGTTACCCCTTTATACATATTGAGCTGCCAGTTATCCGCAGCAGCAAATACTGGCTGCCCCCCTATCAATGCGCCAAACATTGCGATTAACCTACAGATAGTGAACCTGTTTAACATCCCCATTCCTCTTCTCGTCAAGAAGCCAGGCAAGCCTGGCAATCGATTTAAACTTTGATACGTATCTCAGCAATCTACTGCATTTAGAACTGCATCAACAGTTCGAAAATTTCATTTTTACCATAATGAATAGTTGCCCTCAGTTTTAGACTTACTGACCATATACTTAATCGCTTCGATTATTTCGCCATTAGTACATTGCTTACAACCACCATTTTTAGGATGGTTTTTGCTATGGATAGTATTTTCAATTAATACATCCATATTCTTCGCGATCAATGGCCTCCACGCTTCTTTATCACCGATTTTGGGAGCACCCGATTTACCTTCGTTATGGCAAACAGCACAATTGTCAGTGTAAACCGTTTCACCATTGGCCGAGAATTTAGCCGCGCCTCCAGATTTAAGATCAACCAATTCAGCACGCGTCAAGGATTCATTAAGAAGGTAATCCACGGCAGAAATGATGTCGTTATCAGAGCAAGTCACACAGGCACCCTTAATTGGCATAGAGTTATAACCATGGATTGCGCGACGATACAAGCCATTTAAGCCACTAGTCTTCAACCGTTTATACCAATTTACTGCATCACCGATTAACGGGGCACTCATCTGACCATCTTGGTGACAAACCACACAAGCAGTGTAATAGACAAGTTTTCCACGTGCTAATGAAGGTGCAACATGTGAAGGTTCTAGACCTAAAGGCTCTTCGCTTTCTACTGTTTTCAAGTAGGTTGCAACTGCGATTTGGTCCGCACGAGTCAGATACATCATGCTGTTATGATTTACCTCTGCCATGGGGCCTGCAACAGGACCTGCGTTATTAAGTAATTGATTATTTTTGAATACATCAGCTACTTGCTCATGCGTTGCCGACTCTAACCCATATTTGGTGATGTTAGGGGCCCAGTAACCATCAATCAATGTGCCAGTCAGGTAGTATTTATTTTTGGGCGCACCAAATGGGTTTAGCGGTGTGTGGCACATACTGCAGTGACCTAAGCCATCAACAATGTATTTACCTCGGTTCCATTGAGCAGATTTAGTCGTGTCAACAGAAAAGTCACGTTCTTCAGGGAAGAAAAATAATAAATTCCAACCCCATAAACTCAAACGGGCACCCGGTACGTTAAATGGGAATGGCAAGGGCTTATTCTCTTGATGCACTGCTGGCAAACTCATAAAATAAGCATATAAGGCTTTGCCATCTTCTTCGGTAATCTTAGAAAAATAGTAATAGGGGAATACTGGAAAGTAATTCCTACCTTGAGGATCTCGGCCGTCTTTTAATGCCCGAATAAAATCCTGCTCAGTCCAGTTACCAATTCCCGTTTCTTTATCCGGGGTCACATTAGGGCTGTAGAACGTTCCAAAAGGAGTTTCTATTGGCAACCCACCCGCATAAGCAGGGGTTCCTGCTTTCACATTCGTATGGCAGGAAATACAGTCCCCCATTTTGGCCAAGTATTCCCCACGCTTAATCAATTCCTGTTGCTCACCTTCAGCTGAAGCAGTAGGAGGATACGCTGGATAATATCCATCAATAAGCGGTAAAGTCTGCTGTGCAGGAACAGTTTCAGCTTGTAAAAATTGACCCATCATGCTTAGTATTGCCATGGTTGCAGCAACAATCAGCTTTCTTAGTAACAAAGAGCCCACGCCCCCTCCTATTTGTTCTTGTTTTGTACACTTCTCTTGAGGAGATAGAATAACCGACGCATTTTATACTCTACAATACACAACTTGCAATGTTATAATCACGATCTTAATTTTTAACTCCACCATATTTGCTATGTTTGTTTATTTAAATGGCTTGCTTCTAGGTTTATCATTAATCATTGCTTTAGGTCCACAAAACGTATTCTTAATAAAACAAGGTGTCCGCAAGAATCATGCCATGCTTTCTGCAATCATCTGTTTTCTCTGCGATCTAGCTTTAATTTGTGTCAGTATTACGGGCTTACACGAATTACTTTCGTTACGTCCTGTTTTACAAATCTGGATGATATTGTTTGGCTGTGCTTTTTTACTTTTTTACGCCCTTAAAGCACTTAAAAATGCCTTTAGTAAATCAGCAAATACAGTAGAACATACCTTACAACCAAATAATAAAACACAAATCATTTTTTTAGCTTTGGGATTTAGCCTACTAAACCCACACGCCATTATTGATTCGCTGATAATTATCGGTGGCGGTAGCAGTCAATATCCTGATCAAGAATTACTCTTCCTAATGGGGGTGGTGACATCCAGTCTGCTATGGTTTAGTTCGTTAACCTTTACCGCTCGTTATTTTTCTGACATTTTAGCACGGACAACGGTCTGGAAGGGAATTGAAATGGCTAGTGGTCTACTCATGGTGACTCTTGGTATTAAATTAGGTGTTGAGGGAGTACAATTGTTTTTAGGACTACTGGAAAAATAAATAAGTACCAACTTTAACATCAAGTAACTTTTGCAAACATGGCAAGAGCAAATAGAAAGGGCCAATCAGTGTGTCGCCAATTGACCCAGTGGAATGACACATAGCAAGTCCAACCTCGCAAAGTGAATATCTCATAACAACCCATTTAGTGTCAACTTATTTATCACCAAATTGCCATACTTCATTCATTGTTGTTCGCATTCTAATCAGTTATACTTAATTTTTTATCACTTACTTAAAAATATTATGTTTTACGGCGATACCATTCAAGACACACGACAAATGTTTTTTACCAGTTGGGAAAAATACCGTGAGAAAAAACCCTTATTGCCTTTAGAAGATCAAATAGTACAAGTCATTCTGGCACATCCTGAATATCACAAACTGCTTGAGAATTATAAGAAGTATCCGCATCAAAATTATTTCCCAGAAACAGGTGAAACAAATCCTTTTTTACATATGGGTTTGCATTTAGGGATTAGAGAACAGGTTACAACGGATAGGCCAATCGGTATTCATGCCATTTATCAACGATTAGTGCAAAAATATGCAGACCCTTTAACGGTAGAGCATTTAATGATGGAACAATTAGCAGAATACTTGTGGCACGCACAGAAGAATAACTTACCTCCTGATGAACAAGATTATTTGCACGCTCTGACAAATTTGTGATAGTTTTTAGCTATAAACCAACGTATGGTAGAATGACGTTACCCATTACCCATTTGCTAAAAAATATCGCTTCCATTTACTTGTAAAATAAATAACTAATTGATATACATATACTTTATAAAATTTTAAGAGAATAAGATGTTTAATAAAACATATATCCTAGGTGTTCTCTCTTTATTATCTACCTCGCCATGTTTTTCGGGATTTTATCTTGGTGCAGGAGTAGGACCTGAAGGATTGCATTTTAATCAAAATGCACATGCCAAGCTTATTGGTACTTTTGATGTTATTGATAGAAATAGCTTTTCTGGCATTGGCGTTTTTGGCACCTTATTTGGCGGATATGGTTTAACAATTTATGATAACTTTTATGTGGCCATTGAAGGAAATGGCAACTTGAGCTCAGTTGAATATAAATTAACGAATAAAGAATACATCCATCATACTCTTTCAAAAACAACGTTTACCGTTAAAAACAGCGAAGGAGTGAGTCTGCTGCCCGGTTATTTTCTTTCTGAAAATACTTTAGTTTATGGTCGTATTGCCTATGCCAATGGCCGGGTAAAAATTCATGAATCTGATCCTACGATTAAGAGTGCCACTAAAAATAGTAATGGGCTGCGCTATGGTATTGGTATACGCCACAACTGGACTGATCGCTGGACGGTAATGATGGATTACAGTCAAATTAATTACCAAAACATACACAGCTTTGTTTTTGAACCATTTGGCAGAGTGAGTAAAAAAACAACCATTACCCCAAATACAGCTCAAATAGCTTTTGGCATTATTTATAATTTTGATGTGCCGAAAAAAGTTTTTGTAAAATAAAAATGTTTAAGTTACAGCCTATGTTTAATTTTAATGTAGGCTAAGTGTTCATTTGGTTTTTCGAAGCAAAAATTAAGATAATTTAGCTCAAATTTTAACTTGATCTGATGTGTGCTCTATAAGTTTTTTAAAATGGCTCATAAGATATGCATGGGTATGTTTTTTCATGTAGGTGTTAACAAGTACCACAAATTTTGAGCCCATATTATAAATGCGAAAAAAAATCATTCCCTGATTCTTTTTGTAACTTATTTTGTTTATTGTTTGATCCCAATCAATATACTTATCTTGTATGTATTCATCCCCACTCACTTTATTAATGTAAGTAAATATAATACATGACTTACGCAGTGATAAAAGAAGTTCCTCCATCACTTTATCTTCCCATAATTCATCAAAAACACCATTACCCATATTTTTGAAAAAGACAGCTAAATTTTGCTGTATCTGTAAAGCAAATTCTTTAGTAGTCAAGTGAGTACTGTCAAAAGAAATAGGAACGCTGGCGACCAAATTTGTTAATAATTGCCTGATGTGCGCTACCGGCAAATTCCTATTAGAGAATGTAGTATAGAAAAACAACTTATTGGTACCTGTAAGCAAAGAAATGGCTTGATGAAATAATAAAACAAAAATAGTACTGTAAGAATATCTTCCAATTTCATTACCGTAAGCAAACACATCGACTTGCTTTTTTGACAGGGAAATGCAAGTGTGTTGTTCTTCTAATGGCCCATTAAATAATGTTTCTAATATTTTAGGAGATGGTGGAGCGGGGGGCATTAATGATTTCAGTGCCTGAATGTTATATCCTCCTTGTTGCCAAACATCATCTATTTGATTTAAAGAGACAACTTCTTCCTCCTTATTTAAAAGTGGTATTTTATAATTGTCTTCATATCGGCAAAATATTTCTTCCCGGAGTAACATAACTGACCAACCATCTAGAGCAATATGATGGAATGCAATAACCAGAAAATATTGCTTTTTTTTCTTTTGGATGTATATTTTGACTAACCGTTCAGAATTTATAGTAATCTGTAATTGTTCATACATTCGTTTCGGAAAGAAAAGTGAATTGCGTACCTTAATTTTGAATGGTAAGTCAGTTCGAACAAAGAAAAGCTCACCATCAATCTCTTTTAATTTGCAAGAAAGCATAAAGTGATTAGCAATGGTTTGTTGAATAGAGATTTTCAGCTTTTTTATATCAATAGGCCCTTTAAGACAATAAAAATAATGATGAAATGCTTCATATTTCTCAGGATCAATCAACAATCCCCGAGCAGTGAAATAACATCTTCGTTGCGAGGGATTTAATTTAATAATTTCATTAAAAGTGGATTTTGCTATATTGAGATCAACAAGGCATGAGCTAATCGTAGCTATCCGTGTATTATTATTAATTTTTGCAATGTCCAACCATTTTCCGGTTATTTTTAACAATTCGTTGATCATTTCAATGTAATCTATGGATTCAAGATTAAGATCAAGTATTTTTGCTTCTTTATCCACTTTATGATTTGGGAAGAAGCGTTGGAAATATTGGGTAATATCCTCCCTTTGTTTTTTTATCCATTGTTTCTTAACTAGCACGTAATCTACCTTTCCACTGAGAGTCAGTGGTAGTTCATCCGCAAAGCAATATTCGTTGGGATGCATGTAGCCCGGAAGATGAGCATTTAAAGTATGTTTAATTTGTGCTAACAAATCCTCATTGTATGCAGTTCCATGAATAATTAAGTAAATTTTGTTTTCATTTTCTGCATCAGCAAATGCAACAAATTTCAAATTGCTATGAGATTGTTTTACGGAATATTCAATTTGGTCCAAGTTAATAAGCTGTCCATATCTTTTGATTATTCGCTGAGCGCGTGAACAATAAAATAATTCGTTATGATACTGCTGGACAAAATCATTTGTTTTTATAAAACGACGATCATCAATAATAATATAGTTTTCTTGAGTTAATTGATTATCAACATAAGCAATAGCAATATCCCCAGCAACACAAAGCTCATAGTTTTGTTCAGCAGCCGGGAGGAGTTTATATTCACTGCCTGGCCTCAATTGACCCAAATGAAGTCGTTCTCTTTCTTTCAGTGGAGCACTAATTTTTTTGTAAAATGGAGCGAAATATTCAGTGGCCCCATATAAATTGTAAAAAAAGGTATCCGATCTGATGTGGGAAAACCAATAATTGATTAGTGTACTATCAATGGGTTCTCCACCCAATATAATTAAACGAATGGATGACAAACAATGTTGTAACGATTTTTTCTCAATATGCTGTAATAAAGTTTTAAGAAACGTTGGTGTTACATTGAGCACCGTAATTTTTTTCTGCAATAATCTGTCAATGATTAGCTGTAATTTATTACTGGACTCACGACTGATAAAGCTAATCTTTGCGCCTGCTAAGACAGGAACAAATAATGGCTTAAGAGAGGCTACAAAAGAGAGTTCCATTGTAAATAAAAAATTATCGTCGTCATTAAGTTTAAACTCGTTGTAGCACCACTTTACATATCTTTGTAAGGTCTCATAATTATGATAAACTCCTTTAGGCTGTGCGCTAGTTCCAGAAGTAAAAAATATAATGCCAGGCATCAGGCAGAACATGGGTTCTCTTTGGCATAAAATATAATAAAACCCATTATATTGCTCTTTGGCCAGTTTGGTTTTTAATTCAAAATCCAATTGACTTAGGAGTTGCGGCTGTAGCACGAGCAGATCCACCTGGTAGACTTGTAAATAATTTTTAAGTAATTCGGCGGATGTAGATGTATGTACAGGAATATAGGTTTTATTGCTAAGCACCAGCGCATAACACAAGCATAATGTATCAATTGATGGTTTACCGATAATCATCACTGAATGGACGTTCATTTGATTAAGCCAAGTGATGTATTGTGTGACTTTTGTAAAACATTTTTTACTATTAAGCATAACCGAGTCCTCATCCATGGAGAAATGATTCTCTGCACGAAGCAAAGCATAATATAGCTTTTGGGCTAAACTATTCTTTAGATCCATTGGAAGGGCTCCTCTCGGTGGGTATTATTTTTATTATAGACATTGTATCAGTGCCAATTATCTGATTTTTCAAGAAACCCTTGAACACGCAAAACAGGGAGAACACCACATGAAATAAAAAACACATAGGAATAAGCGCTTTCAGGAGATTGAACGCATCGAATATGAGATTAACGAACTCTCATTGGTAACGAAACATCATATTTACTATTTAACCATAGACAAACCCACAATAAAGGTAGATGCATTTCCATGATTATCTAAGAAATAAGTTTTACTATATGTGCTATAAATAGATAAATTATTACGCAACTTCACCGTGATCCCTGCTTCCGCTTCAGCACTTTCTTTAGCCAGGTTCGAAGAAAAAGGAATATAATCTGAGCTTGTTAAATAATAAGTATTATTAGTTCTATTACCTTGAAACCAATAGTTACCCCTTAACCATGCTGAAAAAGGATGAAACATTAAGATCGGTTTGCTAAATTCTCCCAACAGACCCACACGACCTGCTACTGGCGTATTTGCATCATAGGTTTTATCAAGTGATAAAGACTGTACGATAAATTGCACTTGGGGCTGCAAAGAAAGTTTTTGCGTTAGAAAATGACGATAACCTGCTTCTAAAGAACCAGACAGACCATACCCTTCAGGTGTAACTGGCACAAAGCGCCCAGAATCAGCTTTTAAATTATAATGGGTGCCTTGTATCACGGCATCCAAATAAAGACGCTTGTGGTAAGTATAAGTAAAATAACCTCCCAGAGTAGAGCCCAAAATACGATCCTTACCACCAAGCCCAACAAATGGTGCTTGCACCATGCTGCGCGATTTCCCTAATGCACCTAAAATACCTGCTATATAATAATGTTCATCATATATCGCATTATAAAGATCCCAACCTATCTGAGCAAGATTAATACGAAAATTATAATCTGGGCCATTACCGTAAATAGTACCATTATTTTCTGACTTTCCAATATTATTTACATAACGCCCCCAAAATCTACGATTCACTTTATCAATAAAGAACGTATCACCATTTCTTTGGTGTAAATTTCCTAAAAGAACTTTATCATAAGTAAACGCATTCGAAGCTAAAGCGGTTGTTAATGAAACTTCTTGGCGATAAAGAGGAACTAAAGGTATGCCTGGTGGAGCAATGGGTGCATCAATCTCTGGACTGTATACTCCACCTCCACCAACAGAACCTCCGCCTCCTGGAGGTAAAGTGCCAATAGGCAACTCTGGACTAATTGGTGGAACCACCAGGAATTGCGGGGGTAACCCTGGCAAAGTAACTATAGGCTGATACTGAGCCGGAAAAGTATTACGCAAATACAAATTATTACCGTTATCACGTACTAACAGATATTCATAAGGTCCTGCTATCACTGGTGCAGACAAATAACTGGTGCAGACAAATAAAAAGAGTTCCTACCTACAATACCACCATTAGCGCCATTAACAATTAGAATTCCTTGATTTGTTGCTTCTCCAAGCCCATTAATATTATTAATAATTAATCCGGTTCCCCCTGATGATTGAGCATCGACACCAGAGAAAACGATTAAATCTGTAGGTGAATTATTATCACCATTGACGGTGGTATTTAATGTCATTGTACCACTCTGGCCAATATAGGAACCTAAAAAAGTTAACTGTTTAAACCCAGGATTAGGCGGAGTAAAAACAATCCGACCAGCATTAGTTGCCGCTCCTGTCACAATAGAATTGGCATTCATATTCCACACACTACTTCTATCAATATTAAGATTTGTCAAGGAGTTGGCATAACCATTCCAAATCGAGCCATTCATCAGATTCATGCTTATCATTGAAGAAGCATCAGTGAGTACAGCGCCATCATAGCGAGAATTATTATCTCCAGTAATGTTGCCTACAGCGCCATTAACTCCTGAAGACCATTATTGGCATTAATCGTTGCTTGATTACCATTCACTGCGACTGTCGCATTATCAAAATGCATTGCATCAGCCTGGTTGGAGTGAAGACTTCCATTGGTGAGATTAAAAATACTTGCAGTACTACCAGCTGAATTATCCACTAATAAACCATAACTGCTTGAACCCTGTGCATTTACCGAAGCTGATTCGACATTAATTGTACCACCATTTGATAATACAAGAGCAGAAGCAGAAGTACCTGATGTATTCAAATTACCACTAAAAAATGATGCTGTACCATTATTAATGGCTTTCATTCCATACGCGTTGGTATTTGAAGTATTCAAACTAAGATTAGTGAACGCTGTCTTACTATTTATTCCATCAGCATACCCTCCAATACTACCCACTCCAGTAAGTTGGAGACTGCCTCCTGATAAACTGACTGAACCCCCACTTTGGGCATAAGCACCATAAGAATTCATACCACTGGTACTAAGGCTAAACCCCGTACCAGTTAAAATACCACCGTTAGATGCTTGAAAACCCACGCTGGAATCCCCAGTAGTTGAGATATTTCCACCGGTATAATTAATCTGTCCTCCCGCAGCATAAATTGCAGCAGCATTGGTATTTGAAGTATAAATACTGGCACCACCAGAAATTGAACCACCGGGACCAGCAATAAGGCCCTAAGCAGTCTGTCCTGAGGTTGTCACCGTAATACCACTTAAAATAATTTTTCCTAAATTTTCAGCAGCCACTCCAAAGGCACCAATGCCTTGTGTAATAACTTGAATACCTTGGGCATTAATTAAACCCTGAGTAGTTGCATATAATCCAGCACTAGTGGTACCCGTCGTAGAAATTAACCCACCATTTAAAGTAACCTGACCACTATTATTCGCTTCTACTCCATAAGCCGTAGTTCCTGTCGTAGTGGCATTTGCTCCATTAGAAATAATAACGCCATTATTAGTAGCCCAAATCGCGGGATCCAGATTTGTTGTAGTTGAGGCCGTACCACCATTTAGCGTTATTGTTGTACCATCCGCTTTTACTTGGGCTGTATAACCTGGAGAGATAATAATTAGAAGAATTAAAAAGAGCAGCCATTGTCTTAACCATGCTAATCCGTGCATTATTTTCCTCATCAATTGGCATTTTCATTTATAATATAAATAATACGTTCTTTTGCCAAGCATTAAAAAAATATAGTTGACAAAGAGCTTATTTTTCAATGTCTGGCAATAGTAATCTCGGCTTTCATTGCAAAACGAAGATTAGTTTCATGGTGCAATATGTTCGGGTAATTCCTCCTATCTTATAGACGAAATTATAAGCCTCGTACTCAATCAAAAAGACCGATTCAATGCATCTCAGTCATACATGAATATAACAGCCTATCCCCTTCATGTGCTTGTTTCCCATGCATAAAAGTAAAATTATCTACTATGATAAAGTCTCCTTTTTTCCATTTTAATACCCAGGTATGCTGTTGGATAATCCGATTAATTTCTCCTATTTCTTCAGCTGAAAACGCCTGCCCATTACCGTAATGGCATATCATAGGAAACATATCTTTTGCAATCATGTAATGACTGGCAACGTATTTATAAGAACGTAATTCATTTAACTTATCATATAATGTATTTGAATAATAATTCAGATAAGCAGCAGAATTAAACCAACTTACATTTTGCGTCATGGGATGTTTTAATGCGCCAGGCAAATAGTTTAATAAGATGAGATCTTGGCCATTATTTATCCAACTCCAATTGCTTTTATTTTGCTCTAATTTTTTTTCTATTTGTCTTTTATCATCAGTACCAAAATACTCAGCCCAGCTCCGAGCAAAATTGCTACCTAACATTTTTTGTAACACATGGTACTTAAACGACTTGCCATGCAAGAATTGCCTATAAACAACTCCATGCTCTAGAATCTTGTCTTTAATATTTTTCGGCATTGCTAACCAAATAGATTCAGCATTGGCAAAGAGGGTTCCTCCTCCTTTTTGAGCGGGGATAACACAGCAAAAATAAAGATGATTGGGCGGTTTTTTTGAACGAGGCTTTTCATGATGAAGAGGTAAAGGAATATGTGCAGGGAGATCGCTTGAAGTATATACTTCGTTTTTCAGCAAAGTCCTTGACAAATCATAATCAGTAGTACTGCAACGCGTACCTAGCCCGCATAATTCAATCGCTTTGGAAAAATAATCCTCATCGTCACAGGCAAAACCTCTAAATAAAATAGCACCGTATTGATTGAGTCGTTCAATTATCTCATCATGATGTCCAGAAATCAGAGCCAGCAAAGGTTGTTTCTCTGTTTGTAAAAAATCACCTGCAGCAGTCACTATTGGCAGATTCATCACAGGCACAATGCTAATATCTAAGCTCATTGTTTCTCCAAAGAGATTTAGGGTCTATTAATAGTTCTACTGTGTTCATCACACGAGCAAAATGTGAATAAGCCCTAGTTACTTTAGCGCCTCTAAAAAAATGGGACGTGTCTCATAATATAGTCTATTGCCATATTTACGCTGACAAATACTTTGAAATGTATCTAACATCGATTGAATAAGATCCGCACCAAGTACCTTCGGAAATGTTTTCATAAAGGGCATAGTTAGAAGTAAATTTTTAAAATATCTTATATCGGGGAGATAAATATGAATAGTTTTTAAATTCAATTTTATGTGTTGAAAAGGTAGGCGTGCCAACACATTAAGAACCCGATAAAGGTAGTCTCTATTAGGATTGTCTGCATTAATATAGCGGTCTACCTGCGCACGATAATGACCCTGTTTCGCTAATTCACGCCAGACTTGCAAAATACTATTATCTGAAAATGAAGAAAAGACCGCATATATTCTGCCTCCCTTTTTTAATGCATGAAAAATATTGGCAAAAGACACTTCAATCTCAGTCCAATGTAAACACCAAAAAGACAGGGCAAAGTCAAACGCTAAAGGCTGATGAAACTCTTCAATCTTGTGAACCTCAAAAGAAAGATTTTCACGAGCCCATTGTTGATTTGCATGCTTTATCATTTCTGGAGAACTGTCGATACCAAGAATATGGCCATGTTTAAGATGAGAAGCCAGTAAGTTGCTGTATTGCCCATCCCCACAACCAATATCTACAATATTTCCAAAAGGTTGAACATGAAAACTTTTACGAAATAATTCGTTTACTTCAGTTTGTACATAATTTCCAAGAACATATTGATCAGGCAGCCATATCACATTGCCTCCCACCATCCATAATTTAAGGTAAATTACTATACCGTAAGCAGCTAATAATTCGAACATTTTTAAATACTTTGCTGCATAAAGCAAACACGCCATTATCGAATTAATTTGGGTATCTTGGGAAAGATCAGTTAACATGTAGCCCTGAATCATCAATGGCCATTATTTATGACTGATAAAGAAAAAATGACTCATTTTGGCTATACTACGGTAGCCTGGAATGAAAAAGAAAAGAAAGTTGCTGAAGTCTTTCATTCCGTAGCTAAAAATTATGATCTGATGAATGACCTGATGTCTTTAGGAATTCACCATTTTTGGAAGCGGTATACCATTGAATTAAGTCAGCTTCGTCCCGGACAAGTGGCGCTTGATTTGGCAGGTGGTAGTGGCGATCTTACTCGTTTACTGGCAAAAAAAGTGGGAGACACAGGCCAAGTCGTTTTAGCCGACATCAACTCCGCGATGCTCAATGTGGGGCGTGATCGCTTATTGGATGAAGGAATCTATAAAAACGTCGATTTTATCCAAGGCAATGCTCAATATCTGCCTTTTGCCGATAATACCTTTCATTGTATTACTATAGGATTTGGATTACGTAATGTGACCGATAAAGAAGAAGCCTTGCATTCTATGTATCGAGTCTGTAAACCCGGTGGTAAAATGATGGTACTGGAGTTCTCAACACCTTCTTTTCCTGGATTAAAACCAATTTATGACTGGTATTCATTTACTATTTTACCTAAAATAGGGAAGTTTTTTGCGCAAGATGAAGCCAGTTATCAATATCTGGCGGAATCAATAAGGATGCATCCTAATCAAGAAGCACTAAAGAAAATGATTGAAAACGCCGGATTTGAAGATTGTCACTATCATAACCTAAGTGGTGGCATCGTTGCCTTGCACGTTGCCTATAAATATTGAGCCCATTATGCTAAAAAAATATTCATTAAAGGCACTGCAAAAAGCCATCAATAAAGCCTTGTTGTTAGACGAGCGTATGCCAGAAAAGCTACACGCACTCGATAATAAAACGCTGGAAATGATTATTGCTCCTTTAAATGTCAACTTTTTTATTCATTTTAAAAACGGCGAAATCCAATTACTGGATCGTTTTGATGGGCATGCAGATACAGTCGTCCATAGTAGCCCCATTGGTTTTATTCGCCTAAGTCTATTACCTGCTTCAAAAGCACGTTCATTATTCAATGATAAAATTCGGATGACCGGTGATGCTGAATTAGGGCAACAAGTTAAAAAATTGTTTGATGAGATGGATATTGACTGGGAAGGTCATTTAGCACATTTTACTGGCGATGTAGTTGCACATCAAATTGGCAACTTAGTCCGTAAGGGTAGGGATTTCAAAAAGCACTTTAGTGATTCCATGCGCCAAAATATGTCTGAATATCTGCAAGAAGAGTTGCGAGTGACTCCTTCAAAAAATGAATTAGAAGATTTTTTTGCTGAAGTCGATGAATTATCCCTCAGCGTAGAACGCTTACAGGCCCATGTAAATTATTTAATAAGTCGCCATGAAATCGATTAAACAACTCTTTCGCATACTGCATATCAATTATATCTTGGCAAAAAACGGCTTGGATAATGTCGTTGTTTCACTGAGAATATTCGCGCCTTTTCGTTTTATTGTCTATTTAAATCCATGGAACTGGTTTCGCAAAGAACATTTAACACATGGTGCAGCCTTACGCAAATCTTTGGAAGAATTGGGGCCAATTTTTATTAAGTTCGGCCAAGCTCTATCAACTCGACCTGATATTTTACCACCAGATATCGCGCACGAATTAAGTAAATTGCAAGATAAGGTACCCCCTTTTTCCAGTGAACAGGCAACAGCCATCATTACTCAAGCATATGGAAAATCACCTTATGAAGTATTTGCTCAATTTAACCCCATTGCCCTGGCTTCTGCTTCTATGGCACAAGTTCATGCTGCTACCTTGAATACCGGGGAAGAAGTCATTGTCAAAGTGCTTAGACCCAATATGCGACGAGTTATTGAAAGTGATTTAAGCATTATGCATACCCTTGCGCGATGGGCAGATCGCTACTGGCCAGAAACGCGCCGATTAAAACCCAGAGAAATCGTTAAAGAATTTGGGCATACTTTATTAGACGAGCTTGATTTACAAAGAGAAGCCGCTAATGCTGCGCAATTACGCCGTAATTTTGATCGCTCACCTATTTTGTATATTCCTGAAGTGTATTGGGATTATACCAGCTCGAAGGTGATGGTTATAGAACGGATTCATGGAATTCCCGTTTCTGATTTAAGCACCCTGCAAGCTCATGGAGTCGACGTGAAGAAGTTAGCGGAGCGTGGCGTAGAGATTTTCTTTACGCAAGTATTTCGCGATTGTTTTTTTCATGCAGACATGCATCCAGGCAATATCTTTGTTTCCTACAAGCATCCTAAAAATCCGCAATACATTTGCATCGACTTTGGGATCATGGGAACCTTAAATGACAATGATAAGCGTTATTTAGCGGAAAACTTATTGGCTTTTTTTAACCGTGATTATCGTCGTGTAGCCCAATTACACGTTGAGTCAGGATGGGTAGCGCGTGATACACGGATAGAAGAATTTGAAAGCGCTATTCGTACCGTTTGCGAACCCATTTTTGAGAGGCCTTTGAAAGATATATCCTTTGCGCAAGTGGTTTTACGTCTTTTCCAAGTTGCGCAACGTTTTCATATGGAAGTCCAGCCACAATTGGTTTTATTACAAAAAACCTTACTTGCTATTGAAGGTTTGGGGCGACAACTCTATCCAGAACTGGATCTATGGACAACCGCCAAACCTTTTTTAGAGCAATGGGTGAAAGACCAAATTGGCCCTAAAGCATTTCTGGCGCAATTAAAACAAAATATGCCTTTCTTTGCGGAACAATTACCGCATATGCCACGGCTAATTTTTGATGTATTGACCTTAAAAAAAGAACAAATGCTGGTAACAAAAGAATTGACCGAAGCAACGGATGATAAAAACTTCACAAGGATGCATTGGAATAGTGTAGCACTTGGCGCCAGTCTGACTTTTCTCATGCTTGGTATTTTAGATTATCTGCATTTGATTAATCACAAAGAATTCACTCTCCTTACCATGGGTGGCTTTGTATTTACCGGATTATTTGTCCTTTTTAACCGAAACGTGAGGAATTGACATGGGACCTAGTGGTATTAGCCCTCTTTCTTTATTATTAATCCTATTAATTATTGTTGCTCTGTTTGGCACATCAAAATTAAAAACAATGGGTACCGACCTAGGTGAAGCCATTAAAAATTTTCGCAATGCATTAAATGGTGATGGGGCCACTAAAAATACTAATGAGGATAACAAATCCTTATGAGTATGGAATTATTAGTCATTTTTATTGTGGCTTTAATTGTGTTTGGTCCGAATAAATTACCTTTATTGGCAGCTCATTTGGGCCTTTTAGTACGAAAGCTCAATCAATTGAAAGCACACACTTCAATTTTTTGGCAACAACAACTGAATGAATACCAATTGCAAGAAAATCAGCGTAGAGCCGAAGAAGCCGAAGAAGCCGAAGAAGCCGAAGAAGCCGAAGAAGCCGAAGAAGCCGAAGAAGCCGAACAATCCTACCAGAAATATGTTGAACCCAGAAAACTTAACCATCAATTCACACATGGTACACATCGCCCCCTCACTCACAAAAAGAGCTTAAATCGAAAGTATCATATGATTCGTAAAAGAGGCAGCAAGAACCGCTAATCTCTTTGATTTGTCTGCCTAATACCATTTAGGCTTTGAAAAAATTATGCGTAACCATTCAGCTAAAGGCATATCAATGAACTATTATGGTCAGTTTGAGCCACCCGTTGATCGTTTTATCTTTGAACGATATTTCTCAGACACAAATATCAAAGGAACATTTATCGAATGCGGTGCCTATGATGGCTTAAATGAATGCAAACAAATGGTTTGTATAAGATTAATCAAAACGATTTTCTGGTTTGTGGCAGTAAGGAACTTTATAGTGCTTTACATAATAATCCTGGTGATAATCTTCCGCACGCCAAAAAGTTTGTACTGGTAGCAAATGAGTTGCTACTTGATAACCGCGTTTTTGTAACATTTGCCTTAAGAGTTCTACTTCGTCTAATTGTTCTTGATTATAATAAAACACCGCACTTTGATATTGTTGACCAATATCAGGGCCTTGGCCGGTTTTTTGGGTAGGATCGTGTATTTCAAAAAAACGTTTTAATACCTGGTGATAATCCGTTTTATCCTTATCATAAATCACGCGTACCGCTTCAAAATGACCCGTGTTTCCTTGGCATACATCTTCATAAGTTGGGTCTAAAGCAGGACCACCGGTATATCCTGATTCAACATACAAAACACCGGAGATCTGTTTCAGGAAATACTCCACACCCCAAAAACAACCACCAGCAACAATTGCTTCCTCAGTATCTAAAACCTGACTATCTGCAACAAAATCAAGCGAAGCCGAGTTGACGCAATGGCGTAAATTTTTGGATGTGAAATATTCACCGATAAAGACATGGCCTAAATGTGCTTCGCAACGCCCGCAAAGAATTTCCGTGCGCCGCCCATCACTATCAAGCATTTGCTTTACTGCATGGGTAATATTGTCATCAAAACTAGGCCAGCCACAGCCAGAGCTAAATTGGCTCGAACCACGAAATAAAGCTAAGCCACAGCGCCGGCATAAATAAGTACCTTGGGTTACTATTTGATTGTATACCCCTGTATGCGGATATTCTGTAGCTTTATCACAGATTACCCGCTTGACAAGTGGAGTTAAACTGGCTGTTTTATCGAGATAATCACTCATCTAAATTACCGTTGTTGCCCTTGACAAATTTTATCAGCTAAATAGCCAATTGCTCCTGCATAGTATATAGAATTGTTATAATGCAAAATCATCTTATAATTAGGGAAGGTCATAAAGGTTGGCCCACCGTAAGGCTGTACAATACTTGCTTGCAAGTTTTGATAAGGCAATTCTTTACCCTCCTCTGTACGCACCCCTAAAGCACTCCATTCACTTACTGGTTTTACTGTATTTTTTCCTTCTAAGGTCATATCAAACTTGGCAGGTAACTTCACTTGAATTGCCCATGGCTCACCATCTTGCCAGCCATTTTGTTTCATGTAGTTGGCAATTGAAGCAAAAACATCGGGCTTGCTCTTCCAAATGTCACGACGATTATCACCATCATAATCAACTGCATATCTTACCCAACTGGAAGGTAAAAATTGTGGTTGTCCTGAAGCACCAGCCCATTCGCCTTTAAAGTCGGCTAAGCTCACATGCCCTTCATTAAGAATACGTAAGGCAATAAATAATTCTTTACGGAAAAATTCTTTACGATTGGAATCGTAGGCTAAAGTAGCTAAGGCTTTAATTACTGGGAAATTTCCCATGTAAGTACCATAACTGGTTTCCATACCCCAAAACGAAACAATAAAGCAGGGGTTCACACCATATTTTTTAGAAATGTCCCCTAACACTGCCTGGTTTTTTTTAAATTCTTTACGACCTATTGCAATACGATAATTATCAACACGTGTACTGCGATATTTCATGAAGGTTAAACGATGCTCTGGTTGTGAGCGTAACAAGCCTTTGATTTGATGGCTTGGTTCACGAATGTCTCTAAAGGCATTATCAAAAATTTCAGGTGAGATTCCTTGACTTAAAGCTTCGCTGCGTACATTGGCCACCCATTGATTCCAGTTGTCTTGTGCAAATGCAACGTGCTGCATTAACCCCAAAACGCCTGCAATGACTGCAAGCCCCCACTTTTTCATAGTCTTTCCCCTGATTTTTTAATTAGTTAAATTTATAACTGAAATATATTTTATAAGATAGACTATTTGTAGGAAACATGGGAATAATTTATGTACTTGGAACATTTGTGTGATGAAGTCTTGCAAGATTGAGTCTATAATGGACTCAATCTTGCAAGCTAAACTTATAAAGCTTCCATAAACTCAACTAAATCTGACTTTTCATCTTTAGTAAGTTTTAAATCCAATACTAGGTTAAAGAACTCAACGGTATCCGCTAAAGTCAGCAAACGGCCATCATGTAAATAAGGGGGTGAATCTTTGATTCCTCTTAAGGGGAAGGTTTTTATCGGGCCATCACCCACTACTTTCATGCCATTAATCACTTGAGGTTGGTAGAAACGCTCTGTTTGCAGGTTATGCATGGTATTGTCGGTGTAATAAGGCGGTACATGGCAAGTAGAACATTTTGCCTTACCAAAGAATAATACTTGGCCGCGCATTTCTGCAGGTGTTGCTTTTGCTGGGTCTAACTTTCCTTCCCAATTCAATTTAGGCGCAGGAGGAAAATCAAGAATTTCCTGGAATTCAGCCATAAAATGTACCTGACTACCACGCTCAAGGATATTAACTCCTTTCTTCGTCGCAATCACTGGATCACCATCAAAATAGGCAGCGCGTTGTTCAAACTCAGTAAAATCTTCTACCGTCTTTAACGCACGTTGTGAACCAAATAAACGTTGAATATTCACCCCCCGTAAAGAAGGTGTGGTGATGCGATGGCGCAGGTCTTGTGGTCTTATGTCGCCCACCTCATGTGTTGCTTTGTTGGTATGACCGTTTGCATGGCAGTCAAAACAGGTCACACCGCGGCTTGGTTTTGCAGAACGGCGATCTTCGGTTTGGTTAAACTGCTGTTGTGGAAATGGCGTTAATAAAAGACGTAGCCCTTCAAGCTGCTTAGGATTTAAAAGACCATTAAATAATTCATAGTAGTTTTCTATGGTCACTACTTTACCCTTAGACACATCACCTAATTCCGGATGGGTAGTGAGGTAAATAGGAGCAGGATAAGAGGGTAAAAAATGATCGGGAATATCATAGTCCAAATCAAACCGCGTGAGGTCTCTATTTTCTTGTTTGTTGATTTCATCAATCACAAACTTAGGGAAAACCATTCCCCCTTCCGGCTGATTTGGATGCGGCAAAGGCAAAAAACCTAAAGGAAATAAGTTTTGCTTTTTAATATCATCGGCACTCATTTGACCTAGTTTTTCCCAAGTAAGACCCTCAGGAAGTTTCACTCTTATCCCTTCTTGCACTGGTTTACCACCCGACATTTTCACGGTATTGGAAGGAGTATCACTCAAGTCATAACGTTGCTTTAATAGATTTTGCTGCCGTTCATCAACTTCCCCTTTGGCCGCACTCATACGCTGTAATGTATGTTGAAAGGATTCATGAATATCTACAGGCATATAGCTTGAAAGTATTGATGGTGAGTTTGCAGTATCATCAGCATAAGCAAGCGAGAAAATACTGCAAATAAGCACAGTCCATCCTAGAGTTTTTTTCAACATGTCAAAGTCCATTTTCGCACTGATTAGATTTTTTTTATCATAGAGTACTTATTTTATAAATTCAATGTCTTCGCTTACAGAAAAATAAATACCCTAAAAAAAGAATGATACACCTTGTCTTCGTCCATGAAAAAAAACATGAGTATTCCGTACTGACAAAAATTATATGCACTGAGCGGATTTATAACCCTCTTCATCATTCTCATTTATAACTAGCTCATTTTTTTCAGCAATTTTATCAGATAAATCCTGAACCTTGTTGAGGCCCAAAATATTTCTAAAAAAATCGACGATCATTTGCCCTAATCTACGATGGTCCAGTCGCTTTTGTATGGCTTTATTACCATAACTAATGGTATTACTTTCTACAGTAATCGTGGGATCTGTAGTACTTTTAGTAAAATCAACATCAATAGTTCCTTGGAGTTTGACAACATACTCTTTACCTGCATCAGGATAAATAGTGTACTGATCATCATCAGTTTTTTCTCCAGAGGGTTTTGATGTAGCCATTGCCATTAGTTCTCCAGAAGTATTTGGCGAACCTACTAAGGATATTATTTCTGTAGTCTCTTGTACTTTAAATCCATTAGGTGTTGTTTGAATGTTAATGGATATAATATTCATATCATTGTCAGAAATTGTTGCATAGAAGACGTTGCTCTGTAACTCTTGACTATATTCGGTCATTGACATAGCAAAAGGTGCAGACACAGGACGTGAAAAACCACCTTGATGAAAAGTTTTTTGAAGATAATTTTTAATTTCTTCTTTTTGAGCCGGTGAAGCTGCTTGCATATCTTTTAGTATCACATCTCTAAAAAAATTCAGTACATCATCTTCTGTAGAAAAATTATTGTATTTCTTTGCATATTTAGATAATGGTGCCCCATTTATCCACATCTTATTTGTTCCAGAGTCTCTATACCAATCTCCACGAAGATTTCCACCTTTAGTATTGGGTTTATTAATTTCTACAGGACTGTATTGACTATGAAATTCTTGCCATTTGCTCATAATTACACCCATATATCTTTTAAATGTGCTTTAATAATAATATACATTATGAATATTAACGAAATATTAATAATAAAATATTGATAAAAAGATACCTTTGTGCCGGATTTCAATTCGGCCATGTCCTTTTTTAATGGTCTCATAAAAATCATGGGGTATATTTTTGAAGCCATGCTTCTTCTGTGAGCTCAGAAATAATAAGACATCATCATGAAGTGTACCTTGGTTACCCTTTAAAGAAATTACGTAATTTCCTTCTTTCTGATGAATTTGTTGCACAATATTTTTTTGGCAACCCATCGCATCTAAAGTCACGATGCACCCATTTAAAACCAGCGCATCCAATAGCTGTGGAATCGCAGTTATCTCATTCGACTTATCGGATGTTTTCACTTGAGCTAAAGCAAGTCCCGCTTCCGTTGCAAAAGCTCCCACCATATGAATAGCTGCTTTTCCGTTGCCATAACTGCCTCTGACTCGCTTTCCATCAATAGCAATAATTTTGCCTTCTTTTATCGTATAAAAAGAAAATACCCAATTCCTAAATGCAGTTTCAAATTGATTAGGATCTAT
>NZ_JASGFU010000039.1:0-26809 GCF_047605385.1 Legionella sp. | reverse complement strand
CTCTCACTTTTTCAAGTAGTTGTGTCAGAGCAAGTCAAAACTAATTCAATTTAGATGATCTTTTTAAGTAACTGTGTTTTTTGAATAATCTACAACTCGCATAGGTTTTTGATCTGGACTACTCAAATACTGTAATGTGTCCGCATGAAACCAAAATCCAAACTTTCCTTCCCAATCACCATTACGCTGCTTATCACAGCACCATAAGCAATCTGATTCATTTAATTTTTTTAATTCCTTTGCGGCAAGTAAAACCCCATTTTGTTGCATTTGAGTGAGATGCTCCTTTTCTTTATTGCGCCATATAGTGAAGCAATTATCAGCCAAGTCACTAATAGCCCCTGTTCCTTTATTATCTAGCTTACCTGGTGGTGTAAGTTCATTCGCCCCTTTACGCGGATGAATCACAATATGAATTTGGCAATTGTGCTGGTTTTTAAAGTCACAAAGTTTTTCCATAAATGATTTTTGTGATTTGTAGTCATCCTCTGCGATGTCTAATTTCATGAGTGAATCAATGACAAAGACATCAATACCATAGCGTTGCCGAGCATAAAGAAATACATCAAGTAATCGATCTGATTTGGCGTTACCGACTAGATCAAACAGCCACAGCTTATCATTATACCAATCATGGATAGCACGTATATACTCCTCAGTAGGTTTTGCCAATGCACCTGCCTGACGAGTAAGACGCATGAGTAACCGTTTGGGTTTAATCTCTAAACTGGCAATACATACATGAGCCCCTTGCTTCATCATACCCAGGATGACTTGCCCCAAGAATTGGCTTTTGCCATGACCGTTAATACCACTCCACACGGAAAGCTCATCAGGCCTAAAAAAAGCTTATTTTTTGTTTTAATCCATGGTGATTCATAACCAAGTTGTGTGCCAGATGGCGGATAAAATTCCTCTATCACTTGATCAACAAACTCAGCAGCTGATTTCAGTTCTTCTGGATCAAGTGTTCTAGCCTCTGAAATATATTGGTGCATTGCTTTTTTGGATATTCCATTCTGTAGACATTCATTAGCATCTTTATAGGGCAGTTTGACTACACGACAACGATGACGACCCAGGCGTTCTATTAATTCCTTAGTAGCAATATACCCTTCTTTATCATTATCTAAACATAGATAGAGCTCATCAAAAATTGCCAACCGATCAAATTCGTACTCAAGCCATTTTTGTTTATTACCACCACCCCCACCAAAAGGAACTGATAGTGCAGGCAAGCCATATTGATATAATGAAAGAGTATCAATTTCTCCTTCACAAATGATTATAGTACGCACATTGGCAGGAATTAAATCCCAACCAAACAAGCAAGGCTCACAATTTGATTCAACTACAATTTGTTTCTTTCCATTAATGCGATCTAATCCAAGATACTTTACAAAAATAAGTTCATTATCACGCCAATAAGGAAAAATAATCTGCCTATTTTGCTCGCCTATTTTATAAGCATTGATTGTCTCAATCCCCAATTTTCTTTCATTCATCAGATAGCTCATAACAGACGATTTGTGGTTTAACTGGTTAGTATATTTTAATACTGGCTTAGTGAACTTATGGGGCTTATGTGCTTCGAAATGTGGCATCGCTATACCAAGATAGTGGGTCGCCTCTTTAATCGCCTCTGATAGATTTAATTGACGAATTGCAGCCCAAAGATCAAGCAAGTCACCTTTCTCACCGATTGCAAAATCACACCATATTACAGCCTTATTGCCAGTGAGGCGGACTTTAAGTGAATCTCCCACCTCTCCCTGAACGCTACCTACACACCACTCACTCCCTTGTTTTTTTCCGTTTGGCAGTAATTCCGTTTGGCAGTAAATAACGGGCAATGTCTTCAGCACACAGAGACAGCCGTTGTGATACGTCTTTTGCCATCATCATGTTAAAGCACCCCCGCCATTAAGTTATTTGAAGTACTGTCCAATGGATCAATGACTGGCTTATCCGCAGTGGCAATAAACCGCTCTATATGCTCCGCATCACGCAAGATGAGAGTTATGTCGTCATATACTTGATTGCGATCGTTTTGCCCCATATGGAACGATGTATTTTTACAACCATCTATGGCTTTTTGAAGCTCTGGTACGATGTAGCCTAATTTAAGAGCTAGATCGATTGTTCGCTGCCTTTTTTTATCCAGTTTGGCACGAGGATGGCTCATAGTCTTTTGCCAGTACTCAAAGAGTTGTGTGCCAACATCATTTGATGAAGGAGTAGAAGCATAGACAGGTGAAGTATAAACTTCACCTATATCCTCTCCATTCCCTTCCTTTCCATTCCTTTCCCTAGTTGAAAGCTTGTTGAAGGAGTAAAGACTATTCATTGATGATTCATCTAATCCTCACCGTATAATCGTAGAATTATCTTCGATTTTCTTAAGTTCAGATTGAGGCAAAGGATAACGATATGTTGGTCTATCAATGCGTTGGTGATTTTTCCAGCCTGTTACAATCCAGTAAGACTTACCATCGATGACATATTCGCGTATAAGCTCATTCTGTATAAGTTCATTTACCCATTTTTTAATTTCTTCTATGGTGAAATTATCAGCAGGAAATATTTGAGCTTTAAGACGCACGTAGGATATGGGAGATGCACCATTATCATCAGCAAAATTCCACATTCCAATAAAAAGTAACCTTGCATGTGGTGAGCAAGCAATTATTTGCTCGCTCACCCAAAACTCAGGTTTTATTGTTCTTATTCGCGACATAATGTCCTCCTAATAATCCGATCAATCAGTTCGCCTAACTGCTTGCTTTCGACCCAAAGCTGGTATTTAAGTTCTCTGGGTAAATCGTGTTCTGTATCTCGCCGTGCTTTTATAAGTGAGAGCCTTCGTTGCAGATCTTTAAGCTGTGCTGTTAGAGCTTGTGCACGATTATTTTCCATAGGTTACTCCTTGCGTCCTTTGTAAATATAAAGACCAACTCGATGTATTACACCATTGGCATCAGGCTCATTTGTCCAATGAGTTTCAATTAAATAGCCTTTTGCGCGTAACTCTTTTACGCGTCCACAAGGATGTAAAACTCCTAGTTTTTCACGAGCTTCTATAGTTGAGAATTTATGATTTTTTTCCAGATAACTTAAAATTCTTTTTCTTTGAGTCGAAGCTGCATTATCATAGAGTGACTTTTGGGATTTAGTATTGCACAGGTGCTCAGCTGGACAGTTCGCTTTATAGGCCATGATTATTACCTCCTTGTTGGCCATCAACCCAAGCGAAAAATGCAGCCTCATCAATAAGCACACGCTTGCCAACTTTCTTGACTACACCAAATTGATCAAATCCATTTGTTTTTCGATTAAAGATTAAATTGCGTAAGCCACCAATACGTGGCCAGTCGTGATGATCATTCCAGTTTGGAACAGGAATAAATTTTCTATTAGTTGTTGACATTTGCCACCTCCTATCATTCAGCACTCTGCGAAATTGCTGTGTGCTATGAGGGGCAGTATTTCATTATGGTTTCATCGATTATGTCATTTTATGAAAATGATGACGCTAACGATGAAATTTTTTGATTCTTTGAGTTTTTATAATCCGGTATATGCTCAAATAACGATCAATAATCTTCTTCATCCTCTACTTCATCATCATAAAGATCATCATAGGTTTCTTCTGCAAACTTTATCACCCCAGTGTTTAGCTGAGTGACATAGTTTGCAAAGGCAGCTTGTGAAAAAGGTTTTTCACTCTTATCGCCCGTACACCATTTGATTTTGGCTTCATTTCTCCCATGAGACCATGGATCAATTGATTCTATCCAAATCAAATTCAATGCTTTTATTTTTCTCCAAATAGCTTCAGCAGTTTTGTTACTTGAACTTTGATAGATTTTTTGAATCAACAACTTTAGCTTATGTACGCGGGTTTTTTTACCTTTCCCTTGAGGCTTACTAGTAGGTTTTACTTCATACTCATGGTATAAAACTTCCAAGTCCTCACGTGAAATAATCAGATTTTTACCTGCAGATAAATGGGATTTTTTTGTAAGCAAAAAAAGAACTTAATAGCATCAATCCCCGGAAATGGCTGAAGATCAATATAACCAGTAGGAACTTCATCAAAAAAATGTGAATCTATCCTCCAGCCAAAAGTTTTCACGCTACTTAACTGATCTTTATTAATATGAGACTCAATCTGGACTGATTGAGAATTTGAGATTTTGTCCAACGTTACTATGATTTCATCCCCCATATCTAAATAAGCGGACAAATAACAAAATCCTATTGCTACCGCCTCCTTCCCACGCGTCTTAGCAGCATAAACTGGTCGCGAATCAATATATATCAAGGGATGAATAATTCCTTCTAAAACACAATATCTAAGCTGATAAAAGCCAAAAATCATGTCTTTTTGTTTAAAAAAATTACTAATTTCATCTAAGCCAAAATATTTCCTTTTCATACTCAAATCATCCAAAAATTACCTCATTCATCCGAGCTACCACTTTACTTGTATGAGCCTCAGATAAATGAGCGTATCGTTTAACCATTTGCAAAGTTTTATGTCCAAGTATTTCAGCAATTTCAGCAAGACTAGCACCATTCATGGCAAGGTATGAAGCACAGCTGTGACGTAGATCATGCCATCGAAAATCAGTGATGTCGGCTCGTTTTAATGCGTTTTCAAAAGGGGTGCGTAGATCAATGGGGTTCTTGAAGTTTTTACTTGGGAAAGCAAGCGGGCAATTAACGTGGCGAATTTTGGCGTGCTCTTTCATAAGCTCCAGCGCATGACCAGTCAAAGGTAAAGCACGGCGTTCACCATTTTTTGTTTCGTGTAATGTTATAAAGCCTCTTTGCAAATCAATATCCTGCCACTGCAAACCTAAGATTTCCATACGCCTAGCCCCTGTAGACAAAGCCAGGACTACCGCCAAATAAAGACACTCACTGTCGCTTTTTTTACATTCCTCTAATAAGCGTGCTCGCTCATCATCAGATAAAAAGCGCACACGTCCCCCAGGTTCTTTGGGTTTTGTTACGCGGCGCATAGGAGAATCATCAAGCCACCCCCACTCTTTTACAGCTAGGGTAAAAGCATGTGATAAAGCAGCCATATAACGCACTACGGTTGAAGGAGAGCGTTTTGCGTTCCGTTTTGTTATTCCCGAGGCTAATTGGTCACGCTTTTCTGCAACCATGGCTGGAGAAATATCTGCCAAACAAAATGAACCTAGTTCTTCTTTCCACCAATTGAGATGCAATAATGTGTTTTTGCTGTTTTTAGGTTTGGTAGGCAAAATATCTTTAATATAGCGATCTATCATTTCACCCAGAGTTCTACGCTTAGATTCTGTAGTTTTAAAATGCCGACCTTCGCGAATAGCTGACTCAGTTTGCTGCACCCATTTTTGTGCATCAGTTTTTCGTTCAAAAGTTGCAGTTTGGGTGGGAAATCCTTTTAATCTTACTTTAACACGGTAGGTGACTTTGCCTTCTTTACTGATACGTTTTTCAATATTTGCCATATAAATCTCTACAACTAATTACAGATGGCGAAAGACTACAATAAAAGACAAAACATGGCAGCATGGGATATACAATCCGATGTATTTATTTGTTTATTCATTGATTTTAATTGGTAATTTTTATGTTAACTCTCTTGATGGGGCACTTTAGGGGCAGTTCGATTCAAAAAGCACAAAATATTGATCAAATTATTTCCAAAAATCATCCTCTTTCCAATTAGCAGGCAAACCCATATCACTCACAGGAATTTCCTTAAATGTTTCAAATAAAGAAAACAGTTGGTCCCGCCATGTATTTTGGGAGTTAATACGCTTCATCATGTGGGTTAATATGGATAATACAATAGACAAATGAGTGTGTTGGTGCGCTGCATCTAAATAAACAGGCCAGCAAAAACCTTTTATCGTTGCGTTGACAGGTATAATACCAAGTTCACGATTCCATAGACGTGCATGATGAGCACAAATATTCCTGACCACTGTAATTGTATGAAGCCAACTTCCTAATAATGGCGGATAAAGTTCAAAAATACGTGCAATTTTTTTCTTATCTTTATCTTTAGCAAGTCCTTCATACATGTGAGATAAATCACCAAAAGAAAGTTCTTCCAGCATTGCCCATGCAGGCATCAAGGCTGGTGTGTTGTAGGTCAAAGCATAGTGTCTAGCATAATTTTCTTGTTTGCGCTTATCTTTCAAAACGATTTTATGATTTACATCGACTGTAGTAAGGCGCTCAATACGAGCACATTCTCTAGCGTAATCTTTAAGGGCTGCTTTTTGTTTGTCTTGGATTGTTTGAATTAGTCGTGAATGGTTATAAGTGGTTTTAAAATATTCTATATTAAGGTACCAGTGAGTGCCGTACTGGTTACACATTTCATCGGTTATACTCGCACGAATAGCAACCTCTATGCGCTCTATGGCATCAATAACAAGCAAACGTAACCGCCGGTCAAATTCATAAAGCTGTGTAAGTTGTTCGAAAGTAACGTCTTTCTTAAAATGATGCTTTCCTTGAGCCCTAATCTGTAAAGGCCGCATGTAAGGCGTCAACCTAAAGAAACTCACTGTTTTTAAAAAAGATAAAGCCTGATCTTGATTGGCAATAAGTAAACCACGACTTTTAAGAAATTCGATTTGCTCAAGGGCTGTTGTCGCAGGTTTAGTGAAGGAGAGCATGTTTTATTTTTCTTTTGGGTAAAAAAAACCCGCACGATTTAAGCATATTGACCGAAGTCAATGGAGGCTTGGCGGGTATGTTACATTTATTATAGCTAATTGTGGTGTATTGTGTAAAGTGCTTATTAATAATAAATTAAGCACACTTAATGATCATAAGCATGAGCTTAGTTGGGTGCTGTAGAGCATCTTCTGTATCAATTACTTGATGTTCTTTAAATTTCAGCTTTCTATAACATTGAATAGCACGTACATTTCGTAGGTCAGGATCAACAATGCAATATCGATATTGTGGGCAAACATGAGCTTCTATGAATGTTCGGATAATTTGCTGTCCCAATCCTTTTCCAAGCAATCCCTCATTCCCAATAAATAAATCCATTCCCATAGCACTCCTCACAATCTCTTCAGCTAAATTTTGATTGGGCCAAGGATAATCACTTACTTGATATGACTGCAAGTAACCAATAGGATTTTCATCAAGCGAGATGATAAATCCTGATACCGGTTTATCTCCACAAATATAAGGGGCAAGCTTTGCTAAAACCTCTTCTTCTGTCCAAGAGCGAAGTGAATAAAACTTTTGTACGTGGGGAGTATTAAACCACTGGAACATTAAAGGAATATCTGAGAATGTTATTGACCTGAAATCGATCTTGATTGCATCATTATTTACCCTATTACTTTTTAGCACGTTGTAATACCTTATTAACGAAGTCTAATTTTTCATCAGTGTATTTTTCACGGTCATACAAATGCTTTTGAGCCAATTTAATTTTTAATTGCTCATATTCTTTAGCAACATCAGGATGTAATCGCAGGTAATCTCTGAAAAGCAATTTATTACGCCAATGATCTGAGTTTTGCTCAAATATGTGGACATGATGCGTCCGCTTTTCACCATAAGGAGGCATGCCTTTCACAAAGAACATTCGGTTTAGATCTGGATTGTTAGCCCAATACTCATAACCGAGTTTTTGTAAAATAGGCACTGCGATAAGTTTGATGCTTTCTAAAGAAGGTACTGCAATTTGAATATCCAATATCGGTTTTGCAGATAGACTCGCAATTGCCGTGCTACCTACGTGCTGAATATCAGCAATTGCATCGATAGGAAAAGCTGACTTTATTTTCTCAATTTCTATTTCCGCCATCAATGGCCATTCAGTATTGTAGGGCACAAGGTTTACATGGTCTTTTTTCAAAACATCTGGACTGTCTGCGATATAATCTTCAGCAGTAATAGCCCAATGTTCATGTCCACGCCATTCATCGTTTATTTTTAAATACCGTGGAGAAAATCCTTCATAACGAAAACCATTACTTTTTACTAAGTGGATTGAGCGTGTATTTTCTGGTTGTATGTTGGCTTCTAATCTATGCAATCCTAGCTCTTCAAATACTTTTTTCTGTACTAATTTAAGAGCAGTGCTCATGTGCCCCTTGCAACTGTAATCTTTTATTCCATAAAACCCAAGAAAAGCATTTTGAAATGCTCCTCGAACTATTTCGCTGATATTGAAAACACCAACAATAGTGCCTGACTCATTACAAGCTAAGTAACTTTTCTGATTAGATTGTTGGGACCGATGCCAATACTCATCAAATTCTTGCGAGGTAAGTGGAGGGTTAACCCAAGGGTGGTGTAAAGATTGACTGGATAGCATCGCTTTCAAAAATGCTTCTTTGTCTTCAAATTTTAGTTCGCGGAGGATAATATTCATTATAATTTTCACATATTGATCAATTGATAAGCTCAGCCAATTTTATAGCCCGGCTCGGATCAACGTTATCCTCAATAAACCACGCTGCCATTAAAATTAATCGTATGAACACCCAGTCCCTAATTCGTGATGCATCAAGCCCGGATTTTTGTGCAAGCAGCTCAACACGTTTCGCAAATACATTTTTTACATCGGTGGTAATAGTAAGCTCGTTTATATACATAAAATCAAAGGCTGCAATTTCAAATTCCGCTTCTCCAATAACGCCTTTAGGGTCAATAGCAAACCATTCATTCCCATGCTTTAAAATATTGTCATGATGCAAATCACCGTGTAGAAAAATAAGTGGTTTTGGTGAAGAAAGCATTTTATTTCTTAGTTCGATTGCTTTATTTAATAGCGTTGTAGGGATTTGCGTTAAATAAGGTTCGTCGAGCACTTTTAGCCAATCAGCAACAGAGGGATGATTTGATTCTTTAGGTAATTGCTGGAAATGAAGTCTTCGCATTGTTTCTACATAGCAGTCCGTCACATAATCAGGGTTATCTTGATATAACGATTTAAGAGTTATCCCAGGAATCGCTTGTTGTAATAATAATGCATTATACCTATTGTCATAATCAATGAGCTTAATAGCTCCCTGGGGGCCAAGGTTGGCTAAAGCTTGCTTTTCATTAAAAATACTCTGCTCATCATAACTAATTTTTAAGACAACAGGCTCCTTTGAATTTAAAATTGCTTTGGCAACGTAATTAAAGGTCATATTAGAAACAGGAATAATTTCACTCAAGTTCCAGTCGATTGTAAGTGCTGTAACAATAGCAGGCAAATTATCAATCCAATCTGCGCCCTTTGAGCCATAAAGATTTGTTATGTTTTGCCTTAGTGTTTTCATTGAAGTAAATCTTTCATTACCATGTCTCACTCTTAGTAACATAATAAGCCATTGTCTCATACGGGTGTGAGTGCTTTAAAGCAGAGATTGCAGAGGCCATATTTTCTTCTTTACAAACTATTTCCACTTTATATTCCACTACCTCTTCTAATTGATTCACCTTGCCAATAAATGCATTGCTACCTTCTAATGGCTTAAATTGACCTGCGCCTCGAACTTGCCATGCACAAGAAGAATAATTGCCTATTTGTCCTGCTCCTGCTCCAAACATAGCTAATTTGACTTGTTCAAGATGTGTTTCAGGTACATAAAAATTGATAATATACATATTCATTTTCGCTATTTCGCCCCACCTTCAAATTCTTCAAAAAGGCTTCGATTTTACTCTAATCTAATATAAATCGCTATTTGATCAGAACCACTATATGCCTCAAAGTCACTGATAAAATTACGCCGATATTCTGTATTGGTTTCAAAAAACTCCCATATTCGTTTCCACGTTTCAACCACCGCAGCAGGCATTAGACCTGCGCCTTGGAAAACAAGATAATTTCCTGCTTGAATAGTAACAGTGCTTAATTTAGCTGATGCACAGGAAGACTCAACTCCAGCAGTAACCGTATAAAAACCATTGGCATCAGAATCGTAGTTTGAATAAACACCATAAATATGAGCATTAGTAGCTAGATCACTAGCATAAAATTGCTGCCAAAGACTAGGTAATTTTGCTGTCTTCTCATTAAATTCATCTTTGTTTTGAGTCCTTACACTGAAGCCAGAAACAGTAAAGCTTTCTACTTTTTTCACCGTTGGTGATATAGACATTTTTGTTATTCCTTAATATTGTTAACGCGCATTGCTGTAGAAATTTGTTGCATATCGTGCTCGCTTATTTCCAGAAGTCCAAAACGAAATTGATAGCCCCAATTCTTTTTATTTTTTGCGAAATCCAGATGGTCAAGAAGCAGGATAATTGCAGTTTCTTGCGACTCAAACCAGCAAACATCTCGCCGAAATAGATAAAAACCATTACCCATGTCCATTTGATAAGGCTCACCTTCTTTAATTTGTCCTATTGCTGTGAAAGATTGTAATTTATCTTTACCACCAAATGTGATCGTTGGTGAGTAATAAACGACCCAATCACTAGGCTTTAAACGGTTTAAAGGAGCTGCTTTGCCATGACAAACTTGCATAAAACCTTGCGCACGCCCATTTCTAACGTGTTCTGCTGATGCAACAGCACTCCAGCTTTTCACTATGCTTTTCCAATAGAAGCCACTCGTAATCGATGACCATCCAGATCAAGAGCAACGAAAGTGTAACCAAAAGGAACCTGCGTTGGAGGCAGAAGAATATCTATTTTTTGGGCTTGCCATGCGACAAATAACTCATCGACTTTTTGATTACTATCCAGTGTAAAGGCTAATTCACCATTACCACTCTTTGCTTCAGTAGGTGGCATAACAGAATATTTTGCCTTTAAAGCTAAACTCATGCCATTTGATAATGTGAAGCTATGAAAGGTTGGTGATGCTTCTTCTGGTTTTATTCCGAGCAAATCCTGATAAAATTGGCTGGTTCTCGCAATATCATCAACATAAAGCACAATTACATTGGGTTCGAGTATCATATTTTTCCTTTTAAATTAGTTGATTTAACGAACCTAGTTTACCAATATAGACTGACAGTTTTTGTCAGTAGTGAGCGGTTATTTATTGCTCAGGAATATTATGAATTTCACGCCATTTTTTGAGTAGGGTTCGACGACGCTTAGGATAACGTCTTTCTAGCTGTAGTAATGTAACGATTCTATCTGTCCTAAAATGGCGAAAATCGGCTCGAAGCTCACACCAAGCAACAATAACATGTACCTCTTCAAAAAAACCAAGTGCTAGCGGCCATATAATACGTTGAGAGTTTTCTCCGTGGAAATCTGTATAAGTCATTTGAAGCTTATGTTCTTGACGAATGGCATGACGAATCAAGGATTCTTTTTCATCATCACGTTCTATCAATATTTTAGCTGGTCCAATTAACAAACCTGAAAACTCAAGTTGATGCTTAAGATCCTCTGGAAGAACAGCGGCTATTTTTGCTAAAACATTTGTTGCTGCAAGCCCTAACTTTTTGTCGGTTCTACGCGCCACCCATCGCGAACCAAGAACTAATGCTTCGATTTCCTCTTCAGAAAACATCAGCGGGGTAACATAAATCCTGGACGTAGCACATAGCCAACACCAGCCTCACCTTCCACTGAAGCTCCCTGTGCTTGTAAAGTGGCTATGTCTCGATAAAGTGTCCGCAAACTTATGCCAAGTTCCGAGGCTAAATGCTTTCCACTAACAGGATAACGATATCGACGAAGTATCTGGATCAGATCAAGAAGACGTTGCGCTCTGGACAAATATGCATCTCCAAACCAATTAACACTGACATATTTTGGCAGCATTAATCTTTAATTTCTATGCCTTAATCTAAGATTTATTTTTGGTGAAGCACGGCATTTCATTTTGTGATGTGTTGCCACTTGTTATTCTCAAGTGCCCCACAACTGCCCCATGAGATATTTAAAATATAATGACCAAAATTCAATTTATTGATTATAATAAACAAAATTTGATTTTATTTGGAATAATCACGGGACTCATAATCCGTTGGTCCTAGATTCAAGTCCTAGTGGGCCCACTAATAAAATCAAGTAGTTATGTGTAGTTTTAGAAAAGTAAAAAAGTTTGTGTAGACGCAATGTAGACACTTTAATGAAAAAATTAATCTTAATTATGAATAAGTTAGTTTTAATCATCTGCTTTCTCTATGAGTTCAAATAAAGCGGTCATCCTCGAACATACAACGGAAGTTACCAGTGCTGACAGTCAAGGTAGGGCTGTGAGCGGTCATCTGGATAACAGCCCATTTTTTATGAGGCAACCCGAGAAAAACCCGATTTGCCAAACAGATATTTGCATACTACATTTAAAATATGAATGCTTTCTAATCACTTTAAATACATTTAAATCCATTTGCATGAAAATTCATCCAAGAGGAACAAATACTATGCACAGCAACCCCCCTAATGATAAATCCCCACATCGAGTATCTCCACCAAGGACCCCACTAAAACCGGGAGATAAGGGACTTGTAGCAGCTGATAAGGGTATCAACCCAGAAACATCCAAAAATGATCGAACACTCGAACTAGCAACTGACCAATCAATAGCAGCACGCCACCTACTCTATCACCCAAATGCAACGACTCTCGCTGTCGTGAACCGCTGCGCCGATGGAGTCGGATCTGTAATGGCACGCTTAGCTCACACTGGCAATAAAGACGGAGATCTTGCGAAAGACGAAATCCTGATTAATATGGTCAGCAGGTTAATGGCTGACGGCTCAACAGGACGAATCATCGGATTCAACCAAGAAGTTGATGAACTGATGAAGATGAAAAAAACAAGCCCAACACCTCCTGAGTATGCCGAAAGAGCCGAGAAGCTCGCTAACAAATGCCGAGAAAATATGGCCCACATCACAGCCACTGCGAAGATACCTGGCCCTGATGGCGCGCTTGCCCGCCAAGGTCTCCTAGCATTTATGGGGGATCTCGGTGGATTGGAAAAAACTGAAACGGGCTTCGGACTAGCATTCAAAGGCCCTATCGGCAACGAAGACCCAGACCCAAAAATTGCGGCTAAAATTGCATCCAAACATGTATACGATGCCTATGTTGCCGGACTTTGCGATGCTCAACGCAAACTCAACGGACAAGGACCAGCCTCTCCAGAAGAGGTGAGTAAATTTGAAGTAGAATTCGCTGCTGCCAGAGCAGCAACCTCAGTGAAGGGTGGTGTCCTTTCTGCACCAGCGCATACCGCAGCCAAAAAAGCAGAACGCGCCCCGGTCACATGGGATGTTCGGGTACGCGAAGGGTTACTCGATCAAGGCAATAAGGCAGAGGATAGACTTAAGAAGGCATATCCTGACCATAAAAAAACGCTAGTGGATGCCGCTTGGCCAGGTTATCTCGTATCCCCGGAAGTTACTAAGAATGTTGTAGAACCAGTAACAGGGCACGTCTCCGGAACCTTCGGTGAGATGGCAGTCACCATGAATTTATTCTGCGGCACTCCTCCTAAAACGATGACTAGAGAAGACCCTTCAGGCTTAGGAAACTCAAAAAATGAGGCACAGCAGATCCAGGCGTCAGCAATCGCAGCTTTGTCAGGTGCAGGCCTTATCACTGCGGGCTTTCACTCCGCCGTCGAGATGTTCCAGCCCATGAGCACATTCACCACACAAGCTACGACAGGTGCTCTGGGACCAAAAGCCGTCGAGGATACGATAACGCACGCGAAAGCTCTTGAGGCTTATGCCAACCACCTGGACAATTCTAGTGATAGATCAGCCTTTACATACACAAGAACCGTAACTCCCCCTCCTCCTCTCCAACCTTATCAAGATACTTACAAGCTCACATCACATGAACTTAATCTCGATAAAGATCATCTCATGGCTAAGTCCCAAAGCCTCGCAGATGTAGCAACCAAATCCGTGGACATGATTTCAGTCCTCCAGGGTGAGGGAGGCACAATCGCGACGCTTGATGTGTCACGAATAATGGCTAATCATTCAACCGATCCACAAGTTCCAGCCAAGTTGTACAGCGTGACTACACGATTGGAAGAACTAGGGCAAGGAGGATATACTCCTGCGCTTAAGTTAGCACGTGATTTAATAGAATCGCCTCTCAGGAACGAGAAAACACAAGAAAAGCTACTAGAATTTGCCGTCAAAGCTGCTGAATTGACTGCCATCCATAAAGATAAAAACTTGATAGCATCAAAAGCAAAAGAAGAAGCTTCTCGTTTAGAAATAATGGCTGTCGATAAAGAATCAGCTTTTGATAAAACGAATAAAGAAAGAGATAGAATATTATCGATAGGATGGGGAACTACTGGTAACTATTCCGCAAAAGACAGAGCGGAGGCTAGAGAACTCTCAGAAAAATTTGATGCAGTATGGATGTCAGTTCGCAAAGAAGCAATATCGTCAAGAAAAGAAGCAGAATACTCAAAAGAAACACAAATAAAAGCACAAGAAATAGCTGACAAAGCTGAAGAAGCAAGTATAGATGCGCAAACAGAAGTTTTAGATATAGAAATAGTAGAAAGACAAAAAGCAGCAAACCAATCCCCACATCGAGTATCTCCACCAAGAACCCCACTAAAACCGGGAGATAAGGGACTTGTAGCAGCTGATAAGGGTATCAACCCAGAAACATCCAAAAATGATCGAACACTCGAACTAGCAACTGACCAATCAATAGCAGCACGCCACCTACTCTATCACCCAAATGCAACGACTCTCGCTGTCGTGAACCGCTGCGCCGATGGAGTCGGATCTGTAATGGCACGCTTAGCTCACACTGGCAATAAAGACGGAGATCTTGCGAAAGACGAAATCCTGATTAATATGGTCAGCAGGTTAATGGCTGACGGCTCAACAGGACGAATCATCGGATTCAACCAAGAAGTTGATGAACTGATGAAGATGAAAAAAACAAGCCCAACACCTCCTGAGTATGCCGAAAGAGCCGAGAAGCTCGCTAACAAATGCCGAGAAAATATGGCCCACATCACAGCCACTGCGAAGATACCTGGCCCTGATGGCGCGCTTGCCCGCCAAGGTCTCCTAGCATTTATGGGGGATCTCGGTGGATTGGAAAAAACTGAAACGGGCTTCGGACTAGCATTCAAAGGCCCTATCGGCAACGAAGACCCAGACCCAAAAATTGCGGCTAAAATTGCATCCAAACATGTATACGATGCCTATGTTGCCGGACTTTGCGATGCTCAACGCAAACTCAACGGACAAGGACCAGCCTCTCCAGAAGAGGTGAGTAAATTTGAAGTAGAATTCGCTGCTGCCAGAGCAGCAACCTCAGTGAAGGGTGGTGTCCTTTCTGCACCAGCGCATACCGCAGCCAAAAAAGCAGAACGCGCCCCGGTCACATGGGATGTTCGGGTACGCGAAGGGTTACTCGATCAAGGCAATAAGGCAGAGGATAGACTTAAGAAGGCATATCCTGACCATAAAAAAACGCTAGTGGATGCCGCTTGGCCAGGTTATCTCGTATCCCCGGAAGTTACTAAGAATGTTGTAGAACCAGTAACGGGACACGTCTCCGGAACCTTCGGTGAGATGGCAGTCACCATGAATCTATTTTGTGGTACCCCACCTAGTAGTGTGAGTAGGCACAACCCCGCGGGTGACTCAATTCCTTCGGCGGATAAGAACCAATTAACAGCAATAGCAGCCCTCTCAGGTGCGGGTCTAATCACTGCGGGCTTTCACTCCGCTGTCGAGATTTTTCAGCCCATGAGCACACTCACCACACAGGCTACGACAGGTGCTCTGGGACCAGAAGCTGTCGAGTCAACATTAATGCACGCAGAGGCTCTTCGAGCTTTCGTCACTCATCTGGACAATGGAGGTGATAGATCTACCTTTGTACATACAAAAACAGTAACTCCTCCTGACCCTTTCAAGCCTTACCAACTCACATGCACACTTAACGAGGAGGAACTCCAACTCAGTAAAGAGAATCTTATGGATAAAGCGCTAAGCCTTGAAGATGCCGCCACCAAGTCCGTAGACATGATTTCACTTCTTCAGGGAGAAGGGGGCACAATCGCGACACTCGATGTGTCTCGGGTGATGGCCAATCATTCGACAAATCCAGATATGGTATTCCAGGAGTACAGCCTAAATACGCGATTGGACGAATTGGGCCAGAAAGGATCCACAAATGCTCTTAAGAAAGCGCGCGAACTGGCACAATCGCCTGACACAAGCAAGGAACTACTTGAACTTGCCATCGAAGCTGCTGAATGGGCCTTTGAAAGCAAAGAGATGCATGAGCGTGCTTTAAGGGCAGACAAAGAAGCTTCTCGTTTAGAAACAATAGCTGCCGATAAAGAAGCAGCATTTGATAAAACGAATAAAGAAAGAGATAACTTATTAACGATAGGATGGGGAGCTACTGGTAACTATTCCGCAAAAGACAGAGCAGAAGCAAGAGAAAAGTCAGACGCATTTAATAAAGTATGGACGTTAGCTCGCAGCGAAGCAATAGCGGCGAGAAAAGAAGCAACAGCTGCAAAACAACAAGCAAATGAAGCTCATTCATTGGACAACGAGCATGCAGTTGAAACTAGAAAAGCCGTACTTAGAGTATCTGAAGTAGAAAATGATGAGTTAATAGCACCACGAAGAAGTGCAGAACTCGACAACGTAGCTGAATTAGACATCGAAGAACCTAAAGTCCATCAAAAAGTCGAAACAGAACCTGTAGTTAAAGTCGATATGGAACGATTTAAACAAGCAGTAAAAAACCCAACATCCCAAGAGGAGAACGAAAACTCAAACTCATTTAAGCCATCATGAGGCGAGTTGGTAGCTTAACTATGTCCAGAACATGGTAACCTCAATCAGGTGAAAATTTTCAACGGAACACTTTAAACGGAGCCAATCCTTCTTCTGCGTTCTCAATTTCTTGGATAAGATCTAAAGAAACAATTAAATCCACTAGTGTTGGTCGTTTCTTTGGATCGTTCTCTAAGCAACTATCGATCAATGATTGTATCTCAGAATCTGGATTCTTTAATAAATCAGACATCAGTACCCCAAGAGCGTATATATCCATTTGTGGAGTAGCTAACACGATATTTGGGTCTACTGACCAACATTCTGGCGAGATGTGCTTATAGTTATAGTCCTTCTTGTGTTGCTCCACGATATCTTGATTTGATTTCTGAAACGCTAAAGGCTCAATGCCTGTTCCTGTAGGCACAGAAAGACCCCCATCAATTAAATAGCTTTTTTGTGTACTGGAATCATAATAAATATTATCCGATTTCAGATCGAGCACAATAATCCCTTTATCATGGCAATCTTTTAATGCGTTCACAGCAGAGCCAAAGAGGATTTTTTGTAATTTAGGATTATCAATTATAAGCTCTTTATATGGAATATGTGGAATATAGGGTACAACAAGTCTGTAATCCATTCCCTTTTCTATATTAAATAGATAAGATTGCTTTTCAGGGTAAACCGTTTGGAAAAACCTGCGTTTAACCCTAGCTTCTTCTATATCTCCAGGTGTCACGACCGGATTTAAAACAGCAACCGCTTTGTTAGAGCGAGATTGAAACAGCCTGGCTTGGGCATAATCACCTTTGCTTCCAAGATTCTTTACGGGAGAATACTTAGTTCCTCCATCAGATTCATACCCTGAATCATATCCTGAATCCTCTGAATCTCTTGAACTTGTTCTAATTTTGTTTTTTTTGGTTTTGTAATGTGGCATAGTAATTACCTTACAATTAGGAGTCCAACTCATGGTCCTGCTCTCGAAGAACCACCTTTGAATATAATGGTATCACAAAGATCAAATTTAACCCATATGGAAACAAAAACTTATTCAAATATCTTGCTTACTATTTTGCTTTTAACTTAAATCAGAGACCCACGATTTAGTTATTTTATTCAACAACTAGATCAAAATAATTTCAAAATGGTAACATTAATTTCTAAAATATGCAATAATAAAAACCCCTATCCAACAGGGCGAGTCACTCACGCAACCAATCCATTAATCTCTTTACAACAATCAACGCTTTGAATGCTCACATAGGCCATTGTTCCTTCAGAAAACTTCAACATTTCATACTTCTTTATTATTTGATTTATTTGTTTCAAGATTATACTTTGGTGAAATCGCCCTGCCGTTATTCCTCATTTTTCTCTGAATATAGGCGCAAACATTAAAAATTTAGGGCATCAAGGCACGACAATATGCCACAGCATTTAATATTTTTGATAATTTACAGTAAGACTTGATGAACACGATTTTCTGGTTTCCTACCCTCTAAAAACTGGTGTTTTTCTTATTAATGCTGTTTTAAATGCTGACAATCCTGCATTTGGACGATTCAAACCTTTCGTGGGTGTTGGTATCGGCTCTGCCATTGTTTCTGTTTCCGGCGCTTCTGCAATTCAGCTTAGCCCGCCTGAACCTGGCCTTAATCACTACAATTCCCATGCCAGTAATACGGCGTTTGCTTTTGCTGCACAGCCCAAGATTGGTGTGAATTTTGATATCGGCTCTCGTGCGAGTATCTTCGCTGAATACCGGTTTCTATATCTTTCTAGCACAGATTACACCTTCGGTTCTACTGTAGCTGCAGGTCATCCAGCTACCTCTCCCTGGCTGGTGAACATCAAATCCCAGTATTACAACATGGGCACAGTAGGTATCAACTTTGATTTGTAATCTGTAATCCATCTCCACACTTCTGCGCCGGGTGATTTATCCGGCACAGGTTTCCATTAGCAGTGGAAAGAGCTAAAATAGCCGTTATGAACACATCTGAAAATTATCGCTTTACATTTAAACCCGTTATTGAATCACAGCAGACGCTTGTTCACGAGTGGCTAAAACAAGATTACATACAAGAATGGATTCATGGAGCTGGTCTTCAAAGCACCCTTTCTGGGCTGGCTAAATTTATTCAGTATTATGCAACAACACAAAAAATTGATCGCACCTCAAATTTAACACAGCATTGGATTGGCTATGAAGGTGAGCATCCTTTTGTATATTTACTGACATCTAACATACTTAAACATGAAGTATGTGAGTATGCAAAATATCGGAAAATTGATGGATTAGCAATCACCTTAGATATTTTTATTTGTGATCGCCACTATTTGGGAAGAGGTCTAGCGGCTCAAATCATCAAAGAGTTTTTGATAACTCAATTTTCTGATGGTTCCGAAGTGTTTATTGATCCTGAACAAGGAAATAAAAGAGCCGTTCATGTTTATCAAAAAACAGGATTTCAAATAGTCGGAGAGTTTATTGCTTCCTGGCACCCAGTTCCTCATTACGTCATGAGGCTCGACATGAGGAAGTTAATAGATTATTAATACGTCCGTTTAATGAAGATAATATTATTCCTTATCCAAATACTGCGTCGACATCTGCAAAAGAAAAAACTATCAGACTAAGACTTCATTCAAAAAAATCTCAATAGCTATCTACATCGGTACAAACGGTTAATAAATTAAATGCCAAGCAATATTCTTATTATATAGCCTGGCACATTCATAGTTAAGAAAAAGTCCGGATACAACGGAAAAAAACATCTGGAGGGCTAGTAACATTTTTCCCCCTACCACCACCTTGTTGGCTATTACCATTAGTTCTGAAGCCTTGCAGCCATGCAGCGTTCTGAGGATTACCTCCCTTTTCAGTAGAGCTCCAGTAATCATTAATAGCAAAATTACCAATATTGTTAGGATGAACCAAATTTTCTTGTATATTTTGTAACGTTGATGCTACCGCAGTGCCACAACCGGAGCCATCCCCAAACCCATCAAATCCCATCTCACAAATTGCAGGTAAATACCAATTGGTATAACAAATATTTCCAACTTGGCAAGGTGAGTTACCAGCAGAATCTATTGGTTGACTGCAGATAGATGCCGCATAATTTCCTGTTCCATAAAAAACCACTATATTATTAGTATTACAAACCCCATCAGTTGCCCCATTACAAGCTATTTGACCGGGTAATGGTTGTGGTGGTGTGGAAGAACCAGCGTCAGGACTAGCCAAACTGGTTGTTGAGAATTCATCAACCCCATAGATAACATCCAAAGTAGGACTCCATATCGAATTCTGACCCATACTTTGGTCTTGCGCAGCTACAACCTTCCCACCCACACTCATTTGGGTTGCTGTTGTATCGTCAATTGAAAAAACAAACCCGCCCTGATAATTATTACCATAGGTTAATACAGTAATATTAGCAGTCAAAGGTGGGCTTGTATTACTTCCTTGAATAGTAAGGATACTGGCAATGGGAGCATTAGGGGACGCTGTGCTTGGAATAGAACCTGGTGTAATCGTAAGAACGCAACTATCACCTGGTGCAATAGAGCTACAACCAGGAGAAATAGTAGTGCCATCTGGCAAAGCAGGGATGATTGAATAAGTTAATCCTTCAGCAGTCATCGTCTGAGAGTTATTAGTAATGGTCAATGTTCTTGCTTTGGATGTGCAAAAACTACCCGTCCATACATTTTGGCATGTACTTTGATTCACTCCTGCTGTTGCCGTAAAAATTCCATTTGTCGCTAACACAAGATTATTCGAAGAAAGACTTAACGCTGGCTGAAGTTTCACTTGCAAACTGCTCACCTGATTGGGTTGATAACATTGATTTAGATTTGGACTACCATTGGAATTAGCTTGACAAAGTCTTGGCCCACCGATGATACCGTTTGCAGGTAAAGCCGAGCCTATAGCGGTTAACGTCAGGGTACAGCTGTCTCCTACTGTTCCTTTCGGCGCTATAAAGCAAGGCGCACTTTGTTGGATACCAGGAAGAGGTGCTATTACTAAATTACGAAACCGATTTGTTTGATTCGATACTGTATACTGAATCATCGCAGTTCCTGTTGTCGGCACTAATACTTTCGGTGGAAAATCAGAACTGGGACTAAAAGTCCATAAAGGAGCTCCTGCGTAACTTACAAAGGAAATTAATAATAATGATGTAGAAGATGCTACGCGATTCATCATGTCCATGATAGTACTTTTCCTTAGCCTGTTGTGTAACGTTTATTAAAAGCCAATCATTTATAGAAAGAATTAAGACGTAAATGATGACATTCACATTTGATCGTCAATGTGACAAATTACTTTTTATTTTTTTGCAATTTTACTTCAAAAAACAAGTAAAACGAATAAGTATAATTGAAAAAACTATATCTAAAAACTTTTGAAAGGTATCTGCAATGATATTTTTTTGCCTCATGTAAATGACCGCAATCTACTTTCACAAAATAATATTCTTATTTTTTCATTTTAAAAAGTGACATTAATGCTTTTGCTCCATCACGTACTAATTGGCGAATTATTTGGCGAAACAAGGTATTTTTAGTTATCGTCGTGATGATTACGCCAATACGTGATGGCCCCTTATTTGAGAGCTCCGCCGCTGTTGATTGCGTTTCTGCTGTGGCTAATAAATCTTTAGCGGAATTTATAGTTAACCGCTGCTTATAACGCGGATATAACGTGGAACCAGCAACAATTTGCTGTAACTCTTGAACTGTCAGCACCCCCATCCTGGATTCAGGTGGTCTTATCATGCAGTGGATCAAGGGTGTTGGTTCACCTTTGGCATCCAGAGCACTAACTAAGGCTTCACCTATTCCTAAAGAAGTGAGTAGTTGCTCTGTCTTATAATAAGTGGAAATTGGAAAATTTTGCGCTACCAATTTCATTGCAGTTCGATCTTTTGCAGTAAATGCACGTAAGGCATGTTGAACTTTCAATCCCAACTGGCTTAAAACATTTTCCGGAATATCGTTAGGTGATTGCGTACAAAAGATAATGCCAATCCCCTTAGAACGAATTAATTTAACTACCGTATCCAACATATTCAACAAGGCTTTGCTGGCATTACGAAAAATCAAATGCGCCTCATCAATAAACATCACTAATTTAGGCTTGTCCGGGTCACCTAACTCTGGCATCACTCGATAAATGTCTGATAATAATTTCAGCATAAATGTGGAAAAAAGTTGTGGTTTATCCTGCATATCTAATAAACGAATGATGGAGATAACTCCTAAACTTTGAGCATTAACATTTAACAAATCCTGTACATTAAATGCTGGCTCCCCAAAAAATTCCGCGGCACCTTGAGCTTCCAGGGCAACTATTTTACGCATAATAGTTCCTAAAGACGCACCAGCAACTGAACCATAATTTGCTTCTATTTCTGCTTTTCCAGCGTCTGTTTGAGCGAATAAAATTAAACTTTTCACATCGGCTAAGTCAATCAGAGGCAATTTTTCTTCTTTAGCATATTGAAACAATACGGCAATTACTCCTTCTTGGGTATCATTCACATCTAACATACGCGCAAAAAGCACCGAACTAAAGCTTTCAACAGTAGCGCGTAAAGGAACTCCAGGTTGCGATTCACTTAAAGTTAAAAACTCAACTGGAAATCCTCTTAATGTGGGCTCTAAGTTTAATGACTTATAGCGAGCCTCCAATGCATCTGTCATAATACCTGGCATTGCCAAACCGGACACATCGCCTTTGATGTCCATCACCAAACTAGGAACTCCGGCTAAAGAAAGCTGCTCGCTCAAAACTTGAATGGTTTTAGTTTTACCGCTACCTGTTGCACCAGCAATTAAGCCGTGACGATTAAATGACTTTAACACCAAATATGCAGAACCATCTGGTATTAGCTGACTATTAACAATAATACCGCCTAACTGCAAAGACACACTCTTGCCAGCTTGATAAGGAATGCGCAAGTCTTTGTACATGATTCATATCCTTGTAAAAACAACTCTTTTTATTGCTGTAGTTGCTAAAAGCTTTATATATCGTCTACACAGTCAACTTCACTACATTTTTGTTATACCGACGCATAAACGTTAATGCAAGCACTACTAAGCAAATCAACAACCACGAGGGTGATACAGAATTATCAGTATATTCTACCAATATTAATGACATCAATGGTGCCAATCCAGCTGCAAGACTGGCGGCGCTGGAATAAATTACCGATAACACAGTGCAGCGTAAATTCACTGGAAACAGTTCCGGTAAAATAACCGGCACAGTTGCCGAATAAGCGCTTGCAGCAATGGAAATAAGTATGTGTGAGCAAAGAAATGCCACAAAATTATCCGTTGCTAAAAAATAAAAAAATGGCTGTGAAAAGAGCATAAATCCCAAACCTGCCATAGCTACAATGCGCTCACGAGATATTCTATCGGACAGCATTCCAAAAACTGGGAAAAAACACAAAAGCGTGCCCAAGGCCACAATATTCGAAATAATGATTTGATAATCGCTAAAATTGCCATAAACATGTGCCTGACTAGGTGCATAAATATAGATTTGAAAAGTTATTGTCACCCCGAGGTAGCTAAGTAAAAAAGTATTAATGCATTTTAATTTATGCTCTGTAATGTATTTAAAAGAATTAATAAATAACTTAATGTGATTGGGCCGTGAATGGTTTGCATAATAGCGTACATATTCAATACTCTCAGGCATACAGACACGAATATACAAACCTATGGAAGAACCTAATAAAGCCAAAACAAAAGGAGTACGCCAAATCATCCATTCTAATTCTGGATGTTTTTTTATTAAATAACTCACCCCCAAAAACACGAAAGAAGCGATGAGCATCCCCGCTGTTGCCCCAAATGCGACCCAGCTTCCTAAATATCCTTTATTCGATGCGCCAACACTCTCAATAAGGTAAGCTGAAGAATTAAGATATTCTGCTCCTGCAGAAAAACTTTGGATTACTCGCAGTATGACTAACAAAACCATCGCGGCAATACCAATAGCACTGTCTGAAGGAATAAATCCAATTGCTGCGGTGGATATTCCCATACCCAATATGGATGCAGCTAAAATAATCTTACGCCCATAAATATCAGAAAGAATGCCCATGATTGTCGCGCCAATAGGTCGCGCTAAATAGCCGGCAAAAAAAGTTAAAAATATTAAAAAGACACCCTTGGATTCATCACCTATTAAATATTTTGCCAAATAAATGGAGGACAGGCCACAAATTGCCATATCAAATGCTTCAATTAAGTTACCTAATAAGCTGGCAATAACGATTCGAGTTTGATGTTTCATTGAGATAAAGACCTTTGTTGTAATTCAGCAATAATGATTAAATCCTGTGCGGGAAAACGAATTTGGTTTGCTAAAATATTTACATCCATATTTTATTCCACTTTAACCATAAAATTGTAACGTCCACATTGGAGTTTCATCTAAAATTAACTCCAATAAGCCAGGAGATGTTAGCACTCCTTTTTGAGGATTTCCACCTTGAAAAAAATACATCTACTACAGAAAAACATTAAAAATCAGTGGTGCAATTTTATAAGCGCGTTACAATAGGAATTTGTGATTGTATAGTCACATAAAATAACTAAATAATAAAAATTAATGGATCAATTATCTTATGAAGATAACATTGTCTTTGCAGTATCTAGTTTCAGGGATGAAAAATAGATTCCTGTATAGTTGCTTCATTTTAATATTCTCTACCCATTGTTTTGCATATAATAGTGATTACGAAATTTCAAGGAAAATTGCAGAAATTGAAAAAAAATCCAACAGTATTATGGGCATTACCGCAATTTATATTGAGAAAAATAAGGTCATTCAACATAATAGCAACAAACGTTTTTTCATGGCCAGTACTATCAAGCTGCCAATAGCGTTGGCATTCTTACATCTTGTTGACCAAAAAAAAGAATCATTGAATCGGCTTATCAAAATGGATTCACATAATTCAGTTCCTGGTTCAGGCAGCTTATATCATCTATTTGAAAAGAAGCAAATTAACATTTCATTACAGCAAATACTCAAATATGCACTGATTAACAGTGATAACAGCGCCAGTGATGCCTTACTACATGCAGCAAATGGTCCGCAATTTGTTAAAAAACGTATCGATGATTTAGGCTTTAAAAATATTTTTATCAATCGCTCTATTCTAGAAATGCTCTTAGATACTAACCATGTGGATCATGCACTGTTACACAAACCACAACCTGTATTCGTTTGGGAAAGAACTTTTAATAAAACACCTCTTAAGGAAAAGAAATTAGCCTGGCAGCGTTTTGAAAAAGACATTCGAGACACCACTACTCCTCATGATATGGCACAATTGCTGGTAAAGGTTTATAAAAACCAAGCTCTTTCTAAATCCAGTACTAAATTGCTGATGGATATTATGGAGCGCTGCCGCACAGGCCGCAGCAGAATACGCGGCATGCTACCACCTGGTATAAAAGTCGCTCATAAAACAGGAACCTGGGCAATTACTGAACCCAAATATATCCGCTACCCGGGCGCCAAGAAGCTCTATCGGTTTACCAGTGATGTGGGGATTATTACATTACCCAATAATAAAGGGCATATTGCCATAGCAGTTTATGTCAAATCCCGCTCAGTCAGTGATTACTCACGCAGTCATGCAATTGCATTAGCAAGCCGCGCCATCTATGATCACTTTATGAAACGTTCATGAATAGAAGGACCACACCAAAGTATAATCTTGAAAGAAAAATTAATATTTACTTAATAATTATTTATTAAAATAAAAATTTTAAACGTTATGATTTAATCAAGCACAACCCATGACTTATAGTTATAATCCACATCGCCACGTAAAAATTTGGCTTAGTAAAGAAAAAAATACTTTTTTAAATCTAGAGAATCGTGTACGTCTTGTCAAAATGAGGGATATTAATCCCAAAGACGAAATTTATTTTATTTATGATAGTAGTTTATTGTCTGAAAAGGCATTGGAAGATCTAAACACATTTTGTACCAAGTACTGTATTACTCCCAAAGATGTACAAAAAGATATAATTCCTCATTGCCTAACTAATGAGGAGAAAAAGTTAATCCAAATTTATTTAGATGAAATCTATCATTTAGATGAAGGTGGAAATTTAGCTGTAGCGAGTGATATTTTACGTTGGTTACACGCGGTCTATAGACTTGGCACTTATCATGATTTTGATAAAGATGTTGATACGAGAATACTTCCCGATACAATTTTTGTTGAGAGGCCCCTGCTGATTAACCTTAGTAGTGCTATTGTCACAAGAGACCTTAAATTTGTACGCATGAAGAACGATTCTATTGCAGTTGTCGATGAGCAAGATGCATTACCCTATATCCAAAAAATACAAAAAGTCATTTATGCTAATTGTTGTACGCAACCATCAAATGAACACACTTCCATGGAACAATTTGTCTTAATATACACACATTGCATACATGAATTATCATTACCTTATGCCACTGATTCAAATCTAGATATTGAAAACCTTTCTCTATTAGGTTCAATCAGCAAAGGAAAAACTGTACGTAAAGTACGTCATGAAATTCTAAATATCACCGCCAATAATCTTAACTTTGCTAAAAATGTTTTAGAAGAGCTCGAACAATTTTCCCATCTATCTGAAAATGAAATAATTGCAGCAGCAGCTCGCATACATAGAAATTCATTAGAACAACAATTAGGATTGCATTTACCTAAAGATCAACACAAACAAATTGAGGCTCTTGCTGCAATAAAAGACGATCGGGCATTTTTAACTCAAGTACGCAACAATATACGCTTAGAAATGTTGAAAACTAGCGTAATTTACACCACAGGTCCTGGTGCAATACTCTTTACATTATTTGACAAATTAGTGTATGAAAAAAGCATATTTAATAATCAAATCGCTCCCTTTTCGTTTGCTCATTATGAACTAGATAACGTTTTTAGTTCTGAAAATAGCTGCTCTTTGCATGCAAATGCAAATGCAAATGCAAATGCAAATGCAAATGCAAATGCAAATGCAAATGCAAA
>NZ_JASGFU010000038.1:0-27010 GCF_047605385.1 Legionella sp. | reverse complement strand
AAAGGACTCTGCTTTACTCTCTGAAAATTAGACTAAAAAACTCCGAACTGGGGTTCAATTAACAAGTACATTTAACTATTTGTATCAAGAAAAACACCTCTCAATAATGACTATTGGCTTACATCCACGACTCAGTGGTAAACCAGCACGAAGCCAAATGTTGAAACAATTTTTAGATTATTTGATAGATTATCCTGATATATGGATTACGCGTAGGATCGATATTGCGAATTATTGGTTAGCTCATTGCCCACCCATAAACACATAATAGCAACTGCCTTGAGAATATTTTAAATTCAACGCAGTTGCTACATATTCACTTTATTAAATATAATTAAATACACTTAAGCCCTGAATACGAACAAAGCTTTGTTGCGCTGCCTGAAGATTAACCAATTCCTGGTTAAATTCGGTTGCAACAACTACAGGATCAATCTCGCGTAAGTATTTCAGGGTAATAGTACTGGTATCAATTAAATCTTCATTGGCGCTTTGCGAATTAGCCACCTGATTTAAACGAGAACCAATAGTTGCTATGATATCCGTCATATTCAATATCGCACTATCAATTTGCGCCAGTAACTGATTATTTTCAGTTGCAGTTGCTGCTTTATCAACAGCGGTATTATATGGCAAACTCAAGTTGCTAATCATATTTTGAATTGTTTCAAAAAGAGAAACATTTTGTGCCGGTGTTACTGAAAATGCATCTCCAGCTTGAGGTGTACCATTGAATTCTAAAGTCATACCATTAAAACTCAAGGACATGCCAGGTTGATATACAGGTGCATCATCAGGTAAACCTGTAGTTGGAATCACATTTCCACTTGTTGCGCCTGTAACCATAGCAACTAATTCGCCTGCTGTATTTAGCGTAAAACTGATTGTATAATCATCAGCTACATAAGTACTGTAATTAGTAACGGAACCTGTAGTTGCTGATGCAGTGCCAGTATTAGTAATCGCGGCATTTACGGCAAAAGTCCCATTACCGCCAGGGATACGCATAAAAACACCATCACCTGGATCATTAATTGCAATTTGTAAGCTGCCAGAAATCATCTGAAAGCGTTGAGTGCTGTCTCCATTATAAATGTATTGGCCAGCCGTATTTAAAGTAAATGGCGCAGTTGATGTTTGCCCACCAGAAAATAAATAATTGCCATCATTATCTTTAGAATTCGCAAACGCTTGCAGTTGCGCCAAAATATCAGTCACCTCCACTAATAATGCTTGACGCTGAATCTCTGATAATGTGCCATTACCTGCTTGCACCTGAATTTGACGTAAACGCTGTAAATTATTACTGCAATCCGTCAATATGGACTCTTCTAAACTCAATGCATTTGTTGCACTCATACAGTTGCGTTGTAATATTTCAGTAGTACTTACGCGTTCAGTCAACCATTCAATTTGTGCATAAGAAATAGGATCATCCGAAGGATATCTCACTTTGATACCACTAGCCAATTGCTCTTGTAAGTTGGTTACACGCTCTTGTTGGCTTAATAAACTACTTAGACCGCTTTCATATATTTGATTAGTTGAAATACGCATTCATCACCTCATTATGTCAAATAAGACATGAATCAATTGATTTGAAACTTCCATTAATTTACCAGCGGCTGCATACGCCTGTTCAAATCGCAGTAAATTTGCCCCTTCTTCGTCTAAATTCACACTACTTTTGCTTTCTTGAAAAGCAAGAGCTTGCTTGTACAATACATCAAACGCAGCAGCGCGATTATTAGCTTCATTTGTTTGTGTCCCAACATTTGATAATAAATTAGAATAGCAATCAAACAGTGTTTCGTTGCCATTACCAAATAATTGTGACTGTTGTATTCCTGCAAGAAGTAGGCCATTTCGGTTATCACCAAAACCACCTTGGTTATATTCAGCAATAAACTGATCACCGGTATCAGGCATACCCGAAATCACTACAGAATAAGATGGATTTGTTGCATCCGGAATTTGCACCGTATTTTCTGTATTAGGTATAAAGGTTAATGGCCCAGATACAAGGGTCCCCGTGGTTACATCAACTACATTAAATTGCGTTGGTGAAATAAAATCAATGGAGTACTGATCACTAACACTAGAAGTATTAAATACAGTTCCTAAAGAAATCGTCCCATTTCCAGTATTGCTCATTGATGCACTAGTGCGTACAGGTGCCGCTAATGCCATTAGATTAGAATCATTAATTAACAACTCAAAGTCCCGTGCCGCACCACGAGTCGGGGTTAAAACATATGAATCGTTATCAACCAAATTAGATAAGTTATCGACAGTAATCGTCATCCCATCAACCACAATCTGCCCAGCAGGAGGTGCTGGTGGATTACTACTCCAATTTAAAGCCATTGATGTACCATCTGATTCACGAATTAAACGAATCTGGCCGGTTGCAACGTCATCCACTACTAATTGATAGTCGCTTAATTGAACTTGAGATAAATCAGTAATAGCAACAGATAATACTCCTGTTCCAGTATTTAACGAAGAAGCTGTTGCTCGCTGTAGCTGTTGGCTCGTCGTATTATAATCAGTAAAATAATTTTGACCCAGTTGGTTATTCAAATCCATACCCAATTGATTCTGTGCGTTAAATGTTTGTGCTAAACCAATTGCTATTAAACCTATAGTTTGACTTGTAGGAGTAATAATTGTACTTTCAAAATTCATTAATCCACCAAGCTGACCATTTGTTAACTGAGCAGAAATATCCAATTGTCCAGCACCACTTCCTAATAAAACGCGTGTTCCCATAGTGTTTAATGGATCAAATTGTACGGATAACATTCTTTGGGTTGGGCCAACAACAAACATTTCACCAGTTCCAATCCCTACATTCACTGTGCCATTATCATTCTCAATGATGGTCAGGTCAGTGTATTGAGAAAGCTCATTAAGTAATTCGTCGCGTTGATCTTGCAGCTCAGGAGAATATGGATTTCCCATGATTTCAGCATTCACATTTACTAAATCGGCACCTAGTTCATTAATCCTATTGGCAATTGCCACCATTTGCGCTGTCGTATTTTCTTGCAGTTGATCCAAATTTGATTGTAAAAATGAAAATTGTTCAACAAGTAACTGGCTTTGGCTTAAAGCAACTCCTCGCGCCGCAGGACTATCAGGAGCACTATTTAATTGGTTAAATGAATCAAAAAATGATTGCAATGCACTGGAAATACTGCTGCCGTTCTGAGAAATCATCTGGTCGATTTGGCTTGCTTGCTGAGAAAAGGTTTCATACTGAGTCTTAATGCTTTGAGTATTTCTAACTTGGGCATTAGCAAATTGATCTGAGCTACGGTAAATATAATCTACCATAACTCCAGTACCTACATACGCAGCACCATAACGCCGGGTAGCCGCAGGAGATAATAGTATATTCTGCCTCGAATAACCTTTAGTTGTAGAGTTAGCAATGTTATTTCCTGCGACTTCCAAAGCATATTGAAAAGCATTTAACCCTGAATATGCAATACCTAATATCGACATAATTATTCGCTCCCTGACCTAATACTCACCATCATTAAGTTTAATTATCCAAATAAATCATCAAGTTAACTAATATAATTAATACTATTCCTGGCTCTTTGTCAAATCTATGCAGACATACTGTATTTTTCTACGGCTTGAGTTAGCTCATTACCATGATAAATTGCCAATATTTTTGCACCGTATTCAGGATCCGTCGCATACCCAGCTTTGTATAATTCATTTACATAATTATCCGAATTACCAGCGCTAGCTAAAGCACCTTGGTAACGCTCACTTCCTTTAATCAGAGAAACATAATCATCAAAGCTATGTTCTACTGTTGGGTATTTTCTAAAAGAGTCTGTAATCTTAATAGGAGTATCGGCAATATATTCTGTTGTTTTCACATCAATTACACCATAAGTATTATTATCACCCTTTTTAATATTAAATAAGTTATTACTGCTATTGCCGTCCCTGTCTTTAGCAACAAATTTGCCCCAGCCAGTTTCCAATGCAGCTTGGGCAATTAATAATTTGGGATCTAAACCAATTATAGATGCAGCTTCTTTAGCCTTAGGCCAAATTGATTTCACAAAATCATCAACAACGCTTTCCGTTGGATTAGCATCTGATTGTTTAATCTGATTTATTGCAGCAGCTTGTGCTACAGGAATAGAAATAAAGCTTTGACTTGGCGCTGACAATTGAGTTTTTTGTGTGGATTCTAGCGGATTTGTCAATATGTCTGCCAAACCAATCCCTTTTGATTCGGCTATAGAGCTTGCATATTGTGCATCCAGCATTTCCTGAAATGTCTCGCGATCACGTCCTCTAAAAGGACTTGACTCATCCAGGAAATGCACTCCCATGCGCATACTTTTAAGCATTGATTGCAAGAAAATAGCCTCAAATTGCTTCGCAACCTCAGGAGCCGTGCCTTTTGCGTCATTAATTGCTCGCGATTTTAAATCTGCTAAACCATTAAAATCACTGGTTGCAATACCTGTTATCGCCATACTTGAATCCCTTTTAATTAACTTAAATTTTAGCTTAAAAAAACCATATTATATATTCGAGTTAACTCTTATATTACAATTAGGGTTGCATTCAATGCTCCAGCCTGCTGTAAGGCTTCAAGAATTGAAATTACATCTGCCGGAGTTGCACCCACTGCGTTAATTCCTCGCACAATGTCTTTAAGTGTTGTTCCTTTAGGCAGTACAAATGCATGATTACTTTTCTGTGCAATATTTACTTGGGATTGTTGTGTTTGTACTGTTCGTCCCCGTGCAAATGCATTAGGCTGGCTAATTACTGGCGTTTCAGTAACACTAACCACCAAGTTACCATGAGATACTGCTGCAGGTTTGACGATCACATTTGATGAAATTACCACTGTACCAGTACGCGCATTGATAATAATTTTTGCCATAGGTAAAGCTGGCTTAAATTCGATATTTTCTAATACCGAGACATAATCCACACGCTGTGCCATCTTAATAGGCGCTGATACAACGACAGAAGTAGCATCCAAGGCTTTTGCAGTTCCTAGACCCATTTCTTGGTTAATTGCATCCGCCATACGCTTTGAAGTAGTAAAATCAGGGGAGTGTAAATTAAAAGTAAGATTTTTGCTGTAATAAAATGGATTAGGAATATCAGCTTCAACTGTTGCCCCATTAGGAATACGTCCCCCACTTGGAACGTTTACTGTAACACTTGAACCATCACTTCCAGCAGCACTAATACCTGACACAATAATATTCCCTTGCGCAATAGCATATACACGCCCATCGGTCCCTTTTAATGGGGTTATGAGTAAAGTACCACCAAGCAAACTTTTGGAGTCCCCAATTGATGAAATATTAACATCAAGAGTTTGTCCCTTTTTCATAAAAGATGACAAACTGGCAGTAACCATCACTGCGGCCATGTTCTTCGAATTCAGTTTGGTTCCAGCGCGAATATTTACCCCTAATTGCGTTAACATATTGGCAAAGCTGTCTTCTGTATAACGTGTCCCGTTTTTATCTCCAGTACCGTTTAAACCGACAACCAGTCCGTAACCAATTAACTGGTTAATACGCACCCCAGCCAAAGTGGCCATGTCCTTGATTCGTTCAGCATAAGCTTGAGTAAATACTAAATTTATAGCTAATAACCACGTAATAACCAGCATTCGCCGCATTACAAATCCTTCGTCTTATTGTTATACCAAATTAACTCCTACCTCTTTACTTATGAAGACAAAGACATTGAGAAGTTAATTATCTATCTAGGTTGGAAATAATGGTCCCCACATAAATCGAGCCAACCAACCCTGAGCATTAGTATTGTTCGCTTGACCTGTACCACCATAAGCAATACGAGCATTAGCCACGCGATCAGAAGTGATCGAGTTGTCTCCACGAATATCTTGTGCGCGAATAATCCCAGACAGACGAATGTATTCTTCGCCCTGATTGATCTTTACCCATTTTTCACCTTGAACTATTAAATTTCCATTTGCCAATACCTTATTTACGGTCACAGAAATACTTCCATCTAATTGGTTGTTTTGTACTGCTTGCGCTTGACCGTTAAATTGGCGTTGGTTATTTAAGTTAAAGTCCATGCTGTAGCCACCACCTAATGAGATGGGTCTACCTAAAAATACTTTGTTAGTAACTACGTTGGTATCATTTTTCATTTGTTGCAAGGTTGCATTCTTTCTAGCATTTGTACTTTCAAGCAATATAACGGTGACTATGTCTCCTTCATGCCGTGCTCTTGCTGTTTCAAACAGTGGTAATGCCGTTTCAGGATCATAAATAGCGCCACTTTGTCTGCGCAATTGCTTAGGATCAGGTGTTGCCGGATAGGTTGGTGCAAAATCCGGGTTTTTTCCAACAACAGGTGGGTTTAATGCCTCACACCCACTCAAAAGAATCGCTATCAATCCAACTGTTAAAACATTAAATAATCTCATCGATGGATCTTCTTAAACAGTTTGGTTTAAATACTGCAACATATTATCCACTGTCTGCATTCCTTTAGCCGTAATCTCATAACTACGCTGGGCCTGAATCATATTCACTAATTCTTCGACTACGTTTACGTTAGAGGCTTCCAGATTATTTTGTAATAAAGTACCTAAACCATTATTTCCTGGGTTATCTAATGTCGGGTTGCCACTTGATTGTGTTTCAGTGTAAAGATTTTGCCCAATAGGCTGCAAACCTGCTGGATTCATGAAATTCGTTAACTGAATAGTCCCCAGGTTAGTTGGTGTAGTTGATCCAAAAACTGTGGCACTTACCACGCCATCCTGACTGATGGTCACCCCTAATGTCTGCGCAGGTAAAGTAATTGCGGGTTGCAGTGTATAACCATGGCTATCCACAATTTGTCCAGTACTATCAAGAGTAAATTCGCCATTACGAGTATAAGCTTGGGTTCCATCTGGTAGTAATATTGTGAAGAAACCTTGCCCCTGAATTGCAATATCATAAGCATTATTAGTTTGGTGAATACTTCCTTGTTCGAACATTTTTTGAGTCGAAACCAAATGCACCCCAGTACCGGCATTAATACCAGTAGGAACAATCGTATTTTCAGAAGATTGTGCACCTGCCTGGCTGCTGGTTTGATATAATAAATCTTCAAACTGTGGTCTATCCTTTTTAAAACCAGTAGTATTGACGTTAGCAAGGTTATTGGCGATTGTCGCAATAGTTTTTTCCTGAGCTTCCAAGCCCGATTTGCTGACCCATAATGCTGGTTGCATGAAAATCTCCTACCTTTATTTTTATTTTTCTTCATCTCAAATTATTTTGAGAGTCCTTAAAATTTAGCTTATTCAGTGTGTAATACTTGTGCCAATTTTTGTGCATTCTCTCCTATTGTAGTGAGCACATCCATGTGGGTTTCAAAATCACGTCCCGCATTAATCATCGCCACCATTTGTTCTACCGCTTGCACATTTGAGCCTTCAAGGAAACCACTTATCATTTTTAGCGTATTGTCCGCTGGTGCTACTCCACCAGTAGTGAGTTGGAATAGCCCATCAGCATTTTTGACTACGTTGGCTTTATTCAAGGTAACCATTTTAATACGGTCAACAACCATTGGGGAGTTAGCATCGCCCCCTAGAGGAATGATAGAAATGGTTCCATCAGTGCCTATATCTATCGATTGGGCTGGGGGAATAGAAATCGGACCACCACCACCAATGACTAACTTCCCTGAGGCAGTAACCAACTGACCATTCGCATTGATGTTTAAGCCCCCAGCTTTAGTATATGCTTCTTTGCCATCACTACCACGTACAGCAAACCACCCATCACCATTCACAGCAATATCTAAGTTACGCCCTGTAGACATCAAACTGCCTGGGGTAAAATCGATACCATTTGCCTCTTGTACTATAAACGACTGAGTAAAATTATTCGCTGCTGCAGAACCCTGAGCATACATTGTTTGCGCCTGATATAAATCCCCTTTAAATCCAGGGGTGGCCACATTGGCCAAATTATTGGCAATGATTCCCTGGCGACTAAAATTTCCGCGTCCACCATTAGCTGCGCCATACAAAATCGGATCCATTTATTGTCTCCTAACGCATATTGATAATGGTTTGCGTAATAGCATCACCAGCACGAATCGTTTGCGCATTAGCTTGGAAATCACGTTGGGCACCAATCAAATCAACTAATTCGCTAGTAATATCCACATTTGACTCTTCCAGTCGTCCAGAAAGAATATTACCAAAGCCTCCTGTTCCACCAGTGCCAATTAATGCTTGTCCAGAAGCATTACTTGCAGCCCAAGACACATTACCCATATTTTGCAAGCCATTAAGATCTGTAAAATTGGCTAATTGAATCTGTCCCATAGCCAAGGTTTGACCATTTGAATAACTACCGAAAACAATTCCAGAGTCACTAATTTGTAACCCTGCCAAGCTTCCCGTGGTATAACCTGTAGCATTAGCAGATTGAACAGAAAATGGGCTACCAAATTGTGTAGAATTAGAAAAATCAATGGATAAGTTGAGTGGGTTAGCTCCATTAGTCAGTGTAAGTGATAATGGAACCAAGTTGGTGGGGATAGTTGTTCCAGTAGTGTCTTGAACTGAAGCAAAAGTACCATCTGAATTGAAATTAATCGCATACAAATTACTTGAATTGCCTGGTGTGACAATTGGTGGAACATCTTGGTTATCAATTTGAAATGCCACATACCATTGATTTGTTGTACCTGCTGGTGATGATGCATCCGGTTGACCTGCCGTTGCTGCTGAGTTTGCCCTAATAAAATACATGCTCAATACATGCGAATTACCCAAACTGTCATAAATAGGCATGGAGGTCGTATTATTATAGGTATCAGTAACAGGTGCAGCACCACCAGACCAATCCGCAGAAGGTGGAATGCTTTGAGAATTTAAGTTAGCCCCCATACTCACGCGAGTAGTTGCTAGTGGAGTTAGGTTGGCACTGTTCACTTGTAAATTTCCAGTAGCACCAGTAATATTTCCTGAAGCATCAGCAAGATATCCAGTCAGAAACTCCCCACTTGAGTTGACAATAAAGTTGTTATTGTTCAACATAAATTGACCGGCACGGCTATAAGCTGTAGTTCCTTGATTATTCAGAATAAAAAAACCATTACCACTAATTGCCAGATCCAAAGTATTGTTGGTGTTGGTAATATTGCCACCAGCAAATGATTGTTGCACTTGAGTCAACATCACCCCGCCACCGATGGAAGTACCGCTGGAATTATAACCACCGGTAGCATAAATATCTCCGAAATTAGCACGAGAGCCTTTGAAACCAATTGTAGAAGAGTTCGCAATGTTATTACCAATAACCTCTAAATTGCTTGTTGCTGCTTGCAACCCACTGATGCCAGTATCAAAAATCATCCCAATCTCCTGCTTATACCGTTATTTGTCTTACCTGATCTAATGAAACTGCCCCAACCCCTGCCACATTCAGTTTTAAACCCTCGCCATTTTGTTCAAGGCTAACGCTATCAACATTGGAGGATGTCATGGTTTTAAATGCGACTTCTTGCCCCATATAAGTCCCATGAACAGCAACTTTATATTTCCCTTCGCCTAAACGCTTACCGTCTTGGCCAGCTCCATCCCAAGCAAATTGAAAAAATCCCGGTTCTGGAGCACCCAAATGCATTGTTTTGACCAACTCACCTGAATCTGCGTAGACATAAGCTACAATATTGCTGGCTCCTTTTGGAATATCAATTGCCGTTTTTACATCGCCTTCTTTTTCTAATTTCAGACTCTCACTGCTTACTAACACTTTTCGACCGACTAAAGCTGAAGCTTGCAGTGCTTGATTTGATTGCAGTGAATTTGCCATTTGCTGCATTGACTCTTGCATTTTAGAAACACCGTCATTCGTACTAAACTGAGCAAGTTGCGATAAAAATTCACCATTAACTTGTGGTTGCATAGGGTCTTGATTTTGGATTTGCGCCACCATTAAACGTAAAAAATCCTGTTGACCTAAATTTTTAGCTGGTAACTGGTTTTGAGGTGGTATGGGCATTGTCCCAGCTCCAGTAATTGCGTTTGTAGTCATCCTTTTCCCCTTATTCACCTAATTGTAAAGATTGTAAAGTACGTTGAATTAACATTTTGGCGTCATTAATCAATTCAATATTCATTTGATACGACTTGGATGCAGAAATAATGTTGGCCATTTCTTCCACATAATTTACATTAGGCGAATACACATAACCATTTTTATCTGCGATTGGATTATTGGGTTGATAGTGTTTTATAGGCTCTGCATTGCTGACATAATTTCCTTTAAGCTGTACCCCAGCTTTAACTTGATCGCCCATCCATTGATTAGCGTTTTCTTGTACTGTTTTAAAAATAGGATATTGTACCTTATACACTTCATTAAGATTGCCTGTTTCAACATTGGCATTGCTCATATTTGAGGTACTGGCGGTCAGGCGTGCTGTTTCTGCGGTTAAGGCTGAGCCTGCAATATCAAAAATTGTAGTTAATGACATGCTTATTCTCCTTTTAGCGCCAGCATCATGGTTTTAATTTTGTTATTTAGGAAACTTAAGCTCGCCTGGTAATTTAAGGAGTTACGTGAATATTCCATAGTTTCCAAATCCTTATCAACAGTATTCCCATCTAAGGAAGTCTGTGCGGTAACTCGATATTTTAAATTAGCAGCAAAATCGCTAGTGGAAGTGATATGATTTGGCGAAGTAACAGCTATTTGTTGAGTGCTACCAGCCATCTGCGCCGCAAGTAATTCATTAAAATCAACGTCTTGAGCTTTGTAATTAGGTGTGTTTGCGTTAGCAAGATTATTTGCCAGTTGTGATGATCTTTGATCTCGCCCTATCAACGCTTTGGCATGAATACCAAAATAAGAATCAAGATTTAACGCCATACGTACTCCCTGTAGCTTTATTGCATTACATAGAATGCAAGCATTGTGCCAATTTCAAATAAATGAGAAAATAAGCTTTATCTCTAATAATTCTACTTCTCGAAAATGTAAAAAGTATTTATTAAAGAACAATCTAATATAAATTTGAGTAGTCGCTATGTCAAATCTTAATCTGCTTCCTGATAATGCCATAAACCAAGTAAAATCCTATTTACTGGGCTTGCAAAATTCGATCTGTTCAGCATTAGAATCCTTAGATGGGTATGCAAAATTTATTGAAGATACCTGGACTCGCGCTGAGGGTGGCGGTGGGATCACACGTGCTTTAGCTCAAGGCAAAGTTTTTGAAAAGGCGGGGGTTAATTTTTCTCATGTATCCGGAGAACAACTCCCTCCTTCAGCAAGTGCTCATCGTCCTGAATTAGCGGGTAGAAAATTTAGTGCCTTAGGTGTTTCTTTGGTAATTCATCCCAACAATCCTTATGTCCCGACCTCTCATGCTAATGTGCGTTTTTTCATTGCTGAAAAAGAAAATGAAGATCCTGTTTGGTGGTTTGGTGGTGGATTTGATTTAACTCCTTATTACGGTTTTGTAGAAGATTGCACACATTGGCATCAAACCGCACGACAAGCCTGTCAACCTTTTGACGAATCAATTTATCCTAAATTTAAAAAATGGTGTGATGATTATTTTTTTATCAAGCATCGTAATGAGGCTCGAGGTATTGGCGGTTTATTTTTCGATGATTACAATGAAATCAGTTTTGAGCATAGCTTTGGCTTAATGCAAAGTATTGGCGATCATTATCTTAAAGCCTATACACCCATCGTTGCTCGTCGTCTGTCTCATCCATTTGGGCCACGTGAAAAAGCCTTTCAAAACTACCGTCGCGGTCGTTATGTTGAATTCAATTTAGTATATGATCGCGGTACTTTATTTGGCTTACAATCAGGTGGCCGTACGGAATCGATCTTAATGTCCTTACCTCCCGAAGTTTCCTGGATATATAATTGGCAACCTAAAGAGCAAAGTCCTGAAGCGAAATTATATACTGATTTTCTTCCGGCCCGGGATTGGCTTTAATTCATAAGAAAATATTGAGGTCATCATGACTCCACCAATGCTAAATGAGCTACTCGCCGCAAATAAAACCCGGCTAACGAAGCTGCGATGATGTTCAATAAGCCAATCACTAAAAACACTTGCGGTATAGTTACCCTAAAATGCAATAAGATCATCACTAATAATGTCCCTAAAACCATGAATAAAGAATTATAAATATTATTCGTCGCAATAGTCCGCGCCCTATTTTCAGGTGGACTGGTCATCTCTAAATAAGTATACAAAGGCACAATAAATAATCCCGCAGAAAAAGCCAGCAGGAATAAATCACAGGCGATACGCCAATGAGTTAGTGAAGTAAAAAAAGTCTCGATAGTCACCAGGGAAGAAGAACTTTTCAGATCTGAGGAAACCCAATACAGGTCTATAATAAAGCAAGTAAACGCAAGCATTGCCCAAGGAACAACCATCAGAGCTATTTTTCCATGAAAAATAACATTAACCGCTAGAGATCCTGCAGCAATGCCAATAGAAAATAAAGCTAAAAATAAAGCAAATACTGTATTATCAGCACCCAAAACATAATTAGTAAAATCAGGCAATTTAGTCAATAAAACCGTGCCCAAAAGCCAAAACCACGATAAAATTAAAATCGCAGAAAAAATACCTAAATTTTTAGTTGCTTGCGTCAATAACCTAAATGTGGCACGCCAAAACAGTGGTTCAATTTTCAAATTAGGCAAAAAAGAAGGAGCCTGAGGAATCATAAAACTGGCGAATAAACCTAAAAAAGCCACCAAGATCGTCAGAAAAATGGCAGCATAAGGTTTACCATATTGGCTCCCAATGACCAAAGAACCAAGTGTAGTTCCTAATAAAATAGCAATGAAGGTGCTGGCATCAACTAAACCTGTAGCACCTAATAAGTCTTTTTTAGGTAAATGATCGGGTAAAATTGCGTATTTTATTGGCCCAAAAAAGGTTGAGTGTACTCCTAAACCTGTCAGAGTAAACATCATCCAAAAAATAGTTCCATAATATAAGGCAAAGCTACCTATAATCATCAAAAATAATTCAATAAATTTAATAATTCGAATTAAAATCGCCTTATCATACTTGTCTGCAACTTGACCTGAGGTCGCAGAAAGTAAGAAAAAAGGCAGGATAAATAAAATACTGGCAATCGCCTGATAATATTCTGATTGCGCTTGAATATGAGTTAAGTCATAACTAATCATGGTTAACATAGTTAACTTAAACGCATTATCATTAAACGCACCAAAAAACTGTGTTAGAAAAAAAGGCAAAAAGCGCCTTTTCTGTAATAGGGAAATTACATTTGCCCCCATACATCACACTCCATTATTTTAAAAAAGATTAAGGCTTACACAAACGGATTCCTTGTGACTCAATTTCAATTTGACCGTGTTTATAGAGATAGCCTATAGCGCTTTTAAAACTCTTTTTACTTTCACCAAAAATATGTTGTATCTGTGCGGGCGGACTCTTATCATGTAACGCTAAAAAACCACCAGCCTGCTGCAATTGTTCAAGAATCCGTTGTGCTAAAATATTAATACTTTCTTGACTTGCCCTTCTTAAGACCACATCAATTTTACCATCTTCACGAATTTTTTTAATATATCCTTTGATACGCTTACCATAAACAAGGAGTTGAAAAATATCGGCTTTATGTATTAATCCCCAATGCGAGTGATTAACAATCACTTTTCGTCCTAAATCAGTTGTCTCAGCAATTAATAATTTCACCTCATCCCCAATTTTTCCGGAAACTGGTGTTTTATCAAGATAATGGTCTATTTTAGAGCTTGCAATGATACGTCCTTGATTATCTTGCTTTACATAAACAATATATGATTTATCTTTTTCCATAGGGCGGCGCTGTTCAGGTACTGGAACTAATAAATCTTTATCTAAGCCCCAATCCAAAAAAGCACCTACACGATTAACATCAATCACCCGTAAATAAGCGATGCAGCCCATTTGTGCACGAGGTCTTATCGTGGTAGCAATAATTTTATCCTCGGAATCAAAATAGAGAAATACGTCCACTATGTCATTTATTTGCGTATCTTTAGGCACATATTTCTTCGGTAATAATATCTCTCCCAAAACCTCACCATCGAGATAAACACCAAACGGAACCTCTTTGAGGACTTTTAATTTATTGAACTGCCCAACTTTAATCATATAAAACCCTATTCTTTTCACTTATTGCCAACATTCTAACCGAAGAAAAAATAAATTTGCTATACTTAACACATATAATACACAATGTGTATCATTAATCTGACTTAAGGGAATAATATGAAAAAGCAAATACGTGCTCTAATTGGAGCCTCTCTCTTGTTATTAGCTGATGTTGCTCTTTCTCATGGTGGCACAGGTTTTTCAGGCGGCTCTCCTCCACGAGGTGGCTTTAACCATGGAAATCAGTGGCATTATCATCAACATTTTCATCATAAAAACAATCATTGGCATCATAATAATTGGTATAATAATAGTCATAATAACTGGTATGATAATGGATATAAAAACGGCTTTCATCAAGGTTTGGGTTCTAAGAATAGTGGTTATGGTAGCAATATAAACAACTGGGGTGCTGATGGCGGTTGGTAGTTTAGTTATGTCCTGTAAACACCAAGCGGTTCAATACAAAAGTAATTGGTAATTTATTGAAAATCCGAGATCCACAACACTAATGAAGCAGCATGGATTTATTTGTTATAGCAAATAACAAATCCATAGAAATAGTGATTATGCTTTTTTACTATACAGTACAATTACTACTGGTTATTGGCATTACGCATACTCAAAAAAACATACTCGCAAAATGGCAAAAAATCTTCTATCGGCCTGATAAATATCCCAATTATAATACTTTAAAATGAACCTTATATTCGTTCTGCCAGTGGTTTTCTGAAACAGTTTGAATTGTAAATGACTTAATCTGCTTCTCCAACATTCGCACATCATGAGCATGCAATAAGGCAAATTCTGCAGTATGTTCTACTAGGGGCGATAAGAGGAAATTAGATTTTGCCATGTTGGCAGAAAGACGATAATACCTTTTTTCCCCCTGCTCCAACTCACAAACGATTTCAAGTTGGCTTATTTTAAAGAAAAGCATACGTAAATAACCCAACCAACTTGGCTTAATCTCCAAACTAAGAAACAAAGGCCGAATTACTTTGGGAACTGTAACTTGCTCCCCAAACTGATGAGTTTCATCACTTAATACCGTTAATCCTACTTTTCTATTATTTTTTTTTTGCAAATAGACAAAACGATTATCCTGATGATCTAAACGATAGTTTTTGAGTAATAATGGCCAACTGGCACCATCTTCCAAAGCAGGTAAACGTTCATCTATAGGCTCAATACTAAAAATAATCGTATCGGCGGCCTTATTTCCTTCTAAATGCTTTTTATTTTTCTCAGCAAATAATGAAGCAAATGTGGAATAACTTTGAAAGATAGGCCGAGGAGTCCAAATTACTCCTGAGGCCAGTAGCAATGTTTGTTCATAAGAATAAATGTCAGCCGTTCCCTGCATTACAGGAATTCCTGATTTTAGTCGTTGAAACTCCATAATCAACTTGAAATTATCAAGTAACCAGTGAGGCTGTTGCATCCGTGAAGTAAAACCATACCAACTGGCAGCATATGTTGAAACCAAATTATCCTTAAGGGACAGTGCTCGATAATGGCCGATAATATAAAGTCCAGTGACTACTGAAAACAACATAACCACCAATCGATATTTGGAAGAGAAAATAAAAGGAAGCAAAAAAGCAGTAATAATCAACGATGTTCCCGCAATCACAGCATGATTATGTCGTGTAAATCCCGTTTTAAATGAAAGAAATAAAAACAAAGCAAATTGCAGCAACAAAAAAATTTTTCCATAAGGAGAACCGCTTTTTTGCTTAAAAATAAAAAGTAGAATTAACAAAGCGGCACAAAGATAGAAAAATACCTCCCAAAAGTTACCCTCTTTAGCCATTGCTTCAGTAAAAGAAAGAACAAAATAAAAAGAATATCCAAGAAAATAAGGTAAATCTCCCAATTTTTGCCCGGATAATAACCAAAAACAAAACATAGAACACAAAGGCCCCCCCAAACAAATAACAGCTAGTTTTCTTTGTTGATTCAGAATAAAAAAAAGTGCCGTTAGAAACATAGTAAGCATGCTAATCATAATGAATGAAGATTTGATGAAAACCAGCAATCCCAAAGGGGCAAACAATAAAAAATAAAGTACTAATGAATCTGGTTGCTGATATTTAGCAGATAAACTTTTATAGCTAATTATACCCAGTAAGAGAGGGTAAGAAAAAAATAATGAATCTTTAACATAAATCATCCCGGTAAAAACGACCACTAATGCCAACATCCAAGTCCACAAGGCATATCTCATTAATACAAGCAAAGCCAACCAATAAGAACAGGCTAAATAAAAACTCCCCCAAAGCATCATCCCATCTGTTGCAGGATGATAGACCTTAGTATAAATTGCAGCATAAGGACCAAGCGTAAAAATGATGTCTTTACCAAAAGACAATTTCTGTGCCACGGCCTGATTGAGCGCCATTGCCCACGAAGGGTCGATCCCTATATCTGGCATTTTTGGTGCAAAGGGAACAAAAACGGGAATAAGAAGCAGTAGAAAAATCAGCTTGCAACCCGATTTTAGAAATAGCATAAAAACTCCATTTATAATAATGATAAAAGCATCCTTTGACGCTCGATAGTAGTGCTATCATGCTGATTGAGCAAGGTACTTTTTTTAAGTTATGATTGAGATCTCTTTTACTATATGTTGTACTAATGTCAAATCAAGAACACCACCAAGAGGCATCTCTTCGAAAAATAATTCACATCGATATGGATTGTTTTTATGCAGCTATTGAAATCAGAGATAATCCTCAATTAGCCAATAAGCCTGTAGCTGTTGGCGGTTTTGCAACGCAACGCGGTGTTTTATGCACCTGCAATTACCTTGCACGTCATTATGGTGTACATTCAGCCATGCCTACCGCAAAAGCTATTAGTTTGTGCCCCAATCTGGTTGTGTTGCCAGTCAATATGGCTAAATATCGTGAAGTATCCAAAGCAATCCATACTATTTTTCACCAATTTACTGATCTCGTCGAACCTTTATCACTCGATGAAGCCTACCTTGATGTAAGCAACGCGGATTTATGCCAAGGCAGTGCTACTTTAATAGCTCAAGAAATTCAAAACCAAATTTTTAAAGAACAGCAACTCACCGCTTCCGCAGGTGTTGCACCCAATAAATTTTTAGCCAAAATTGCCAGCGCCTGGAAAAAGCCTAATGGTTTATTTGTCATCACTCCAACTCACGTGGATAGTTTTATTAGCACTCTTCCCATCAATAAATTATTTGGTGTAGGAAAAGTCACGGCCTCCAAATTAAATCAACTCAATGTTTTTACCTGTGATGATTTACGACGATGTTCATTAACATTCCTGATACAGCATTTTGGTAAACTTGGCCAACACCTCTATTATCAAGCCCGTGGGATTGATAATCGTCCAGTAAAACCTGACCGTGTGCGGAAATCTTTAAGTATTGAAAAAACCTTACTTCACGACATTCATCACCCCGAAGAAGCAATTAAAATCATTGATAATCTTTATGAGCTTTTAGTATTGCGAATACAAGAAAATGCGAATGATTTAATTATTAAGAATCAATTTATCAAAATAAAAACTAATGATTTTAAATTATTCTCAGGTGAAACCAAATGCATTACTCCAGTCTTAGAGCAATATATTGACTTATTTACTAAAATTAACTCTCAATATCACAAACCGATAAGGCTTATAGGCATTGGTGTGCATTTTCATCATGAGAAAATTGACCAGTTCTATTATCAACCATCTTTATTCAACGATGAAAAATAAATCGACTCATATTTGCTGAGGATAAGTCAAATCAATTAAACTGCAACCATTCTTACCTTAAATATATTCTATAATTTAATTAACATGGCTTTAGTCCAATAAAATCAACCCCTAACGTGTCGACAGATGAGACAAACAGTCTCCAGTTGCCAAGATCTTTCGTCTCAAAAAAGCAATTAAATATGGGGACTTTTAAATCCCCTTTCTCGCCAGCTGTTTCCCCTTGGAGAAGCCATTCGCCACCATGTGGCTCGCGGAGCTGGGTTTAAACCAGCCCCCTTTGAGGAGCGTAGGTCATTGCACGTGGCTTTGACCCAGTCTCTACTAATAAAAAATCAGTAATGCTTAAAGCCTACCGATCCACAAAAGACTTAATTATGCTTTGCAGCTGCAACTTCACTATTTCCTAAAACAGCGTCTTTTAAAGTTGTCGCTGAACGAGTAAGTAAACTCAAGGAATCCAGAATAGGATTTAGAAGTGTCAATACCGCAAAAGCCAAAGTTGTTTTTAATAACAGACTTGAGTTTGAAAAAGACTTATTCGCAGATGTTAAATCTCCTTTTACCGATTCAACTAAAGCTTTTGCTGTATAAATCACCGCACCTACAGCAGCTGCAGCAAGAAGATAAGCAGAAAATTTATTCATGGAGAAGTATAACATTGCAGAGCTAACAAAAGGCTTAACACAACCTATAGCAAAATCCTTTTTTGTTTCGTAAGGAACAAAAAAATTATTTTTGGTTGCATAAAAAGATTTCATCTGTTCTTTATGGAGAGTTTTAATTAATTCTAAAGACATATTATTCACCATTATGTTAAATACAAAGGTAATAATAACAAGAAATTCTTAAGAGATTATTAAACGAAGACTAGGTCAAGGGAGTTCGTTTGTGCTGGACAATTTTTTAAGTAAGGGGTAATTGAAAGGCTTATCTAAACCCATTATTATACGATTTTTTTGATAGGTAACTGGATGTGATTCCTCATATTCACCGTACTTCATACTTAAAATTACCTCAAGAATTTTATGAGATAATTGACCCCGTACCAATTGCGAATCCATCGATAGTACTGTTTAATCGCGAACTGGCCACACTTCTTGGTGCTTTAGAAAAATCTGTGAATGCACAACGAGAAGCAGTAGCTTTTTATGCCGGAAATAAACTTCCCTCAAACCTCAAAAGCATTGCTCTTGCTTATTCAGGTCATCAATTTGGTTACTATGCTCCACTTCTTGGGGATGGACGCGCTACCTTATTAGGTGAGATTGTCAATCCTAATGGACAGTGTTGGGATCTGCAATTAAAAGGTTCAGGAAGAACCCGATTTTCACGCATGGGTGATGGCCGCGCACCATTATCAGCTGTTTTAAGAGAGTATATTATCAGTGAGGCGATGCATACATTACATATTCCAACAACACGTAGTCTTGTTGCCATTGCCAGTACGGATAATATTTATCGCCAAACCGGTTTAGTCCCCTCAGGAGTGCTCACCCGTATTGCCTCAAGTAGTCTACGTGTTGGTTCTTTTGAATATGCTGCAAGCCTCAAAGACATTCATTCTCTAAAATGTTTGGCAGACTATGCTTTATCCCGTCATTTTCCTGATCTAACCCAAAGTGAACAACCTTATCTTGAGTTGTTTAAAGCAGTTCTTGAGCGCCAAGCCAGTCTGATTGCTCAATGGATGGGAGTGGGTTTTATTCATGGTGTGATGAATACTGATAATATGACCATTTCAGGCGAAACAATTGACTATGGTCCTTGTGCCTTTATGGATGAATTTGACTTTACCACCGTCTTTAGCTCCATTGATGCAGGAGGACGTTATGCTTATGGAAATCAAGCAAACATTGCACATTGGAATTTAGCCGTATTTGGTTATACTCTATTGCCTTTGCTTAAAGAAAAGGTAGAAGCTCTGCAAGAAGCATTAAATTCTTTTCCTGCGCGTTTTCAAGATTATTGGTATAAAAAAGTTCGCGCAAAACTAGGCTTCTTCGAAGAAACAAGTCAAGCTCAAAAACTGATGACACAATTTTTTACTTTAATGCAAACCCATAAACCTGATTTTACTAATACCTTTCGTTTGTTAAGTGAAGCCATTGATTCTCCAGACAAGCAAAAACAATTAATCATTGCTTTAGGTAATCAGGAACAAAGTGAACAATGGGTTTGCTCCTGGGCATTGTATGCACAAGAACAAGCAGTTGATTTAAACCGTGTTAGAAAACAAATGAATCAGGTCAATCCTGTCTATATTCCTAGAAATCATCTAGTAGAAAACGCAATTAATCATTTTATTAAGGACCAGGATCGTAGCCAACTCGATACCCTATTAAAGATACTAAAAAATCCGTTTACCCAGCAGAAGAATACAGAACAATTACAAACCCCGCCCCAACCTCAAGAGCGTGTTTGCCAAACATTTTGTGGAACATAACAACTAACTGCTGGGCTAAATTTAATTATGAAAGCGATTTTCTATAAAGAATCTCTTGGAGCAAAGCGCCACCTTCATAAAACTCTTCCAATTTCGTAACGCTAGTGGCTTCAAAACCTAAGGCATCATAAAATTGACGTGCTTGGATATTTGCCACTAAAACCCAAAGCCCTATAGTTTTATAATGTTGCTTGGTCAATTCGGCAATTGCTGCAAGACATAATTGACGCCCAAAACCCATGCGCCAATTATCTGGATGTATATATATAGCACTGATCTCGCCCATAGAACGATCAATATGCTGATCGCGAAACTGACAAACACTCGCAAAACCAACAATGCGCTCATTAATCTCAATGACTAAAACGTCCATATCTTGTTTTATAAGTTCAGCCCATTGTTGAGTTCGTTCCTGTAAGGATAAATTTTTTAAAATCACTTCAGGAATAAATTCGCGATACATTTTTTGCCAAGAACAAATATGAACCAAAGCAATTGCTTTAGCGTCTTCTAATTTAGCAATTCTAATATGGGCATTTAAGTATTTTATCATAACGAATAATATAAGCCATTTAAGAGATATTTTACCTATCTAAACACATTTGAAAAGCAAAAGCTGAATTATCTTCTTTTCTATTTCCTATGAGGTATAAAAATATGCACTACCAGTACATATATTTTTCGTATATTCTCTAAAAAATTCAGATTAAACAATATTAATAAAGGATGTAACTAATGAAAATTCGTGAATTTAAAAAACTGGTACTTAAACTAAGAAAAAATCCCTCTTTAGTAGAAGAATATTCAGAAACAGTACTAAGTTTTACCACGCAATTAAGCGAAAAACTTGCCGAAGATTACAAACTTAACTCTGAACTCATGCAACCACTTGTAAAAATACTTGATAAATTTTGGGATCGAATTATTTATCAACATCGTTATGACGAATGGCAGAATATACCTTTGATACATCTTTGGCTCAATTTTCAACACAGCTTACAAGCAGCTGAGTTATTGGCACGTGACTATCATCCTTTATTTACAAAATTACATGATAAAGCAAATCCGCCAGACCATAATCTCCTGGAGGTTAATCTGCTATTGAAACTACTGAAGAGCTGCTGCCGCTCTATTGGTTATACAATCCCAGAAGCATCTGAACATTATCCTTGGCAACGATTAGAAGAAAAAATTAAAGGTAGCATAAGCCATGAACAAGAAAAAGCAGAGGATAATATCTCTTTGCTCAGAATTATTTTTCATTTACTTTATCATCGATACACAGCAGAACAGTTAGAATTAATTCCTTATCTCATCTTTTATTACCCTGCCACAACCGATGAGGAAAGAAAATCAGAAATTGCTATTTTTAATTGGCTTTATAAAAACGCTCCAAACTGTCTTGAGTTTTTCTCTAAATATGACGAACGAGTCAATGGTCGAATATACAATAAATATAAAGAGGTTCTGCAACCTATTTGGGCTTTAATCCCCACTAATCGTCTAACACTAATTAAAGAAACTGCAAAAACACATTGGCTGTATCTTTTTATTCATAAAGTAAGAACACAACCACTACAAAACGAAAATGATTTATTCTATGAGATTAAAATCTTACTTACGGCTAATTTTTCAATCCAGAAGGATAAGTCTTATACCGCGGCCTTAAATTTTGCAAATGCAATAAAGGCTCATGCTAAGAAGCTCTCTGTCCATGAAACAAAGATCCTTGACGTAGCCATCTATTCATTCCTTTTAGGGATATACTTAACAATTGACAAAAATAACTTCTTCTCTTTTTGGACAAACACCAAGAAAGCTGCTGCTGAAAAAAAACAATCTGAAGCTATGGGAAAAAAATTTAATTACAGTCTTCTTGAGTCAATAGCCTTAAGCGAAGGGCGTTTAAATCAAATTGTTCAGAATTATGAACCAATTGACTCTACTTCACTAAGCATTAAAATAAACTAAGCTATTGAATGTGGCATGGACATTGAATAATGTGCAATGCCACATTTCAGGAAATCCTTCGTCGTAAACTCCCCTGGATAACAATTTTAGCTCCCTAATCAATCTTGGGGAATTGGATAATAAAATGAGTAAATTGACCAACCTTACCTTGGCAAGAGATTGCACCTCCAGCAGCTTTCATCAATAATCGGCAATAAGCCAGACCAATCCCTGTTCCACCTTTGCGTTCTGAATAAAAAGGTTCAAAAATAATATTGGCTTTATTCGTAGAAATTCCTTTGGCTGTATCTTTAATATGCAAATAATTAAAATTATCTTTATCATTACCTTCGCTAAGCCATATAGAAATAGTACCTTTTCCTTCTTTTTCAATAAAGTCATAGCTATTATTTAATAAATTCCAAAATAGATTTCTAAAAGCAATCTTATCAATCCAAATAGAATAATCACCTGCCAGATCTACATGCAGTAATTCCGATTGATTTTTTTTAAAGGGATAATCATCCAAAGCTTGCTGTATTAATTGACCAATAGAGAAAAAAGTAAATTTACGGGTATCAAACTTATCGTGACGAATATTATTCAACTGAGTACTAATCAACTGATTTACACTATCAACACTTCGCATAACTTTAGAAATACTCTCTTTGAATTCGTGTTTTAATTCAGAATCCTTAAATTCTTCAATTGCTGTATGTTGTATTTTCGCTTGCAAATAAATACTTGCTAAAGGGGTGCGTAAATCATGAGCCAAGCTTCCTGCTAATAAACGCATTCCGGCAATTTTAGCAGAATAAATTTGTTCTCTATCTCTGGCAAATAAAGCACCAATAATAATGGCAGCAATAAAAGTCACTGTTAAACCAATCCAAGAAACATCACCAGGAACATAGTTAATTGTTTTATCAGCAATATATAAATAGCTAAAAAAGGCTAAACCCGTACCTAATAACAGAAGGATTAATGAATCCAAAACATTAATCACTAAAAGAAGGAAAAAAGTAGCAGACATACAATTCATCAACCACAAAGTTGACCCATCGTACAATAAAGTAAGGTATGCGAAAAAAAATGGTAGACAGAATAACAAAGTAAAATACCAAACAAAGGGTAACAAATACAAATATCTAACAGACCAGAATTTATGTAATGCCAATAAAGAGCATAAAAAAGTAGCAATTAATCTTAAAGTAAACTCTTGATTTATTTTAAAATTTTGTAATTTCCAAATAATTCCAAATAATGGATAATTAATCATCATCACAATCCCAAACAAGGTAATCTGATGATTTGCCTCAACAGTTTTTTCCATTAAATAATTATATATAACAAAAGACCATCTCTTTAATGTATATATTGGCAATTCCTGTTTACTCCGTAAATTAGTAACACCTATGCTAAGAACTCATTCTCATTTTAAATAGATACTTTTTTTGTTTGCATTGAAAATATGTGCGCAGATACTTGCTGCCACATGGACAATTGATGTGTATAAATAAAATCAAATGCTTCTTTTACTTTTTCACTATTGAACTCCCAAATAGGCAATAGTTTTTCAAGTACCGCACTAAAATGTCCAACAGCAGAATGCACATCAAAAAATATTTTCCCGTGCGGGCTTATATTCAAGGATTGTGCACATTCACTAAGAAAAGGATAATCAATATTATCCAAACGCTCATAGGCTGCAAACGCCGCGATCCGCTCATCTGCATCATGAGCTACCAACCATTTGACATGGTCTTTGTTGAATTTTTTTGCAAAAGGTAAATAATGCGTTTCATTAGCTATTTCATCATGAATATCAATACCGCATTCATGCGTAAAGAAACCATAAAGTTGCTCGTGTGAGTATTTATTTCCCAACCCCAACTCTTCTTTAATATTGTCAATAATTATGGCTTTAGTTATTGTATCGGGAGCAAAATTAGCAACATACCACATGAAATTAATAAATTGACCACGAATATGATAAAGAAGGCCAGCAAAAAATTTCTTTTGCTCAAGTGTCCATTGTGCTGTTTGAGTAGGATTAAATAAGGGAATAGTAATTAATTGATTACGGTATTTTTGATCCCTTTGAGTTAGAAACTCATTTAATGTCAGTGGCAAGTTAATCATGTTTCGCATTTTAAATTTTTCTTATTTCAATAGGATAGAAATACTCCAAATAAAAGAACCTCACTGGGTCATTTTGAGCAATATTATAACAATAATAACATGGAATGAAAAGCATCATTAAAGAAAATTTACTCAATGATTCGTCTTTGGATCTTGATTATTTGATGATTTTTGCAAGAAAATAACCTACACTGCTCACAATAAGCATCGCTATACAGTGGATTTTGTTTTACCTTACGAAAAAGCTCATCCGCATAAGCATCAATACAGTTACCAAAAACTGGCCGTTGCTGTGTTAGGCCCCTGTTTTTGAGTGCGCGAATTGATGAGCCTGAATTATTGAAAGAAATAATAGTTGCGGCGAAGAAAAAAGAAAACACAGACATCCTAGTCCTAAATAGGCTCCTTTCTTCGCCAATACAACTATTAAATAGCAATAATTAATGAGATAAAGCGAAGCAACCGGCGTTATTCTTGTTCGGTAAGTAACGCAACGTCTTGTGCCTTCAATCCTTTAGGTCCTTTATCCAATACAAAGGTAACCAGGTCATTTTCATGCAATGTTTTGAATCCGACACCTTGTATATCTTTGTAATGCACAAAGATGTCATCGCCGTGTTGATTAATAATAAATCCAAATCCTTTTTTTTCATTAAACCATTTCACATGGCCTGTTTCTCTTTGCGACATTAGATATCCCCTTTGTCTTATAAGCTTTTACTTTTTATCGAGTTATAGATGCTTATCGTCACGCAACCCATAGTGGTAAAAAGTTAACTCACTAATAAGACAACTGCGTTATAATAAACATTTACTCTGTACAAATAATTACGTACAGCAAGATTAGCATATCAGTTTTTTATTGATTGTTAAGGATTTTTTACATAATTCCATATAATTAACGATTTTTTTTGCCATTGGAAAAACATTATGAATCATACAAAATCAGCTTTTATAAAATTAGCACTTGAGTCTCAAGTCTTAAAGTTTGGTGAGTTCATCTTGAAGTCGGGAAGAATTAGCCCTTACTTCTTTAATGCCGGTTTATTTTATCAAGGAACTGCTATACGAAAGCTTGGCCAATTTTATGCGCACACTCTTTTAGAACACAAAGCTGATTTTGAGCATTTATTTGGTCCCGCCTATAAAGGCTTGCCTTTAGCAACAACTACAGCGATTGCGTTATCGGAACTAGGTAAAGAGACAACCGTTACCTTTAATCGTAAAGAGGTAAAGGAGCATGGTGAAGGGGGGCAATTAATTGGTGCACCATTAAGAGGAAAGACGATCATTGTCGATGATGTAATTACCGCAGGAACGGCTTTTCGTGAGTCACAAACCTTGATCACGCAATATGGCGGACAATTGACCGGGGTAATTATAGCCCTTGATCGTTGTGAACGAGGATTAACCCAGGAATCAACCTTATCAGAAATTAAAGCTCAGGGAATTAATGTCTATTCGATTATTAGTTTGTTTGACTTGATTGATTATTTAAAGGCACAACAAGAGATTGAACAGGTAAAGAAACTGGAGGAATATCAAGCTGCTTATGGCTATAAGTAGGTGTATTTACTTATTGGATAGAAATGGACTTACGACATCCGGTTGATTTATAGTATCTCCCTGTTGATTAGTTCCTTTCTTGAGATTTTGGTTTGAAGAGAAATGGCCATAAATTTCTATAGGATTTTTATTGACTGTATAGTTTACCGGTTGATCAAGTCTCTCTTTAATTTGTTCGTCAGTAAGGCCGGTTTTTTTTAGATTTTGGTAACGACTATTAAGATTCTCAATTTTGATAGAAGCACCATGACTTGCAGCAATGATACACGCTCTTTCATTTCCTAACACATTCAAAGCATCTTGATATTTAATAACATATTTAATATTTTTCCCGCCCCCATGAAAAGCTGCAATTTGGGTTATCTGCTGATGTGAAAAGTGTAATTCTGTTAATTTATGATGGTTTTCTTTAACTGCTAATAAGTTTCTCCATCCGCCATTAGGCGAAGCTATGTCTGTAATTTGCGCTACCGAATATCCTAAATTAATAAAATGAATAACATGTTCTGCTACTATCTCTATATTTTTTAATCCGCTTGCAGGACTGTTAATTCTTTCAATTTGTTTTTGGGAAAAATATTTACCTAGCTCTTTATAAAATTTATTTTCTATTTCATTAAATGGCGTACATTCTTTTTCGAGGAAATCATCCAGAAGGAAGCTTGTCAAGGCTGCAATTGTCCATGAGGAAGCTACTTCTGTCATCGGAGGGCTCTCTTCACGGCGCCTTTTTTTAGGAACATTTAATGGAGTCGCTGAGGGGTTTTTCATAAAGCACCAATGATAAAGAATTAATAAGTTCTTTTTTAACATAAAAAGATTAATTGATCATCACAAAGAAATAAATATTTACGAATTTTACTTAAATGTAACTCCCCAGGTATTTAATTGAGCTCACCGGCTTCCCCTCTCCACCGCGCGCAGCGTGGGGGAGAGGGCTCAAGGGTGAGGGGATTAAATAGTGTCGCG
>NZ_JASGFU010000037.1:0-28044 GCF_047605385.1 Legionella sp. | reverse complement strand
AGCAATGAGCAATGAGCAATGAGCAATGAGCAATGAGCAATGAGCAATGAGCAATCATATTGATACTCTTTTCAAGTAAAACAAATTTGAGCAATGTGTACCCTTGAGCTATTTTAATGTTTACTGCTCATAAAGTGGCATGATAATATACAGATGAATTTTATCCAATTCATATATTTTTTTGTCTTAATAGATAATTATTAAACCCACGCCTTATTTATCATCTTGAGTTTACAGGAAATAATGATGCAAAAGAAATTAGAAGAAAAGTTTACCCCACGCCCAGATTACTTAAACACATTAGAAGAAGCAAGGAAACATATATCCAAGCAGGATGAACTTATTCCAAGTGTTCGATTCCTCAGACAAAATGTATTAAAAAAAATCATAGAGACCCATGAAAATGAAAATACTAAATTAGTTAACCAATTGGCTGAATTAAATAAGGATTTAAGCAAATATCTTGCCCTTCCGCAAAAAGAGCATACAGAACAATATAAAATAATACATACAAGAGTTTTAAAAGACGCTATCGAAAAGTTGACTACAGTTAATTGGGTATTATTTATTCTGCACATCAAGATGGCGACTCTATATTTAAGTTATATTTCGCATCAAAGTAATTTCAAAAAAAAGGAAATACCACCATTAGCCAGCATCGCACATAAGTATATTGATACCGCTGAGTATTTACTTAATAAACATTATTCAGATTTTTTATCCACACCAGAGGGAGACGAAGTAGAGGAATATAAAAACACAATTCCTCTGCTAAGAAAAGGGATTTATCAATTCTGCCCTTCATCCGGATCTAACTATCCTTTACAAGAAATATTAACTCAAGCTAAAAAGAAAAATAATGCCGATGAGATTTATCAATTAATTGAAGAATTCCTTAGCTCAAACAAAACTCTCAACTATAATGACATATTACTTTTATTACAATACCAGGTTACAGCATACCATCAGAGTTTTACAAAAATTTTTCAAAATTCTTTCAAAATCAGTGAATTTGAGTATTGCATAAATATCATCAAAAACATAAACCGGATTTCTCCAAAAATACTTGATATTTTAACGGGTGCTAATTTAAATTTTGCAGATTATCAAGCAAATATGACCCAAGAAGTGGGAACTTTAAATGCAATAATAAACCAACTAGATGAATATTGCCGTTTTTTGATAAATAAAAAAGACTGTCAAAAAGCAGAACTTTGGACAAATGAATTTGCAAACACATTAATGCTCATGAAACGTTTAATACCATATTCATCTGAAATGAAAAATGAAGTTGAAAAAGCAGAAATTGCATTGTCTCAATATTTAAAAAATATTAATGAATACAAGGAGGAAATAAATAGAAAAAGATTAGTAGAAATAGAAATGGAACAAGAAAAAACAAAAGCGATGGAAGAGTTTGTAAAACAAGTTGAGGAAAATTTAAATTTTTTTAAGGAAGAAAAAAAACGCAACAAAAGAAACAAAAATTGCTTTTATACCGAGAAGAAATGGAAACATAACGACGATAGACAAACTGAGGATGAAGAGCTACTAGGACCTCATATTGTCAGTGCAGAAAAATTAGCGTCTACAGAATTAGCACAGCCCCACTCGCGTATAACTATCCTTAAACCTTCCCTACACATGCATAATGGAAATAATGACCTGACCAACTTAAAAAATAATTTCGCTCAAGCAGATTATCACCGATTACAAGCATTTCAATACGTAAAAAATCACCAAATTAATGAGAAAATATCTCATTTTAAACAATGTATTAAGTTTTTAAGTTTAATCATAAAAGAAACAGATAAAAACCTGACCCAATTAACCTCTGGCAAAAAACGTACCAAGATTCTTGAAATACATGACTGGGCTAAATCTATTTTACAAGAAATACATACCCAGCTACAAACAATCTTAAAAAACCAGCACGATAAGGAGGAGCGTTTAATAAAAAGCGGTAAATTAGCCAAAAAAGATATTACCCAAAAACATGGATTCAAAGCCTGGTTTAAAGAAGAAGACTTTTCTTGGGAAAAACTTTCTAAAGAAGCCAAGACGCTTATTATAGTGAAAAATAATATACGTATGCTCAATCAGTTTTTGCCAACGGTTGAGGACGTTATGAAGCAGGTTAAGATTGACGCCCCTTATCAAGTGAGCCCACTACCAACACCTATTGTCAATGCGTTTGAGGTGTTACAAGATCTATCTGGAAAATGTTATCTCATGGGTAGTGCGGTACGCTCTTTATTAGCAGATAACTCAAGTAACTACCACGATCTGGATTTTCTTATTCTATCTGAAGACCCTGAAGAAGTTGCTTTAGAGCTTAAAGCGAGGAATTTTTTTCGCTGTCCATATAACTCACAACTTTTTACCAAAAACACAAACGCCATTCCTATAGACTGTTATATTGTTAATTTTCGTACTCTTAAGGAATATGTAGAATATTCAGGCGGATTCACTTTTTATCATATCTACTGTCAAGAAGATGGATGTATTGTGGATCCATCAGGAGAGGGTTTGAAAGACAATGAGCAGAACATATTAAACATCCAAAACAATGCATTAACATGGTTTCAGAACGATGCAACACGATTATTGAGAACAATAAATCATATTGTTATAGATTATAAAAAACCCTCTAAAGAAGTTGATGCTGCAATTAAGGAATGGCAACCTACCGCTTCAATAAAAATATCCCATATTAAAGCAGTCTTGCGTAAATATTTAAATCGCTACTCTCTTGAGCAACAGATTAATTATGTAGAAAAATTACAACAGTATACACTACTTTCCAAATTATTTAACTTATCCCCTTCTTTGCTTATGCCTAAATCAGCCCTAACGTACTTACAAAAATGGGTAAACATTCCATCAAATAATAACATTCACTCAGTTGTTCATCCTGAAGCAGAACATTCATCTTATCCTTTATTTTTTAAACCTGGCCATTCAAAACCAGATTTAGGTGAATATTTGAATACATCAGATTTGGCATATCATGGGTAAAAGTTCACCATATTTTTCTAAAATATCCTCCATGCGCCCTTATACTAGGGCGCGTGACCTTTTACCGAACAAAACAAATAGATAAACTTTCTCGCGGTGCGAGGGGTTAGGTGAAGGCCACTGTTATTCTTATTGTTTTATGTTTTTATAACAACGAAGGACGATAAAGCAAAAAAAATGCTTTCTCAAACAGCTAAACTTGCCGACATGAAGGCAGAAGATTTCGATACTATATTTTACGTTGGTGGGCATGGCCCTCTGTGGGATCTTGCCGAAAGTCCTATTTCAATCAATTTAATAGAATCTTTCTACAACTCAGGCAAGCCAGTTGCTTTAGTATGCCATTCACCTGGCGTACTTCATCGAGTAATGTATAAAGACATGCCTCTTGTAAAGGGTAAACGCGTGACTGGTTTTTCCAACAGAGAAGAAGAGCAAGTACAGCTTACAACTAGAAAGCCTACCTTAATTAGGCTATTGCAATCTCACCCGTGCTCTTAAATACCACATCAATAGCCATCAAAGACTCCAACAACTGCTTCATTTTATCCAAAGGCCAACTATTTGGACCATCGCTTAACGCCTTATCTGGATCCGGATGCGTCTCCATAAAAATTCCTGCGATCCCTGCAGCAACTGCCGCACGTGCAAGCACTGGCACAAACTCTCGTTGACCACCAGACACGCCATTGTTCCCACCAGGCAATTGCACTGAGTGTGTTGCGTCATAAACCACAGGACAGCCTGTTTCACGCATGATCGCTAAAGAACGCATGTCCGAAACCAGATTATTATAACCAAAACTTACACCACGTTCACACGCCATAATCTGCTCATTACCACCGGCTTTCGCTTTGGTAATCACATGCTTCATTTCCCAAGGAGCCAAAAACTGCCCTTTTTTAATATTTACCGGCTTATTCATCGCCGCAACTTTTTGAATAAAATTGGTTTGTCGACATAAAAACGCGGGCGTTTGTAACACATCAACAACACTGGATACTTCCAATAATGGCGTATCTTCATGCACATCCGTTAACACAGGCACACCAATCTGCGTCTTTACCTTTTCCAAAATAGTTAATCCCTTTTCGAAACCTGGGCCACGATAACTGGATAAAGACGAACGATTGGCTTTATCAAAAGATGATTTATAAATAAAGGGAATCTTGAGCTGATTACAAAGCTCTTTTAAATACCCTGCAGTTTCTAACGCCAATTCTTCACTTTCAATAACACAAGGACCTGCTATTAAAAATAAAGGCTTATCTAAGCCTACTTCAAATCCACATAATTTCATGCCTTATCCTTTTCTTGATGTTTGTTCCGTGCTGCAAGCACAAATTGTTTAAATAATGGATGACTATTTCTTGGAGTTGAAGTAAATTCGGGATGAAATTGACAGGCCAAGAACCATGGATGATCTGCTAATTCAACCATTTCCACCAACATATTATCCGCTGAACGTCCAGAAATAATTAAACCATGCTCTATTAAGCTCTCAACGTATTTATCATTTACTTCATAACGATGCCGATGACGTTCAATAATTTGCGGTTTATCATAAACCTTGCGTGCTAAAGTACCTTCAGCCAAGTGACACAATTGTGCTCCCAAACGCATAGTACCACCTAAATCAGTGTGTTCATTGCGAAACTTCTTCGAACCATCAGCATCCATCCATTCACTGATTAAACCAAGAACTGGATATGGGGTTTCTTTATTAAATTCTGTTGAATTAGCACCAGTCAAACCAATAACATTACGCGCAAACTCAATGACTGCTGTTTGCATTCCTAAACAAATACCTAAAAATGGCACTTTATGTTCACGGGCATATTGAATCGCTTTAATCTTACCTTCAACACCACGTTCACCAAAGCCACCGGGAACCAAAATCGCATCAACATTTTCTAATAAAGTAGCGCCATGAGTCTCAATAAGCTCAGCATCAACATAGACAATTTCTACTTTGGTTTGTGTATGAATACCGGCATGTAATAGTGCTTCATTAATTGACTTATACGCATCATTGAGTTCAATATACTTGCCAACCAGAGCAATCTTCACAGTCATAGTTTGCGTTTTTTGCATATCAACAACCCGCTGCCATTCCCTTAGATCAGCCGATTTGGCATTAAGAGCCAATTTTTTAACTACAATGTCATCTAAACCTTGCTCATGCAAAATCATAGGAATTTGATAAATACTGAGGGCATCTTCCAAAGGAATCACTGCATCTTTATCTACATTAGTAAATAAAGCAATTTTCGCTCTGTCAGCTATGGATAAAGCTTTTTCAGAGCGACAAATTAAAATATCCGGCTGAATACCAATGGAACGTAACTCTTTTACTGAATGCTGTGTTGGTTTGGTTTTGGTTTCACCCGAAGTAGCAATATAAGGTACCAAGGTCAAATGCAGAAAGATTGCTCTTTGCGATCCCAATTCAATACGCATTTGTCGAATTGCTTCAAGAAAAGGCAAAGATTCAATATCCCCAACAGTACCACCAATTTCTACCATCGCTACATCAAACCCTTCAGCACCTAATTTAATGCTGCGTTTAATCTCATTGGTGATGTGGGGAATCACTTGCACCGTACCGCCAAGATAATCCCCTTTACGCTCTTTTTTAATGACTGTTTCGTAAATTTTCCCCGAGGTAAAATTATTACGTTTTGTCATGACTGTATTCACAAAACGTTCATAATGTCCTAAATCCAGATCGGTTTCAGCCCCATCATTGGTAACAAAAACTTCACCATGCTGGAATGGACTCATAGTTCCTGGATCAACATTGATATAGGGGTCAAGCTTAATTAATGTAACACTAAGACCGCGTGCCTCAAGAATGGCCGCTAAAGATGCAGCAGCAATACCCTTTCCTAAGGAAGAAACTACGCCACCAGTAATAAAAATATAGTTTGTCATATTGACCCCGTTTAAAATGCTAAATTCAAGTAACCAAACGCTTACGAAAATTTCTGAAAATTACATTTGAATGTAAACGGGATTTAATTGTATCAAAATGAAGATAAAAATTACACCCATTTATTAGGAAGATTCTCTTAACTAACCGTTGTTTCGAGGAGCGTAGCGACGAAGCAATCCAGAAGATCTCACAAGTTTCAAATTAAATTAATTTGTCATACAAATCGTTCCAAAGAGGATTTACTTTTTCAATCAACATTAATTTCTTTTTTCTAGAGCCGCCTTTAACTGGATTGCTTCACTTCGTTCGCAACGACACAAGAGGAAGAACATATAAAATTTTAACTTAATGCTAATAAATGCCCCATCTTATCCTTCTTAGTCTGTAGATATTTATGATTTTCCTGATTAGGCTCTATCTCTAAAGGAATGCGCTCGCTCACTATAATTCCATAACGCTCTAATCCGCTAATTTTTAAGGGGTTATTAGTTAACAAGCGAATCGCATTAATTCCATAATGTTTTAACACTTGATAGGCAATAGCATAATCACGGTTATCAGCAGGAAGCCCCAATTCGTGATTAGCATCCACAGTATCCAAGCCACGCTCTTGCAAAGCATAAGCCTTCAATTTATTCGCTAAACCAATGCCGCGACCTTCCTGGCGTAAATAGATTAATATGCCCCCTTCTGCAGAAATAAGTGCTAAAGACTGTTCTAATTGCCTACCGCAATCACATTTGCAAGAGCCAAAAATATCGCCAGTGATGCATTCAGAATGAATACGTACCAAAGGCACTTGATTAACAAAGCGCGGTGCTTTTACCAGCGCAAAATGTTCAGCATTATCTAATTGATTCGCAAATACTGTCATCTGAAAATCCCCTTTATCTTGCAGAGGAATACGGGTAGATGCTGCCTCATTGAGTAGAATCTCATGACAGATGCGGTATTCAATTAAATCTTTAATTGTAACTAAAGGAATCTCATGTTTTTGCGAAAAAGCAGCTAATTCTTCAAAACGACTCATGGTACCGTCTTCATTTATAATTTCGCAAATCACTGCAGCCGGTGTTAAACCGGCAAGCCTAGCTAAATCCACACTTCCCTCAGTTTGTCCCATACGTTCCAACACCCCTTTTTTACGTGCACGTAAGGGGAATATATGGCCTGGGGAAATAACATCACTAGGCTTTGCATCAGGATGAATAGCTATCTGAATCGTGTGCGAGCGATCCCGGGCTGAAATTCCAGTAGAAACGCCTTCAGCTGCTTCAATAGATACAGTAAAAGCTGTGCCATAAGGAGATTTATTCGTTTGTGTCATCATCGGTAATTGTAATTTATCGATCATTTCCTCAGCCATAGACAAACAAATAAGTCCACAACCATGACGAGACATGAAGTTAATTGCTTCAGGTGTGGCAAATTCTGCGGCCACGATCAAATCGCCTTCATTTTCTCGATCTTCGTCATCGATTAAAATAATCATTTTACCGGCTTTCAGTGTTTCCAATGCCTGTTCTATTGTTGCTAAGGAATGCTTTATCATAACGCGACCTCTTTTAATCCAGGATAGGAACCAACCCTAAACCTCTTGCCAATCGATACATGCTACCATATTATTACCGCGAGCATGCCAAGATACCGTGTGCGGACGGTCAAATATCCCATTTTGCTGATATGCTGAAATAGCATTTGCTCTCAAACTGGTTGGAACGAGATACACATAAGTTCGATGAACCAGTCCTTCCTGATGTAAGGTACTAAATATAGCCCCTCCAGCCTCCACCCACACATCATGATATCCCAACGCACCCAAATGCCTAATAACAGCACTTAAATCCATTGCTCCATTCTTCGCTGGCATTAAATGCAAGCGACTATTCGCATAGGAAACTTCTCGTTCATCACAATGATAAATATGACAATAAGCAGCTGTTGTAAAAATTTGAGCCTCTTTATTCAGAGTCAATTGTCTGTCAATAATTGCCACAGGCTTGGCATATTCTTTATCGCCTAAACGCACATTCATTCTCGGATTATCTAAATGAATGGTACGCGCACTCGTAAGAATTATATCTGTTGCTGCGCGCTGTTGGTGAGTCAATTCCTCACATAAAGAATTAGATAAAATAATGCGCTCACCGGTGGCATTACCGATTCTACCATCAAATGCCTGAGCAATTTTTACTGTTACTCTTGGTTTTTTATTTTTAATCCAATAAGTATAACTAGTATAAAATGCTGTAATTTCTTCTACTGGGTAATATATTACTTTGATTCCATGAGCACATAATTTTTCTGAAGAATTATTTTTTGCCACAATAGGATTAGGATCAGCATAAGCAAAAATAACCTGTTCAATCCCACCATGTGCAATAATTGCATCAACACAAGGAGGCGTTCTGCCCCAATGATTACAAGGCTCAAGAGAAATATACAGACTCACCCCTGGCATTTTAGGCCGGATCTGTGTTAACAATAATTGTTCTGCATGTGGTGTACCCGCACCTCGATGATAAGTCTGTGCTATAATATTTCCGTTTTGCACGGCAATAGCGCCCACACAAGGGTTGGGAGCACAGAAGCCTTGTCCTAAACGGGCTTGTTCAAGCGCTGCGAGCAGAAACTTTTTATGCATTGATTACATTACCTTTAAAAACGATGCAATGATAACAAATTATTCAATTTTTGAGTAGCCTAATGATTAGATTGAAGATCAAGAAAAAAATTAGTTGGATAATATTCGCATGCTTACTTACGCAGTCCGTAGCAGCTGCAACGTTATCCCCTTACTCAACCAGTGAATTAGAACAGTTAGAAAAAGAATTTGTCCAGCAGATTAACCAATCCGATAGTGTTGAGCGTAATCCCTTAACCAAAGAATACGTCAATCGTATTGGCAAGAATTTAGCCCGTCAAGGACATATACATACTCCTGACTTTTTTATTGTCAAATCCAATGAAATCAATGCTTTTGCCGGTCCAGGTGGACATATTGGTATTAATACACAACTGATGCTTATTACCAGTAATGAAAGTGAATTGGCCGGCGTCATGGCACATGAAATTGCTCACGTCCGTCTACATCACCTCTATAGTGCCATCGAACATCAGCGCCAAATGCGCATTCCTATGCTCGCCTCAATGCTGGCCTCCATTGCTTTAGGAGTGATTAATCCTACTGTAGGCATGGGGGCAATGATGGGCTCTCTTTCTGGATTTTCCCAAGAAAGTATTAATTTTACTCGATTAAAAGAAAAAGAAGCTGATAGGATTGGCATTGATATGCTGATTAAAGCAGGGTACAACCCACAAAGTATGGCTGCTTTCTTTCAAAAAATGCAGGAAAATTCACGTTATTATTATACAGTGAATGTCCCTGCCATTTTACGCACTCACCCGTTGGATTCTGATCGTATCGCTGAGGCGCAAAATCGTACTACCCATATTACAAAAAAAGAGTATTCCAGCTCAATGGATTATTATTTAGTAAAAGAAATTATCCGTACTGATGTCGCCTATGATCCTAAAACTTTACTTGAATACTATGCCCATCAATGTTCAAAGGTTAGTCCAGCAATCGCTTGCCAATATGGTTTAGCCTTAACGTGGATAAACTTGAATAATTTTACCAAAGCTCGAGATCTTCTCTCACCTTTGTTAGCACAACAGAATACTATGTATTTCCAAATTGCAATGGCACAAGTAGAAACAGGATTATTATTACATCAACAAGCAGTCCAACGATTGACAGAAATGCAAACTAATTATCCAGGTAATTATGCCGTTTTAATGGCGTACTCCCAGGCATTGCTCGCTGCGAATCAGAATGAAAAAGCAACCAGTGTGTTACTTAAAGGCAGTCGGTTATATAAACAAGATTTGCCACTATGTAAGGAATTAGCACGAGCGCAAGCGAAGTCGCATAGAAAGAGTTATGCTTATTTTACGCAGGCACAGTGTTTATTGCTGGAAGGACAGAAAAGAGCCGCGGTAGCCCAGTTGAAAGTGGCGCGTGGGTTAGCTAAGAATGATGAGTATTTACAAGCACGGATTTCGGCCAAGATTGAAGAGATTACAAATTAAAAGGCACATTAATGTGTGCCTTTTAATTTATTAGCGTTCTATGCTTTAGGAAGCATCTCTAACAGAGCCTATTTTAACACGATTATTTTTTCTTCATTATTCTGTGATTCATTATCTTGACTCGAATTGGCTTGAGAAAATGAATTAATGGGAAAAAACGTATAACGATTTCTGTCCCTTATAGTGGTAGTTTGCCTAGTCACGTTTGCATTGTGTAAGCTACTACTTTGATAAGGAATAGAAACGGCTGAATAAGGAGGGGCTATATTATTTAAAGAATAAGGATACAGGGGTAATCTAAGAAACGGTTCTGTAGTAGAGATTGCTGGATAAATTTCTGCTTGAGGGATAAATGGAATTTGTACATCTACTCCTGGAGTCGGTTGTGGTTGTTGCTGATAGGCTGCGTTATTTACTTCATTATTTTCTGTTATCGTGCTGGGATTAATGTTCGTAATTTTTCTCTTTTTCTTTATCTTTTTTTCGCTTACATCCGCATTATACGTGGCCATAGTGATATTAGCTGCTTGTTTGTCTACATGTAACGCAGCGTACTTAGTAAATAATACTCCTCTTTTAGAATTATCGTTAGTACACATAATAGGTATAAAAGTATTTTTAAAAAAACATTCTTTATCTGAAACAGAATCAGCAACAGTAAAAACGAGTTTATTATTACACTTTTCTAGTTTATTATTACACTTTTCTACTGATATTAGGCCATTTAATTTCGAGTTTCTTTTTATTTTTTTATAATACACTGGGCAATACTATAATCACCTTCACATTCAAATCGTTGACTCTTATTGATGTACTTTAATAAAAAACTATAATCAATGGCTCGATTGTTTTTGGTACGGTTAAAAAAAGTTATGAATATATTATTATAAAAATTCACTTTCTCTTGTAAGTTGGTTCCCGCTAAAATTTTAAGAATAACTTTGGAACAAGAATTCTCTACATTTATTTGATTTGGATTATCAAGTTTTAACTTAATTTTTTCAGCTACCCTTTTAGCTAAACGTCCCGCCATATCATCATCTTTAACATCAATTTCGAGTTCACCATGGTAATTAATATCTTCTATTTTTATTTGCTCAGGAAGAAAAGTATAATCAATAATAGGTCGTAGGAGTGGAATCGATGGATTTCTTAAGCGCCCAATACTAGATTTACGTTTTTTACTCTTTTTTGAATCTGTGTGCAACGGCATGTTAAAATTCCAAAAATTAAGAATAGAGTGTTAAATAGTTAGTGATCAAAAATAAAATATTTGCTCGCTATTTAATCACGAAAATTCTCATACTGCAAAGGCAACTTCACATCTGATTTCTTCAACAAAGCAATCGCTTCTTGCAAATCATCACGTTTTTTACCCGCCACACGTACTTTATCTCCCTGAATCGACCCTTGCACTTTTAATTTTGCATCTTTTAAAATCTTCACGATTTCTTTGGCAACAGGTTGGTCTATCCCCTGCTTAAATGTCATATTCAAAGAATAAAACTTACCGCTATGTACCGGCTCATCTTCAATATCAACACCTGAAGCATCAAGATTTCTCTTACTACAATGATTGCGGAACAAATCTTCCAATTGACGTACCTGAAAATCAGATTCAGCACGTAAGGTAACGATAAGATCTTTAAGTTCAATACTGCATTGCACTCCACGAAAATCAAAACGGGTTCCCATTTCACGTACTGCGTTATCTACTGCATTACCCAACTCAACTTCATTGATTTCTGAAACAATGTCAAAAGATGGCATAGAATACTCTTTCAAATTTAAAAACGATAATTTAGCAAAAAAACTTCTACGAAACCACCATTCATCAATTCTTGCCACTAAAAGTGAAGCTGCAATGCTTTTGTTGAACTAACTCATAGAACACTTTTTAAATAAACTTTAGCTAATAAGTACAGTCCTACAATTAAGGTAACAATAGCTGCGATAGTAATTGCCCTAGAATTACCTACTATTTTACCCCAAACACGATGAACCGTTTCAGGACAGAATAGACGCACTAAACCACCAATTAAAGTGAGCCAGGCAATAATTGTAACCACTACCGGCCACTTCATTACCCATACATTATGGCTAATGACCATAAGTAATCCCATGATTAAAGTAATTACTGCTGCAACGAATAACAATCCAGGTTGCTCCATTAATTCATTCATTGTGGCAATGACTAAGTCGCGCCTGAAGAATAAAAACAACGCCATAATTACAAAATACCAACCAAGCACTGTCGCTAAGAAAATTGTCGTTGTCATGATCATCCCCTGACATTATCCCTACTTAAAGTATAGTTCACCGGCGTCCACAACTGTACAAATAATTGGCAAATAATTCATAGAACAACTACACTTATAATAGTGAAGAGGTTGTACCAAGGATCCCTAAAATGAACGAGCAATATACCGCTTCAGTCTACTGCGGCGAAGAGCAAATAGCAAAACAAACAGGGGCTAACGTTGACGAACTCTATGCATGGATGCTCGTACAAGTCAATGAACATTTTGGTGATATCCATGGCGAAGTTATTGATAATAAAACAAAAAAAACCGTTCGTGCTTTTCGTAAATGTCCTATAGAATAGTTTTTATCTGACCTGCAATTATTAAACTGTGTGACATTAACTTTCTAACTGCCCTAAGCTCTTTTTCAAAAAATAAGCCGTAACTGAGTCGTCAGGATTCTTGCGAATAACTTCTTGAAATAAATCTGCTGCCTCAGCGTAGCGTTTCTCTTCATAATAATTTATTGCTTCTGCAAAATCAGCAATTGAGTCTTTCTTGAACTGAATCTCATCAGGTGAATTATGATCAAATACTTCATAAATATTAATCGGCAAGCTTTTCCCTTTTACTAAAGTAACACCTAAAGAACGCAAATGATATTTATTCGCATGCTGCAATTCCTGGTATGTTTGCCCAGAAATTAACAGCTCAATTCCAAAATTTCGTGTCAGTGACTCCACTCTAGAAGCAATATTTACTGCATCACTAATCACACTACAATCCATACGCGACTCAAAGCCAACCGTTCCTACAATCATCGATCCAGTATTAATGCCTATGCCCACATGGACCTCGGATAATCCATTCTTTTCGCGTTGCTTATTAAAGTCATCCATGGCCGCAAGCATCCCTAATGCTGCGGATAAAGCGAGATCAGCATCTTCGAATAAAGCCATGATTGCATCACCAATATATTTATCAATGAAACCAGAGTTTTTCACAATGGAAGGGTTTAAATAGGTCATGATGCAATTGACTAAATTAAAAATTTCTACCGAAGATAACTCCTCTGCCAAAGACGTAAACGATTTAATATCCAGAAATAAAACGGTCATTATCTTTTCAACACAATCGCCTAATTTAATGTCTGCAATATTTTTGCGATTTAATACTTTTAGAAAATCTTGAGGCACAAAGCGAGCAACTGCCGCAGCATTTTGTTGAATCTCAAGCAATTTATTAATTAGTTCTTCATTTAAAGCCCTCACTTTTCTTTCAGCTAATTGCAGCTCTTGAAAATAAGCGCTGGTGCGTACCATATAACGTACGCGATAGCCAATTAAAGTACTTTTGATTGGCTTGGTCGCAAAATCGGTAGCGCCCACAGTAAATGCCTTATTAATTGACTCATAATCGTCCACACCGGTAATCATCATAATCGGTGTATAACGATGGTCTGGCAATTTACGTATTTGCGCACAGACTTCAAAACCATCTAAACCTGGCATTTCCACATCAAGTAAAATGACATCCGGTTTCACGGTTGCCAATAAAGTCAAAGCGCGTGCGCCATTTTCGGCTTCCACGACCATAAATCCTGATTTAATTAGAGCATCACTAGTAAGTAAACGTATGGTAGCACTGTCATCAACTATTAATACCACCAGTTTTTCTTTATCCATCACTATGATCAACCGAATCAATGCACAGATCTATTAAATAGTTGGCAATATGCTTTAAGTCAATTACTTTATCTACCGCATCCATCGACTGAGCTACTGCTCCCATGCCGAAAACCACCGCACTTTGTGAATTTTGAATCACAGTATGCCCCCCAGCCTTTTTTAATTCAAGCAAGCCAAGTGCTCCATCATCACTCATTCCTGTTAACAAAACACCAATTGCTTTAGCTCCTGAAACCGCAGCAACTGATTGCAACATGCGCGTAATTGAAGGACAAAAATTATCAGTAGCTGCACGGTTTACCAAGTGACAAGTTAATTGATGATCGTTTTGCGAGATTTCCAAATGCATCTGTTCAGGAGCAATGTATACTGTTCCTTTATGCAATACCTCTTGATCTGTAGCAATTTTTACTTTCAGGTCAATATTTTCTTGCAACCAGCGAGTGAAGCCACTAATAAAACCTATGCTCATATGTTGCACGACAACAATTGGTACCGGAAAATCAACTGGTAATTGTGATAAAATAGTTTTCAACGCTATAGGCCCACCTATAGAAGCACCTATGGCAACGAGTTCATAATGCGTCCTCCTTTCCCTAAGAGGTGATTTATGTTCTTTCGAGTGATAGTGAGGCACTATTTTTAATGGCTTTTTGGTAACACGAATTTCTGAGAGGCTACGCAAAGTATCAATAATATATTTACGCCGATCTTCGAACGTCGGGGCAAAGACATCGTCAGGCTTAGCAATTGCTGTCAATGCCCCAGCTTCAAGGACGTGAAAAATAGCTGGTAATGATTCATCATTAATTGTAGAACTAATCACCACAATGGGTATTGGATACTGCGACATAATAATTTGCGTGGCCCTCAAACCATCCATAACCGGCATTTGAATATCCATAGTGATCAAATCTGGTTTTAATTGTGCGGTAAGCGCAATTGCTTCACGGCCATTTTGCGCAACACCAATAACAGTCATATCCTCTGCCGAGTCGATAATATACTTAATCAACGCCACTTCAGTGGGTGAATCATCAACAATTAAAATTTTTATCATAGCCAGTAGTTCACTTATATTTAAATTTCCAGACAACTACCTTTTTTCATAATTTCTGCAATATTTAATATAAAATTAATTTGATTGCTTCCACTCAAGGTGGCACCAATCACCCAAGGTATATTAGCAAGCGGCTCTTGCAAAGGCTTAAGAATAATCTCTCGTTCACCAAGAATATCATCAACCAACAAAGCCATGCGCTCATCATCTTGTTTAAGGATAACTACAGACAAATACTCCTTTACACTACTCGTTGCTTTTTTCTCAAGATGTAAAATACACGTTAATGAAGACAGTATAACTGGTTGTTCTTTAATCAAGATTACCGAACACCCTTCCACATTGACTATATCTTCTTTTTTAAGCAATAAGACGCACTCCACTGCACTGGTAGTAATCACAAAGATTTGCCCGGCACATGAAACAATAAGACCACGTTCAGTTGCTAAAGTAATAGGGACATGCAGAGAAAAATGCGTCCCTTTACCAAGTTCACTAGTCACACTGATGTGTCCTTTTAATTGCGCTAAACTGGAGCGCACTACATCCAAACCTACACCACGACCAGAAATATCTGTTGCCATTTCACGTGTAGAAAAACCAGACAGAAAAATCAGATCCAAAATCTCTTCGGATGTCATGATAGCTAATTCCGTATCGCTGATTAGGTTTTTTTGTAAAGCAATTTGCTGAACTTTATCAATATTAATTCCAGCACCATCATCAGAAATAGTGAATACGATTTGGTGATCTTCTTGGGTCACATCAATACAAATAGTCCCTTCAGCGGGTTTTCCAGCTTGTTGCCGCTCTGCGGTCGACTCAATACCGTGATCAATTGCATTGCGTAAGATATGAACTAATGGATACTTTAAACCGTCTAAAATTAATTTATCGATTTTGACATCATTATTATTGATTTCAAGATGAATAGGTTTATCCAATTCATTTGCTAAATCACGCACCACCCTGGGTAAATAACGCAATTGACTTTCGACTGGCAATAAACGAATCGTACGGATTTCATCTTGCAAGGTATTAAATAAATTGGATAATTCGGTGAGTGGTATGCGTAATTCCCTTTGCAACACATGCATGGCATTATTAATTACGCTCAGTTCTTCCATATGATTGGAAAATAAATTATTTTTATTCTCCTCTTGTAAGCCTTGAAAATTAAATAAGTTTTTTCTCCAAGCTTGCACCAGATAATTAAGTTTTACCTTAATTTTGCCTAGATGAGTGTAATGATCCTCAATGGCAATTTTCACCCCCTGAATTTCTTCCATTTCGACAGAAATACGATCCAAATTTTGCAACGGTACTCGAATTGAATCAAACTCTTGTGTTTTACTCTTGCTTACAGAAGGTTTGGATATTGCTTTGGATTCTACTAAAGACAGCATCTCAGAACCAGTTCCAGCTATTGAGGTGCTACTTAATTGACTTAAATCATGCAAATGATTTTGCAGATTAAACGACAGAGGAACTCCGTCACTATAACAGCGCATCGCCTCTTCCATATAATCTGCTGACTGCAAACAAAGATTAATAAGGCTTGGTGTAATACTAATGCTTTTTTTCTTGATTTTGGTAAATACTGTTTCCAATTGATGAGCAATATCACCAACATGGAAGGCTCCTATCCCGCGCGCCGACCCTTTGATGTTATGAGCAGTACGAAATATTTCATTCATAAGCTCGACAAATTCATGCTCTGTTTGTCCGCTTTTTTCCAATAATAATAAATCATCAATAAGTATATTGATATTTTCTTGCAACTCGACCTTAAAAGTTTCAATAATCTTCTTTGAAAATTCACGTTCAGAGGCATTAGTATAAATCACCGGAGTCGGCTCTTGTTCCCTAGGTGTAAAAACTTGCTCTTCTTTCATTGGAGGAATGAATACAGACTCATTGCTTTCAATGTATTGCATCTCTTGCTGTAATTCATGCAATAATTTATACAATTCAGTAGGCAATGGTTTTTGCTCTATAAAATTTTTCATAACTTCACGCATGCCATCAATCGCACGGAAAGTTAAATTGATTAGTTCGGGAGATATTTTATCTGCAGATGCAAACAGTCGTTCAATGTATTCTGCAATCATATCAAGATTGCTCACACCAACTGACGAAGCCGCTACTTTAATAGTACGTCCTGAATATGAAATCTCGGAAATAAGTTGACTTACGTCTTCAGGCGACTCATTAGATTTAATTTTTTGTAAATTAGTAGTGATCACCAAAAGCAAGGACTCAAGCTCAGCATTTAATGTTTCAATCAACTGTTGATGTAGTGGATCGCCCTTCGCCATGGCTTTTTCCTAAATTTTATAGATATTGACATCTTCTTTTAGATGCTTCGCAATGCTATCGAGCTTATGAATGAAATTAATTAATTCTTTAAGTCCCTCTGAGAGCGTTGTAGTGGTTCGATTAATTTCACTCATACTTTCGACAATTTGTTCAATCCCTACTGCCTCTTGACGAATTGCCACTTCAATATGTTGGCTTGAAATAGCAGCTTCATTAATCATCTTACTTAAAGTGTGAATAACCTCTCCTGCTTTCTCAATTAATTGTGTTCCAGAATCCAAAGATTTGGTTCCTTCCTCAGAAACAGTCACCGCTTTTTCTGTAGTACGACGAATGTCTTCAAGAATGGCTTGCACCTGGATTGTAGATTGTTCTGATTGCTCAGCAAGATTCCTTACTTCTGTCGCCACTGCTGCAAACCCTTTACCAGCCTCACCTGCTTTTGATGCTTCGATGGCTGCATTTAACGCCAGCATTTTTGATTGCTGCGCTAAGGTATTAACTACAGCGGTAATTTCACCTATTTGTTGAGTGTGGTTACTGAGATCCAAAATTGTTTGAGCAATAAGTTTCATCTTCTCTTCTGAAGCTTTAATCCCATGAATACTTTGTATTACCGAATCTGAACCCAATTTTCCCTGCTCATAGGTATTCTTGGCAATTTCTCGCAGTGCCTGAGCCTTATTCATAGTTTGTTTCGAACTTTTATCAATTTCTTCTAGAGAAACGGTGATCTCATTGATTGCTGAAGCTTGCGAATTAATACTTTCTGTTTTCTCATTCGCAGCGGTAATAACTTTAGCAACCATAGAAACAATATTATTACTTACTTGCGTAATTTTATCAGTAATGGATGCAAGACCATCGGTCATTAAATTTAAATCTTTACCTAAATCATACAACACATCGTCGTTATCCAATTCAAGACGTTGACGTAGATCACCTGCTGCCACTTTACTGCTGTATTGGCTAAATTTATTGGAAGAACTAACCAATTTTTCTAATAATTGCCGTGACTCTTCCTCTCTAGAGCGTAATTTCTCATCATTTTCCTTGATAGCAGCTTGCATACTTTTAAGAGAAGAAAGCATTTTACCCAAGCGGTCTTCATCATCAATTTGAATATTAACATCACGCTCTCCGGCGGCCACACGCTCAGCAATATCAATTACTCGATCAATGGGAGAAGCTAAAAAACGTTGCGTTAGCCAAGGAACAATAATCGTCAACACCACTGCAAGAATTAATAAGCTATAAGTGATATTTCTTAATGTGGTTAAATTATGGTTAATATAAGAAGTATATTGATCAATTTGACGAAAAATATGCACATAGAGCCCTTCTTTACGTGTCCCCAACTTATCATAAGCACCATCAATGATATCAATCATTTCATCGCTTAGTGGTTTGACCTCTGCTAACTCTTTTTTTAACATCTCCATCGTAGAAGCATTACGAGGAGTATTCATAATTTTTGCCTGTCCCTCATAAACAGGATCATACAACTGCCATAAATGCTCCCAGCGTCCCAAAATCTCAGGGTTACCTAATTTAGTTAAAGCGTCTTGCCATACTTGTTTCGTTTGAGTAATTTCTTCCCAAATACGAGCAAATCGTATTTTATTTTGCGGATTACCAGTTAATATCCAATTAGAAACCGTATCCCGCGCTTGATAAATTTGAGTATCTAATATGTCAGGTAAATTCATAACCTGAATTTTAGTGCTGACATAAATAATGTTACTAATTCTGGGTAACAACAGCATAATCAAAATAAGCAAAGGCAAGCTTAAAACCATGAATCCAAGAAATAATCGAGAACGTAATGTAACAAAAAAACGAGGTTTAGAAACAGTTTCCATAAACATCTCCTATATCCTGTGCAGACCTTTTTTAATTTCTTGATTTATTCCTGTGACCAGGACTTCTACATCAATAATAGCGGTCACCGATTTATCTAATCCCAAAATGTATTCTGGCTTTACACTATTTGCGATTAAAGGTTTCGTTAAGTAATCGAGTTGATAACTATCATTGCCTTTAATTTGATCAATCATAATGCCCAAGACCAATTCATTCACATTAACAACCATAATAAACTCGCCCTCTTTGGCTAAACATTGCGGGTGAAAAAAGCGGTTGAGATTAACAACTGTAATTAAGTTACCGCGCCAATTGATTACTCCTGCAACAAAATCGGGCACGCATGGAACCTTGGCTATATTGAGATGATGCAAAAGCTCATGAACATGATCATAATCAAGGCCGTAATATTCATCAGCTCCTAGAATAAAGCGGATATATGCTACGCTATTTTCTTCAAGAGAATCTAATTCCTCTTTACCTAAAAGGAATGCGCGCTCACGCAAAACGTGTAAAGCGGCATCAGTATGGGGAATTAGATCTGAAGCACGTTTTTGTCTTTTAGCCATCGCTGTCAAAATCCTTTTTTATATCACTGCTGTTGTCTAGAGAAAAATAGATGGCACTGTTATGATGAAACACAAGATGAGTACCTGCAGTGACAATTGGATCAGAAGCCCCAAGCAAAAGATAAGCATTTTTTGCCATGCAGGAACTTAACCTTTTCATGATTTGTGCAACAGAATCATCATCAAAATAAATTAGCACATTGCGGCATAATATTAAATCAATATCATTAATTCCATTTAAGACTGAAGGATAACTATTATCACTTAAATTGAGATAGTTAAACCTTACCATTTTACAAATTTTAGGAGAAAGCATATACGTACTACCAGAAACCATAAAATATCGCTGTATATAATAATCCGTTATAGAGCGCATCGACCATTGAGTATAAACACCTGCGCGTGCTTTTTTTAGAGCATTGGGATTAATATCAGTGGCGAGTAATTGTAAATCCCAGGTCTCTATATTGGGCATTAATTCCGAAAGGAGCATTGCCAATGTGTATATTTCTTCACCAGATGAGCAACCTGCGCTCCAAATTTTTAAAGTAGCACTATTTTTATTTTGAGCAATTAATTGTGGTAAAATGATTTTTTCCAGCAAATGCATCTGGTTTTTATCACGAAAAAAATAACTTTCACCAACAGTGATTGCACAAGCCAAATCCGTTAAAAGAAAAGAACGACTTGAACAATATCTTAATTGATCCAGATATTCCTCTGGAGAATAATTTAGTTTTTTACAAGATTTTGCAATTGTTTTCACTAAGCTTGAGGCTTGATTTACATGCATAACCAGTCCGAAGCGTTGGTGGATTAACTTGATAAATTCAGATTCCAGGTGCTTTACCCTATCTAATAAACTATTCATGATTAGTAGCGTGTTGATAAGCTTTTTCAGTCAGTTTCAACGCAAACACCCAAGCAGTATTTAGCAGCAATGAAACCCCTGCCTCTAAGGTAATAGCCCCACAAAAAGGTGAACTATCTTTGATAAATTCATCGTGCATTTCAATCTGTTGCTCCTCAATTTCTTCAAGTCCAATCACGTTATCAACGATTAAAGCACGTTGGTAATGATTATAGGAACATAACAAAAGAGGTATGTTTAATGGATATTCTTGTTCTCGGATTAAACCAATCGCCAGCCTTAAGTCAATTACAGGAATACATTTATTTTTAAAATTCATTAATCCTGCAAAATAAACAGGATTACCAGGAATTGGCTCAAGTAACATTAAAGGGAGGATTTTCTCCATATGACAAAGCTTAAGGCAGCAGTGTATGTCTTGCACCAGAAAGTGGAGCACCTTAATACGACCGTTACTCTCTTCGTCCACCTCACACCCGCCTGTTATAATTATTTCTTTTTATTCTTATATAGTTATAGACCCTCTGTAATGAGTTCACAAGATAAGCAGTAAGTGAAACTGCAAATATTATTAACGAACAAAAAGCGGATAAATGGGTGAAAAGGACAAATCATTAGCTCTCCAATGGTGTTCCAGGGATGAATAAGTGGTTATTGGGTATAAATATAAAGAATCATCGCACTCTTTATAAAAGCAACTCAATGATCTTTTTTATTTACATAACGAACCTAACCTGAATTATTGTATAATTATCTTGATTTTGTCAAAAAAAGGCGATGATGAGCAAAAACAAATCATAATTTATGCTCGAAAGCAATTTAAGTCTTTGCTATGAACTATTTTCTCATTTTAAATGAGAATAGTTTTAAAATATTAGAGATGAATATAACATTATTTATTCATCCTATTTAACTTAAACATTTAGTGAGAAAAAACAGCCTGTGGACAGTAACTCCAAAAAGACAACACCGATTAAAGACAGTGGTTATAGCCGCAGATTAAAAGACCGTCATGTGCAATTGATCGCCCTAGGCGGGATTATTGGCTCCGCTTATTTTCTAGGCACTGGTGAAATAATTAACCTGGTAGGCCCTGCAGTGTTCCTGGCCTATATACTTGGTGGTTTAATTATCTTTCTAACCATGTTGTGTATGGGGGAACTGGCTGTTGCTATCCCCATTTCGGGCTCGTTTGTTACTTACACTGCGGATTTTATCTCTCCTTCAGTTGCTTGTGGTGTTGGTTGGTCTTATTGGATCAGTTGGGTAGCCTATATTCCTGCCGAATGCGTTGCCGGCGGTATTATTATGGAAATGTTTACCGGCATTAATGGCTATTTATGGGCTATTTGTTTTGGTTTATTAATTACTTACATCAATCTTGCCAAGGTCGATACTTTCGGCGAAATTGAATTTTGGCTGGCCTTAATTAAAATTTTAGCTTTGCTAGGATTTGTCATCTTAGCAATTTTAATTTTCTTTGGCCTTATTTATGGTAGCGAGCCGGCGGGGATTATTGGTAGCAAATACATCTTGGGTGATGGGGGCTTACTACCTAATGGCACGATGTCCTTACTAACAGCCATGGTACTCTTATTAGTTAACTATCAAGGTTCAGAAATCATTGGCCTTTCAGCAGGTGAGTCAGAGAACCCTGCACGCATGATTCCGCATGCAATCCGCAATGTGACGTTTCGGATTTTATTTATCTACATTATTCCCGTATTTTGCTTGGTATTAATTTTCCCATGGCAAAAAGCAGGATTGTCTAACTCAGTATTTGCAGATGCATTGAATTTGTATGATTTAAAATGGGCTGGTACCGTAACCAGTTTTGTCACCCTTAGCGCAACTTTATCCTGTGCAAATTCGGGATTTTATGGCACAGTTCGCACTTTAAATGCTCTTGCCCGCGATGGGATGGCGCCACATGCTTTTGCCAAATTTAATAGAAATTCCATTCCGAAAAATGCAGTTATGGCAACCCTAATCATGGTTTGGATTCTTTTGGGTATTGGCTTCTTTTTCGGCCAAACTAAGCTTTATATTGCCTTATTACTTGTATCTGGATTTACAGGTACTTTAGCATGGATTTCTTTATGTGCTTCACAAATCAGATTTAGAAACAGATTATATCAAGCAGGGTATACTACTGAGAACCTGCGCTATGTAACACCCTATTCTCCTTATACAGGAGTATTCGCCATTATCCTGATGTGTGGTGCTTTATTCTTCCTGGTATTAAATAAGGATCCTACCTACAAATTGGCCTTCTATATTGGGATGGTAAGCTTTATAGTGCCAATTATTATTTATAAGGCATTTGCTCTCTCGAAGAAAAGACGTAAGGCCTTGCATCTTAAAACCCGAGTCAAATTCCAAGATTTATTTCCTCCGGTCTAAATTTAGATATGGCTTATGTTACTAAAGGATTGTTATATTGCTTTAAATAACTGTCTGCCAAGTGGTAAGAAGCATAATCAGTCATATGTGCAGAATCACGAAATACAGGAATACCATTTATATCTGCTTTACAATGGCCTTTTGGGCATTGCACTTTTTGAGGATCAATAATTATTAATTGAGTATATTTGTTTTTCAGGTGTAAAAATAACTCATCCTGCCATTGTGATTTATTTGACTTCATATCAAAATCACATTGCTCAGAATTATATTTTCTTCGGTGTTTGATATGACTTAAAAAGCAATTATAAGAATTTCTTGCTATGATGGATTTGATTAAAACTGGTTTAGCTCCTGAGGCAATAATAATTTGCAAAGCGTCATCTAAGGCTTTTTCAATTCGTTCCTTTACTTTATCAACAGGCTCATTAGTAATGAGCTTATTATATAAATAACTATCCCAGTATTGACTCAAAATAACAAAATCATAATGATTGCTCTTGATCATATTATAATAACGCTCAGTTTGTTCATGGCATGCTGTATAAACCCTGGTATTCCAATCGTATTGCTGAATTCCTGGTAACGAAAGACAGGCTGCTGTTGAATGAGCTAGAATGGAGATATTAGCATTTTGTGCCAATGTATCCATAAATCCCCATAAATGATTCGCATGAGAATCACCAAACATAAAACCAGTTTTACTTCTTGAGTTTTTAGCACCAAGAACACAGTTAGTATTTATTTCAATATTTTTTTCCTGAAGGCATAGTGACCTTTGTGGATTAGTATATTGCTTTAATTGAGCATTAATTCTAGCATTTTCCTCAAAACGTAGAGGATAGCCTGCATGTTTTTTGATTAGATAATCACTAACATGAAGTCCCATAATAGGTAATAGAAATAAATAAGTGAAACTATATCTGAATTTAATATTATTCAATTTTTGCGCAGGTTTCTCAATATATTGCCAAGAAAAAAAAGCAATAATAAAAATTAAGCTAAATGCTAATAATAAAACCGAGGTTGTCTCTGCAATTCCCAAATAGCGAATGAATACAAATACAGGCCAATGCCAAATATATAGAGAATAAGAAAGTAAGCCTATGAATACCAAAGGCTTCAAAGAAAGCAATTGGGTCAAGATAGATTTAGAAGTATTTTTGCCTGAAGCAATAAGTATTCCTACTGCAGCACACAAAATAAAAGCATATCCATTAGGGAATCCTACATTAATATTGCTGCACCTTGCTATATAAAATATAGATAAAAGCGCAACACTATTTATTAACTCTAAGAAATATTTATTAAATGAAAAACGATTAGAACCAAATATAATACAAGAACCAATTAAAAATTCAAAAATGCGACTTGGTAAATGGTAATAGTTTGTTACGGGATACTTTAAAGAAAAAAATAAGGTTACTCCAAAAAAGAAACAGGTGAGTAAATAGATAATCTTAGTAACATGGCGTTTAAAAAAACGATAGAGAAGGTAAATGACTATAGGGAAAATTAAATAACATTGCCATTCTATAGATAATGACCAAGTATGTAGTAAAGGTAATTGATTATTGTTCGGTGAAAAGTAACCTTTTGTTATTCCTTGAAAAAAGGTGTTTGAAATAAATAGAGAAGTTTTGCGTGCGCTCTTAAAATATCGAATCAAATCCTCCGGTAAATAAAAAAATAAAGTAAAAAAAATGGTACTAAGTATCAAACAGATAAGTACTGGCTGTAAACGCCATAACCTTCGGCTATAAAACTTAATAAATGAAAAATGATTAGCCTGCAAAGAGTCGTGAATAATACCGGTAATTAAAAATCCAGAAATAACAAAAAATATATCGACGCCGATAAAACCTGAAGGAAAAAGTTTTAAGCCGCTATGAAAAAATAAAACCAACAAAATAGCAATAGCCCTTAGACCATCAATATCCGGACGATACTTCATTTTCGATAATCCCTATCTAAATTACTGATAGATCCGTAATTCGTAATTCTGGTACCAAACTCTTTAACAGAACTAATAATTCTTGCTCCTGGTATTCTTCACAAGCTGTATTTAACAACAGCATTGTTTGTGATAACTCATCCCAGTCTAATTCGCGATATTTTGCTTTAAACAGTTTTTCATGTTCTGTGGCAGCTAATTGTTCTGACTCATGAAATAATTCTTCAAATAGCTTTTCACCAGGGCGTAATCCAGTATATGCAATGTGAATATCTTTTCCTGGTTCTTTACCTGCAAGACGAATCATTTGTTCTGCCAAATAACTAATCTTTACTGGCTCACCCATATCCAAAACAAAGATCTCGCCACCACTACCATTAACCATGGCTTGTAAAATCAGCTGACTGGCTTCGGGAATAGTCATAAAATAACGTTGCATGTCAGGATGAGTTACAGTAATTGGACCACCTGCTTTTAATTGTTGTTGAAAGAGAGGTACTACGCTGCCAGCCGATCCTAGAACATTACCAAAACGTACAGTAATAAATTGTGTTTTCACTTTACGGTTTAAGTTCTGGCAATAAATTTCAGCAACGCGTTTGGTTGTTCCCATAATATTTGTGGGATTAACTGCTTTATCAGAAGAAATTAAAATGAATTTTTCTACTCCATGTTGAGTACTGGCTTTAGCAACAATTTGCGTTCCTAACACATTGTTCAGTACAGCAACACGAATTTGATTCTGAAGTAAAGGAACATGTTTATACGCTGCAGCGTGGAATACAATTTCCGGTAAAAAGTTCGCAAATAAGCGGGCAATAGCCATCTTATCAGTGATACTAACCAATTCTAGTCGCATAGGAATATCAGGAAATCTTTCACGTAACTCAAGTTCAATTTGATATAAATTAAATTCACTATTTTCAACGATCGCCAGACTGGCAGGTTTTAACGCCATAATTTGTCGGCATAACTCTGAACCAATTGAACCACCACCACCGGTGACCAAAACACGCTTGCCAGCAACACTCGCAGTGAGTCTATCCCATTGTAAATTGACTTCATCTCTACCTAGCAAGTCTTCAATATTTACAGGTCTTAATGCATTAACTTCAACATTTCCTGAAACCAACGCAGAAAGGCTGGGTAAAGTACGAAAGGGAATATTACAACGCTCACAGTAAGTCACAATTCGTCGCATGACAGCAGAACGTGCAGATGGCATAGCAATAAAAATCAAATCAATCGAGTAATGAGCGACACAATCAGCAATTTGACGAATAGTTCCTAACACTGGAACTCCATGTACTTCCAACCCGCGTTTACTAAGACTATCATCAACAAAACCTACGGGCTGATAATAGTGGCCGCGTTTTAAATCACGTACCAAGCTTTCCCCTGCCAAACCTGCTCCCACAATCAATACGCGTTTTCGTTCAGTAACAGCATGGCCACGAGCGCGTCTATCCCAATATATACGCACAATTAAACGACCACCGCAAAGTAAAATAGTTAGAATCATTCCATATAAAGGCAGAATGGAGCGTGGTAGATGTTGCAAGATGGATGATAAATAAAAAACCGGTATCACCAACATCATTGCTGATAAAGAAGCTTTAATAATGCGTAAAACATCATTCAAGGAAGAAAAACGCCACAAACCGCGATAGGTTTTAAAATAAAAATAACAGGCAGTTTGTATGGCTATTAGCAAAGACAATGCCATAAACGAATGCATGGACGTTAACATTTTCGGAAATGGTTGCATGTTGTAACGCAACCAGTAGGCAGCATACCATGCCACAGGGATCGCCATGATATCAAACAAAATTACAGGTAACTTTGATATGAGCTTTCGTAGGAATAATGTTATTTTTTGCATCATAAACTATGTATAGTCCATTTGTATATACGAGATAGTACTATGCCAGACCTAATAACACCATAATTTAACGAGAAATTGAAAAACAGTCTGTCAAAAATCAAACTATCTGAAGCGGATGAGGCAACTAGGGCAAAAATTGAGTTGTACCTAATGCTTTAAAAAGGGCATATGAAAAAATCAGGAAATGTCTTGGCAGGAAGCAATTTTATGAACTTGCTGTTTAGGTTCCACGAACAAAATTTTCGACAGAACCCTCAAATTATAAGCACTTAATTATTTGCTCGGTAATGATTTAAGATGTTCTATTAACGTTTCGGATATTTCAGCGTCTTCGATGTTGTCCATGCTTATCTGCTTTTTATTATGAGGATTTACTGTCTTGTTTTGTTTTATAAAAATTGAGCTTTGTGTTAATAAAGAAGGAACGGGTGTGTTAAAACCAAAATCTCGCCATATATTCAATATCTTAATATCTTGTACATTTTCTATTGTCACTGTACCACCTAGCCCATCAAATAGACGAAGTTCTTTAATATTGGGGAAAGCAGAAGCAAAGGCTTTTCGTTGTTCCGGAGTCATATCTTGTAAGTTTTTTAAACGAATACCTATTCCTATTATCTTAGGAAGTTTATTTTCCCAGTTGCTCTTTTGGAACTTGATGTAACATAAGTTTGAGTTAATATATAATTTATTATCTTCATTCATCATACAATTTTCTATTGCTTTTAGTAAATCGAGTTCTTTAACATCTTTACCAAAAGTTAGGTGTATAACGTTCACCAGGGGGTAACATATGTTAACTTGTTTATCCTCAGGAGGAGCATTATTGACCACGTCACTATGCCACCAGCTTTTAATTATAGAATTTAAAAACAAAACATATTTAGAAAAAAATTCCAATATCATAATAAACCTACAGCGCATGTTAATATTCAAACATTATATAATAAAATTGAACAATGTGATACATTTATCAACGAAATAAGTATAATTTGTAACTCCCCAGGTATTTAATTGAGCTCACCGGGTTTCCTCTCTCCACCGCGCGCAGCGTGGGGGAGAGGGATCAAGGGTGAGAGGGATTAAATCAGTGTCGCGAAGCGACTTCATTTTATTCGGTAGCAAGTTCTGGAAAGCAATATGT
>NZ_JASGFU010000036.1:0-28496 GCF_047605385.1 Legionella sp. | reverse complement strand
TTTCTTTAACTTAATGACAGAGAGAAAGAGGAAATAGCCTTAAGTTGACGCCATTGTCTGAACGGTTACTAATAATTTTTTATAAATATCACTATTTTGAACGATAGAATTTAATTAATGAGTGTATGTAAGTTTGAGGTAGATAACGTACCTTTTTTATCACAAATTAATCTTCCTTAAATAGGTATTAGATTAAAACGTGAATATTTTTTCCTCATGAGTTTCTAAATCCTCTTCACAATGTGCTGATTTTTGAATTGGAGCATTTTTCTCTTGTGTGACATTATTATCCGAAAATATACTTAAACAATTTAAAATTGAGACTGTGTTAGATTTGAAAGAAATGGGTAGAACGTCTCCTGGATAATATAGAGTTGCAGATAGTGTGCTTCCTTGATCATCACACAACTGCGCTGCAAATTCTCGTCTATCTTGATGCAAATAACCTAATGAGGTTGTGTCATTATGTAGAATTAAAAAATCTCCTTTTTTTATAGGTATCAAATTTGTTTGGCCCACAGTCCCAGATTTTGGAGCATTCAAAATTTTAACAGGTGGAGTAATGCATTGGTAATAATTATGACCTACCTCTTCGTAAAAAACTTTACCTAAAGAACTGTCCTCTCCACGTTCCGGTATACATTTGGCCTTATTTTTGTTAAAAACAAATGGACAATCATGAAAGCTTTTTTTCATAAGATTTAAATCTTGTAACATCCCTATAATGTCCTGATCGCTTAGTTATAAAAACTCCTTTTCATTAGAAGTCTCCAGCAAGAAGTCTCCAGCAGCAGTTGCCATAGCTCTCTATCTTTAATAATAGGATCATTTGTATGGGCTTTTGAGGCAATAAGAAAAAGATTGGCATCTGAGTTGTCATAAAATTGCCACGAGTCAGCCAGTGGTGTATATAAATTGAAAAAATTCTTTAATCCAGCAACATAGCGACGTTTTATTGTTTCTTCTGGCACAGAGTGCCAACCAGCTTTTAACTTCTTGTTTATTCTTTACAAAACATCGTTTGTTTCTTTGGATAGAGTTATTTTTAATAACTTATTTTAGATGCTATTCTTTAAAGAAAGTACGACAGGGCTGTTGAAAAAGCACATAAGACGGGAATACTTAATGAAATTATTATTTTTAGGCGCTGGAAGTGGTCTAGGAAGAGATCTCAATAATTTTCAATCTAATATGTTACTTCTTACTGATGAGGGCAAAAAATTATTAATTGATTGTGGCACGGACATCCGTTTTTCTTTAATGCAAGCAAGATATTTACCGAAAGACATTGATGCTGTATTTATTAGCCATTTACATGCTGATCACATTGGGGGTTTGGAATGGTTTGCTTTGCAGCGAAAATTTGTGTGTCAAACTCCACCATCAAAATTAATCATTCATAAAGAACTAGCCAGTATGCTTTGGGAGCATTCTTTAAGTGGAGGCTTAAAAACCTTAGAAGATCAGGAGGCCAGTCTGCAAGATTATTTTGTCGTACAAAAGGTAGCAGATAGCAATATCTATGAATGGGAAGGGATTCATTTAACGATGGTAAAGACTGTTCATATTCATTCAAATGGGGAGGTAATGCCCAGCTATGGTTTGGTTATAAGTTATAAAAGAAAAAAATATTTTCTTACCGCGGACACACAATTTATTCCAGATATTTTGGGGAAATTTTATGAAGAAGCAACTATTATCTTTCATGATTGTGAAACTTTACTCGCTCCAAGTGGTGTGCACGCACATTTTAATCAATTAAGCACTTTAGCTTCTGATATTAAGAAAAAAATGTGGCTTTATCATTATAATGACGGTGAATTACCTGATGCTCACGCGGAAGGATTTTGTGGTTTCGTACGCTGTGGTCAAGTTTTTGATTTAAAGTGATACTAGAAATTTTCAAAATCAGCTTTATCGTTCTAACCCTCTAATTTTATTGCCAAAAAACTTTAATTTATGAGCCTTTTATTGTTATAGTGATTTATGATCGAAATCTCTGTGAAACGGATAGTTTGTTATGTGGATTGTATGGATTGCTCTGTCGCGACCTTACACATTTATCGTTTTAGCCTTAATGCTACTCATTATTGGGCCTTTAGCCATAATGCGTACACCAACCGATATTTTTCCTGATATCAATATTCCAGTGGTAAGTGTTGTATGGAGTTACACCGGTTTACCTCCTGATGAAATGGCCGATAGGATTACTAGTATTTTTGAGCGTGCCGTCACCACAACGGTTAACGATATTGAGCATATTGAATCAGAATCTTTAATTGGTGTTAGTGTAACTAAGCTTTTTTTTCACCCTGGTGTTAATGTTGATATTGCTTTGAGTCAGGTAACGTCTATTTCGCAAACGATATTGAGAAACTTGCCACCAGGTACTTTGCCGCCATTAATTTTAAATTATAAAGCATCCACAGTGCCAGTACTGCAATTAGTTTTATCCAGTGCCACCATTCCTGAACAAAAATTAAATGATTTGGGAAATAACTTCTTACGCAGCCAATTAGCAACTGTCCAAGGTGCGGCGATTCCATACCCTTATGGCGGAAAAGTGCGGCAAATCCAGGTTGATCTTAACCCTACTGCCATGCAAAAGTATGGTATTTCCGCAGAGCAGGTGAATGCAACCATTGGGGCACAAAACTTGATTATTCCTGCAGGAACGCAAAAAATTGGTGAGTATGAATACATTGTTAAGATTAATGGCAGTCCACTTTCCGTTGATGAGTTAAATCAATTACCTATTAAAGCGACTCCTGCTGGTGTGCTTTTTATTCGGGATGTGGCCCATGTACGCGATGGATTTGCTCCACAAACAAATATTGTACGTGTAGATGGTCAGCGTGCAGTAATGATGTCGATCCAAAAAACTGGAAATGCATCGACCTTAGATATTATAAATAAAATTAAAGCATTATTGCCTATGGTGAAAAACATTTTACCTGAAGGACTAGATTTATCTATGTTTGCTGATCAGTCAATTTTCGTGACTTCTGCAATTCAAGGTGTAATTACCGAAGGCATTATTGCCGCAGCACTGACCGGATTAATGATTTTGTTATTTCTTGGTAGTTTGCGCAGTACGTTTATCATTACTTTATCTATTCCATTATCGATTATTGCTTCAATTACGATTCTCTCTGCTTTGGGTGAAACCATCAACATCATGACCTTGGGTGGATTAGCACTAGCAGTAGGCATTTTGGTGGATGATGCTACGGTTGCTATTGAAAACATCAATTGGAATTTAGAGCAAGGCAAAGAAGTAGAGCAAGCAATTCTTGATGGTGCAAAACAAATTGCAATTCCTGCTTTAGTATCTACTTTATGTATTTGTATTGTGTTTGTGCCTATGTTTTTCTTAGGAGGGGTTGCTCAATATCTATTCGTACCTATGGCTGAAGCCGTAATTTTTGCGATGCTGATGTCTTATATCTTGTCGCGTACTTTAGTGGCGACCTTGGCAAAATATTTATTGCATAAGCATGACTTGTCCCAGCATAAACCTCAAAGCCATAATCATTTTGTGCGTTTGCATGAAAAATTTGAAGAGAAATTTGCCAATTTTCGACAAAATTATTGTGATTTATTAAGTAAGGCATTGGAAAATGGCCGCTTATTTATTTGCTGTTTTTTGGTTTTTGTCCTGATATCTCTGGTCTTATTACACCCCTGGCTTGGCGAAGATTTTTTTCCCAATGTTGATGCCGGGCAAATTAAATTGCATATTCGTGCACCTACCGGAACTCGAGTTGAAGAAACTGCACGTACGGTAGATGAAATTGATACAGTCATTCGTCGTATTATTCCTCCAACAGAGCTTGAGACCATTGTGGATAATATTGGGTTGCCAGTGAGTGGTATTAACTTATCATACAGTAACTCAGCAACGGTAGGCCCTGAAGATGCGGATATTTTAATTGCTTTAAAAGAAAAGCATCGTTCCTGTCAGGATTATATTCGTGAATTAAGAAAAATCTTAAATAACGAATTTCCTTCCGTTTCTATTGCTTTTTTACCGGCAGATATTGTCAACCAAATCATTAATTTTGGCTTGCCTTCACCTATTAATATTCAAATTATTGGCTTAAAACAAAAAGAAAATACGGCCTATGCCAGCAAATTGATTAAAAAATTAAAACAAGTTCCTGGTCTTGCGGACATCCGTACACGCCAAGCGGATAATTACCCGGCATTATTTGTTGATGTGGATCGGAGCATTGCTCGTGAATTGGGGTTTACCCAATTTGATGTAGCTACTGACTTACTGGTTTCTTTATCAGGAAGTTTTCAAACTTCGCCCACCTTTTGGCTCGATCCTAAAAATGGCGTTTCTTATCCTATTGTGACTCAGGTACCGCAATATTTGATGGATACATTACAAACTTTATACAATTTGCCAATTGGAAGTGTTACTTTACCAAGCCAAGTGCAAATTTTAGGAGCAATGAGTACGGTCAGTCGCGCTTGGACTTCTGTAGTGGAATCCCATTATAATGTGCAACCAGTAATTGATATTTTTGCTTCAATTCAAGATAGAGATTTAGGTGCAATAGCCAAGGATATTCAAAAGATCATCAATGATACCCAAAAAGACTTGCCTAAAGGATCGTCAATAGCTATTCGTGGGCAAATTGATACCCAGCAACATGCATTTAGCGGATTGTATTGGGGATTGGCATTTTCTATTTTACTAGTTTATTTATTGATTGTGATCAATTTTCAATCCTGGACCGATCCTTTTATCATCATTACTGCCTTGCCTGCTGCATTGGCTGGCATTGCGTGGATGCTCTTTTTTACTCATACGACCTTAAGTGTACCTGCGTTAACCGGGGCGATTATGTGTATGGGAGTGGCTACAGCTAACAGTATTTTGATTATCAGTTTTGCCAGAGATCATTTGTCACATACGCCCAACCCATTTGTTGCCGCACTTGAAGCGGGAAGAGCGCGTTTGCGTCCGGTTTTGATGACGGCATCTGCGATGGTCATTGGTATGCTGCCTATGTCCCTAGGTTTAGGAGATGGTGGGGAACAAAATGCACCCTTGGGTAGGGCAGTTATTGGTGGCTTATCCTTTGCTACAGTAGCCACACTCTTTTTTGTGCCTTCAGTTTTTTATTTAATTCATGATTGGAAATTCAGGAAAAAGACGAAGCAAAGGAACGAGCATGTTTAAAAAAGTTCAACCAAATCTGAAAAGCGAACACCACCGCCACCGTTATTATGTGCTAGCAGCAGCAATTCTTTTATTAATATTTTTATCGATTATTGTATCGCGTATCCAAGCAGAAATTGCCCTGAAAAAAAGAACTCAAGAAGCCGCGGTAAGGGTGGTTGCTACTATGGTAGCTAAACAGGAAGATGGCAGTGATAAGATTGTATTGCCAGGGACAGTACGTGCATGGCATGAGGCACCAATTTATGCGCGCGTCAATGGCTATGTTAATGTGTGGAATGTTGATATTGGGAGCCGAGTTAAGGCAGGCGATATCCTGGCGGTAATTGAAACTCCAGAGTTGGATGCGCAAAAACGTCAGGCCGAAGCTGATTTCAATACCGCCATTGCCAATGATAAATTGGCTCAATCTACTGCCAAACGTTGGCTTAATCTATTAAAGACAGAATCAGTATCCAAGCAGGAAACCGATGAAAAAGTGAGCTCTTCTGAAGCAATGCAAGCAGCTCGCTTATCTGCTAAGGCGAATCTTGATCGTTTAAATGATTTGGTGAATTTCCAACAAATCATCGCGCCATTTACGGGAGTAATTACTGCGCGGGCAACTGATATTGGTGACTTAGTGAATGCTGGCAGTAGCATCAGCGCCAAGCCTTTATTTCGTATTGCACAGACGGATCCTTTACGAATTTATGTGGAAATTCCCCAATATTATACCACACGTATTACGCCAGAGATGACGGTTACCTTACATTTTGCTGAACATCCACATAGGGAATTTTCTGCAAAATTATTGAATACAGCGAATGCGATTAATCCAAACACACGAACTTTATTAGCGCAATTTGCAGCCGAAAATAAAGATGGAGTCCTACTGCCTGGAGGATACACCGAAGTGTGGTTTACATTGCCATTGCCGCCTAATACCATACTTTTACCAGTGAATACTTTATTATTTCAGGCGCAGGGATTGCAAGCAGCAATTGTGGATAAGAACAATAAGATAGTACTCAGATCGGTAACTGTGCGTCGTGATCTTGGTGCTGAAGTTGAAATTGCAACAGGGGTATTGCCTGGTGATCGTGTTGTAGTGAATCCTCCTGATTCAATTACTGAGGGTGAAGTAGTGCGAATTTCCTCATGAAGAAGTTAATTATTCCTGGTGTCCTTGCTTTTAGTTTAATAGGATGTAATTTGGCACCAAAGTATGAGCGTCCAGCGATGCTTCTTCCTGAGCATTTTAAAGAGGCTGGTACATGGCTCAAAGTTGCGGGCACGCCGCATATTGTTGCGCCAGATGCTTGGTGGGAAGCCTTTCATGATCCCATCCTCAATGATTTAGAGAGAAAATTAACCGCTGCCAATCAGGATTTACGTGTTGCCTTTGCTCATTATCAAGATGCTTACGCCTTAGCGCAAGTAGCTCGGTCTTACTATTTCCCCACCATACAGGGCCTCTTTAATGCCGATAGGCAACAAACCTCACATACTGTTGCGAATCCTCCTAAGGTATTTAATTACAATCAAATTTTAGTAGGGGGCTATTTAAGTTATGAAGTGGATGCATGGGGATCAGTTCGCAATGCCGTGGTTAATGCGGATAATTTGGCTAAGGCCAGTGCTGCAGATGTTGCGGCCATTCATTTGAGTTTACATGCTGAACTGGCCAATGACTATTTTTATTTAAGAGGTAGTGATGAGCAACAACGTATTTTAGATAAAACAGTCAGAGCTTATTACAAAGCGCTTTATTTAACAAAACAGCGTTACAAGGGAGGAGTAGCCCCCATTGCTGATGTGGATGAGGCCCAAACGCAGTTAGAAAATGCAAAAACCCAGGCTGAAGACATGCGTTTACAGCGGGCCCAGTTAGAACATGCTATTGCCGTGTTAGTTGGGGAGGTTCCATCTAATTTTTCTATGGCTTCAGGAAAATTGCCAAGCCGTTTTCTGGCGATTGAACCTAATTTGCCTTCCACTTTAGTACAACGCCGACCTGATATTATTGCCGCTGAACGACGGGTGATTGCGGCGAATGCAAATATTGGTGTGGCACGCGCAGCCTTTTTCCCGCAATTTACGTTCACCAGTACAGGTGGTTTTCAAAGTAAAACATTTTCTAATTTATTCTCAAAACCCAGTTTATTTTGGTCTCTTGGGCCTTTAAGTTTATTAACTTTGGTGCAACCGGTGGCTGAAGTAACCATTTTTGATGGCGGCCGCTTACGCAGTCTACTCAATCAAGCAAAAGCAGATTATTATGGGGTAGTTGCCTCTTATCGCCAAGCGGTACTAACGGCCTTTCAAGAAGTTGAAGATAATTTGATTGCATTAAAACAACTCGATAAAGAGCGAGTCACTCAAGAGGCGGCAACACGAGCAGCAATACGCGCTTGGCAGCAAGAAATACATCGTTATCGAGGTGGATTGGTAACGTTTTTACAGGTGGTGATTGTTGAAAATGCCGCTTTGCAATCGGAGTTGGCTTCAGTTATGGTACGCACTCGTCGTCAAATGGCAAGTATTCAGCTTATCAAAGCGCTTGGTGGGGGCTGGTCTGTAGCGCTTAATCGTGCGCAAAAAATGCATCGAAAATGACCATAAAGTATTAATAATTGTTTAATACTTATACTTTATACTATCCTTATTTTAAGAGTTAGTTGCTCTAATCAAGAACAGGATGGGTAAATGATGCGGACTGCAAGCGCTAAACAACTTTTAGATGAATATTTTCGCAAGCGTTATAATGAGTTTATTCTAAATGCAGATGAACAGTTGTCTTTACCTGCATTGTCACTAATTCCTTGGATTACTACAGGTAATCGCGATGATGTTTATAAAAAAAACCAATCCAGGCCAAATGAGCACCATATTAAGTTCATTACTAAAAATGATAAGCCTTATTCGTTTGCCTGGCAAACAAATGCCGCAAAGTTAAAGGAAGGGGTACGTTGGGGGATTGTCAGAAGTCAGTCTATTACAAGTAATGTCATTTCTACTTTAGGCCAATACCGCATAATCGCTCATGAGCGGGCAATAAAAGGATTTGTCAGTAATTCTCAAGCCGTAAAGTTAAAATTAATTGATTTATTTCAGGATCGATTTGAAGCTTTGCAGGCTTTGGAATCTTTGGCCAACAAAAATACGACACACCAGGAATATAAAAGTGCTTTAAAGCAATATATTCATGAATTAACACAAATAGAAAGTCAGCTACATCACTATTTTGATGATGTAGACTGTGGTGGTTTTAATGCGCAATCACTGGTACAAATTAAAGCGGATATAGCTGCTGATATTAAACGAGCGCAAGCTTATCTATTATCAATCAGCAGTAATGACGATTTGCGTGCTTTTAACCGTTCTCGGGGGCGAAACTCAGTTCTTGAATTTGTGAAACAGCAGATGATGCATGGGTTGTATGAGCTTCAAGGTATCAACCAAGACATGACTTTTAGTCGCAAACGTTTTTTTGCTCTTACCCGTGGGGAGTTAAATGATTGTATTGAAGACGCCCGTAAAGTGATTGATGATCATGAGGCTGATGCACGTAATGTAACTACAGATAAACACCATGGTATTTATTCAAAAAATCCTGATGAATTATTTACGTATGATTTTTCTCATGATTCCCTACCTTCGGCACGACAACAACAAGTATTAACGGCAATTAGTTTTATAGAAGGTTGGGATGTTCTGACTCATACAAGAAATAAACAGCCAACCATGAGTAATGGGATTAAAGAAGAAGAGTTACAGGTTTATGCCGCAACACGCTGGCGAACTCATCGTAGTAGCACGGCGGCTCTTAAAAGTTTGGGGTCCTTTGTTTTAAATATTCTCAAAAGCATGTTTGTTCCGACTCGTCTTTGGTTAGAAGAAGATTGGAATGATAAAGAGTTCCATCTTAATGCAGCGCTTTTACATCAACATGTGCAATCTAATGAACCCATGTGGAAGAAGCCTGTATATTTTATTATACAAGTTGCTTATGCCATCATGGACGTATTTAAAGGTGTGCGTGATTCTGGGGTAAAATTAGTCGTTGAATTGCCTGAAGACATTGGTGATGACTGGGAAGCAACTAAATGCTTGCCAAATTTAGATGAGACTTTAACCAGCATTACTACAACAGTCAATGTAATTAATCACAAAGAGGAGCGCTTATTAAGGGAAATATTGGTTCAATATCACGATCAACTGCTTGTACCTCTGACTCAGGAAACATCACATTTAGCACATGTAGAATATGATTTGTCTGCAGGAGAGTTTAATGACATTCTCAACTCAATAGCGCGAGGTATTACTTCTTTTGGTACGGTTTTTTCTCATAATATTTATGCTAAGGATCCTGTTGGTGGTTTAATCTTTAGTGCGACTTATAGCCTTGGGGTCGCGATGATTTATTCGCCAGACTTTTGTTCTTCGTTTTTAGGACAATCCTTTGTATCTTCGTGTAATAATATGTTTTACTCCATGTCGGCATCACCTGTGGGAGCTGCGGTTACCGGTGGCTCGTCTTTGGCTGAGTTCGCGACGGTTCTTTGGGATGGCGTCATGCATGGGCCTACTGGAATGGGAGCTAATACCTTTTATCAGCTTGGTGAAGATCCTTTGACGGTAGGTGCTTACTGTGCGTCAGCTTATGCTTTGGGGTATTTTATGGCAAATGGAGTTATGGGGCATAAAATTCCATGGCTGACTGATGAATTGAAAAAAGATTTAGGTGCTGACCCATCTACAGGTTATCCACTTATAGGTGCAAAAATGGCAATTGCTACTTATGAGGTATTAATGACCCATACCAGTGTCCCATATGAAGCACCTCATTTAATGAATGAGAAACATCCTCTCGCAGAGGATGCGCGTCATGAAATTCTTCGCTTCAAATTGGTTAATTGGTTGGCAAGAAACGCTAAAACTTTACCGAAACTTCCTGGTAGACAACAATTCGCTCTTGAGCGGCAAATGGATGCTTTATTTACTAAAGAAGAAAGCAAATCGTTGAAAAAGCTTTTATACCCGGAGAATCATTCGTCAATTGCTTTTCAATTTTTTGCCATCCCTTTAGCTTATGTTCCCGTAGTATTACGGGTTCTGGCTTCTCCTTTGGTGAGTTTTGCTGCGTGGTTTAATCAAAATTCACATCCTACAGCACCGATGCATCGTTCCTTTGATCTTTTAATGGATCATCTTAAGAAAGATTTCATGCGCTTAGCTATGGTTACTACTAAATTAGTCTTCTTGACTTATACTGGAGTAGCTACTTTTGTTAAGTTGTTTGCTTATTTATGCTCTATGGCCATTGGACGTGTCGCAGGATTATTTGATAACAAGCCGGCACATGCATTGCACCGAGTATTTGCTATGGTACATACTACGATGAGAAGTATGGGGGAATTTTTTTATCCTGCCAGAGCAATGAAAGACAGTACGGTTGCTCATCCAACAGATACTATGATTAAAACTCAATCATCTTATGATACGTTACTGGATCAGTTAAAAGTAACCACTGCGGATGCTGACAAGCCAGAACAGACGAAGCAGCCTGAAGAACAACAGAAAGATTATTCGGAGTTTATTTTACTAAATCGTGATAAGAAGACTCTGCCTAAACGTGTTAAAGACGACGATAGGCCAGAGCCTGGAGTTGGTTTATAGCTCTTTGGCTTAATCTAAATTAATTGTGTAGGAATAACTGTTAAATCCATCATAATCAGTATTGATATAACGAATTCCGTTACACGATGCGCTTACTATAGGATGGTTCATAAAAGGCCCATCTTTAATGTCTAAAACGCACCAATTGGCAGAGTCATAAGCTACAGTAACATGAGCATAGCCACTTTTGCATTGATAAGAATCTCGGATTACAAAGCTGCGTGGACCAATGATTTGTAAGAGAATGTCCTGATCGCTAAAACCACTCACGACGTAGATTCCTGGATGTGAGCTGTCGCTTAAGCGAAAATAATCTTTATAACCACAAGAGAATTGATTCGCCTGAGCACTGATTGTTATTAGGCTAGAGGCTGCCAGTATCATCCATTTGTTCATTTCAAAGCACCTTATTATTTAAAAGCAAAACGAATTATAAAGAAGAAATATATAGGAAACAATCACTCTGCTGCTACGGTAACGCCAGGCTTAATTATTGAAGGTTTTGCGAGCCAAATAATGGCAAATAAAAGCATAAACACCCAGGCCGAGAGGCGGAAAATATCATTAGTTGCTAACATAAATGATTGATTAATTACCGTTTCATAAATAAGACCATAAGCTTTATTACCCGTAGCCCCCAAAGCGTGTAGTTGCTCCACTGTTTGTAAGGTAAATGGATTATAACCGTTTACTGATTCAACTAAATGATTCTGATGTAATGCTTCACGATCGTTCCATAAAGTGACACTAATTGAAGTACCAAAGCTGCCTCCAAGAATTCGAAAAAAATTTGCAAGGCCTAGGGCACTGGTTAATTTAACTGGGGGAATATTGGATAAAATCATCGCAATCAGTGGTGTAAAGAAAAATGCCAGTCCAAAACCTTGATAAAAACGTGGCATGATTAATTGGATAAAACCTACATCAGTATAAAATGTTGATTGCCATATTGAAGTAATAATAAAAACGAAAAACCCAAGGCTGACGATAATGCGTAAATCAAACCTGCCCATGTATTTTCCAACTAAAGGTGTTAATAAAAAAGGGATAATGCCTACCGGGGCTGCGGCAAATCCCGCCCAGGTAGGGGTATAACCCATTTGAGTTTGCAGCCATAAGGGAAAAATAACCACATTGCCAAAATAGACCAAAAAGCCTAAGGTTAGACAAATAACGCCAATAGTAAATGTTTTGTCTTCAAATAAATACAAATCAATAATGGGATCGCATTGAGTGAGTAACCAAATAATTAAAAAACTAAGGCTAATCAAAGAGATAATGCCTAAAGTTCTAATGGTGATTGAATTAAACCAGTCTAAGTCATGCCCTTTATCAAGTAAAATTTGTAGGCAACCAATGCCAATAGTTAATAAAACCAGACCAATAATATCTATTGGTTGTTTGACAGTCGGCGTTTCTCTGCCGGTAAGAGTGATTGCTGTAAAGGTGACACAAAAAATACCTACAGGAACATTGATATAGAAAATCCACGGCCAGGTATAATTATCCGTAATAATTCCACCCAAAATTGGGCCGCATATTGGGCCCACCACTGCTGTCATTGCCCATATGCCTGTTGCCAGGCCACGGCCTTCCGGAGGGAAATTAGCAAGTAAAATACTTTGTGATAATGGAATCATTGGTCCAGAAACGGCACCCTGGAGGACGCGGAAGAAAATCAGCATGGCTAAATTTTGTGATAAACCACAAAGTACTGACGTAATAGTAAATAGGGCAGTAGAAACCAGAAATAAACGAACCTCTCCAAAGCGACGGGCGAGCCAGCCGGTAAGTGGTAGCATAATCGCTTGGCTCACTGCAAATGAGGTAATAACCCAAGTACCATTATCAGGGCTAACTCCTAAATCTCCAGCAAGGGTGGGGATGGCGACATTGGCAATAGAGACATCAAGGACGTTCATAAAAATTGCTAATGACAAAGAAATAGTCATTAATGCCAGGCGCCCGCCTTGAAGTGGTGGTAGTTTTTCTGCCATTATGAAATCGCCTTAGGTAGAGACATGTCTTCTGAATTTGCTTTCAATATGCCATTGATTAAGGTGTCGATTTCGGCAAGTTGTTTTGCAAAAACGTCAGTTTCATACTTAAATAGTGACTTTGTAGTCGTTGGCATACGTATTCCTTCGCGATTATGCGTATTGGTAGTCACGCGCATGGAAAGCCCTAATTGTAATGGATTTTTCGCTAATTCATTTTCATCTAAGATGATGCGTACAGGAAGTCGTTGTAAGATCTTAATCCAGTTTCCAGTTGCATTTTGCGGGGGCAATAAGGAAAATGCAGCTCCAGTACCCGCGTTTAGACCCGCTACTCTGCCGTGATAGGTTACATCAGGATAAGCATCTGCGTACAGGATAACTGGTTGGTTGATGCGGATATGATCTAAGGAGGATTCTTTATAGTTGGCATCAATCCAAGTATCATGGAGAGGTACAATTGCGAGCATGACTGTATTTGGGGATACCTGTTGTCCTGGGTTTATATTTCTCTTTGCGATATAGCCAGTTACCGGTGATAAAATTGTAGTTCTATTTAAGTTAATATAAGCTGTTTTCAAATTGGCTTTTGCTGCTTCTACCATAGGGTGAGTATAAAGAGTAGTATTTTGCACTAAAGCAAGTGCTGAATTTAATTGTTGTAATGAAACATTATAACTGGCTTGAGCTGCTTCTTCGGCTGTTTTGTAATGTTGCATTTCTTCACGAGACACGGCGCGATTACCCACTAAGCCCATACGACGTTTTAAGTCTAATTGTGCTTTTATCAAATTAGCTTTGTCTAAAATAACATTTTGTTGTGCTTGTGCTACATTTTCATAGTATTGGTGAACCTGGCGTACTGTTTGTGCCAAATCTGCTTTCGCACGTTGCAAAGCAATCTCATAGTCTGCTTTATCTAAGGTGATAATGACTTGGCCTTCTTTAACGAATTGCGTATCGTCAGCATGTACTTTGATTACAGTACCAGGTACTTGCGACATTAATTGCACTAAATTGCCATTCACATAAGCATCGTCGGTATATTCTCTAAACTGTCCCCAAATGAGGTAATACAGCAGCCAGAGGAGGCCGATGATTAAAAATAAACCACCTAGAGTGTACATTGCAAGTTTACGTTTGCGCAAGGTTTCTGGGGTTGCTGCCCCAACTTTAGGTGTTGGCGTGTTGGGTTGAGCGGCGTCATTTTGTGTTTGCTCGGTCATAGTATCACTTCTCCACCTAATGCAGCTAATAAAGCAACCATCGCTTGTTTCTGATGAGTTTGTAAACTATAGAGTGTGGCTCTTTGCTGTACTAATAATTGTTTTATTTCAAGAAGCTGTAAGTAATCAATGATTCCTTGGGTATAGCGTGAGCGAAAGAGCTTGTAATTTCCTTCGGTGGTGTTTAGTGCTTTTTTTTGGTCAGCTATTTGTTTTTTAAGCGTGTGAAGTGCTGCCATTTGGTCTGTTACTTCCTGTAAGGCATTAAGAATGGTTTGATTGTATTGGTTTACCGTCAGTTCAAATGCAGCTTGTCTTGCGCCTAAGTTAGCACGACGTTGTCCCGCATCAAAAATAGGCAAGGTAAATGCAGGTTTTATTCCTGCATCTTTAACTGAGAAGTTAAAAAAATTCGCAAAATAGAATGATTGTAAGCTTAAGATGGAGGTCAGATTAATGTCTGGGAAAAATGCGGCGCGTGCCACATTAATTTGATGTGCTGCTGCCTCAGTTAAAGCACGTGTTGACGCAATATCTGGCCGGCGTGCGAGCACATTTGTGGAGATGACTTCGGGTAAGGCCAGCTGTTTAGGATCATAAGAGAATTTTTGTACTTCAATCTGCGTGTTAAATGGATTTTTGCCCATAAGTACTGCGAGTTGATGGCGTGATTGCAATTCCATCCGTTGATAATCTTGAATTGCTAAGCGCGCCGATTGTGTATTCGATATTGCTGTTTTTAATGGAATATCGGATTCAATTCCTTGTTTTGCTCGCCCTAAAACAATATCTGCCTCTTCTTGCAAAATATGAACATTTTCTTTGGCTAATTGTTGCTGGATGATGTCATTTTGCAAGTCAAAATAAACACTGGCAACTGTTGAACTGATGATTAAACGGGTTTGTGCGAGATCCATTTCTGCCGCAAAGGCTTCGCTGAGTTTGCTGGCAAAGTTATTACGATTTTTGCCCCATAAATCGAGTTCGTAGTTAAAATTTAACGCCAAATTTGCAATTCTTGCCTCAGTCACCGGGATATCTAATGTTGATGGAACGGTTCCCTTAAGGGAAAACCATTGTTTATTAACATAGCCACTTAAGGTAGCAGAAGGCCACAGTGTTGAATAGGTCCCTTTGGCAATTTCGCGTGCTTGCATCACTCGTGCTTTAGCACTCCCAATATCGGGTGCGTCATGCAAGGCAATTGCTACGAGACGACGCAATTGTGGATCATTAAATCGCGTTAGGTGACTTTTAGTCTTTGTCGATTTGGGTTTTTTATAGACATGCTTCACTGTAAGTTCCGCAGAGCCAATTTCTGGTACTTCACTGTGGACAACGCTGTAAAAATGACAATTAGTTAATGCAGTGACGCACACAAGGCTTGTTATTAAGAGTACACGCAAATTGAGGTCCCTTTCTTGTGAAGCAGGTTAATTAATTTATCAATATTTTTATTAAAAATATACCTTTAACTCAACTGAACTTGAGCTAAACTTATAAGGTAGTTTTACTTATTTTCAACCTCAAGAAGAGAGAAAAATCATGAACAGCGTAAAAAAAATAATGATGGTATGTGCTTTTTTAACAACCGTAGGAATGTTGAGTGCATGTGGCACTGTGCATGGTTTTGGAAAAGATGTGTCTCATGTTGGCCATGATATTCAAAAAGTTTCCCGATAATAGTGTTTCAATCACATCGAAGACTGCGCTTAACGCGCAATCTTCGGTTAGTTAATGCATTTTGTTAATCGTACTGAAATTTTCCTGATACAAACCAACGAAATTGGATGAATTGACTGCCAGAAAAGAAACATTGCCCATAATTAAGATCAATCTCATAAGGACTAACATCTTGGCGTTTCGTCCAATCAATGATAAAGGTATGAGATAGGCCGTTCTGGTCAGTTGGTGGATTTACCCCCACACTAAATTCTGTAGAGGTCACAGTAATCGTTGCGACGGCACTCTGATTGGCAAATACTAGAACCTTCAAACGGGCCCCAGGTATTGCAGAACTCAAATCTAAGTTTAATGTTAAACTGTAATTCCCACTTGCTGGATATATACTTGTTGTGAAGGCTTTGATCATATAGGGATTAGGGGGAAAAAGACTCATATCAATTGTATCAAATAGAGGTATAGAAGCAGCAATTGTAGATAAAATGCCTCCGCTATCAATATTGAGACCACTCCCGACTTTGATTCCCCCCAAAGCGCTTCCACTAGCAATAGGAAGGGTATAGGGTGATGCGACGGAAATTGTACCGTGCACTTGCACGTTCACATTAGCGCCAATCTTCACACCGCCGAGAGTGGTGGAGGTAGCAGGTTTGAGAGCGAAGTTGTTAATGGCATTTTGGACGGTGTCAGCGACAAAAGCAGTCGAAGCGGCCTTGGTCGAACTATCTCCTTGCGTTGGTGTTGGCACGTAAATAGATCCGCTAAAAGTATTGGTACCACTCCAGGTATAGGTTGCAGTGGTGTCTAAAGCAAGAGCCGCATCAGAGCGCATATAGGTGGTAGCAGTACCATTAACCACCTGAGGACCAACTTTTGCGGTGGGATTGCCTGATTGGAGGTTGCCGCCGCCGCTGGCTGAGATGGTGCCATCGGGTTGTACGCTAATTCCACTGCCAATCTTTACTGCTCCCAAATAGTTCGATGTGGCTACGGGTAGAAGATTAATGTCTTCACTTTCAGTATCAACGCGACCTCTGTTGTTGATTACTGTACTTGGTTCTTTTATCCTTTTCATTACAGTTCTCCTTAAAAAAAATTATCATGGCTTAAATAAACACACCTCTTATTTGCGCTTTAATCTTACAATGTCACTAATAGTTAAACGACATGCTCATAATAATCCATAGATTCTCCAGGAGCTACTATTGTCAGCCATAAAACGCTCCTTTAGTTAAATAGACAAAAGGTATAATGGAGATTAATCAGATGATGTAGCAAGTGGTTAGAAATTCAGAAAATAGTGGTTTATATGCTTCTGATGTTACGGCCATAGATGGTTATGCTGAGGGAGGAGGGGTGTATGCCGGATGTAACCATCTGTTACAGTCTTGGGATTGCGGTATATCCTTGACTGATAATCAGGGGCAGTTGTGGGCTACTGTACCTGGGCTCAAATTCGACGGATACTCCATTCAAGATCTCTGCCTCAATAAAAAAACGGGCACACTACTTTTTGCCATAAGCCCTGACTTTACGGATCTTCCTGCACTTGGTTTAGGTGTTAAATTAAAAAACGAAGATACCCTTTTTTATATCACAGCAGAGAAAGATGGGATAGCTGCTGATCTTGTCAGTAGAATCTATCTTGATGAAAGCACTCAAACAAATGATGGACTAGGAGCGGTGTATTTGCTTCATGATGATACTTATACCGCACATGGTAAAATATCAAAATATGACGTACAAACTAAAAAATGGAAGGTCATTGAATCATCTGAATGGAACAATGCCCATCATAACTCAATTAGACGGTTTAATGGCATCACGTATGTTTGCTCCTATTTTGGCGTGTTTTCGTATTCAAGCAATGAGATTGATTGGACCTATGCGACATCGCTGAATGTTAATTCAAGGGTTAATTATGGCTTTGATCCGGTAAATATTCCGATTAATTTATGTTCATCCAAATGGTACTCTTTATCTTTTATGTAATTATGGTGGATGAAGAAGACGATGGAATAGCAAATCATTCCTATGTATTAAAGTCCGTGGATAGTGGTAAGACTGAATTTAAATTACACAACTCATAATTGACGTTAATTATACCCAAGGTCTTTCAAAAAGCTTGTTTTTCTGAACTAAGAAGATCATTCTATGTGGTATGAAAAAATTCTATTTAACATCCGAAGAAAAAACTCGTCTTGAAGTGATGCATGCATCGCAAAATAATGGAAAAGCACGAGATCGGCTCAAAGCGATTTTGTTGCGTTCAGAGGGTTGGACCGTTCCCAAAATAAGTCAAGCACTTCGTCTTCACCAATCAACCATTATACGGCATATTCAAGACTATCAATGCTTCTGGAGTTTCTCTCCATCGAGTCATGAGTTACCTGAGTCAATGGGTCAACTGGTGGACGCAAACAGCACAATGCTGGACAAAGCATGAATTATTAACCTGGTTTTTAGATGCTTGTTGGGATGCGACGGCAATGAACATTGCCAAAGCGTTACTTGCCGCCTACAGCTGTGTCGCATCTACTAGTTCGGGGAGCGCACACTTCTCGACTGAACATCAGGTTTTGATTCATGGGACAGCTCCATAATATTTGCTTTCGCGTCATCAATAAGCCGGAAGACGGCAACTAAATCAACGAGCGCCGCGCCCGCCGCCAGCCGACCCAGCAGACTCAACACGTGCTCCGCCGGTGCCTGCTCCCACGCCTTATATAATCCAAATTTCACCCCGAGCGCCCCAATAATTTTTCCCGAAACTACAGCCGATTCCTCTTTCGCACCATTGAAGTTCCCAAATCTAAAGTCCCGATTGAAGTCATTAAATTGGGTTGGAATCGGATAAAAAGGGCGATTTTTTTCATAAATTCTTTGTAATAACCACATAAGTTTGCGCTGAGCATTACCTACCCCTTCGCGCCAATAAATATCCGCTTTATCCCATTTATCCCTATCCCAGTGGGCAGTTTGTGTGGCTTCATTGTAGAGCCTAATAGAGGTTCTATAGGCGTTAATTAAACTAAATGCCGTGCGACTATCACGAGTGTAAATGTCATTTTGCTTATAAAGTATGCCCTGTCTATGCAGCGGGTATTCAAAAATGCGCTCAATGAGCTGGTGCTCGGCATTGCTCGAGCGACGAGAGGAATTGTTTTCCATGACTTTAAAGGAGTCTTTAAATGTTTCAAATGAGGCTTTATCTTCTTCTGAGGAGAAACTTGGTTCAATCGGTACTACCTGTTCTGTTGCCTTCTTGATGTAGTAAAATGTTACCACGTCATTCGAATCAGCATAATAAGCAATCCCATCTGGATTTTCCAGCAAGGGAAAGCTCAATTCATGTGGTGTATGATCAAACAAAGTAAACGTCTGTTTAAACTGAGTAAACCCGGTGAACTCTTGAGATGCCATGACTAAAGGGTCGCGGTCTAATTTGATTAAATCAGCCCCGCCGCATCCTAACTCCGTTGTTTGCTTTTGAATTGCGGAAAGAAAGGCATCTGGAATCCAGGATAGTAGTTGTTTCTTCATGTCTGCATCACACAGAAACTGGATGAGTTGATAGGCTGATACATTATAAAAAGTGCATTCATCAGCGTCCGTGACCTCTCCCTTTTGGAATAAGGCTAATGGGTCTTTTTTGGCAATGTATTCTAGCGTGCTCACATTACCCAGAACCACACATTCCCTCGCCTTAATGGAAAGTAGATGAGGTTTGAATAAATTATGTGTGGTTATAGAGGAATACATGAGGCTTAATTCATCCTCAACGGATAAGTGGCTTGATATCGCTTCAATAACTACATCATTGAGGTTAAAATCATTATTAAAATCTTTAGGTGTTAACTGCTGCTCTTCTTTACTTTGTGACATGAATGCACCAGGTTTCTGTGAGTAATGACCAAATACAATACATTAAATTGGTCTTTTTGTAAAATTTAAATACAACCTCATGTCATTAAAGAGGGAATTTAAAACTCGCATCTTGAAGTTTATTGGGTATATAATGTGACGCGATTTAAACGTAATGCATTTAATACAACAGAAACTGAGCTTAAAGCCATGGCTGCGGCAGCGATCATCGGGCTTAATAATAAACCCGTTAATGGATAAAGTAAGCCTGCTGCCAATGGAATGCCTAAGGCATTATAAAAGAACGCAAAGAATAAATTTTGGCGAATATTACGCATCGTCGCTTGCGATAACTTTCTTGCTTTTATAATCCCGTGCAAATCACCATGCAATAAGGTAATACCTGCATTGGCAATGGCCACATCAGTTCCTGTCCCCATGGCAATTCCAATATTGGCCATTGCCAATGCGGGCGCATCATTCACTCCATCTCCTGCCATGGCGACAATATACCCTTGTTGCTTTAGTTGTTGAATTACGTGTCCTTTTTCAGTCGGCATAATTTCTGCAATGACTTGCTTTATTGCCAATTTTTTTGCCACAGCTTCTGCTGTTTTTGGGTTATCTCCTGTCAGCATACACGTTTCGATGTTTTCCTGATGTAGCTGCTGAATGGTTTCCAAGGAATTTTTCTTAATTGGATCAGAGACAGCAAACAGGGCAACAAGATGATTATCCACTGTCATATACATCACTGTTGCGCTTTGAGCCAATAAGATTTCTGCTTGCTTCATAAAGGCCTGGTTTAAATGACCATGCTGTTGTACTAGAGATAATGTTCCAATTGCAACATGGTATTGTCGAATTTTTCCGGTAATTCCCATTCCTGTGATTGATGCAAAATCAACAACAGGAAATAAGGATAATTTCTTTTTATTTGCGGCAGAAATAAAAGCTGTTCTCAAAGGATGTTCACTGAGTTTTTCTAAAGATGCAGCAAGTGCTAACAGTTCATCTTCATCATATCCTTTTTCAATCATTGTTTGAATCAGCTCGGGGTGTCCTTCGGTTAAGGTCCCTGTTTTGTCAACAACAAGAAGATTCACTTTTTCCATTTGTTCTAAACTCTCGGCATTTTTGATTAAAACACCGTGTTGTGCTCCTTTACCAATACTCACCATAATCGACATTGGTGTTGCCAAACCCAGTGCACAGGGACATGCGATAATAAGTACAGAAACTGCGGAAATAAGCCCATAACTAAACGCGGGTTTGGGACCAAATACTGTCCAGACAATGAATGATAAAAAAGCAATCAAGATCACGATAGGTACAAACCATCCAGACACAGTATCTGCTAATTGTTGAATCGGTGCTTTACTCCTTTGCGCTTCATGAACCATTTGAATAATACGTGCGAGCATGGTCTCTTTGCCAACAAAAAGTGCTTTTAACACGAAACTCCCATTTTGATTTAAGGTTCCTCCAATCACATGCGAACCTTCTTTCTTAATCACGGGTATTGATTCCCCCGTTATCATCGATTCATCTACATCGCTATGCCCTTCAATTACTTCACCATCAATTGGCACTTTTTCACCTGGACGTACTTGCAGTAAGTCATTGATATTAATTTGAGCAAGGTTAATGTCTTCAACTGTACCATCGAGCAAAACGCGATGTGCTTTTTCAGGAGTTAATTTTAATAAGGACCTAATTGCGCCACCGGTAGCAGCACGTGCTTTTAATTCAAGAACTTGTCCCAATAAAACAAGCATTGTAATCATCGCTGCTGCTTCAAAATAAATAGGTATGGCCTCATCATGCCTAAAAGCTATTGGAAAAACCCTAGGAAACAGTATAGCAATCACACTATAAATCCAGGCGATACCAATCCCCATAGCAATAAGTGTAAACATATTCAAGTGATGTGTTTTAATGGATTGTAGCGCGCGCTCAAAAAATGGCTTTCCACACCACAGTACAATTGGAGTTGATAAAACACATTGTGTCCAATTGGAAAACACTCCATTAAATTTCATGACCGAAAAATAGCTACTCATTTCCAAAAGCACGATTGGTATCGTTAAAATAAGAGCAATCCAAAATCGTCGCTTCATGTCTGCATATTCTGGATTTGCTTCTTCATGCACAGAAATCATTTCAGGTTCTAATGCCATACCACAAATTGGACACTGACCTGGGTTTGCTTGACGAATTTGTGAATGCATCGGGCAGATGTAGATAACATTTTGGCCTGATGCATTAAGTTTTTGCTCAGTCCTTTGATGGTTATGACACCTTGAGTGCTTATGTTTCATAGTGATTTACGTTAAAGTAAGAACCACTCTGGTATATTATGATTTATGTTTAATATCATTTCTCATTCCTTTTTATGATGATTTATTTAATATAGCTGCAAAAGAGTCCTTGTTCCATTTAACTTCATTCATTTGTAATTCCATGATAGATTAATAGTTATCTTTTTTTATGAATCTGCAAGGGATTGTTATCAGTGTACGATTTTCGATTTCGTCCGGTTGCATTTATCGGAATTATTTTACTATTAAGCTTACAGACTGCCTGTATGGTTGGTCCTAATTTTCGTTCGCCTCCAGTACCTTTAGTAAAACAATATACTGAAACTCCTTTGCCTGCAAAAACAGTAAAAACTAAAGGTCCTGGTGGTCAAGCTCAAGCTTTTCTTAAAAATAGAGACATTCCTTTGCTGTGGTGGGAGCTTTTTAGCTCTCCAGAGATTAATGAGCTGGTGCACGCAGGCTTAGCACATAATCCTACAGTTGCCGCCGCCGCCGCTTCTTTGCGTGAGGCACGCGAAAATTGGAAAGTAGAAATTGGTAATTCCTTGTTGCCATCAATTGATGCATCAATGATGGTTTTGCGTCAACGTTATTCCGGGGTGCAAATTGGTCTTCCCGGGGACAGTGTAACATTTAGTATTTATAATCCTGCATTTAATTTAAGTTATACTTTAGATCTTTTTGGCGCGGCGCGGCGTCAAATTGAATCCTTAAGAGCTCAAATTGATTATCAACAATTTGAATTAATAGCAGCTCATCTTACTTTGACTTCTAATATTGTGACTACGGCGATAAATATTGCCTCATATCAGGCACAGATTGACGCAACTAAAGATTTAATTAGAGCGGAAGCAAGCGTGCTTAAAGTATTAAAAGATCAATATCGTTTAGGTGGCATTTCTAATGCAGATGTGCTGACCCAACAAACTTTAGTGGAACAATCTAAGGCAACGTTGCCTCCTTTAGAAAAAAACTTGTCGCAGTCAAAACATTATTTATCTACTTTAATTGGAACTGTTCCTGATGGGCCTTTACCACTAATTAAGCTTGAGCGTTTACACTTACCGACTGAATTGCCACTGAGTGTACCTGCAATGTTAGTCAGACAACGCCCCGATGTACGAGCTTCTGAAGCCTTATTACATGCGGCATGTGCGCAAATAGGTGTTGCCACAGCCAATCTGTTTCCACAATTGACTTTAACTGGTAGTGAGGGTTGGATTAACTCTTCATGGTCTCAATTATTTACTGCACCGAATAATGTTTGGTCTATTGCTGCTCAGGTAGCCCAGCCTTTATTCCACGGTGGTGCCTTATTTGCGCAACGACGAGCAACCATTGCTGCTTTTGATCAGGCGGCATCACAATATAAGTTGGTGGTTTTGCAAGCATTCCAAAATGTCGCAGATGTCTTAACGGCCATTGAAACAGATGCGCGTGCATTACAGGCTGAAATTAGAGCAGAAGATTCCGCGCGGGCCTCTGTAAATTTAATCACTGCTCAATATCGTTTGGGCGGGGTCAATTACATTAATTTATTAAACGCACAACAGCAATATCATCGAGCGCGCTTAAGCCGAATCCAAGCGCAGGCGTTGCGTTATACAGATACTACTGTTTTATTCCAGGCTTTAGGTGGAGGATGGTGGCATAAGCCCTGGTGTGTGAAAGAATGCTTATGAAGTAATGATTCCTGGTTTATCGTGCGCTCTTTTTGGTACTGAAGAGAGGATTTTAGTATCTTGATGAGAGAGGTTTTTTTGAAAAAACAAATGATTATTATGTTGGTAATCGTCGGTATGCTTTTTGGCCTTATTTTTGGTTGGAAGGCTTTTAAATCAATTATGACTCAACGATTTTTTGCTTCGATGAACGCCCCTGTTGTTGCTGTGTCAACGATGAAGGCTGAAGAATCTTTTTGGCAGCCGACGATGAAAGCCGTGGGTAGCTTGCGTACTCGTGTAGGGGTGAATGTAACCACTGAACTTGCAGGCATGGTGCAAACTATTTACTTTACACCGGGTGCTTTTGTAAATAAAGGCGATGTCTTGGTTCAACTTAATGCAGGAACTGAATTAGGGCAATTGCATTCATTACAGGCACAAGTTGAGTTAGCCAAAATTACTTATCAGCGCGATAAAGCTCAATTTGCAGCCCGGGCAGTGAGTAAACAAACGGTTGATACCGATGAATGGAATTTAAAGAATCTCCAGGCGCAGGTGGAGCAACAAGCGGCAACGACTGAAAAAAAGACTATTCGTGCTCCTTTTACCGGAAAACTAGGTATAAACAACATTAATCCTGGACAATACCTGAACGTTGGCGATACCGTCACTACTTTACAGGCCTTAGATCCCATTTATGCGGACTTTTTTTTACCACAACAAGCTTTAGCTCAGCTTAAAGTAGGGCAAAAAGTTAAAGTAACCGTCGATACTTTTCCCGATAAAGAGTTTGCAGGTGATATTACGACGATTCAACCCTTAGTGGATGTAAACACGCGTAACGTCGAAGTTGAGGCCACCTTGCCTAACCCCGATTTTAAATTGAAGCCTGGTATGTTTGTGCATGCTGTAGTTAATGTAGAGTCCAAGCAAAAATACATCACTTTGCCGCAAACTGCAGTAAGCTTTAACCCTTATGGTGATATTATCTACATCGCTAAGGAAACTAAGGATAAAGACAGTCAAAACCGGCCTGTATTTATCGTAACTCAAGTGTTTGTCACCGTGGGGGATACTCGTGGAGATCAAATCGCCATTTTAAAAGGAGTCAATGTCGGAGACATTGTGGTAACCAGTGGGCAGTTAAAGCTTAAAAATGGCAGCCGTGTTGTGGTGAATAATTCCATTCAACCCAGTAATGAGGCGACACCTAAAGTTACTGAAAAATAATGGCAGCGACAAGAAAACACCAGTATACCTATTAAGGATGGTAATGATGGCATTTACGGATATTTTTATTAAGCGACCCGTGTTAGCAACGGTGATTAGCTTAATGATTTTAGCAATGGGTTTGCGCTCTATGGGTTCATTGCCTGTAATGCAATATCCATTTACTGAAAACGCTATTGTTACAGTGACTACGGTGTATACCGGAGCTAATCCTGATGTTATTGCCGGTTTTATTACAACCCCGATGGAAAATTCCATTGCGCAAGCCAATGGTATTGATTATATGACTTCAACAAGTACTCAAGGAACCAGTACGATCACGGTCAACCTTCTGCTGAACTATGATCCGTTAAAAGCTTTATCGGACATTACTACTAAAGTAAATGCGGTATTGAATCAGTTACCCAAAAATTCACAACAACCAGTAATCACCGTCTCAGTAGGGCAAACTATTGATTCCATGTATATTGGTTTTTATAGCGATAAATTACCTATTAATAAAATTACCGACTATTTGATTCGTGTGGTTCAGCCTAAGTTACAAGCTGTAAATGGAGTACAGAAAGCAGAAATTCTTGGTAATCAAACCTTTGCTTTGCGTGCTTGGCTTGATCCTGTGAAATTAGCTGGTTATGGACTAACTGCGGCGGATATTGGTGCGGCACTTGCCAATAACGATTTTGTTTCTGCTGTAGGACGTACTGATGGTCAAATGTTCGTGCAAAACTTTATTGCCAGTACAGATCTAACTGATGTTGAACAATTTAAAAAAATGATTATTAAAGCACAAAATGGAGCGATCATCCGTTTAGGCGATGTGGCTAATGTAGATTTGGGGGCACAAAATTATAATTCTGCGGTAAGTTTTGATGGACGCACGGCCGTTTATATTGGAATCGTTGTTGCACCTTCAGCTAATTTATTAACTGTAATTAATGAAATTAAGAAGATATTTCCTACTATTGAGTCAGAACTGCCCCAGGGTTTAAATGGCAAAATTGTTTATGATGCAAGCTTATTTGTTGATTCCTCAATTCATGAAGTAATTATGTCTTTATTAGAAGCATTTATGATTGTTACTGGGGTAATTTTTCTTTTTCTCGGTTCCATTCGCTCGGTTATTATTCCCATTATTGCAATTCCTTTATCAATTATTGGCGCATTTTGGGTAATGCTGATTTTGGGATACTCAATTAACTTATTAACGTTACTGGCTTTAGTTTTAGGCATTGGTTTGGTGGTTGATGATGCGATTATTGTAGTCGAAAACGTGCAACGTCATATTGAAGAAGGGCGAACGCGGTTTAAAGCTGCTTTGTTGGGTGCGCGTGAATTAGCCAATCCCATTATTGCGATTACGGTGGTTTTGATTGCGGTGTATGCACCCATTGGATTTATGGGAGGCTTAACAGGCGCTTTATTTACAGAATTTGCTTTTTCTCTGGTGGGGGCAGTGACAATTTCTGCCATCGTTGCGTTAACGCTTTCACCCATGATGTGTTCTAAATTTTTAAAAGTGGGCGATGGTGAAGCGAAGAATCGTTTTATGGCCTTTGTAGATGATAAGTTTGCTAAATTAGAAAAGCTCTATGAGAAAACCTTAGTTAAAACTTTACGTTATTTGCCCGTTGTGGCCGTATTTGCGGTGATTATTTTGCTTAGTAACTATTTTCTCTTTATGACTTCGGCTTCTGAATTAGCACCACAAGAAGATCAAGGAATTATTATTGCGCAGGTTACAGCCGCAGCGAATTCTTCATTAGCACAGACACAACTTTATGCAAACGAAGCCAATCGCATTTATCGTAACTATCCTGAAACGGATCATATCTTTCAAGTAGATGGATCTACAGGACTCAATACATCAATTATCGGTATGGTTTTTAAACCATGGGATCAACGACATCGTACTACTAATCAGTTACAGCCTATTGTCCAAAACCAATTGAATGATATTGCTGGAGCAAAAGTAGCTGCTTTCCAATTACCTTCGCTACCAGGAGGTAGTAGTGGTTTGCCGATTCAATTTGTGATTAACACGACGGAGAGTTTTAATAATTTGAATGAGGTGATGCAGCCTATTCTTGCTAAAGCGCAAGCTTCAGGACTTTTTGCGTATATTGATCCCGATTTAAAAATTGACCAACTTCAAACCAAGGTGAATTTGAACCGCGATAAAATTTCACAATTTGGTTTAACCATGCAAGATGTCAGTAATGTGTTTGGTTCGGCCTTAAGTGAAGGCTATATTAACTATTTTAACTATTCTGGTCGTTCTTATCAGGTAATTCCACAAGTGCAACGAGATACTCGTTTAAATCCAGAGCAAATTTTAAATTATTACATTAGAACGGCTACTGGTGATTCTGTGCCTTTAAAGACGATAGCCAACCTGCAACGGCAAATAGTTCCTGAATCTTTAAATCATTTTCAGCAATTAAATTCTGTGACAATTTCGGCAATTGCTTTTCCCGGAGTTTCTATGGAAAAAGCTTTAAGCACTTTGGCTCAAATTACCAAAGAAACATTGCCGCAAGGGTATTATATTGATTATGGAGCACAGTCGCGACAATTTATCAAAGAAGGTTCTGGTTTGATTATCACCTTCTTTTTTGCCCTAATTTTAATTTTTTTGGCTTTAGCCGCTTTATTCGAAAGTTTCCGTGATCCACTGATCGTGTTAATTAGTGTGCCCATGTCGATTTGTGGGGCGATGATTTTTATAAGCTTGGGGGTAGGTGGGGCGACACTTAATATTTACAGTGAAGTAGGTTTAGTGACCTTAATTGGATTAATCAGTAAGCATGGCATTTTAATTGTGCAATTTGCCAATGATTTACAGGAAAAAGGCCAAAAGAAAATAGATGCCATTCGTGCTGCAGCGGCAATCCGATTACGCCCCATTTTGATGACCACCGCAGCAATGGTTTTAGGAGTCGTACCTTTAATTATCGCTACGGGGGCGGGGGCTGAAAGCCGTTACAATATTGGTTTAGTGATTGCTACAGGTATTTCTATTGGCACTTTATTTACACTATTTGTAGTACCTGCAATGTATATATTATTAGCGGAGGATCATACAAAAAGAGCAGCTAATGAGCATTTGGAAGATGAGGAGTCATTAGGGTAGTTGAAGCCACACACGTTACTCCTAGATAAAGGATAAAACACTTCGAAGAGATACTTACTTTTTATATTTCATATTTCTAAAGACGTCAAGAATTGGAACAATTTCGTATGAAGCATCCAGGCATCATCCACTAATTTCATGTGCGCGCTGAGCGCTGCTTGCTTAAAATCGTTCATCAACACTTCAGGGGTATATGAAATCACCGAAACCTCTTGCTGTAAACAGCGAAGACATTGAGAAATCGTACGTTCTTCCTTACAGGAACAGGCAAGATTGATGAGAACAATCTCAAAGGGTTTTTCATTGCCTAATTGTTCTACTAGCGCTATTTTATTCACATGCCGTACAGTACATCCAAGATAAGCAAACAAACGCAGCATCAGTAATGAGGTGAATCGATTATTATCAATCAACAAAATATGAGTCAAGCAATTTAGCATGCATTTCTCCAACAGGAGTTCCTTGTTGATTATGGCAATCGCACTGAATTTTGAAGGGTATTAAAAAATTAAATAGCTCGCGCAAG
>NZ_JASGFU010000035.1:0-28530 GCF_047605385.1 Legionella sp. | reverse complement strand
GCCCTTAAGGCGTGCTGCGTATTCTACGGATTTCTCTTCCTATGTCAAACACTTTTTTCGCTTTTTTTTAAAAAATTTAAAATAGTGCTTATTGTAAACGCAGCTTGGCAATTCTACGCTTCCCTACTTGAATTATATATGTGTTTCCTTTGTCCAATATCAATGTTGCATCATCAATTTTATCATTATTTATCTTAACAGCACCTTGCTTGACCATGCGTATAGACTCTGAAGTACTCTGGGTCAAGTTCATCTGCTTTAATAATTGTGATAATGGAATTGGTTGCTCACTGGATATAGTAATTTCTTCCAGGTCTTCAGGAATAATGCCTTTTTGAAAACGCTCAATAAATTCCTTGTGTGCCCGCTCTGCTTGCGACTGATTATGGAAGCGTGCAACAATTTCTTTAGCAAAATCAATTTTTATATCTCGTGGATTAGCGCCTTGCTCTACAGAATTCTTTAAGGCGTGAATCTCACTGCCTGTTTTAAAACTTAATGAATTAATGTAACGCCACATTAATTCATCTGAAATCGACATAATTTTACCAAACATATCTGCAGCAGGTTCGTTAATGCCTATATAATTGTCTAAAGACTTAGACATTTTCTTAACGCCATCTAATCCTTCTATTAAAGGAGTCATCATAATGACTTGTGGTTCAAGGCCATAATGCTTTTGTAATTCACGCCCCATTAATAAATTAAATTTCTGATCAGTACCACCAAATTCAACGTCTGCTTTCAATGCAACGGAATCATAACCTTGTAATAATGGATATAAAAATTCGTGAATAGCAATTGGCTGGCCGCTAGTAAAACGTTTATTAAAATCATCTCGCTCAAGCATACGTGCTACAGTATGAGTTGCTGCGAGACGAATTAAATCAACGGCACTAAATTGACCAAGCCATTGTGAATTGAATACAATGGTTGTTTTTTGCGGATCTAATATTTTAAATACTTGCTCTTGATAAGTTTTCGCATTTTCAAGAACCGTTTCTTTACTTAAAGGCAAGCGAGTGACATTCTTACCTGTTGGGTCGCCAATCATTGCCGTGAAATCGCCAATTAAAAAAATGATCTCATGGCCAAATTGTTGAAACTGCCTTAACTTATTTAACAGTACAGTATGCCCTAAATGCAAATCAGGTGCCGTTGGATCAAATCCTGCCTTTATTTTTAAAGGAATTCCTTTCTGCAATTTTTTCTCTAATTCTTGTTGTGGAAGAACTTCTTCACACCCCCGCATTAATTCGGAACAAACTGAATCTTCAACTATCATGGCATCAAAACCTTTATAAATGATTGACCTATCTTCTCACACCGAGTATCTTAGCCCGGTTGGCAATTTCCTGCCATACCTTATAGGTGATTTAAGATAATTTGTCACATGATTTTGAATAAAAAACAAACAAATTTATTCATATGGATGACAACAACTAGGCAAACAATGGATAACAAACCTTATAATCAAACAAGACAATCTGGTAATCCATCCAAGCTATTAATGGGCTCTGCATTAATCATTGCTCTATCACTCCCCTATGTACTCGTGAAAAACTTCTCTCATCATGATCATAATCATTTAACTCAATCTATTTCACTACCGAAACAAAAAACAACTTTAATCACAGAACGACCAAAAGCAGAAGCTACGGAAGAATTGAGTAAGAAGAATAACGCAATTAGCATAGAGCACACTGTTAAAGCTGCTAAAATAGTGGCGACACACAAACAAATAGCAACAACGAATCAACCTGAAAAATCAGCAAAAAAAGAAATCGTTGCTAAAGCAGTAAGCACTGCTAAAGTAGTAAAAGATAATGTGTGGCAAATTGTCAAACCAAAATCTGGTGACTCGATGGCTACCATATTCCACCGTCTTGGATTAAGTGCACAAAATTTACATTTAGTAGTTTATAAAAATCCTCATGCAAGGATCCTTACTGCCATTAGACCAAGTCAGGAATTGCAATTCTTGCTTAACAAGAAGAAACTGGAAAAACTTGTTATTCCGATAAATGACATTCAAACACTTACTGTTTATCGCGACGGAGCGGTTTATAAAACGAAAATAGACTCTAAAAAAGTAACCATTAAAGATCGTTATGTTACTGGTACTGTCAATGGTTCACTTTATACTTCTGCACAACACCTAGGAATACCAAGCAAATTAATCCGGCAGATGACCACAGTATTAAGCAAACAAGTTGACTTTGCTCATGGCATTCGTTCAGGAGATCGATTTTCCATTGCCTACGAAGCACAATACGTTGCTAATAAACTCGTTGGCACTGGAGATGTAATTGCTGTGAGTTACACGAGTAAAGGAAAAACTGCCCAAGCAGTTCGCCATATTAGTCGAAGTGGAACTCATGATTACTATACACCTGAAGGTGAAAGCTTTAAAAAAGCGTTCTCTCGTTACCCAATAAAGTTTAGCCATATCAGCTCAACCTTTACTGCATCAAGATATCATCCTATTTTGCATTATCGCAGGGCACACAAAGGGGTCGATTTGGCCGCTCCCATTGGCACACCAATCCTGGCAACGGGTGATGGAGTTATTAAAACCATTGGCCGTCATAATGGCTATGGCAATATGATTGAAATCAGGCATGATAAAACCTATAGCACGGTTTATGGACACATGCTTAAATTCCAAAAAGGGTTATCTAAAGGTAGTCACATACGCCGTGGTCAAATAATAGGTTATGTAGGACAAACTGGTCTGGCAACTGGGCCACATTGCCATTTTGAGTTACATGTCAATGACAAACCAAGAAATCCAACAACCACTTATATACCTACTGCATCACCAGTTCCAGCACGCGAAATGGCTTCATTTAGAGCAAGAACTCGTGCTCTTTTCGCACACTTAAAGACTCTTGAAAAATCAGATCTTGCACAAAATAGTAAGAAAAATAATAAAAAAGTAGGTTAAATGTTCATGGGAAGTATTGTTGGGCCAAGGCCCAACTACGACTGCAGGCCCACTACAATGCGGAACAACCAGTCGCTGCACGGAAGTTAGGAAGAGATACTCTAACCAAATAGATAACGACAAATGATTACCGAAGCAATAATACCCGCTAAATCAGCTAATAGGCCCGCAGGGATTGCATGCCTTGTGCGACGAATGCCAATAGAGCCAAAATATACCGCAATAACATAGAACGTAGTTTCAGTACTTCCCATCATCGTTGCTGCTGTTTTAGCAATTAAAGAATTCCCGCCATATTGATGAATCAGTTCAGCCATAATTCCGGTTGCAGCACTTCCAGAAAACGGACGAATCAAAGCCAATGGTAATACCTCAGAAGGTATACCAATCATCGCTAATAGAGGGGCCAGTAGCCGTTCCATCAACGTGAAAAATCCAGAAGCTCGCAACATTCCAATGGCAACCATCATAGCAATCAAGTAAGGTAAAATATTTAAAACGGTATCAAAGCCTTGCTTGGCGCCAATAATAAACGCATCAAACACGTTGATTTTTTTAATCACTGCAGCATAGAAAGGAATACCTACCACAAATAATAGTAACAACCAGTTTGATAATTGGTTGGCGATTCCACTCATAAGCTATCTGCCTGTTTTATACGAAACATCGGTAATTTAGCCAATTGTTTCACTGTAATTATTGCAACTGCTGTTGAAACAATTGTTGCGATTAATGAGCTAAATACCACACTAGTTGGATCGGTACTGCCATTGGCGGCCAAATAAGCAATGGCTGTAGCAGGAATTAATTGCACACTTGAAGTATTAATCGCTAAAAAAGTACACATAGAATTAGTGGCAATCTTAGCATGATGATTTAAAGTTTGTAGTTCCTTCATTGCTTGTAAGCCAAAAGGCGTTGCCGCATTAGCTAAACCTAACATATTCGCAGCAATATTCATGGCAATGCCCCCCATTGCGGGGTGATCAGTTGGTACATCGGGAAATAACCGTCGCAAGATCGGACGCAAAACATTACTTAAGATCCTGATTAAGCCTGATTCAGTGGCAATCGACATAATTCCAAGCCAAAAACACATAATTCCTGCAAGACCCAAAGCAATTTCAAATCCAAGCTTAGCAGAATCCATGACCGCTCGTGCTACTTCATCAATACGCCCTTCAATAATGCCGACAATAATGGAAGTCAGTATCATACCTAGCCAAATTATGTTGAGCATTGTTGCCTCCAAGCGTTAAGACAGGTTAACATATAGCCAATGTTTCGATCCAAGCCTAAGATAAATATCATGAAATTTGCATCCACTTGTATAAAAAACGTTGCTATAGTTACCACTTTTTTTGCTTGTTTTTACAGCTATGCCTTTGATTCTACAGCCATGGAAAAACAAGCGAATTCATCAATAGAGGAACTATATCATAAGCTAAACGACATGCCGAATATTTCCATGACACAACGTATTGATTGGATTAGTAAACAATTCCTCGGCGTCCCTTATATTTTAGGTTCTTTAGGTGAAGGTCCTAAGGCTCGTTATGACCAATTTCCCCGTTATCGCCTCGATGGCTTTGACTGTGATACCTATGTGAATACAGTGATATCTCTTGCTTTAGCAAGCTCTCTACCCTCATTTCAGCAGTGCATTAATGAGATGCGCTACAATAAAGGAGCAATCTCCTACATCAACCGCTTGCATTTTACTGGTTTGGATTGGAACAACGAGCATCAGCAAACAGGTTTATTTAAAGACATTACTCTCTCATTTAAAGATAAAAATAATCAGCCCATTGCCAAAATAGCAAGCACACAAGTTGAAAAGCCAAACTGGTACGCGCTTAAAACTATTGAAACCATTCGTTTACAAAATGCAGATAAAAAGCAACAACAAGCAAGGCTGGCAGAATTAAAAGCTAAAGGAGCACGATTAACTACTACAGCAACTGAAGCAGTTCCCTATATTCCGTTGAGTGTCCTATTTCCTAAAGATCATCAGCCTGATATGCATTTATTTGCACAAATTCCTGATGGTGCTATTATTGAAATCGTCAGACCCAATTGGGATCTGCGTAATGAAATTGGCACAGCGCTCAATATTTCTCATTTAGGATTTGCAATTCGTGATAAGAATCAACTATATTTTAGACAAGCCTCTTCACAATACGCCAAAGTTGTTGATGTACCTCTAATCGAATACTTGCAAAATGTATTATCAAGCCCAACAATTAAGGGTATTAATGTACAAATTATTGTCCCTACACAGCCCACTAAAGACAGTTGTAAAAACGCAGTTTCAAAGTCAAACCAGTTTAAGTAGACTAGCTCTATTTAATTTTGCCATAATGTCACATAAATTAGCGTAAGGTGGGCTAAAGCTAACCTTCAATCTGTTTTTTTATTTACAATAAAAATGGGAAACATAATGAATTACGGATTAACTCCAAAACCGTCTCTATCAATGAGTGAATGCCTAGTTCTGGGCATTTTTTCTGACACGAAATTATCTGATGTTGCGCAACAATTAGATCAAGAACATCACGGTTTAATTAGCAAATTATCAAAAAAAGCCAGTGAACCAGGCGATACCATCTGGCAAACAGAGCTTAAAGAGCATAGTTTGTTAATCATTCAATGCGGTAAAAAAGAAAAATTTACTCCTGCACAATTAAAAAAACGCCTGAGCGAGATTACCGAGGCTCTTATTAAACAACGTTTTAAGTCAGCCACTTTATGCTTACCGCAACTCCCAAACTATTCAGCAGAGTGGCAACTCGAACAAATGCTGATCCAAACCGACAACCAATGTTATCAATTGCTCGATTTTAAAAAGAAAAATGCTAAATCTCACGTATTGGAGCAAATCTATTTCTACTTGCCTGAAGCAAAAAAAGAAGCCTTAGAGACAGGACGAGCGATTGCTGAAGGTGTTGAATTTACCCGTACACTTGCCAATCTACCTGCAAATATTTGTACGCCAACCTATCTAGGTGAACAGGCGAGCCAACTTGCCAAGCAATTTTCACAAATTAGCTGTAAAGTGATGAGGCCTGAAGAATTACGCGAAATGGGTATGGGCTCTTTATTAGCTGTAGCCCAAGGCTCTGATCAACCACCAAGATTAATTGATATTCAATACAAAGGATCTGAAGATGCAGCACCAATTGTATTGGTTGGCAAAGGCATTACTTTTGACTCTGGAGGTATGTCCATAAAACCAGCTAATGCTATGGATGAAATGAAGTATGATATGTGTGGCGCTGCCAGTGTTTTAGGGACTATTAAAGCCTGTGCTCTATTAAAGTTACCAGTTAACGTGGTTGGTATTATTGCCAGTTCAGAAAATATGATCAATGGCTCTTCCGTTAAACCAGGAGATATTGTCACCAGTATGTCAGGGCAAACTATTGAAATCTTAAATACCGATGCTGAGGGCCGTTTAGTTTTAGCCGATGCACTAACCTATGCCGAACGTTTTAACCCTAAATTTGTTATTGATATTGCCACCTTGACTGGCGGTATTATTGTGGCACTCGGAACAGTAGCTACAGGTTTGATGACTAAAGATAATGAATTAGCTCAACTCATTGAAGATGCCGCCAAAGAAAGCAATGATCGCGTTTGGCGTCTTCCTTTAGATGAGGATTATCAAGATGCCATTGATAGCTCATTAGCAGATATGATTAATGCTGGTTTTGATCGCACTGCCAGTAGCATTACTGCCGCGTACTTTTTATCTCGCTTTACTGAAAAATATCGCTGGGCACATTTAGATATTGCTGGTACAGCATGGATTTCTGGAAAGAAACGTAATGCAACTGGTCGTCCTGTTCTTTTACTTACTCAATTGATTCGTCATGCAGCCAATTCGCGTTGATTTTTATTTATTAGAAAGCGAAAAACCGCAAGCGCGTTGGTTAATCGCCTGTCGTCTTTTGGAAAAAGCTTATGCTCGCGGGCATAAGGTTTATGTATTGTGCAATAACCAGCATGATGCTGAACTGATTGATGAATTGTTGTGGACCTTCAAAGAAGACAGTTTCGTTCCTCATAATTTACAAGGTGAAGGCCCTGAGCCACCACCACCAATTCAAATCGGATATAAGAACGAACCTAGAGGGTTTAATGATATTTTATTAAATTTAAGCTCACAAATTCCGCCTTTTTACACTCGGTTTAAGCGCGTCATGGAATTAGTGAGTAATATCGAAGCAGAAAAAGAGCAAAGTAGAATACATTATCGAGAATATCGGGCCAGAGGCTGTGAATTATATACACATCCAATTAAATAGTTGAGTCTCCATTGAGACTCAACTTTGAGCATCCCATAATACATCGCAATCACTTTTAATTGATGCTTGGAGCAAATTAACCAAAGGAATCGCACGTTTTACCAGATCAATTTCGACTTCCTCCTCATCATCTTCTTCCTGAGATGAGGAGACGTTCTTATTTTGTAATCCCTGCTGTAAATGGTTTAGGGCTTGAGGAAGATCATGCGATTTAATGGCTCCTGGAATAGCACCGCTGTGTCCCATCAAGGTAAGTAACTGTGCTGCAATATCACCAAAATACGTGATGTTTTCATAAGCATCCGAATGAAAAGTGACTAGCATAAGAGCTCCTTTTTTATCCATATGTCCTTAATAAATATTCAGCCACCACACGTAACCCCATCGCTTCACCACCTTCAGGTTTACCGGGTTTACTGCGCTCACTCCAAGCCATAATATCAAAATGTACCCATGGTGTTATTTTACCAATAAAATGCTGTAAAAATAGACTCGCAATAATAGCGCCCGCATAGGGATGATCACTCGCATTGGCCATATCAGCGATATTGGATTTTAAATAATCTTCATAAGGAGAAAATAAAGGCAAGCGCCATACTTGATCTGCGGTTTTTTCGGCAACAGAAGATATCTCGGTAGCAATTTTTTCATTATTAGTGAAAAAAGCCGATATTTCAGTCCCCACCGAAACTCGTGCCGCACCGGTTAAGGTTGCAAAATCAATCAATAAGTCAGGTTGTTCTTCACAAGCTTTTGTTAAAGCATCTGCCAATACTAAACGCCCTTCAGCATCAGTATTATGCACCTCAACCGTTAACCCATTGCGCATGGTTAAAATGTCACCTGGTCTGAATGCATTTGGACCAATGGCATTTTCCACGGCAGGAACTAACATGTGCAAACGCACAGGCAAGCGTCGTGCCATAATCCATTGTGCCAAGCCAATCACATGTGCAGCACCGCCCATGTCTTTTTTCATTAAACGCATGCCATAGGCTGATTTAATATCTAAGCCACCAGTGTCAAAGCAAACACCCTTACCCACTAAAGTAACTTTAGGATGAGACTCCTTTCCCCAAATGAGAGATAATAAGCGTGGTTCAGAATGAGCAGCACGACCCACTGCGTGAATGGCAGGAAAATTTTCGGTCAGTAATTCATCACCAACCCATTGAGTAAATTTGGCATTGTGTGCTTGCGCAAGTTGTACCACGACGTCAGATAATTCTTTAGGGCCTAAATCATCTGTTGGAGTATTTATCAAATCGCGGACTAAGAAATGCGCATCAGCCAAAGCCAAGAGATTAGCTAACTCATTTTTTGCAATAAACAAACACCGAGGCGTCATGGTATTCTTTTTATAGGCATCAAAACGATATTGTGCCAACGCCCAAAAAAGTGCAGCTTCTTGCGTTGTGGGGCTTTGTACTTCATAAGTACCCGCTGGCAATTGCAAGGCTGCATTGGCCAAGGCTAATTCTTGAACTCCGTCTCCTGAGCCTATATAAACCTTATCAATTAATCCATCTGCATTATTGATGATGCAAAAATCTCCTATTTTTCCTTTAAATTCTTTTAACGCAAAACCATTCCGCTCTACGGAAGTAAAAGAATCAATACCTTCATCCCATTGTGTTTGGGAAATTAAATAAAGAGGAATCGCTCTATCGTTACACGTATCATAAAATAATTCAGCACGCATTTAATTATTCCTTCATCTGACCACGGAAATGAATAGGTCTAAGTCCAGTTAAACCTAATACCAATAAATAAATTACCACAACTGCTAATACGTGGGCAGACAATAAGCACAAACGCATTACCGCAGAAAAATTTAGCCAATACTCAACAGTTCCATTCATAATAATAAGGTAGACACTAATTGCAGCATTAGCACATATTAATTGTACACTATATTTCAACCAACCAGGCGATGGTTTAAATACTCCTCGCCTGATTAATAAAAATAATAAAATTCCACAATTCATATACCCTGCTAAAGCAGAAGCCAAAGTCAGCCCTGCATGAGCAAAATGCCAAACAAATATAAAACAAAGGGCCGTATTGAGAATCATGGCAAGAGCCCCGACTTTAACAGGAGTCTTAATGTCTTGGCGAGCATAAAAACCAGAAGCCAAGACCTTAATCATCATGAAAGCAGGCACGCCACTTCCTAAAGTGATTAAGCTTTTTTGAGTCTGCAACACATCAGCTACAGTAAATTTACCATAAGCAAAACAACTGGCAATTAACGGCATAGAAAATAAACATAAGCCAATCGCTGCTGGAATTCCTATGAGTAAAATAGAACGTAATCCCCAATCCAGGGCTTGCGAGTATTGAGCGGTACTTTGTTCTGCATGACGGCGTGATAAATGAGGAAGAATTACAGTAGCAATAGCAACCCCAAACACTCCTAAAGGAAAATCAGCCAATCGGTCTGTATAATAAAGCCAAGAAACACTACCTACTTTTAAGAACGAAGCAAAAATACTATCCACCATTAAATTTAATTGGCCGACAGACACACCAAATAAAGCGGGAACCATTAACTTAAGCACTTTATTGACGCCTTCATCATTTCTAACCACTCGCGGCCTTATCAATAAATTGCGTTGGTATAAAAATGGCAATTGAAACAATAGCTGCACTATACCCGCAATCAACACCCCCCATGCTAAACCGACTACTGGCTGGGATAAATGCGGGCATAAATAAAGAGCTGCCAAAATCATACTTATATTTAACAATACCGGCGTAAACGCAGGCACAGCAAAATAACCATAGGTATTTAATACAGCACCGGAAAAAGCAGTTAACGACACCAGCATCAGAAAAGGAAAAGTAATGCGTAGCATTTCCGTAGTTAAAGTGGCGCGGCTACTGTCTTCACTAAAACCTGGAGCAAATAACAAAACAATAAGTGGAGAAGCCACCATCCCTAAAGTAGTCACTAGAGTCAGAATAGAACTCAAATACCCAGCAATACGTGCGATAAAGGTACGAACATCTTCAGGGTTACGAGTCTTTTGATATTCAGCAAGTACAGGAACAAAAGCCTGGGAAAAAGCTCCTTCGGCAAAAAGACGACGCATAAAATTAGGAATACGAAATGCCACAAAAAAAGCATCCATTCCTGCTTGAGCACCAAAAAAATTAGCAAGAGCCATATCACGTACAAACCCAACCATTCGTGAAATAAACGTCATTAGTGAAACAAGGGTTGTTGAACGTAATAAACTCTGCCGTTTAGGGATCATAATATCGGTTTTCGTAGCGGACATGTTTTTATCAATTTAAAAAAGATGCCTTATAATATACCCAAATAGTTAAAGTTACATAATCTTAAAACAGAATTATGTTGACAAATTCTAACTCATTGTGCAAGATTACCATCTTTTGTACTGTCTGAATGAGTGGAGATTTTTAAGTGGCAAATATTAAATCAGCGATCAAACGCGCTCGCCAAAACGAAAAACTGCGTAAGCACAATGCCAGCGCACGTTCTATGTTTCGTACTTACGTCAAAAATGTATTAAAAGCGGTTGAATCTGGTGATAAAGAAGCAGCAAATGCAGCTTATGCAAAAGCACAACCTGTTATTGATAAAGCTGCCGGTAAAGGTTTAATTCACAAGAACAAAGCAGCACGTATCAAAAGCCGTCTCGTTGCTCGTGTAAAAGCAATGGCTGCCTAATCTCGGATTTTTTATTATCTGAATACAAAACAATTGACTTGCACAGCAGGTTAGAGGTTTTTTTAATGCTTCTGACCTGTTCTCACGAATAAAATGCCTCTAAAAATCACTAAGGCAATTCACATGCTGCAAATGATAATGCAAAAAATGTAGAAGAACTTGATATGGCAATCGCACTCAATTTTGAAGGGTATTAAAAAATTAACTAGCTCGCGCAAGCGCTCATTCACGTGAACGTACGCCTGCCCGCTTGCGTTCCCGAAGTGATTCGAGCCCTTCTGCGATATTAAGTACTACTGAGGAACCTGCTCGTTGTAGTTGGTCAATCAAATAAGCGCGTCCTTTAGGGAACTGCTTTACAATGGACTCAATGAGAGCAACAAATTCAATAGCTTTTTGATATACATCAAGCTTTTCATGATCAAAATACTGCATTTTATGAGTTCATTCATGGGCACAAGTTGGTGGTGGTATTCTACTGAAAAGTGGTTACTGGAGGCAACATTATTTCGGAAACGCAAGCGGGCAGGCGTACGTTCACGTGAATGAGCGCTTGCGCGAGCTAGTTAATTTTTTAATACCCTTCAAAATTGAGTGCGATTGCCATAAAGAACTTGAAAATAAAAATAATAAACCTTAATTAGCGATCAGCAATATGTCATTGTTAATGTGTAATAGTTCAAGGTTCAAGCTTGATCTGAGCTACTAAAAGGTTAGAGCCTTTGTTGATATTTACCTCAAAGAACCAGGCTACTCGAAATGACATCCTCACCTGCTATTACGAACCGACTTTATGCCGGTTCAGTACGTTGAGCTAAAAACAATTAACCAAATAGTGCAGGTTGGAAATAATCCTCTTCTGCATGAGAATCTAAGGCCAATTCATCGTATTCATGTTCGTCATGAGCCAAAAGCTCTGGTGAAACATAAGTTCTGTTAATTATTTGGCATAATTTTTTCTGCTCTGAGACAGAAAGATAAGAAGCTAAAATACCTAACGTATATGGATTATTATTTGTTGCCATTCCCTGCTCAAATCGCCACCCTTCCGTAATTGCCGTATATAGACAATTAATGAGGAAATTGCCCTTATTAATTTTTTCTTGCCAATTTTTTTGCTCTTTATTTTTCGGAATACTCATTAACCAAAATGCAAGACCACGTACACCAGAAGGTTTTTCATCTTTTCCTGCAGTTTGACACACTGAAAAAGTACGATAACCGGCAATAATTCGCGCTAATAACTTTCCTCTGCACCATTCATGCTCCGCTGAAAATTCAGCATTGCGAAATAGCCATTCCAAACGTTGCAATTTGCTAGCTAATGCTTTCACCTCATCACAATACTCCTCATCAATAGCAAAAAGAGACTTAATTTTGCTTTCTGGTAAAGCACTAATATTCTGCGGAGGAATCGTCCAAGTCAGTTTAACCCCTGGAGTTTCACGATCACGGAAATAAACGCGTTGTTGAGATTCTTTAATATGCTCTTTTAGTGGACCTGAACTGTGAAGGTAAATATATTCCATACCACCACTAACAGCTCGCGGAAAAGTATGCGCAAGATAAGGTTTTATTTCTGCATCAGAGAGTACCGTTTTTAATATGTCTACTGCTTCAGTTTTGCAGGTATGTGAAGTTAATAATGTCGGCCGCCAAGAGTTCCATGATAAAATAAAATCAAAAGGCTTTAATCGGGGTTCTGTTCCATTCTCTTTAGCTTTATTTTTCTCTTCAGCAAAAATAATTCTGGAATATTTCTCGTGTAAATAGCGTTTGATTTGTTTACTAGAATTCCCTTCTAAATGATGCTCCTTAGCATATTCATCTACTGCCTGCTGTTGCAAAGTCAAACGCTTGTCACATTCTTCTTGTAAGTGGTTGAATTCTTCTTCAGTCAATTCAAAAGTATTTCCGCACAATCCCTGCCCAAGATCCATAAAGCGAATTTCTTCATGGATTAACCATCCGTGATTACCACTTATATCTAAATCCAAACTCAGCAGCTTTAGAAGCTGCGTATACCAATGCGTTGAGGTATCCGCAGCAGGAACACCATAAAAACCTAATGCATCAATAACCCTCACCTGGTTTGTCTGTTTATCTAATACCGATAAAATAATTCCAGTATGCCCAAAAAAATTGCTCCCAGATTCTGGAAGAAAGGTGCATATGGTTACTAAATGCGCCATCATCTTACTCCTAATATTATCAATAAAAATTCTATACTCATCCATTTTCATGGTTTATTGATCAAATAGAGAAAGGATGCAAGAAAAAGATTATATAAATTGTAAATTTGGAACAAAGTCCAAATCTACAAAACGGATTAACTATAGAAGTTTCCTGCTTTTGTTTGATTTACTTGTTCAAATACATGCTTTGCAGGCGCAAAATCAGGGTGCTGAGTCACCAGATATTGCAACATCATACGTGATAAGAGCTCATCACCACGATCCCAAACATTTAATGCCTCTAAATACATTAAATTAACTGCTTCTCCGGCAATAAAGGGAGCTTTATTCAACACTATAGGCTCAATAAAGCTTACTTTTGCCTGCGCCTGAGCTTCCATACGTTGTAAAGCTTTTCGTGCCTGTGGACTGCCATTCTCACTTGCTTGTTGCAATAATTGTTTTCCTTTAGCTGGAGAAAGCTCTCCTGCAGTTCCATCCAAATAGTAGGTAGCCAATTGATATTGAGCATAAGCATTCTGACGAGAAGCCAATTTCTGATACAACTCAGCCGCCATTTTTGGATTTTTGCTCACGCCTAAACCGTATCGATACATGCGCGCTAAAGCCAGCATCGCTTTTTCGTTATTCTTGTCTGCAGCTGCCTGATAGTATTTCAGTGCGGCGCTAAAATCCATCTTGGTTGTTACTCCGGTTTCCGAAAGTAAGCCCAGTTCATAAAGAGCATTAGCATTCCCTAAATCGGCAGCTTTTTTATACCAGGCCAAAGCTTGCTGCTCATCACGGGCAACTCCCAAACCTTTGAAGTAAATACCCCCTAATTGATTCATGGCTTCATGTATGTGATTATCAGCCGCTTGCGTGAATAATTCCTTCGCTTTACCAAAATCTACTGGAATACCCTTACCATAGAGATACATCAAAGCTAAATTATAAGTCCCAATCGGATTGCCTTTAGTGGAAGCTTGTTCATATGCTTTTAATGCTTGGGGGTAATCATCATCAACAGTTTCATAGAGAAAACCTAAAGCAACAGAAGCCTCTGGCAAACCAGCTGCTGCTTTTTGGTACCACTGTTTCGCCAAATTATAATCAGGCACGCCATTGGCACCAAGCTGATAGAATTGGCCTAGTAAATAGTCAGCCACAATATTATCTTGCTCGGCAGCTGCTGTGTACCAATGTTGTGCACTTGTCATATCTGGAGCAGATCCTAAGCCCTTTTCATCCATATAAGCCAATTTAAGTTGTGCATCTCGGTCGCCTTTTTGCGCCAGCCCTTCATAAATTTGACGAGCTTGTTTCATATTATCGGAACTTTTACTGTCTGCTAAATAATAATCCGCCAACACGATGCCCGCATGACTATTACCCAATTCATACGCTTTAACTAAATCAGGTAAAAACTCTTTCCCTGCTTGCTGTTGCAATACAGCCATATTGAAATCAGCATAAGAAAACTTGTCATTGCTTGATTGTTGCAGTAGTGCCATTGCCTTATCGTGATTTTTCTCAACTCTCCTGCCTTCTACAGTATAAGTACCCAAAATAAATTGACTTACTGCATTTTGGCCAGCCTGTTGATACCACTTCATTGCTTCTTTAAAATCTGGATTAACACCAATGCCACGATCATAGAGCAATCCGAGCAATAAGGCCGCTTTATCATTGCCACCATTAGCCTCGTCTTTAGCAACAACAAACGCCTCTGCCTGACGTTGAGGATTTTGCTCCATAGCGTTGTAAAATGCGAGCGGTAAAAAGGCATTTGCAACACCGTGGTCCACCGCGCCTTGATACAATTGACGAATCAATGTTACTTTATGCTGTTTGGCTTCAATACTCATACCACCATTAAATTCACCTGCCAAGCGATTTGCCAGGTCATATTCAGCAAGACCGTAATTACTAGCAGCAGCTAAATACAACATTGCAATCGCTTGTTCTGGATCCGCTTTAATGTATTGAGCTCCTTCTGGGCCACTAATCCCTTTCGTCAAAATTCTTGAAAGTACATATTGTGATTTTTTATTGCCTTTAAAAGCAGCATCTGTCAATTCGTTAACAGCTTGCACATAATCATTTTTATTCTTTGCATGCTGTAAATATAAAATACCTAAATTATATTCAGCACCCAAATGTTGTTGTTGCCCTGCATTTTGATAAAATACGATAGCTGATTCATCGTTTTGTGCCACGCCAATTCCATACTGGAACATTTGTCCAATTTCAAATTGTGATTGAGCATCACCTAAAATGGCACGATTATAAAGACTATAAAACACAGACATGAAATTCACATGTCGTTGCCAACCTTCCAGCCATTGATCCATCATGCCTACTTCCGGATTAGATTCTGGATAGTAAGCATCAAGATAAGGAGCAGGTAAATCTAAATGTGCTACGACTGGACTATTAATACGAACAACATCTGCTACTTGTGAATTTAAAGGATAAACGGGATAGGTCCATTGATTATCTTGAGTACCTTCTTCACTCTTGTCCATCAGGGCATCATAATAACTAGTAATTGGCACTTCATTAGGTTGTATTAAAACAAACTGAGGTTTAAAAATAAAATGACGAGAAATAGTTGTTAATTTGGGCGCTTGGTTATAAGAATTATCGCCTAAAACTGCGGGATTATTCCAAGCAGTAAATATACCATTCATTTGATACGCAGTCTGCTCTATTTTATCCGTAGTCCCATTGCTAAACCACAAAGCAGCTAAAGCTAAAGCTTTATTAGGACTATTATCTTTATCGTCCTGTGTGGCTTTGTTTTGCCATTGTTTGGCTAAATTAAGATCAACCTCTACACCAATACCTTTAGTATAAAATTTGGCTAATTGACGCTTCGCTTCGCTTGAACCATTTTGTGCGGCTTTCAAAGTCCATAAAAATGCTGCTTTAGGATCATAAACTGGGGTTTTGTTATCCAAATAAATGTCTGCTAACTCTAAATAAGCAGTATCATTTTGATAATTTAAAATTTTATCAAACCATTGCTGCGCTTGCTCTTTGTTATTTTGCTCTAATTCAGCTCTACCCAATCCTACCATTGCTGGTGCAAAACCTTGAGCAGCAGCTTGATTAAGTAAACTCATGCCTTTCACTACATCTTTATCAACCATTTTACCAGAAAGATAAAAAGTACCGAGCTTAGTTAATGCTTGAGGATTATTATTATTGGCCGCTTTAGTTAACCAAATAAGGCCTAGCTTATTATTGGTTGCATGGCGGCTCTCAAGGAAATTTTCTGCTAAGGTATATTGCGCAATGGCATTACCATTTTTTGCTGCATCAATATAATAATGAATGGCTGAATCTTGATTTTTCTTCACGCCAATACCATATAAATAGGCTGCTGCCATAAACATTTGTGCATTTACATCACCAGCAGCAGCTGCACGCTTGAACCAGGCTACAGCCTGTTGTGGATCTTTATCATGCAATAAAGAGTATTTCGCCAAAATCTGAATGGCTGGTAAATATCCCTTTTGTGCTGCTTGGGTAAAATAGCGCATCGCCAATTGAGTATTTTTTAACTGCCCATATCCATAAAAATAAAGACGGCCTAAGTAATAATCAGCAACCGGATTTTTGCCGCTTTGACTTAGTAAAGATTCGGTTGCCTTATTATAATTGCCTAATCGATAGGCGCGGAAATCATCAGCTAAAACATTTTGACTCGCTGTTGCTGCTAATAAAAATACCCAAGATACTAGCGATTTCATGAACATTCTCCCTCTTTACATGGCAATTCAAATACAAATTCAACACAGCAAGTCTTATTGCTGAATTTGGAGTTATACCCCAGGTATTATTCCGTAATGTACTACATCATTAACGGCGCCGTTTCTTGTATTACCATCTGATACCCAAAAATTACCTTTATTATTTAATCCAAATTTTACATGCACATATTCACATACTTTGATGGCATCCGCACAGTCCACAATTTTGCCATAAGATTGTTTACCATCACCTAAAGTACAAATAAATCGTACTTGAGACTGCCCTGTAGCCAGAGCTGCCCATTGATTGGGAGCAATGGTATGATTAACACGCGTTGAATATTCGCTGTCCTCATCCAGCATTTGATAAAGACTTATAGTTTGTGGCAATTTATTATATAAAAAATAGAGTGACTGTAAGGCTCCTTCTTTTCCAGGGAATAAAGACAATACTTTAAGGCGTTGTTCATAACCTACAGGAGTACAACCGATTGGAAACCGTGCTTCTTCTTTTGCTGTTTTTTGCAATGCATCTTCAGCATTACCTTTGGCTTTATCAGCTGCCAACGACATGGATGATAGCCCTAGCAAAAGCATTAATGAAACCGAAGCGAATTTTATCAGGTTATTCATCATATTTTCTCACTGTCATTGATGGGGCGAACAATCACCACAGTTCCCATAAAATTGTTGCGTTCGCTTGATAATTCAACAAACTCATGGTTTAACCATTTAGCATCTTCAATAAACATTCGTACACAGCCATGACTTGCTCTAACTCCTGGGATATCATCAGAACCGTGCAACGCAAATCCTTTATGGAAGTACATGCAATAAGGCATTTTTGCGCCCCCTTTACCTATAGGAAATACATCAGAGGTACATTTTTCATTTTCTTTACTGAATACTCGGAAAATTCCAGTTAAGGTACGGCAAGAACGATTTGAATCAGAACAACGGTCTCTTCCAGAAGAGATAGGCCCCCAACGCACTAAATTTCCTTGCGTATCATAAGCTGCCCAAGCTAATTTATCCTGGTCGATAATGATTTCTTTTTGGTGATCATCTGAGAGTTTCAGTGGAAAAGGAGATACATCAAGCATAGAGATATAAGCTAAGTTCTTAGGAACAGCAATGACCTTTCCTGCCCATAAATGATTGTAGGTACGATTGATTCGTTGCACAATGTCGCGTTTCTCGGGATCCGGAAATAAACGTTCCCAAGTTTGCCCTGATTCTACTTTGATGCAATCATACTGTGGATAGCCGCATAAGCCCGTTCCATAGAAACCTGCATTGGCTACAGCCCCCATAAGCATTATCCATGCGGTTAATAGTATTTTCTTCATATGCCGCCCCCTAACTCTCTTTTTTATTATTACATGCAAGATTTGTGCTTAAATTTCAAGTTACATTTAAAATTATTATTTTGAGCAGATATAAATTAAGTTTAGTATCAATCTCTTTATTTTTGCCAGCAATTTACATTTAAAAACAAACAATAAAGTCCAGAGCATCATATAATTTAAATTTCACAATTAAATTTTATGCAAAAATAATCACATTATTCGTTCCAATAATCGCTCAATAGCGCTAAATTCTGCGAACAAGCCGAGAGCGTAGCAAAACGAATGAAACCTTGTGCACGATTAATAATGAGTTTAGTTAAATAGAGAGATAAAAATCCTATCGTTTAGTAATTAGCTCAACCCATAAGAAGTTGTAATTGTTGAAGGCTCATTATTTTCTTCATTATCAGGATGATCATCTTCAGTTTTATTATAGGGCGTTAGATAATGATTAAAGTCTTTTTGAGTGGCAAAATTTTCATAAGAGAGCTTTTCCATGGAATTAATAAGCGTGTTTAGAGCCTTATCAATATTTTTTTTAGAGCCTCCTTCCATAAAAGCATCATACTCATTCTTAAAAGCTGTCTTTTTTTTATCATCCAAATTAAGCAGGCGTCTTCCATGAATCATTCCACCAATAATAAATTGCTTGCAAAGAAAATGTAAGCATCTTCTAAATACTTCCTCGTTGGTGGCTTTTTGCAACTGATAAGCATCTTTTAAAAAAAGATAAATCTCTTCACTACCTCTATTTTTGAAAAAAGATTTAACATTTTCCTCAGTGTCATTTTGAATAGTAAACCTTAACAAATGACATAGACAATTTTTATTCCCCAGACACATCACGAACTCCTAAATTATAATATTTCTTGTGGTTGAAAAGAAATCATAGATAAGCAGGTCCGAAATTCTAACCTATTAATTACCATAAGGGACTGAAGTTGCCCCATAACCATAAGATGTCTCCTCCAGAGCCTTTTCCTCCTCCCTGGTTAAGGGGGTATTTTCAGAACTCATATTTTCTTTATTTTTATTATCTTTTTTAGGATCTTCCTCTTTCACTGAATTTTTATGTTTTTTTCGAAAAAACTGAAGCATTTTCATCACTCCTATTTAAATTGAATTTTTTGACTTCCATTATAGCAATATGACTATTTGATGACGTTCATTAGCAACCTTAAAAAAAGCGTATTACTCCAATATTATTCTAGACTTCTTGGGCATGAAAATAATGATAAATGCGTAAAGCCAAATGTTCACTGATGCCAGGAACTTTGGCAATTTCTTCCACAGGTGCTTTCGACAATTCACGAATCCCACCAAAACGATGTAAGAGTGTTTGTCGTCGTTTTGCTCCGACTCCTTCGATATCCTCCAAAGTAGATTCAAGACGCTTTTTATTTCTTTTTTTACGGTGAGCAGTAATTGCAAATCGATGGGCTTCATCACGAATATGTTGCAACAAATGAAGTGCCTTAGATTCATCGGATAAACTGATTTCATGCTCTTCGTGAACTAAAATCAATTTTTCCCATCCAGCCTTGCGTTCAGGACCCTTAGCAACGCCAAGTATAAACACGTCGTGAACATTAAGTGAATCAAGTACTCGTCGCGCTACACTCACTTGTCCTTTACCTCCATCAATAATTAATACATCAGGTAATGATTGTGCCTCAAGTAATCGTTTAAAACGGCGAGTAAGCGCTTGCTCCATTGCCGCATAATCATCTCCTGGGGTAATCCCTTCGATATTGAAACGCCGGTAATTACTATTACTTGGTCCTTCGCGATCAAAAACCACACAAGAAGCAATTGTTGCTTCTCCCTGGGTATGACTAATATCAAAACACTCCATCCGTTCTATTGGTTTCTCCAAACCTAAAAATTGTTCCAATTCTTGAAAACGCGAATGCATAGTCGAATGTTTGCTGACAAATTCGGCAATAGCAACTCGTAGATTATTCATAGCAAAATCCAACCATCGTGATTTGGTTCCACGTGGGTTAGTCTGGATTTTACAGATTTTGCCACGCTGTTGACTTAATAACTCTTGCAAAGCCTGATGATCAATTAAGGCATGATGAGTAATAATCAATGGCGGAATTCGTTCTGGCGTATCTAAATAATAAAAACTAATAAAGGCATCAAAGGCTTGTTGCCATAAATCGGCCAAACTCAGTTCCTCTTCTAGACTTTGCTGTGGAACTGAGGGGAAAAAGCTTTGGCTAGCAATAACTTGGCCTTCACGAATGGTAACGCATTGAATGCAAGCAAAACCTGGAGTTACCTCAATGGCAATTGCATCAGCATCACCATTAAGTTGCATCATTCCTTGTTGCTCTTGCACTAAACGCAGATTTTTAATTTGATCGCGAAGCACTGCTGCCTCTTCAAAATTTAATTCTTGGACTGCTTTATCCATACGTGTGGCTAACTCATCAAGGAGTTGCTGACTTTTGCCTTGTAAAAAGCGGATCGCATCTCGCACTGAGCGTTGATACTCTTCAGTTGAAATATAACCTACACAAGGTGCAGTACAACGGTTTATCTGGTATTGCAAACATGGGCGAGAACGCGTATTGAAATAACTGTCACGACAATTACGTAGTTTAAATACTTTTTGAATAATCACGATGGTATCTTTAACCGCTGTAACACTGGGATAAGGGCCAAAAAAATTGCCTGATAAAGGTTTCTTTTTCGAGCGAAAACTCTCAATACGTGGAAAGTGGGAATGCTTAGAAAGATGGATATAAGGATAAGTCTTATCATCACGTAAAAGTACATTGTATTTAGGACGTAAGGTTTTGATTAAATTACTTTCTAAAAGTAATGCTTCCGTTTCACTGCGCGTTACCGAAATTTCAATTGTCGTAATTTGACTCACTAAAGAGCGTGTTTTTGCCCCAGCATTTTGTTTATTAAAATAACTGGATACCCTTTTTTTAAGATTGGATGCCTTACCGACATAAAGCACAATACCTTCCGCGTCCAGCATACGATAAATGCCAGACTCATTAGGCAATTTCGTAAGAAACTGCACCAATTCTGGAGAAAAATTTTGAGTACTCATTTAATAAATTATAGTCAATCATCCGAAGCTAAATCGATGGGATTTTCTATAATTCCATGCTTTAACGCCAAATAAGTTAGCTCCACATCGTTTTTAATGCCCAATTTTTCAAAAGTACGATAACGATAACCATTAATCGTTTTGGAACTGAGGAATAAGCGGTCACTGATGTCTTGGACATTCATGCCGCTGGTAATCATCAGCATGACTTGCATTTCACGCTCTGAAAGCATATTAAAAGGTGAACTTTGAGCTTCTTGCAGACTATTAATTGCTACTTTTTGCGCAATTTCTGCACTGAGATAACGCTCCCCTTTCGCTACTTTACGTATGGCAGCAGCCATTTCTTCAGCACCTGACTCTTTAGTCAAGTAACCCATAGCCCCAAGTTGCAATACCCGTGTAGGTAATACATCAGAACTCATTGCCGTTACAGCAATAACTTTCACATGGGAATTAGATTTTTTTAAACGCCGAGTCACTTCCCAGCCATCAATGCCAGGCATTTTCATATCGAGAAGCACTACATCTGGAACATGCAATTTTACCAAAGATAAAGCTTGCTCACCACTTTCAGCGTCAGCAACAACATCAATATCCGACAAATCTTCGAGTAATCGTCGAATCCCCATTCTAACCAATGCATGGTCATCAACAATTAGTACTTTAATCAACAAAATGCTCCTTGGCCTACACGCCAATGACCAACGCATGAAAGTCGATGTTAGCAAGACTAGACATGCATTACAATAGAGGCGAATTTTAGCGAGTAAAATATGATCTATTCCGCATAATTTTGGTCAAACTTATGCAAATTCTTAAATACTAACAAGCGAGGATATGAACATTCGGATTCCCCGGCTCAACTGAAAAAAGCGGCGGAAATTCGCCTAATTCACGCGTGCGCACTAATAAAGTACTGATATCAGATAATACAAAATCATATAAAACTTGATAATTATCAATCACAAAATAAACTGGTTGTAACATATCAATGCGATAAGGCATGCGAAATGCAACGATTGGATCAAAAAATACACGCAAAGGAACATCGCTCTCAACACTGTATACAGTCTCACTAATCGAAGAGAGAATGCCACCACCGTAAGCACGCAATCCTTTTGTCGTTTGGATCAAACCAAATTCAACGGTATACCAAAACATTCGCTGTAATAAAGGCCAGTCATATTCAGGAAAATCCAAGACCTTACACGCATAATCATGCACAAATTCAGCATAAACCGGATCTGTAAGCATGGGACAATGCCCAAAAATCTCATGAAAAATATCCGGCTCTTTCACATAATCCAATTCCTCTTCAACACGAATAAATGTAGCTACTGGAAAATGTTTTTTCGCTAATAATTCAAAAAAATCACGTGCTGAAATTAGCGCGGCAACAGGAGTAACTTGCCAGCCTGTTATTGCGCTTAAACGCTTATTCAGATCAGGAAGTTGAGGAATACTCTGTGAGGTAATTTCTAAAGCCTTCAATCCTGAAATAAACTCATCACATGCCCGATTGGGTATCAATTTCATTTGTCGTTCAAATAAAATATTCCAAACTTTATTTTCTTGTGCTGAATAATTTATATACCCTTGAGCGTCGGTAACATGTGCTACATAACGGCTTGAAAACTCCATATTATCTCCTGCACTCAAATAAATCATAAATAATATCAGTATTCTATGTATCCGGGATTAAATCTCAGAAGATGACAGAAAACTCTATAGGTAAGCAATTTATCTAATTTGTAGTTATTAGACAATCCACCAAAAATGTCAATACCATTACTGATTTTTCAAAAACTATGATACCAAGCGAACTGTATCCGCACCTACGGAGTTCTGCGTAAAACTATCCGTTGTCGATGTATAATCCGTAGCGAGACGATCTTTAATGTACTGAATTCGCCTTGCCAGAGAACCCTCAGGATTGCACAATTTTATCTTATCCAAATCATTTATTAGTGCTTCAAGGGAAGCTTTATTTTGATTTTGCATAAATTTTTTAACTAACAAAGAAACTTCTCGAGTGTGGTGGCGGTTGAAGTGTCCATGAAAAAAGCGCATTAGCATTGAATCATTTTTTGTATAATCATTTAGGAGAGCTAAGGCTTTATCTAATTTGGTTTCTAATTTTCTCTGATTCACAATTACCGAATAACTGTGCGGAGTGTTCTGAAGATTTTTAAGCCATGTATGCATTTCAGAAGTTATAGATGGTCCCGATTTACTTCTTTCTAATTTAATTTTTTCGGGGTAATAATTTGCATATAAAAGATAACCCTTTTTGAAAAGATCACAATTTTTCCGTTCTTTAGACTTATTAATAACAGATAAAATAACTTCTTCAGAAGGCCTCTCATTTAGTTTAATTGTGAGACTTTTAACTATATTCCATAGGTTTTGATGGTCCTCTGGGTTTTTAATGATCCATTGAAAGCAGTGCTTTAAAGATTCAATAATTGCTCGCTGACTAAATACATTCCTTGTATCATTTTTGACTAAAAATTCAAGTTCTTTGCTTTGACTCAATGTTCCTCTAAAGATACAAGAACGCTTAGCAATTTCATAAAAAATATGGTCGTATGATTCTTGATATTGTTGAGCTTGGTAACGGTTATAAAAAAAGGAGAATAAGCCTGTAAAACGTTCCTTGGTGGTCTCATGAATTTTTTTTATTGCACTGTTAACTCCTTCATCATCAGGCTTAATTTCGGATTCATTACATAAGTATTCGATAATTGCCAAATGCCCTTTTTCCGTTGCCTTTTCCAAAGCACGATTTACTCCCTCAACATCAATAAGTTTTTCAGCACATAAATAACGAATTGTTTCTAATTGCCCGCTCGCAGCTATGTCACCTGCAATCCTATTAATAGCCGTCCTATCCATTTTAAAAAATTCTATGTATTCCTTAAGCTTATCTAATGATGTTGCATGCGCTATGTCGGGAAATAATGATGCTATGTTTTGTGCAAAATACTCGTGGTGTTCTAAGGATGAGAAATGAAAATAATGAAGCACATGCCAATGAGCGTTTCCTCGGGCAAGACCATATCCGCTAGTCCAAGCGTTTTCGCTTGGCGAAAACTGCTTTTTTCCCTCATTGAGAAAATAGTTGATAATATCTAACTGGCCTGTTTGACAAGCATAGATAAAAAATGTATCTCGTTCATCTTCATTAAATGTTTCTAAAGTGGCGATAGAAGTAATAACGTTTAAGTTATTTAACTGAATTGCCTTGCATACACAATTTTTAAGTAGTTCGGGATAAAAACCTATAAAGTGGCGCTTATAATATTTTAGAAATTCCAAAAGTTGTTCAAAATTAAGTGATGGAATTATAGTACCAGAGATAATGTTCATAAGCATTTTCTTGAAGGATTCGTTTTGTTCAACTATGGGAAATCTTCCTAAAATATTCTCAATAGTCTCTATACTCTGATAACATTGTACAGCCCATACCAGTTGAGAATCCAATGTAGATGACGGATTTAAAAACCGAGAATAAAGATCATCCAAAGTTTTTTGCTCTTTTCTATATGCTAACCAGTCTAATATACTGTAGTTTTCTTTATCTTTAATTTTTAAATCAATGTCGGAAATCGATTCCAAAAATAAATGATCACCTTCTTTAATCTTTGAAAAATTTTCTCTCTGTACTTTGTTTAACTTACTGTAGGAGGAATGATAACTTTGCCAAAAAATGTCATAATAATTGGGTTCATCTTCATTAACATTCACAAATGGAAAATGTTGTTGCAATTTAGCTTGCCAAAACGTTTTATCTCGAGACAATTCAAGTAATTGTTTATCTACTGTACCTAGATTTGATAATTCTCTTCTTGAAAATTTTTCTATTATTTTTAATAAAATTTCATCTGGTAATAATGTTAATTGAGAAAGACTTAGCTTAGGCATAAAAATCCACATATGTACTTATATTAAACATATAATACATTTTCTGTTTATTTAAATCAATGTGCGAGTAGTATCACGTCGAAGTTAGCAACCTTATATTGCTATTCCCCCCGCGGCTAATATGAGCATGAGACGTTTTCGGTCCAAGTTTATTTGATTTAAGGGTTGTCTATCTTGAGTTAAAAGCCATTCCTTATGGCAGTTTCAAATGCCAGATAGATTAGGTTTATAGAAGTTCATGATAAAGTGATGCTAATTTGGTTTAAATACATTACCTCATGAAGCTATCACTTAACCTGTGTGATTCAAAGCCTTAAGAAAACCGCCAGTTCACTGTACCTTGAACACCATTATCCTGAGTTTTACCACCTATCTGAGCTAAATAGCCGACAATAAAGTGTAAACGATCATTGTGTGTACTCATATCAATGCCTGTATCAATCAAAGCTGCATCACGAGCAATCGGCACGCCAGTAATAGCGAATGGATTGCTGCCACTAAATGCAAATAACGACGTTGGGTTAATCGCATCATAGGCATGTTGCCATCCTATTAAACCACGTGTTTGCCATACGAATTGATTCGTTTGCCAAAGTAAACCATTAAACCGTACACCGAACGTACTATAAACCATTTTGTCTGACACACTAAAGCCATTCAATGCGCTAATTCCTCCATACTCATGAAATGAATTGCTACGAACATCTATATAAGCTAATTGCGCTATCGGCTCCACACGATGATACCTATTTGCATAAAAATCATAGCCTAATTCACCAAATACTTGTCGAGTGGGTAACTGATTGCGCGAATGAAGTGAATCAAAAACACCAGGAAATGCTACTATGCGCTTGATATGTAGGCGATGCCATTCATAACTTCCACCCACATGAAAAGCCAGTCTTGACCAACGAGTGCCTGTGTAAATTCCTAAATACGCATTATTGCTATCACCTTGCGAACTTAAAGCCGGCATCCTCAAGTCCGTTTCACCAAAACCACTCACAATACCCGTCTGCCATTGATTCATTATGGTTGTATCCGCACCAATGAATACTCCCCCATTGCTTCGCTCTAGTGACGCGGTGTTCGCTGTTGGAGTAGAAAGCTTGCCCCAAGCGCCATAACCCTCCAACCATAATCCAGATTCCCTGCAATGCTTCTTTGATGAAGAAACTAATAATTCTCCCTCACTACACACCCTATCCAGACGATTGAGCACCGCATCGCGGACATAGCGACTTTCTTCAACATAAGCACTCATGGCTGCTGCATGAATTTGACCTGATAAACTATTAAAGGCCAACTGTGCTGTCTGTGCATCAGACAAATTGGTCATCGCTATGTACAAAGGATTGTTGGGATTTAACACCCCTATGCTATCTAACGCGTTCGCTACAGAAACCTGATTAGGTGTTATTGCAAATGTTGCGAAGGCTATCGCATTACGCATGATGTTGAGGTATACATCATTGGGTCCATAAGACAATGATAAATTTAAAAAAGGACGTCCTGCAACTTGCAATACTGTCGGGTTGTATTCACCTATAACTCCATTCGCAGCATGGAGAATAGGCAAGGAGGTATTTACTGCATACATGCCATCGTCATTAATTACATTCACATAAGCACTATTGCTTAGCGTTGCACTACCTAACACATTAATAAAATCGTGTGCATTACCTAATATGTTAACATCATAAACGGAACTGGCTGACTGATTATAATTCCCATTAAACGTCAATGTACCTATCGAAGAAAAACCTCCAGGTTGAATGTGGCCATTTATCGTTGCTGTACTTCCAATACTACCAGATACACCAGTACCTGTTAGAGTTCCGGAAGGATCCACGATTAAATCACCCCCTAGCGCATTGTTAATCGCCAAAATGCCGTTTGTTACATTGGTTGTCCCCATAAAACCTGAACTGTTACCATTCAACATTAAGGTACCAGCACCCGCCTGAATTAAATTCCCCGTGCCACTAATAACGCCTCCATAGGCTAATGAGTCTGAACGATCAAACACCAAGGTTGCATTGTTCACTATGTCAGTTTGCACACTGCCACTTGTCCCTCCATTGCCTAGTTGTAACGTACCTGCAGTAATAGTTGTTAACCCTGTATAAGTATTATCACCAGTTAGCGTTAAGGTCCCTGTTCCTTGCTTGACAAAGCTCCCTCCACTACCAATAATTTCACCAGCAAATAGCGTCGAATTAGCAGTTCCTTCAATCAAAGTCTGGCTACCCAAATTAACAAATGACCCTGCAACACCTGATAAATCCTGAATAGTTTGCGGTGAGGAAGAGCCTGATATATCAAATGTAGCGCCAGGAACAGTTAAATTTACGTTAACAGTGAATGAGAGAGAACCCGAGCCTACCAATGCCAAAGTGCTATTGGCTATTGTTGTTTCACCCGTGTACGTATTGGCATTGGTTAAGACTAATGTCCCTGTACCCAATTGAATTAAGCCACCACTACCACTTATCACACCACCGTAAGTCACCGTATCAGAACGATCAAATGCCACAACTGCATTATTTATAATATTGCCTTGAATACTACCGCTTGTACCTCCATTGCCGATTTGCAATGTCCCTGCATTTACTTGCCAATTGGTTGTGATACTGCTTGAATCAATCAGTGTCCAGGTACTGCTGCCTGTTTTTACGTAATTACCAAAGTTTCGATATTGCGCACTGGGGCCGATCGCTGACATATCAAACGTAGCATTCGCTGTTCCTCCTAAACGTAATGTATCAGCAGCACTACTAAACGCTACAACATTCCCGGTGATCAAAGAACCTGCTTGCAATTCCAAGGCATTAGGACCACCACCCGAAAAAGTAATCGCATTGGTACGAGCCCCTGCACCTGCAGCACCAAGACCGCCACTGATTGTGCCCGAATTAGTAAGAGTAAGACCACCCCCGATAATACCAACACCTCCGATACCAGAGGAATCACCAACCCCACCGTTACCCCCACTAATAATGCCGGTATTAATAAGAAAGGCACCAGGTATATCGAACTGCACACCAATACCACCATCGCCACCAGAAGCACCTGGAATAGCACCATTACCACCGTTACCACCCAGACCACCAATAATTTGACCATTGTTAATATTCATACCACCACCTGTAACTATAGCCCCGTAACCACCAGCCCCACCGCCACCACCTCCGCCAATTAGAGCAAAACCATCCCCCCCCTGCTCCTCCATTACCTCCAAGCAAACTACCGGTGTTAATAATTATTGAGGTTCCCATTCCATTAACATTCCAAACCC
>NZ_JASGFU010000034.1:0-28868 GCF_047605385.1 Legionella sp. | reverse complement strand
TGTGTCGTTTGCTCTTTCGATGGCTGGCTGGCTGGCTGGCTGGCTGGCTGGCTGGCTGGCTGGGAGATTATAGAACATTTAAATAAAAGCAAGCTACTTAGCATAACATCCTTATAATTATTATTTTTCCTAAAATTTAAGCTACAACAAAAGCCTGTGCTGTGCAATTATACACAATATGGGATTAATTTTCAATATATTTTTTAATTTTTTCTCTGTACATGACAAAAAAACCTGTCATGCCCGCGCAGGCGGGCAACCATTTCTAGTTTGGCACTGAAGTAAATTAAGATAACTCGCATCATATAATCTCGATCGCCCAAAGGAGGTTATATGGAGTGTATCAGCGAGTTGAAGGATAGTTTAAACGTGTATTTTGGCTGGAACAAGGCGAGAATGACATGTTTTGTAAATATTTTGCTTGCATTGCTTGCTACGCGCGCAGTTAATTTAAACAAATTGGCTTGTGTTGTATTTGGTGATGCGCTTCAGTCTTCAAGGTACCGTAGAATTCAACGATTTTTTTCCAAATTTCCTCTGGATTACCAACAAATAGCCGGATTTATTTTTAAATTGTTTTTTGTGAGTGGTGGGCAATGGTATTTAAGTATGGATCGAACCAATTGGCGTTGGGGGAAATCAGACATCAATATTTTAATGCTCGGCATTGTTTTCAAAGGAACGGCCATTTCAATTTACTGGATGTTGCTGGATAAGCGAGGTAACTCCGATACTAAGGAAAGAATGGCGTTGATCCAGATGTTCATTGACCATTTTGGAAAAAGTTGTATTAAAGGGATATTGGCTGATCGAGAATTTGTCGGAAAAGACTGGTTTGGATGGCTATTGAAGGAAAACATTCCATTTCATATTCGAATTAAAAATAACACAATGACTTCCAATGCCAAGGGACTCAAGGTTGATATTGATGCACTATTTTATGAGTTAAAACCGAATGAACGACGCTGTCTGAAAGGCAGAAGGTTTGTGTGGGAACATCTTGTTTAGCTGGCTGGTTTAAGATTGGTTGATGGTGAACTGCTGATTGTTGCAACAACTGAATTACCTGAAACAGCTATTGCAACATACGGGCTTCGCTGGGAAATTGAATGCCTGTTCGGCTGTTTTAAGGGGCGTGGATTTAACTTTGAGGACACGCATATCACAGATAAAACTCGAATAAAAAAAATGATTGCACTGTTGGCCATCGCATTTACATGGGCTCATCGTACTGGCGAATGGCAGAATGAGCAAAAGCCAATAAAAATCAAAAAACATGGCAGGCCTACCGTTAGTCTGTTTCGTTATGGCCTGGATTTTTTGTGCGATTCTATTGTTCGGTTGGCATACAAAACCAATCACTTTCAACACGCTTTGAAAATTCTGAACGCCATGCCCTCGCCCGCTTATTCCTGATCGTTTATAATATTTTTGCTGATAGCAGCGGAGCATCTTATGGAAAAATAACAGTGACCCGGCAGGAAGTAGGTTTTTAGCAACCAACTTGGATGAAAAATGGAAGAAAAGCAATATTATGTTTACATATTAGCCAATAAAAAATATGGAACCCTATATACCGGTATAACAAGTAACCTTGTCCAACGAATTTGGCAACACAAGGAAGGCTTGGCTGAGGGATTCACCAAAAAATACAATGTTCATCACTTGGTTTATTATGAAATTCATTCTGATGTCTACGAAGCAATAACCAGAGAAAAACGCATCAAAAAATGGAACCGACAATGGAAAATAAATCTTATCGAGCAAAACAATCCCCAGTGGCTTGATTTGGGTATCGGGTTATTTTGATGGATGGTTGCCCGCCTGCGCGGGCATGACAGGTTTTTTTGTCATGTACAGAGTAATTTTTTATAGAAATTCATTATCAGAAAATCAGACACAATGCTCGCCCCTCTTGTGAAGATCAAAGAACACACTCATAGTAAGATACAGGGGTTTTAAATTAAATTTATTGCCTATAATGCCTAATCTCTACAACAACTCCAATGATTTGAGCCTCATCACAATTCTTGATACTTATCGTAGCCCATAACTCACCATTCGGGAACAACTGAAATAAACAGCCATCTGCTTCACCATATCGACGCAGTACAGTTTGTTTTTTTTCTGTAAGATGAACCAAGACATATTGACTCGGATTAGGTTGTAATTGACCATCAATAATCACTATATCACTAGGGTTAAGTTCAGGTTGCATGCTGGTATCTTCAACAACAACTGCAAATAGCGAAGCGCTTTTGATGGATAAATTAAAACTATCAATGACAATTGTTTTTTCAAAAATAAAAGGTTCTTGCTGCCCTAAAATTTCTCTAGCATGCGGTGCTTCTTTCATACTCAATATAGGGATATGTCTAAACTTATTTTCAGGATTCTGAATCAAATCTCCTTGCGGATTATCCGTTAAGCATAACAAGTAAGAAGCAGACACATTTAACTGATCAGCAAGCAATTTAGCCTCCAATGGCCCAGGGCTTCGTGTTCCTTGCTCCCAATTACTAATTCTTGCAGGAGAAAGTTCCACCGTTCTTGCTGCTAACTCTTTAATCGTAATACCCAGTTCTTTACGGGCTTTGGTAATACGATTACCTATTTGTTCTCTAATATCCATTGTGATCCTTCAAAAAAATGAGACATACCCATTGACAAAAACACATTTCGTTTTGTATTATAAATCAATTAAAACGTTTTGTGTTTTATAGATTAGTGATACTTATCATATTTAATCATAAATTTATTTAAAAATCACATCCTGTTTTATTTTTTCTTTTTTATTCATTGATAATAGGTCATGCTATGGAATTTTTTATTATCACCCATCAGGAGCGTTCTGCACTCAGTGGTTTACCTTATCTACAACAATTAACTTATCTTCAAGGCATTAAACCCTACGTTGATTACAAAACAGGGTTAGTCGGTATTCGTCGTGGTATTAGTTATCAGTCATTGAGTGAAGCGCTTTACGTAGAACCTCATTCTGGTATTAAAAGTGGTAGTCCAAGTAAAGATCAATTACGCCGTGCTTTAAAAGGGCTTGAAAAAGCCGGATTAATTACAATCCAGTCATGGGAAAGAAAACTTGTTTTGCGTTGTTTATTACTGGATAGGCATGAATCGGTTCAAAACAAACCCACCATAAAAACGCTTGAGCATCGCGCGAGTCAAACACCAGAAAAAAATCTAGTGGATTCAACAGAGTCTAATACAAATACGCTAGAAGCAGACACAGCTCAAAAGCATGATCCCGCCACTCCTCAAGATAGTAATAATTATTATTTTATTTCTTTATCTCAAGCCTTTGAAGAATTCTGGGATCTGTACCCACTGAAAAAAGAAAAAGAAAACGCTTTTGAGGTGTTTAAAAAGCTAAACCCTTCTCAAACCTTGATGCAGGGAATCATAGCTCGCCTGACAGAACACATCCAACTTGACCAACAAAAGCGTTCCGAGGGTGTTTGGATGCCTGCTTGGAAATATCCAGCGAACTGGTTAGCACAACGATGCTGGGAAACAACACCAACGATTATTGAAGCAAAGGAGTATGAATATGCAATCCATGAAACAAATCGTCCACACCAATCATCTACACACAGCATCGGGGCTACACAATCAGGCGAAAGCATCAGTGACACCGAGTTCCAAAAGCTCTGGAAAATGCACTGAGCAAGTTAACAAACTGTTTCTAAAATTTTCAACCTTTTATGGGTACATATGGCGTAGCCAATTCAAAAATGAATATTACTCAGAGTTTGCGCGTAGAGAGTGGTCGAAAGCTCTGGAAGGGTTTGATGAAAAACTGATTGATCAAGCCATTGACGAGTGCCTAAGAAATCGTGAAATGCCACCCGCATTGGCGCAATTTATTGAGTGTTGCAAGCAACTATCAGCCAGAAAAAAAGAGTGTTTTCACAGAGAACCTTATAAACCTTGTGACCCTGTTGTTGCCAACAGACACCTGAAAAAAATAAAAGCAATCTTAAACATGAAATAACCGGAGAAAAATAATGTTGGTACTGACAAGAAAAAAAGGTGAGCAAATATTAATTGATAAAGGGCTGATCGAAATTCACGTCATTTATCAACGAAGAGGGGTGGTTGCTTTAGGTATTAAAGCACCACCTCATATTGATGTAGATAGAAAAGAAATTTTCTTAAGAAAACAAGCCAATCCTGAGCAAGTCGATGGCAAGGAGCAACAATGAGATCAACGATTCGCTTGTCTATGATTAGTGTACTTAGCGTGGTTGCTTGCTCCTCTATTGCTGCAAATGTGACACAAATCAATCGATACGCCACTGTTGCCAATAAACCATTGGCAGCACAAATAAATCCTTTATTGGCGGTTCAACAAGTCCATTTCCCTCAAGAAGTGAAAACAATAGGTCAAGCGATTGAATGGTGGTTGAAATTTTCGGGTTTTTCTTTGGCATCCAAAGAAAAACAACCTGAAAGCCTGCAAGCAATCATGTGCCAAGCCTTACCCCAAATTGACAGAACGCTTGGGCCTCTCACTGTTAAAGACGGACTCGAAGTACTTGTTGGTCAACAATCCTTCGCCCTGATTGAAGATCCTCTATTACGGCAAGTGAACTTCAAATTAAAACATGGCATAAAAACAGGGAGTAAATCATGATTCATCATAAATACCTATTAGCTGCTGGTTTAGGGTTGGTTGTAACGTGCGGCATTGTTTGTATTAAATATCATTCACCGCTTAAAACTCAAAACTCGGAAGCCATTACCAACCGTCTTGATACGATTCAGGCACAGCTCGGAATAGTACATCAGGAAGTAAAAAAACCACCTGAGATAGTAGATTTAACCGTTATTAATCAGGATTTCAATAAACTGGCCTCCTTGATTGAACAACTCAAAAGTAATGACGAAACTACCCTCAATCGCTTGATTAACGAACATCGTACCGAGTTAGCGCAAAAGCTGGATTCGTTGCATGACATGGTTACGACTTTGGATAAAAAGCAGCATCCCATCAAATACCTACCTGCGGCTTCCTTGCCGTTTAAGGTCATCAGTATCGATAGCATCCAACAAGTAAGTGTGGCCACCGTAGCCTACAACTTTAAAACCACTCCTTTAGAAAAAAGCGACAACCTGGCTGACTGGACAGTAATAAACATTGATTTTGGTTTGCAACGCATGGAATTGGAAAACAGCAATAAAGAACATGTTGTTGTGACACTGGATGTAATGCAGGGGGAATCTAATGCTTAAATATTCTGTCTTGCTGCTTCCCTTATTAGCCCATGCTGAACTAAACATTCCTGGACTAAACCAACAGCCTCTGAATAATCTTGCCATTCAAGATCAAACGCTTGCAAAAACAGGGTTAACGGTTAATGAAGACGAGCTGACTTCGGAACAAGACATTAATAAAGTCACGCTAACCGAAGCGCAACGCCATGAGGCAAAAGTCTGGGAGTTAACGCCGGAAGAAGAAAAGCGCTATGTCTTGCTCATGCAAAACAAAAGTAAATTCTATTATGAGGGGTTAAGGCAAACGCCAGTTGATATTCTAGGTCTTAATGCCCGTAATGAAATAGAACGTAGTCACTATGCAGAACTGGCTGCAAAGCAAGAAGCACAAAAAGTATCGAAAAATATTGCCTGGAATAATGCTTTTTATAAAGCCTACAACTCATTATTTGCCAATATACCCGTGGTCGGTGAGTTTGATCCTTCACCCTATTCACCCTATGCCCATAAACCAGTGCCGTTAAGCCATGGCGATACATTGTACTTTTTCATCAACGAAAAAGATGAAGTAAAAACCATTTTGATGATGCTCTTTGAAGCCATAGAACAGACACCAAACACTCGATTGCATTTGATGTTATTGGGTATGGACGATGCAACAATCCAAATATGGGCTAATCAACATCAAATTCCACAACATCTTGTAAATAACAGCCGTATTAGCATCAATCACGGCGATCTAAGTTACCAGTCACTTAAGGGAAATAAAAAATCGCTGCCCCTGTTGCTGCTATCCAAAAATGGTCATTCCAGCATCGTTGATTTAGGAAGATTTTAATATGCGCAAAATTGCACTATTTCTGGGACTGTTAATGATTACCTCTTGTTATGCTTGGCAAGTTATTAATACGGAACAATACATCAAAGAGGCACAAGCCCAATTAACTGAAGAATCATTAAAACTGCAAGAAAAACTGGATGCAAGACTCCCTGTATCAAGCTTTGCTACTGCCGGAAAAGTTGAGAAACGAAAAATAACTCTGATCAACTTCTCATACCCTGTATTTATTATTGGAGATGATGCTACCTCACGCCAATGGTTACAAAAATATGCAAAAAAATTGGAGGAAGCTCAAGCCTTAGGTTTTGTTGCCAACATCAGCAACACCGAACAATTCCAATCACTGCAACAGCTTACCAAAGCACCTTTATTACCCGCCAATGTCGATGACTTGATGAGCCTTTTTCAAGAAAGCCATTACCCACTTGCTTTTTATGAAGGTGATTTATGGCAATAAAGACGCCAACGCTTAAACCATCAAAAAGAACAATCATGAGTCTCATGGTACTTGTCCTGCTCGCTTGGTTAATCCTTATGGGTTGGGTATCCAGTCTTTGGTGCTTCTCAGGATTTGATAAAGCATTACATGCCGTCATGACGCTATCACAAAAACAAACACAAGCCATTACAGGATTTAGTAGCATGAAAGTCGCCAACACAGTGAAATCGTGGTTTGGCAACATGTCCACACAAGAACTGACCGATAAAGTAGTTCAAACCAGCACAGTCATTAAAAGTCATCTGAATGAGGTGCTTCCTGATAGCATCAATGAATTAAATGATGTAGCGGAACATTCTATTTACATAGCGAAACGAGTCTGGTTACTGATGGAGTTAACAACTCAAGTGATGTTCATCAAACTCGTTATTCTTATCTCGGCCATCCCTTTATTTCTGCTAGCAACTACCGTAGGACTTGTTGATGGACTCAATCAACGCGCCATACGCACAGCATCCCTGGGACGCGAATCATCCTATGTATTCCATCAGCTCAATCGTTACTTCAAACGTGGTCTTTTACTGTTATTGAACTTATGGCTTGCCCTGCCGGTAAGCATAACCCCCGCTTTTGTTTTTGTGCCAGTGAGTTTGTTGTTAAGCATCATGGTGTCTGTCACCGCAAGCCGCTTTAAGAAATATTTGTAAGGAGAAAAAAATGAAACGATTGTTATTAGTACTGATCTTAATCCTGCCTTTAGCCAGCTATGCACAAGAAGATGCACTGAACCAAACCTTAGTCAGAGTGATTAATCAGATTAACGCCATTATGCCGTTGCTTGATGAAGCACAAACAGAAATCGAACCGAATACTCGTATTCAATTACATATTGAGAATTTTGAAAGCTCTGACGGTAAAACATATGCCGGACTTCGTACCGATCTGCTGACTATTCGCAATGCACTGATTGATTACATCAATAAACCAGCGATTGAGCCTAAAACCATTAAGCCTTTAGCGCTTGATTTTATCGGAAAGTAATCATGAGCAAAGTGGATATTGCCAAAACGTTTGCAGCAAGTTTCAAACAAGCAGCAGGCAACACTGCTGCAAGTGCTTATTCAGGATGCATCCGCTTTATCGCCATTATGTTGGTCATTATCGGGATTATCTGGTGCATCAATCAGTTCATGGGCAATACGGAGAAAGATCAGGAAGGATTTCTCATTCTGTTGGGATCACGCTTAATCCGTATCGTATTGGGGTTTTGTTTGTTCATTCTTATTTTAATCGTTAAGGGGAGTTAATTATGAAAAAGTCGATTGTAACTATCAAACAATGGGGACAACTAATAGGTTTAGGAGTCATGACTTTAAACTATGCGCCAGCGCTTTTTGCAGACAGCTGGTTTCCTAGAATCTTCAATGCGGATGACATTAGTGATGGCAGTAAAAGCATGATGAGTGTAACAGGTAATTACGTCAAACAAGGTTTAGGACTTCTTCTCTTTATTGCTGCTGTGATGAGTTTTATCAAATTCATTACCACCATCCAGCATGGGATCGAAGAATCCAAGAAGAATGATGGCTCAATGGTCGCGTTTGGTACTTTTGCCGTGATGGGAATTACCTATCTTGCCATCAGTATTGTAGCTGGCTATGTCGGTTACAGCATGATCACCAAATTCAAGATTTAGGAAGCGTTATGAACCCACCATCTTCACGCCATCTGTCTCATGATTATGAGGCTTATAAAGGGTTAAGCCTAAGAGAGCTATTCTGGATAGTACTGGTGACAACACCCGTTATTAGTATTTTGTTCTCTTTGGCTGGTCTTTTGATTGGCTATCCACTGGCCTGTGGCTGCGTTGGTTTCATCCTGGGTTTTATTGCATCCATTACCTTTTGTCCCAAACGTGCAGCCGCTATTAAAGCAGGAAAGCCTCATGGTTATTTGATGAAAAAGACCTTACTGCTGTTAGCACATTGGGGATTAAAAAGCTCGCCCTATCTTCATCATATTGGTGTCTGGCAAAAATCTAAACTTGTGAGGTAATCCATGTTTCATTATTGGAAAAAAGTAGACAGTTTAAATCATATCAATCGCTTGTTGCTTGCCTTTGTTGCAGTCCTCATTCTGATTGTGGCAGGACTGGTTACAACACTTACCAACATGCCAAAACGTTTTGAGTTTTGGTTAACTCCTACAATGAGTGTCAATGGCGGTTTAATCAAGGAAAACCAAATTTCCAAAGAGTACGTACAAGGTTTTGTTGCAACCCTTTTGCCTACTATAAACACCTGGTCAAACGGCGGGAAAACAGAGTTTGCCAATAATCTTTCAGGATTTCATTACTATTTCACACCACGTCATCAGGTATTAATGAATAAAACATTAAACACCTATAAAGATGCTCAGCTTTTTGATCGGATACAAGTAGCCAGTTTGTATCGCTTTATGGAAGACGATGATGTGAAGCATTTAGGTAATAACACATGGGAAGTTCATCTGGTTTTACGCATTACTCAAAGACTTAAAGACGATAGCCCAATGGTCATTGCTGACAAAGTGGTTGATTACCATGTACGTGTAGTCAAGGTCAGTCTGTCGCGTCTTCAAAACCCTTTTCAATTGGCTTTGGACGGTTATACCCAGCCAGAAGCTCTAGTTAAAGATTTACTAGCAACTGATTTAGGGGGTACACAACATGAAAACAGGTAAGTGGTTACTAGCCTTGCTTGCCTTGACAGCTAGTCAGCACGCATTGGCACTTAATGCAGAACACGTCTTGTGGGATAAAATACCTATTCCGCTTGAGCTGCCTTTAAACAAAGAACGGCTAGTACATTTTCCACAAGCGGTAAGCATTATAGATAATGAAGCTGCCGACAAAATTGCGGTTTTGAAAGTTCAAGATACTTTGTACTTGAAAGGCAAAGAGGTTTTTCAAAACAAACGGCTTTTGGTGCAATTAATGCCTCAAGGTGAGGTCATTATTTTAAACTTAAACGTTAATGATAAAGCACATGATGTTAAGCCAATCGATATTCTATTGGAATCTAAAGAAGACAGTACCAATGCCACGCAAGCATCAAATAACCCTCTGGATTTGAATGCTGTAACCCTTACTCGTTTTGCCATTCAATCATTATATGCGCCACTTAGATTGTTGGTTATCCCTGAGGGTGTAGGTCGTGTTCCCATGCAAACCAGAAAACAGATTGGCCTTTTTTATGGAGCAAGTATTGAAGCAAGGCCACTCATTTCATGGCATGGTGGCTCTTTTTATATCACCGCAGTGGAATTAAAAAATCTTCTTAACAAGGAGATTATTATTGACCCTCGTCAAATGTCGGGTAATTGGCAAACCGCAACCTTTTATCCCACCAACACGCTAGCACCTCGTGGGAAAGAAGATACCACCACCGTATTTCTGGTATCGGACAGACCCTTTAGCACGGCATTAGCCTCTGGTCGGGAGTATGTGCGATGAAAAAGAATATTGGGCTTAAAGTATTAACCGGCGCGGTGATTACTGTAGTAGCACTCGTAATGATGAACAGCAACCGTCATGAGAGGGCATCCTCAGAGCAACAACATAAAGATCCCAATAACCTAAATGAAGCCATTGCCAGTCAGTTTAATGACAACATTAGAGATGTCGCGGCAAGGCTACAAGAAACAGAAAAGAAGCTGGCAAATATTGAAGCATTCAAACATCAAAATGCTGATGTACCAGCGACTTATCCTTCTAAGGTCATCAAGGAAATTGAAGCATTGAAGGAAGAGCTGGCTCATTTCAAAAACAATCAAGAGAACCAGCAAGAACAGCCATCCTATACAGTTAATGGAGAAAACAACTCACCGAAGGAACAAGACGTTAAAGATATTGATCTACTGTTGATGAAACAGGAAAGCAATCCTAACGAACTGGCTTATTGGAAGCGCATTACGAAAAAACACCACGAACTCACTCAAAGCAACAAAACAATCAAAACCGATAACAATGATAAAAAAAATATTCCCTATTACACCATTCCAGCAGGATCTGATCTGGGGCGAACCACTCTGCTCTCTGCATTAATTGGCGAAGTACCTGTTGAGGGAAAGTTAATGCAACCTCTTTTTCCTTTTTCAGCCATCATTAACCGTGGCGATTTAATGGCAGCCAATGGTATTCCTTTGCCACCGAATATTGCAGGTATGAAAGTCAATGGTTATGCCATAGGTGTAGGTTCTTTTCTGGATAATATCAGTTGTGTCCGTGCCTATGTGACTTCTGCCTTGTTTGTATTTGATGACGGGCATTTTGTTACTGTGGGCAAAGAGCAAATGACTGGCACTACCGAGATGGTCAATAACGAAAGTTTGGGCTACCTCACCACCGCATTTGGCAATCCCTGCATCAAAGGCCAATATTTCACCAATGCCCCCAGGGTATTAGCCGCATTGATGGCCTCAGATGGTATTAAAGGTTTTGGCAATGCACTGTCTCAATGGCAAATGACTTATACCGCCAATGCCAATGGTGCGACCGGAATACCTACGGGTTCAATGGGTAACTATGCTTTAGGCGGGGCTTTGTCTCAGGGAACAGTTAAAGCGGGTGATTGGCTCGAAAAACACATTCAGGGCGGCTTTGATATGGTTTTTGTTCCGGCTTCCATCGGATACAGAGCGACCCAACTTTCACTTCACATTACACAAACCATCAACCTTAATAAAGAAACCAACGGGAGGGTATTGGATTATGGTCATTTACAACAAACTGCACACGATTTTAGCCTTAGGTAGTGCTTTGATATTAAGTTCTTGTGCATCAAACTCGATTAGCTCTACAACGATTCCCGAAAGTGGACTCACTGTAAGTCAGCTGTATCAGCAAAGCTTAGGTGATGCTATGCCTGGCTGGTCTATGCCTAAAAGACAGACCAAACCAGTAAATTATGCAGGTTATACAAGAGAAGCATCCAACGAAATTCAAAACTTTTTCAAGCCTTTGGATAACCCACAAATTCCGATTTACGTGTTTCCACATGTGGCACTGATTGGTGATGAGCAACTGTTAAAGCCAGGCTATACCACCGGATTTTTCCTTTACAAGCAAAACCAATTTGCGCTGGCTTCTGAACGTTATTAAGGGGAGCATTATGATACAACTAGTGAATCAAATAAGTGATTGGCTGGTGGGCAAAAACAACCAGGCTGCACTTACAGAACAAAATATCAAAAAAAGATTTGAGAACAGTAGCCCTTCATTTCCCGATATGCTTTCTGTTGTTGATTTTAATGATGAACTCAATTTCTTTTTACTCAATGATGGCATCAGTATTGGTTCTGGTTTTGAATTGGCTAGTATTCCGGCAGAGGCAGCATCCAAAGAGCATCTGCACGCTGTCTTTAACAAAATCAAAGATACCTTTGCCACCGTTGTTCCTTTGCATAAAGAAGATCCCTGGATCATGCAAATGTATGTTAATGACGAGTACTGTTTAAAGCCGGTACTGCATCATATTCAACAAAGCATTGCACCAGAAATTGTCACCACACCGTTTACCCGTGACTATTTGTCACGCCTTGATGATCTGTTTTCCAAAATGACTAGACCAAATGGTTTGTTTGTTGATCCCAAAACCGATGCGCCTTACCGTGGCAGACGAAGACGAGTACGAGTTTTGTTTTACCGTTTATACCAACAAACCCAAACAACACGCGACAAAGCACTGATTGAGCATCAGGAAGTCATCGCACAGATTGAAAGCAAATTAAAATCACCTGGGCTTCAACTGAAAAGATTGACCGGAAAAGATTATTATCAATGGTGGGTACGCTGGTTTAACTCTAATCCAGAGGAAATCCTGACCCGTTTTCCTTATCCCACAAACAACAAACCTGCCGGATACAGCTTAAGCCAGAATGTATTGTTTCATGAGCCTCAAAGTGATGAACAAGGTTTTATCTTTAATGGTATTCATCAACGCATTTTGTATGTTGATGGATTAAAAGAAGCGCCTGAAATTGGGCTTCTTTCTCGTGAAAAACCTCAAGCTAACCCCAAGCACCGCTATGCTTTGCTGGACAAATTACCAGAAGGTGCAACCTACACCATTCAAGTTACTTTTGGTAATGATGAAACCTTGGATGCTCATTTAATGCGCCTAGAAAAAGGGATAGTGGGAACAAGCCTTAAACCGCAGCAGGTCAGAGAAGATATCAAAACAGCACGTGATGAACTGTCTATGGGAAATCGTTTGTTTTGGGTCAATCAGGCCATATTTTATCGCGCTCAAACAAAGGAAGAAGCCCTACAGATTGAAAAAGAACTCAAAGACTTATTTATTGAAGCCAAAATGCCTTTGATTCCTTCGTGTTATGACCTACATCCAATGAACAGTTATTTGAATGCCTTGCCGTTTAATTTTATCCCTCAATACGCCCGTCAGTATTTACGTTTTGACAGGCTGATGTATGCCTCAGAATTAGCCGCCCTGCTGCCCGTTTATGGCCGTAATCAGGGTACAAGGCATTTACCTTGCTTCACCTTTTTTAACCGCTTGGGTGAACCCGTGTTATTTGATGTATTGCATCATGATTTTATCAGCCAAAATTCCCATATGGCACTGTTTGCCAATTCTGGTAGCGGTAAATCAGTAGCTACAGGCTGGATGATTAATTCCCTGATGGCCACCAAAAATGCACGCATTATTCTTTTTGAAATGGGTAATTCTTTTGATCGCATGCTTATTCACGCCAAGGCTCATGGAAAAAAAACCAAGCAGTTATTACTCAGTAATAAAAAAGGTGAGGCAGTTCCGTTAAACCCATTTTGTGAGGCATACAAAGCAATTCCTGAAATCAGTGACAATTTAAATGCAGAAGAGACTGCTCGCATTGCCCAGAAAATGATGGAGTTAAAAGGGAATCTTGCACAGCCAATCAATCTTGCTGACTTTGCCAATGATGAAGGATCTCGAAGCTATTTGGCAGAGCTTGCTTTAGCTTTGCGGACGATGATTACCGAGGCCAATGCACTGGAAGAAGAACAATTTACCTTAGCGGATGAAACACTCCTAATTGAAGTATTAAGCGATGCCATTTTAACTTCATTTAATAATGATGCGCTGCAAATGTTGACCGAGCATGTGGTAGCCGCTTTTAAACGGCGAATGGAGCAAGAAACGGTTGTCCGCAAAAAAGACCGTATTCTGGATATGCATGACCGCTTGAATAGTTATGTGATTAATAGCGCCAAATCACGCTTTTTTAATGTGTCAACAGAGCCATTAGGCGACTTTGATATTTTCCATATTGATATTTCAGCTATTAAAGATGATGCCGGAAAACTGGCTTTGGTTATGGTGTCTTTATTGCCACGAATTTTAGCTATGGCAGAGACAACCCAAAACGATAACAGACCTACTTTTCTGTTTATTGATGAATCGCATCTGCAATTTCAAATTCCCTCCGTTGTCACCAGCTGTCTTTTGGTCGCTAAAGTCGCAAGAAAACTCGGATTGTGGCTTGTCGCCATTACACAAAACGTCACCGATATGAACTCGGAAAAAGCCACCAAAATTTTATCGTTAATTGAAACTTGGATTTTATTAGGTCTGAATGAAAAAGAAATTAATGACGTAAAACAATTCAAACAGTTAACGCCGCAACAAGAAGATTTAATCAGGGATATTGATTCACAAAAAGGCTTATATGCGGAGGCCGTCTTGTTAGGTTCACGTTATCAAGGATTATTTCGTGTCATTCCACCCCGTTATCTGCTTGCCCTTCTTATGACTGAAAAATCAGAAAAAGCAGAACGTTATGCATTGGAGAAAGAACATGATGTCCTTAAAGCTGCCGAACTTATTGCAGAGCAACTTGAAAATAAAAAACAAAGTCAAAACAATGATGCTTGTTTCTATGATGATTAGCACCAATCTTCATGCAACAGAGAGTATAGAGCCTCCTCACCCGATTAGCAGTTTTGGTATTGCCACTAAAGTCTTAAGCAAACTTTTTAGCAACAGCCACTATAAAGTGATCGGCTCTTGTACTTGGGCAGTGGGAAGATTTCCACCTAAATTGGTGGCTGTTCCTGCGGTAGAACAATTCATGCCGGATTTGATTGTCACTGTGGCTAATCACCCTGAAACCAATCCTTGGATTGAAGTAAAAGCCCTTTACGAAAATCCAGCAAGCCAAGCTTTGTACCAAAAAGCCTATAAATTGGCGACTGGTTCAGAGCTGGGTTTTGGTGACGCTGCTGGTCAAACCAGCACCATGCACATGAATGAAGAGCGTACACGTGTCGTGGATGTTATTGGCAGTCCAGCAGGCTTGTATCGTTTGCCCTATCTATCACATAAACCTGAAACACGTTTTGGTTACCCCTACTATTTAAGCGAAGCCGATGCAGTATCAGATCGCACAGAATTAGCTGAAATTGCTTATATGGCCACCCATCCTCATTTGCTATTTAACCATGATATTGGCAGCACAACCCAAATCTGGGGGCATGAAATTCCAAGATTGATGCGACTGACTCACCCTTCACGATTTAGAGCCTCTATGGTCGCAGCCTTACATGCCGCTGATATTGTCACTAATAAAAACAGCCTTCATGTGACTCAAAGTACCAACAATGCCTGTGGTGCTAATTGCGTAGTATCCAATGTGATATTTGATGCGCACAACAAAAACATCATATGGCAAGAGGTCTACCCCAAAAATCGCAACATCAATTTCAACGATGCCACTGATATGGGCATAGAAGATGAGCAAGCCGGAAATGGAAATTATGTATTTGTGGTTTGGCGCAAATACCGCGGCTGTATCCAGCATGAGGGGAAATATATTCGTGCACTTTCATTCCCCAAAGTAGGCTTTCCTCAAAAACGATAGGAGTTAATGATGCAAAAACTGTCTCTTTCTTTACTGGCACTACTATTGCCTCAAACCCTGCTAGCAAACTCGTTTATGCCCAATGAATCGGATTATTATTACAAACTAGGCGGCTCCTCCAATCTTTATGTACCTCCTGTGAATAATGATCAAACCCTTACTATTGGCGGTATTGTCGATGGACGGCTGGGGTTTACCTGTAGCGGATTCAATCCGGTAGTATCCATTACCAATACTTTTCAGGATATGAAGTCCTCTGCCATGAACATTCCAGGTGGGATTATTGATAATCTCAAAGGATCAGTAGCTGGTTTTCCTCTTTATAAACTGCAACAGTCCATGCCTGCTCTTTATAACGTACTGCAAAATACCGCAGCTTATGCGCAAAATGAATTTAGCGTCAAAGTTAAAGATTGTCAGGATGTAAAAAAGACACTGGAAGAAGGCCAATCGCCAATAGAAAGCATGTTGTCTGTCTCTGACAGTCAAGGTTGGCTTGAAGCGGCTAAACGCGCAAAAACTGAAAATGTCGATGTGACTGCCACTGCTAAAAGCATTGCCAAAAAACGCGATGAATACGGACTGCCCTGGATAGGTCGAGAAAGTGGCAATGCAGGTGGGAAATATCAACGCCCGATCAAAGTGATTAATGATGTGGTGATTGCAGGTTATAACATTTTATTAAACCGAAAACCACTCAATAGTGATAAGAAACCAGACAGTAGAACACCCATGACTCAAACCTGGCCAACGCCCACCGATGCAAGCCAATGGGCAGTCAAAGTATTGGGTGATCTGCATGTGAGCTCTGCGAATGATGCAGACAAAACCAAGCATGATGCCAAAGCAGGCATTGGCTTATCTGCATTATTGCAAAGCTGCGACAGCTCTAATACGTGTACCTCTAACGTATCTAAAGCATTATGGAATCTGGTAGACAGACAATGGCCGCTCACTGAGGAAAAACTCAGAATGGTCAGCGCCTCCAACTTGATGATTACTGATGAAATCATCATCACCATTCAGCGAATGCCACGTGAAGAGCAAATCCTAACCGTTTCCAAACTAGCAGAAGAAATTGCCGTACAAAACATGCTAGACAAAGCCTTAATGATGCGCCGCATGATACAGGCAGGGTCACAAGTACAAGAAGTACAAAATTTAAAACCTGCTTTAAACATGGTGAAATTTGCCTTAAAAAAACTGGATGACGACATTCATTCTTTGGCTTTTGAAAATGAAGTACGTAAAAAAATGATGACTGAAACTTTAGGTCTTCTCATGGATATGCGAGGCAATGAATTGGCTCACGGGTTGCCTGGTGATGATCACGAACAGTCACAAGTTAAAAATGGCGCAGTCTACGTTAAACCTACCAAAGGAGCATGAGATGATTGTATTTAGCCCTTTGTCACTATACACCACCTATTTAGGCTGGCAGCAATATGAGGTTATTTTCAATGCTCTGTGGCAAACAGGGCTGTTATACCTCGGCTTTCTCATGGTGGGGTATCGTTTCTTAAAAAATGTGTTAGCACCAAGTGGTGCAACACATCATGCAGCAGAGCATGCTTTGAATCATTTTCTTTATGAGCTGGCTTTAACCTTTTTGATTTGTGGCGTATTTATTTATCCCTGCGTGCCATTAGAAGAAAAGGCCATGACCTTTAAACCCATGTGTGGTATCAAAAAAGGAAGTGACGCAACCACATCAACACTTAGGGATACGGGAACAACTTACGATGAAGCCTTTGCTGATGTATTAACCAATAACGTCAAAATGCCCGTAGGCTTTGCCATTCTGCAAAACTATATTTCAGGCATTACTTATGGATTGATGAAAGTAGCTGGCTGCACCGACAGTTTGCAGGCTATTGAAGGCGATTTAATTTCCACTTACCTGCCTGCGGATGTACGCAAACAAGCATTAAAATTTCATAGGCAATGTTTTCTTGAAGCACGTAGCAGTTATAACAATGAACCGCCAGATCAAAAAAAGGTTGATGATATTTTAAAAAAATACGGCGGTGAGGAAGATTTAACTTGGGTTGGCTCTAAAGTATATCAAATACTTTATTACGATAAGATTTACGCCAGACAGCCCGTACCAGGCTTTACTTTCAACGAAGCACCTAATAAGAATTTAGAAAAAGCAGCTGAGCGAGGAGATATTGATGCAAAGCATTTACCAGAGCATGGCTATCCCACTTGCAATCAATGGTGGAAAAAACTAAAAAATGATCTGGTATTGGTAGCCAACAACGCGAGTGTTTTTGACAGTCATCTTAATTACTTTGCCGTCTTAAACAGGGTCCGCACCTTTAAAAACAATCATCCCAAAGCCTGGGGTTCACAACTTAGTTCAGAAGAGTACATTGCTAAGATGTTGCTTAATGACAGTCGTGATGTGCAAGCCAATAGCGTTAAAAACCTGATGAATAATACCAACAGTGCTTTAGGTGGCGCACTTTCTCATGGCTTGGTGAATATCGGGCAATGGACTAAATCATGGACATCAACCCCATTAAAGCGTGAAGCCATCATGCAAACGCTGCCAGTTATGCAGGCTTTTCTTTATTTTTTCTTGATTATACTGACTCCTGTCGTTTTGGCCTTAAGTGGTTATAACCCTAAAGCATTAGGCAGCTTATGCGCTTTGTTTATCATGACGATTTTTCTGCAATACCTTTGGCATTTAGTCGGGTTTGTAGAACGCAGTGTACTCGACCCATTAGGACAGAATGATGCCATTGCAGCCATGCGCAATATGGCGGTCTTGTTTTATTTTATTGCACCCATGCTGCTCTTGAAACTGTCAAGTCATTTTGGTGGTGAGGCAGGCGCAGGACTTGCGGGTTTAGTCGATAATGCTGCCCAACACAGTAATCAGGTAGCAAGCTCAGGTGCTGAGACGTTAAAGCAGGGAGCAAAAATAGCAAGCATGGGGAAAATACGATGAATATATCTCAATTAATCGCCATGAATATGTTCGGAAAACTCTGCTCCGCTAATGACTCCATCTTCATAAAGCTGCCGAGCTTTTCCTGCGGTCAAACGTGTCTTTTTTTCGTCATCCGATGCAAAAGCAACAATAACTTGCAACGCAATCACACTCATCTTGCCAAGCATTTTCAATGCCTTAAAAGCCTTAGATTGTGGTGTTTTGATGTTCCTAATCATAAGGAGTGTTCCCATGTTTAATAAACGTATTAGTCAATTCATTATAAGCATAAGCAAAACCCTTCTGCCAGTAGTGCTCATTTTATTGCTAGCACCTCAATTTATCCGATTCAGTTCTAAACTCAATAGCACCAGCCACTTTTTTCAGAATTATCAAATACATTTTCTTATCCTTCACAGCCTTTTTTATCTCGCTTTATATTGGTGCTGGCCAAGATTGATTACTGTTCTTCTCAATCGTTGCCATCACGAAATTAGTGATTTTCAAATCAAAGTAGCGTTGCAGGCTAGAAACTATTTATTGGCCGCTTTAATTTTTTTTGAATTATTGGTTTGGTGGAGGTAATGATGAGCCAATATCCTGTTGAAAATCTACTACGAGAACCCACTGAACTCTATACCAGCTTAACTTGTGCAGCACTTGCAATACTGACCATAACACAGCCTTATCTTTTTTTATTGACTCAAGGTATGGGTTATTACGCAGGATTAAGCCTCATGATTCTAAGTATTGTACGAGGCTATCAAGGATTGCGTATTAAACGCTACCATAAAAAGCTAATTGCCATGCCTTATTATGCGTTGTCTACCACAGAAGTTCCGATTTCAAAACAATGGCTTTTTCTTGGCAAAGGTTTTCGCTGGCTTCCCCATCACACGCAACGTCTTCAGCAAATCAAACAAATTAGAAGCGAATCGTTTTTGCAGCGCAATATCTGCTACCGCGCCGCACGAAATTATTGTAAAAACCATGAGCAGACTTTATTAGCCAAGCTCTTTAATCAACCATCAAAATTCAATCCATTTAGACCTTATCCACCAGTAGGCGGCAGCTCTTATCTACATGGATTAGGCGAGCAAGACAGTTCTATTAGCATTCCACAAGAAGTACGTGTTGGTCATACTTTTGTAGTGGGTACAACTCGCGTGGGTAAAACGCGACTAGCCAGTATCCTAATCAATCAGGATATTAGAAATGGGGATGCGATTATTGTTGTTGATCCCAAAGGCGATTTAGATTTAGTACGTGATATGTACTCTGCCTGTCGCGCTAGCGGAAGGCTGCATGATTTTAGAGTAGTACACTTAGGCTTTCCCGAATTATCCGCTCATTACAATCCATTAAAAAATTACGATCAAGTCAGTGAGGTCGCCACGCGCATTACCGATGCGATTCAAGCCGAAGGTGAAGGCAAACAGTTTGCCGCGTTTGCCTGGAAATACACCAACATCGTAGCACTTTGTCTTGAGGAAATGAAACAACCTATTTCTTATAGATCTATAGCATTTTATGTCAATCGCCTGGATCAACTACTCATGGCCTACGCAGATTCTACACTTCCTACACACGATCCAAACTATCACGAAACAATAGATGAAATCATTGCTAATAACGATTGCCGCGTAGATAAATACGGCAAGACACCACCACCTATGAGTCGCTCAAAAGCAGTAGTTCACTATTTACAAGAATATATCAGTAAGACCATCACCTCAGGTAACGTTGAAAGTCTTCACGATCAAGTACTCATTGATCTGTTTGATGCAGCCATCATGGACAAAATTTATTACGATAAAATCACAGCCAGCGTTGGCCCTGTATTGTCTGAAATTAATAAAAGTAACGCATCAGGCATCTTTTCGTTTAAACAAAGTTCTTGCGAAATTGAACTAATGAGCGCGATTAAACACAAACAAGTCATCTATATCGGATTAGATAGTCTAACGAATCCCAACATCGCTCAAGCAGTCGGTAAAGCCTTCTTATCTGATTTAGTATCTACCGCAGGAAAAATATATAAAGAAAGTAATGCACACTACCGCCTCAATTTACACTGCGATGAGCTTTCTGAAATCATCCAAGATTCTTTTGTGAAAATTTTAAACAAGGCAGGTGGGGCAGGCTTTCAAGTCACCGCCTACGCCCAGACTAAGCAGGACATGGAGGTAGCTTTAGGCTCAAAAGCCAAAGCAGAAGTAACCGAAGGCAATCTAAACACCCTTATCATGCTACGTGTCAAAAATGAGGAAACAGCAAATTTATTAGTCAAGGTCTTACCAAAAGTAGGAGTAATTGATTACTCCCAAGTATCTATGGTCAACGACACCCCACACGGAGAGGACGGCGTTTATTTCAATACTACCAACGAAGATCGAGTACAAACTACGCAAGTCAACATGATTGATGTCAACGACATCATCTCATTACCCAAAGGCCAAGCCTTTGTTTTAGTGAATGGCGGAGAGCTATATAAGGTAAGAATCCCCTTACCTGTTAACGATGGATTAGCCCCCAAGGATATCAAAAGTGCTATTCGTGCAATTAACCAACTTGAATGATAACCTTGGAGATTAATATGAAAGCAGAAATTACTTTAAACCTTCGTACACGGGAAGTGTACAAATTATTTGAGAGAAAGATTAGTGGGGATAGGCTGTTTGTTGAGGCTATTTTGCATAAGTTTAATATTATTATTGGTAGATGCAGCAAACAAGATCCAATCGCTATTAAGGCATTGAATGTAATGGATCAGCAAGTTAATGTTCTTGCGCAGAAATTTTCCGCTGAAACTAAGCGTTTTGAGATACTTCTTTCTATAAAGAAAGAGTTCAAAGACAAACCAATCAACTTTGTAGTGCAGTTTCATCCGAAGATCATCGTATGCAATCCCCTGAGCATGAAATTAGCTGAGGTGATTGAAGCTTATGACAGCCTTATTGCCAATTTGAAATTACTTCGGCTCGTAGGATGTTTTGATACAGATGAAGCTTATTTCAAGAATATCAAGAAATATCAAAAAACTGCTAATAAAGCACTCAGCGAATTGATTCTACATCATATGCCTGAAAAACTAAGTTAGTAGATCTGTCTTAGTTAGTAACCGAACTATCTGAAAGGAACACAATATAGTTCTCTAAAAAATCATTATATTGTTCGCTATTAGCGAATTTTTATTGCTATTGGCGAACAATGCTGCTAAATTAATTCTGTTGTTTGCATGAGAGAAAATTCTCGCACCAAGCATTGAGGCGCATAGCCTCGTGGGAGCTTGCTCCTACCACATTCGCGCGTACATATGCCAATCGTCACAAAAAAAACTGTACGGTGGAGACCTTGTTGGCGATGCCAAGGTCTCAAGGGCACAGGGTTTACTGCCAACGACTCTCATCTTCATATTTGGCGAGAAGGGAAATCATTTTGATAACCTTAAATATGGAGAATAATAATAATGAAATTTTTAACTTTATTTACAAACAACCGTTGGCGGACATTGAATTTAGGGAAAAAGCCCTCGAAGTAAAGAGTTATGTGGTTCTTCTTCAAGGTGTTGTGCTTGCTAGTACGTCTATTATGCAAGGTCATTGACCTAGTTAGTAGAGGGGACTGCTAGAGCATGAGGAACTCGACTCAATGGTCCCTTTTAGTGCTATTTAATGGGGTAATAACGGATGTTAAATGAAGCTCTAAAACAGATACGTCTGTTTCACCAAATAAAGCAATCTGATTTAGCAGAAAAACTTGATATTTCAAAATCATATCTATCTGAACTGGAATCTAACAAAAAGTCCGTTTCTATAGAAATATTGGAAAAATACTCTAAATATTTTTCAATACCAGTTTCATCATTAATGATTTTTTCTGAAAATTTAGACTCTACAAAAAAATCTCATAAATTACGCATAAAATGCGCATCAAAAATTCTAAAAATCATGGAGTGGCTCAATGCCAAGGATGAAAAGTAACAAGCGTTATAAACGAAAAATTGTTACTTATGGAAAATCTTACCCACTAAAAGACTCCTGGCTGTACAATATCCGTACCAAAAATAGTTTATGCGCAAAACTTGAAACAAACATCGAAACAATAAATACTCTGAGTGATGATGGGGCTAATTATCAGACATTTTTTTTGCAACAAGCTGACAAAAAACGAGAAATTCAAGCACCAAAGTTTGAGCTAGATAAAATTCATAGTCGTATTGCTTCATTGCTAGCAAGAATTGAAGTTCCTGATTATCTTCATTCTGGAATTAAAGGCAGATCAAACATTACAAATGCACATTTAGGTACTACTCCCGTACTGACGCTCGATATAAAAAACTTTTATTCTTCAACCTCTGCAAAATCAGTATACCATTTTTTTTATTCTAGGCTTAATTGTTCGTCAGATGTGGCAAGTTTGTTGGCTTCACTATGTACTTATAACAATCACGTGCCTACGGGGAGCAGAGTAAGTATGATTTTGGCATATTGGGCCAACGAACCAATGTTTCAGCACTTACGCCATCTTAGTGCAAGAAAAAATATTACGATGACCGTTTATGTGGATGACTTAACTTTCTCAGGTGAGAATGTGAACCGGAGCTTTCAGAAAAATGTAATTAATATTATTAAGCGAGCAGGGATGTCTGTGCATCAAAAGAAAACCAAGTTGTATTTGAAAACTCAAGCCAAGGTTATTACTGGAGTAGTAATAACAGATAATAAGATGTTTGTTCGTAATAAACATCATAGAGCCATCTATGAGTTATTCAACTCAATAGGTGATGCTAAAAATGAAGCTGAGCTTGAATATCTAAGTAGCTCTCTTATTGGTAAATTGAGTGCGGCAGGCCAGATTGACCATCGTTTTTTGCAGCGCGCACGCAGTATGAGACAAATATATCAGTCTAATACTAACCAACATATTCAGTGCAAAATAAAGACATAAATCATATTTAAAATATAATTACTGAAGGACATAGCGACGAGAACTTAAAATTAATTGGCTGCGTCACTGAGGATTTATCCGCAGTGACGCAGCCGAAGGGCTGCGAAATTTTTCAATAAATTCAATTGACTATGCATCATTGAGCAAGTGCGTGCAACGCGATTGCTCAAAATAATCATTTAAAAGCCCTTGTCCAACACAAATCGTTTTGCTAATGTAATATTAAGCATAACTGATGAGTCCGGCGCAATTCCGGCGAAACCTCAATAGGTCTTATGCAATAGCCACCCTCATTTCCTAATCCTGTGGCAGAACGATAAGTCGGGAACATAACAACACCAGCACTTTGCAGGACTCATTGCAATCAACACAATGTAATTCTTAAAGAATTGAACCACACAATACCACTTCTGTATTGCCCTACGCGCAACAATAGCTCATAGGAGCTTTGTTGTATTTAAAATAACATTAAACCTAAGGAGATCATCACCTCAAAAAAGTTGTACCAATGTTATCAGGTCAAAATAAGTTTGTAGTTTAAAACTGATTTGCCCCTGAACTGAGCCTTGAGGCTTCATGCCTGGTACTGCAATCTTGCAGGCCGCTCTACCAACACTAAACCAATATCAGGGCAAATAGTTTTAGAGGTTATATCAATGAGAAAAAACCAACTCAGGCAACAAGTCGATCATTATTGCCATCATGATCACACTGGATCATACCGAGCCAGAAAGCACCGTCATTTTGTGCTTCACAAAATGATTCGTGATTTATTCCTTATAGGCCATGTTCCACCAAAATGGCATGCTGTCACTCACGAACATATTCAACGTCTTGTTACACATTGGCAAAAAGAGCAACGCAAACCATCAACCATAATGAAGTACATGACAATAATTCGTCATTTTTTTCAAAAACTTGAACATACGATCCCAGATATTAGTAACCAAAGCATAGGAATTAAAAACCAGAAATGCAGCTCGAAAAAAATCCATTTATCAGAAGATGTTTCCGTACAGCTAGCAAACCCCATTGCAAAAATATTGTTCGAGCTGCAAATTCATTTTGGTTTAACTTTAAGTGAAGCAATGCGTCTATGCCCAACCATTCATGTGCAAGAGCATCAACTTTGGATTACAAGAGATATTGCTACAAACAGCCGCGATAGAACGATCCCTTTTAGAAATGACGCACAAATAGAAGCGAAAAACTCACTTTCAAGTTTATGCAAACAGCAAAGCCTAATTTTAACATATGGCTATCATTTCGTACGTGGCGCGTACAGTAATGAATTGAAAGCAATAGGCGTACCGTCATCCAAGAGCTATCGGGGTGTTTATGCAAAAAAAATGTATCCAGAGCTGAGCAAAACTCTATCACCTTATTTAGCCAAGCAAACCATCCTGCGTGAAATGGGACTACAATCCAGGCGAACGCTTTGGAGTTATCTTAATGAGTAATACAAAATTGCGTGCAGCAAAATTTTCAATTAACGAACTGGTTAAAAAAGCTCACGGCCATTCCTATGCAAGCCAAGCGGACATGCGCCATATGCTCTTTCGATGCGTCAAAGATTTACATGAGCTAGGGTATAAAATTGGTCACATTAAAGGATTAAAAGCAAAGCACATCTACGTGCTGGTGGAACATTGGAAATCTGAAGGCAAAAACCCAGGAACAATTAAAAACTACATGTCCAAACTACGAAAGACAGCTTATTTACTGAACGATCCAAAACTGGTTAAGCCAGATAATGGAGCGTACAACATTAACAAACGTTTGTATGCTTCAACAATCAATAAAGCAATTCATCATATCGATTTGTCCAAATGCACCGATCCTTATATTAAGCTGTCATTAGAAGGTCAACGACTCTTTGGCCTACGCCGTGAAGAATCCATGAAATTTACATTAAGTGAGGCTCATCATGGCGATAATTTAATCATTAAACCCAGCTGGACAAAAGGAGGTATTGGACGCACATTAAACATAACGAATGAGGCTCAACGGCAATGGTTAGCCAAGGTTTCTCAGCTTGTTCGCGCAGGAGAATCACTTATTCCTTCCAATAGAACATATAAACAGCACTTAAGTCATTATGAAGAGCAAGCAAAAGCTATGGAGGTCAGTAAACTACATGGTTTAAGACATGCCTATGCGCAAGAACGATATAGAGAACTGACTAAACTATTTGATCCTCATAAACAAGGGATGGCATGCCCATTTGAAGGTGGGAAAAAATTTAAGGAAATGAATGCGGCGGAAAAGGCAATAGATCGAAAAGCACGTCAAATCCTCAGCTTTGACATGGGTCACTCTCGCATCTCAATAACAAGAATTTATTGTGGCTAGCAAATCTATTTTCTAATAATACAATATCCAATCAAAACGTGTTTTTATTTTTTATTTAAAACACGTTTTGATTGATTTATATATTTTGTTTGTTTATGATTTGAATGTACAACACAACTGACGAGCCAGCGAGACTCTGGCGAAACCAATCGGTCTTGTGAATAGCCATTACCATTCCCTAATCTTATGGCGGAGCGTTAGCAGGGAACCTCAATTTATCACTGATCATCCACCAGGGTGAAACTACATTAAAACATCTCGTTTTAAACCTGTTCTTATTCATTCGTTTTTTTAATCAACGAATGACAGCTCTTTAAAAATTAGGCGAATCAACCAAACTTGTTGTAAGCAAGTATGGCCGACTCAATACAATTGTTACCCTCTCTGGGAAAAACTTCCCTGATGGGCTGGTTTTTCCCAAATTTTTTGGAGAAAAATCATGGAAACAATGAGCACCACTGTTTCAAGAAAAGAATACGTATTTTTTGATTTAGCTCGCTGTATTAATGAACTTGATGTCTTGTGTCACGAGCTATCTGCACAAGACATAGATGAAATTAAGAGTACTTGCAAAAAACTACGTTACTTCATCAATGATAGACAACCTCAATTCAATTTGGCTTAACCCCCAGCAGGAGTGCCTATTCCTGCAAAAGGGTTAGCACTCCTTTTTCAAGGAGAACTCAATGGATACACCTCAAATTTATGTCGCATGCCTTGCGTCTTATAACAATGGCATACTACATGGAAAATGGATTGATGCGGATCAGGATGCGAGCAGCATTTATGATGAAATTTATGAAATGCTAGCTGACAGCCCAATTGAAGGAGCAGAAGAGTTTACAATCCATGATTTTCAAGGATTCGGTGGTGCTCGGATTGATGAGTACGATAGTATCAATGACGTTGCCGAACTTGCTGCGTTTATTACCAAACATGGTGAATTAGGCACTGAACTTTTTAGCTTTTATTCTATTGAAGATGCTGAAAAGATGCTAGAGGAACATTATCATGGAGCTTATGACAGCGAGGTTGATTTCGCCCGTGCGCTTTTTGATGATTGCTACAGCAATGCAATACCGGAGAATTTACAGTTTTATTTTGATTATGACGCTTTTGCCCGTGATCTTTTTATAAACGATTATTTTTCGGTAGAAGCAGATGGTCAAACGCATGTTTTTTTCTAACTACTAAAGCCCCTTTTTTGGGGCTTTTTAATAAATTGAGTTAGTGATTTAATATACACATTAATCGAAATGTGCTCACCGATTCATTAATAGCTTTATTTTAACAATTAGGTCTATATATGCTAATTATTTTTGGTGGACTTCCAGGAACAGGGAAAACAACACTATCAAAACAAATTGCTAAGCAATTAAATGCAGTTTATCTACGAATTGATACAGTAGAGCAAGTACTGAAAAAATGCTCTAGCTCAGATCATTTAGTTGGGCCAGAGGGGTACATGGTCTGCTATGCTCTTGCGCTAGATAACCTAAAATTAGGACTTTCTGTCGTTGCTGATTCAGTCAATCCCATTACAATTACACGCAATGATTGGCAACAAGTTGCGATGGATGCAAGCAAACCTTTCATTGAAATCGAGCTAGTTTGCTCCAATATCAAAGAGCATCAACGCCGAATTGAAACCAGAAAAGCCGATATACCAGGGCATAAGTTACCTAAATGGGTTGACGTATTAAATCGAAACTATGAACCATGGCAATCAAAATCAATGGTATTAGACACCACTGAACATTCTATTAACGAATCAGTGAAGATAATTATGGATTTTATTAGTCAAAAAATTAAATAAATTGCCTCCAGCAAATAATTACTACTAATTTTGACTGTGGGGATTTTGTGGGGATCAGTACAGTGTTGTTATGCACTGTACTGCAATTGTAGTGGGTGGCGACATTTAATTATATAATAAATTCAATAAGTTAATTTTCAATTACCGGGCTTCGAACCAAGGTGTCGGGGGTTCGAGTCCCTCCGAGCGCGCCATTTAAAAGGGTCTTACGATGATTCCCTTGTAATGCCTTTGCTTTCAGTAAGTCATGAAAAGTCTAACAATTTATGCTTCAATGCTCTTCTTGTGCAAATACTTCCGTTTATATCTAAACTTATTTAAAACTTATCAGATGAGTCAATATGAAGATATATCAGCTCGAGACGTCTGATGTCTTCGCTAGTCTGCATAGCAGGCCTGAAGGATTATCGCCACTTGAGGCAAGTCGTCGCCTAAAAGAGTATGGCTTAAATTGCATTCCAATCATTCGCAAAACTCCATTATGGTTACAATTTTTTTATGAGTTAACCCATTTTTTTTCTTTAATTTTGTGGGCGGCAGCAGCACTGGCTTTTTTAAGCGAATGGGCCGATCCAGGTCAAAGAATGGCTAAGGTAGGATATGCTGTAGTGATAGTGATTATTATTTCAGCGTTATTTTCTTTTTGGCAGGAGTATCGCATTGAAAAATCCCTGGCAGCTCTGCAAAAATTATTGCCCACACGAGTTAAAACAATCCGAGATAACCTCATTACCGTCATTCCTGCAGAACAATTAGTTCCTGGCGATGTGATTTTACTCGAACAAGGTGACAACGTACCTGTGGACGCAAGAGTAATTGAAGCCTTCGCACTTCAGGTTAATAATGCCACGATTACAGGTGAATCATATGTGCAAACACGCAATACTAAAGTGTGCATGCAAGATAATCTTCTCAGTGCGAATAATGTTTTATTAGCTGGTACCGTTGTTGTTGGTGGTGAAGGAAGAGCCATCGTGTTTGCAACCGGTATGCAATCAGAATTCGGTAAAATTGCCCATTTAACTCAACATAGTGATGATGAAGTTTCTCCTCTTCGCAAGGAAGTGGCCTATGTTAGCTATCTGATTGCAGCAATTGCCATTGTGCTAGGCATTTCTTTTTTTATTGCGGGTCACTTTCTAGGAATACCTTTATGGCAGGATGCTATTTTTGCCATTGGCATTCTCATCGCTATGGTTCCTGAAGGATTTTTGCCGACACTTACTTTGTCACTGGTACTAGCGGCACAACGCATGGTCAAACGTAATGTATTAATTCGTCATTTACCAGCAATCGAAGCGCTTGGCTCAACCACAGTGATATGCACCGATAAAACCGGCACCCTAATGTAATGAACCATCTCACCCACTGAGTTGGCAAATTATGTTTACCAGCT
>NZ_JASGFU010000033.1:0-28894 GCF_047605385.1 Legionella sp. | reverse complement strand
ATACCCCTGAGGTTTTGTTTAACGATTTTAGGCAAGCAGCGCTCAGCGCGCACATAAAATTAGTGGATGATGCCTGGATGCTTCATACGAAATTGTTCCAATTCTTGACGTCTTTATGAATTCAACATTGAAATTACAATTAACTTTTAAATTTGAATAAATAAATTTAATGTTAAAAATCGCTCAATCATCGCATTAACTTGCTCTGGAACTTCTAGAGTCGCTCAACATTTTGAGCCTATTACTTTTCCAAATTCAAATTGAGGCGCTTCTTGTCTTAACTTGTTGTAAGTACAATGGTGCTCATCTGTTAAAATACACAACGTGGGATAAGATATTTCTTTCAGCTTGCCCACTATCTGAGCGTCCCATTCAATTAAGCCTTTAAAAATATTCTGTAAGGCTTTTTTATCAACACTACTAAAAGCATCTTTGGCTATTGCTTTGTTTCGACTATTGGTGTGGATGAACAAATTATTTACCAATGAAATAACAAATTTACAGGTTGTAAAGAGTGCGGCAACCGACACAGCAATGATCCACATAGTTCATACTCACACTCCGAACAATCCTCTTACTTAAATTTAGCCTATTCAAAAACCTCTACTCATTCAGAATCTGGGCTTTTATGCTATATTTTATTAATAGCTTGACGACATGGAAGAGATCAAAAAATGAACGTCACTGAAAAGATTATCCACGCTCATCTTCTTAAAGGCACTATGGCGCCAGGTAAAGAAATTGCCTTAAAAATGGATCAAACTCTATGCCAAGATGCCACCGGAACTCTTGTTATGCTTGAACTCGAAGCCATGGGGTTAGAACGCACCAAAGCAGAAATTTCGGTGCAGTATGTCGATCATAATTTAATTCAAGAAGATAATAAAAACCCTGATGACCATCTTTTCCTAGAAAGTGCGGCACGTCATTTTGGTATTTATTTCAGCCGCCCTGGTAACGGCATTAGTCACGCCGTGCATATGCAAAACTTTGGTAAACCTGGTAAGACGCTTACTGGCTCTGACAGCCATACCTGCGCTGCAGGCTCTATGGCCATGTTGGCTATTGGTTCCGGTGGTTTGGAAGTGGCAATGGCCATTGCAGGATACCCCCTATATATCAAAATGCCGAAAGTGTTTGGAGTAAAATTAATTGGTCACTTATCCGATTGGGTCAGTGCTAAAGATGTTATTTTAGAAATGTTACGCCGCTATGATGTGAAAGGTGGTGTAGGTTATGTTATTGAATATTATGGTGAAGGCTTAAAAAGTCTCACGGCCATGGACCGTCATGTAATCGCCAACATGGGTGCTGAGCTTGGTGCCACTTCTACCGTCTTTCCTTCTGATGAAATCACTAAAGAATTTTTAAAAAGTCAAAACCGTGAGACTGATTGGCAAGAGTTGGTGGCTGATTCTGATGCAACCTATGATAAAAATGATGAAATTAACTTATCCAAACTTGAGCCACTTATTGCCAAACCCACAAGTCCAGGTAATGTAGTCCCTGTATCAGAAATTGCCGGAGAAGAAATTTATCAAGCCTACATTGGCTCTTCTGCGAATCCTGGATATCGAGACTTTGCTATTGCTGCACAAATCGTTAAAGGGCACACCATTAAGCCTAATGTTTCTTTTGATATTAACCCCAGCTCACGCACTATTTTAGAAGAGTTAGTCAATGAAGGACATTTGGGTAATCTTATTCATGCAGGTGCACGTATCCACCAAGCGGGCTGTAATGGTTGTATTGGCATGGGGCAGGCTCCGGCAACACATAAAAACAGTTTGCGTACTGTACCACGTAATTTTCCTGGGCGCTCGGGCACAATGGAAGATAAAGTTTTTCTTTGCAGCCCTGAAACTGCCGCGGCTTCTGCACTAATGGGGGTGATTACCGATCCCAGAACTTTGGATATGCCTTATCCTAAAGTCAGCTTGCCCAAAAAAGCAATTCTTAATAAAGCATGCATTGAATCCCCCATTGATTTAAATGATGCGAAAAAAACAAAACTGGTTAAAGGACCTAATATTGTGACCTTACCTGAGTTAGATCCTTTGCCTCATGAATATAAAATACCCGTACTCTTGATTGTCGGTGATAACATTTCCACCGATGAAATCTCTCCTGCCGGCGCCAAGGTCTTACCCTATCGCAGTAATATCCCTAAAATTAGCGAATTTACCTACGCTTATGTTGATAAAGAGTACGTCGAGCGTACCAAAAAACATAAAAAAGGCCATGTTATTATTGGCGGTGAGAATTATGGACAGGGTTCAAGTAGAGAACATGCCGCCTTAGCTCCTCGTTATTTAGGTTTAAAAGCTGTAATTGCGAAAAGTTTTGCGCGAATTCATTGGCAAAATCTCGTTAATTTTGGCATTTTGCCGTTAACTTTTAAAAATCCCAAAGATTACGATACGCTCAGACTTGATGACGAAGTAGAAATTAGTGGCTTACCTGAACTTTTAGATAAGGATACCTTTCGCATTAAAATTAATAGTAAAGAAATAGAAGTACAGCATACCCTCTCATCTCGCCAAAAAGAATTGCTAGTTTTAGGTGGTTTGATTAATTGGGTTAAGAAAGATTTACCCAAACATTCTCTTAAATCGCATTAGATTCCATTTATAAAAATCAGAAAGCAGTTTTATTGACACAATGGGCATCAAGCTTAGAATCGATAGCAGTTTATGATGAATTGAGAACGGGTTGTTAAGAAATAGTTCTTCATTAATTAAGAGCTGAGGATTAAACCCTCAGCCCTTTATGAGATGAATACAATAAGGCTGCGCGAAGCTATTCACTTAATCAGAAAAATTATTGCGGAATTACATCCCATATTGTTGGCGCTTGTCAATGTCATCATCTTGAGTAGTAGAATCAATAAAGCCTTTAATAGCAGATATTGCGGTAGCAAGAACACGACAAACAAAATTTAAAGCATCCATAGCCATATATGTACCCATAGCTATAGTAGCAGAAAGAATAGCGGAGGAATATTCACGTGATTCTTTAGAGGATTTTGGGTTTTCAATTAAACTCTTTACCCCAAAAACTGCTGCAGCAGCTACACCACATCCAACAATTAACTGTGTATAACCATGAACAAGAGCAATTACATTAAGAGCGGCTACAATTTGTTTTTTTAGTTTTTCATCCTTAAAATCATCCATGGTATATGGTTGAAAAAAAGAATTTCTTAATCGCTTCCTTTCACTATTTGCATAAGACTCAAGTCTGTTTAAATCTTCTTTGGTTAATGAAGGCATTGAAAAGTCTCCTTTAAGTTAGATTAACTAAGATGATTATCTTACATGCAATAACTTAAGATTTTATTAAGTAATAAGTCAAAGTGGATAGAATTTAATTAACTTAATAAAATGATTTGAAAAATCAACAAAGTTATTTATAGAAAACTAAGAGAAGAGAATTGCTTTAAATTAGATTTAATTAAAAGGCAAGATCGGCCCTAAAGGCACAATTTGTGTGGGGTTTATCGCTTTATGACTGTAATAATAATGTTGCTTAATTTGTAAAAAATTCACCGTCTCACAAATACCAGGATAATAATAAAGTCGCTCTAAGTAAGATTGAAGGGCTTTATAATCACGGATTCGTTGTTTATTCGTTTTAAAATGCCCATAATAAACAGCATCAAAACGAATTAAAGTAGTAAAGAACCGCCAATCTGCTTCTGTAAGTCGATTATCTATTAAATAGTGATGATGGCTTAAATGGGTTTCCAGCTCATCTAATAAACTAAATAAATCAAGATAAGCTTGCTCGTACGCTTCTTGCGTGCTGGCAAAGCCACATTTATAGACGCCATTATTGATGGCATTATAAATCCGCTCATTTAAAGCATCAATTTCGGCACGCAAGGGCTCGGGATAAAAATCTTGTGTATCTCCAGTTAAATGATCAAAAGCTTGATTTAATTGACGAATAATTTCAGCAGACTCATTATTCACAATGGTTTGTTCTTTTTTATCCCATAAAACCGGAACTGTTACTCGTCCGGTATAATCAGACTTCGCTTTAAGATAAATTTCATAAAGATAACGCAAACCATACAATGTATCCCCAGTAGCCCCCATACTCTTTTTAAACTCCCAACCATGTTCAAGCATGTGTGGATGGACGATAGAGATTTCAATATAACGTTCAAGCTGTTTCAGTTTGCGAAAAATTAAAGTGCGATGCGCCCATGGACAAGCAAGGGATACATATAAATGATAACGGCCTTTTTCTGCAGGAAAGCGTGCTTTAAGATTGCGACTTAACGCTTCTCTAAACTGTGTGGGCTCCCGTTTAAACACACCACCGGTTTTTGTGGTATCATACCAGGCATCATGCCACTTGCCATCAACTAAGAGTCCCATAAATTATTCCTTAATATAAAGTATTCTAACCTAATTAATACTTCCTGTGGCTATACACGCACCAATAGTGCCCGTGATCCGCTCCTTGCACTCAATACATCCCGATTCATCTCTCAAATAATGCATTTCTACAGGATTGCAGATCATGGCACGAATTAAACGGGGCCCCTTTCCTGGCATGCCTGCATGCATCACTTTACGATTATCAATCAACAAAATATCGCCTTTTTTCCATAAGCAAGAAGAGTAATAATTGCGCATTGAACGGGCTAAAGTGATTACTTCCTGCTTATTAAAGCAACTACCCACTTTTTGCTGCTCCACAGCGAGATGCATTTTTTTATTGGCTTTAAATTCAGCCAATTTATTACGCACGATACAATATGATTTTTTAGGTGAATTAAAAAATGCAATGATTATTACTGCTAAATACTCTATGGACTGAAACACTGATTTAGGTAATTTCCAAAACAAACGATGCCAAAACCATTCTTTTCCTTGATAATCATGCATGAAACATTTTCTTAATTCATCATTAAGTCTTGGTAATTCAAAGAGATTGATTGCCAGTGCCTTTTCTTTGGTTAGTGGGTGTTCAAAAACACTAGGCTTGTACATAAGAATGAAGCGATCTTCCCTTTCTCCTACGCGCGGTAAATCAAAATGCTCACAAATTTGCTCTACTTTATCTGTAGAAATATGGTAGCGTTCTGCCACTGCAGAAACCAACCATTCGGAAACAAAATAAGCGTGTTGTTCTAAGCGTTTTTTTAAATCATCATTTAAGTCACGATAAATTTTGGCAGTATTAATAATACCAGTCTCTCCCCCCATAGTAGAAGGTTCAAGGCAACCAAAACAAATATAGCTGGGAACATCAGCTGAATAATAATTTTCGGTGTGAAAACCACCTAGATATAGAGTTCCACCCGTTTTATATACGGAGTTGGTTAATAAAACATATTGATGACCTTCAACATGATCACGTCCATTTTCTGACATAAAGGCTTCACTAATAGCTTGAAAATCAGGGATACTTAAAATCGTTTTTTCAAACTGTTCGTCAGTATTTACATCAAACCCACGCAGCAACACTGCTCCGTATTGAGCCATATCTTCAATAAGTTTTGTGGCACTGGCGGCCAGGAACTGCTGCAAATATTCACTGCTGGTTTCACGATGTGCCTCAAGCACCAAGGGCATTTCTTTTTCTTCGGATAAAATCAAACGCTCATCATCACGCAGAAATCGAGTAATAACTCCAGAATACTCATTATGCATTATCAATTCCTTCTTTCATGCTCATAGAAAAAATATAGCAGAAAATTTATTGGTACATCATTACGCCATTAATGTTGGTACTAAAAAAGCCAGCATCAGAAGACTAAAAACCAATTTGCGCGAAACCTCCCACCTGAGTTGCAATATATCAGAGAATGTTATAAAAATGCTCTACTTTTTAAATTTGTACTAGAAAATGAACTACACAAATTTTGGATATAGAATCAAGCAAATCATTAAAGGTGAAGACTATCATTGGCTTTTTTTTCCTGGTGGTCCTGGGTTAGGTTCAGAATACCTTATGGAGTTATGTCAGAAATTAAAGTTACCGGGGAGTATTTCTCTGATTGATTTTCCTAAAGATGGAACCAATACATATGGTGAACTTAATCTACAACACTGGAAAGAGGGTTTAGTAGATTTGGTGCGATCTTTGGAAAAACCTATTATTGTCGCACACAGTTTTTCGGGAATGTTTACCCTTAGTGTACCCGAATTAGAGCCTCATTTAGCTGGAGTGATATTGATGAATACCACTACAACCAACACCTTCTATCCGCATGTCAGTGCCATGCAACAAAAACATCAATTACCCGATCTAGTTCCTGCGGCAAGTCAATATCATTTATCACCCTCAAATGAAGCTTATAAAGAATTCTGGCAAACTTATAAGTATTACTGTTTTACTGCCAAAGAATTAGCCGAAAGTGAAAAAATGTTATCACTTTTTGCTTATAATAATAACTCCTATTATTTTGCCATTGAAAATTTTTACACAGACTATCAATGCCAGTGGTCACCCAAAGTAATCCCTGCAATGACTATTGCTGGCGAAAATGATTTTATTTGCCCACCACGAATTTTTAGCGATGACGAGCGCTTTCAATCGCCTAATATCTTAAATAAAATAGTTGCCAACGGGGGGCATTGTCCATGGATCATGTATTTACAACGTGTACAAGAATGCTTTGATGACTTTATTAAAGAAGGTGGTTGGCATTAATAATATTTATTATGAAAAAAATTACTATTTGTCATATCTATCAATAACCCAAGCCTGGTGTTGTTGCTCCATTATTGGGTCAGTAACTATCTCCGAAATTTGCTCATACACGTCCTGCAGCTGCTCGTCAGCCCAAAAAAAGTGTTTATCTTCCATTATGTAACATGCTTGTTGGGGACGTAAGCTATCCCATTTTTGCGGATGCTTAGTAATATATTCATTAGAGGCTTTAATATAACGATTAACAAAATCAAAAGCACTGCAGTGATCTGGATGTTTCGCTCTTAATTTATATAAATCCAATTCATGTGGATTTATTTTCTTATCCTTAGCATAATGCTCATCATCAAGCTCCATAATTGCATGCTCATCTAACCATTTTCTTTCTTTTTCATAATCTTGATTAATATCTTGATCTGAAACAATAGCTTTTCGTCTTTTTTCTTTTTCAACTTTCATGTGCATTGTTACCGAAAGAGCAATGGTCTCATCTCCTGCACGACGCATGTAAACTTTATAGGGCCCCGTTTCCTTAAATAAAGCACCTGGTTTTGTATACCAACCTGCATAGTTCAATAATTTTTTCAATGTATCTTTCATCAATGCCAATGGCTGATACATTTTAGTGAGCAGTGCAGAAATTGATTTAAAAGAATTACTGTTAATCCTTCTAAAGTTAATATTACACTGCTCATTAAAGCATTTATTCACTTCCTCAGCGACCGCAGCTCCCAAACAATTTCCTTGAATGATGATTTGATCTGGATGTACTCCTTGTTTTAGCAAATGATTGACTTGAGCTATACCAGCATTAATTAAATCTTTAAATTCAAGTACCTTCCCAGTGCTGCTATTCATTCCTGGTGGATTATAGGCATGAATGGTAGCTCCAGTAGCTTTAGCCTGTCTTGCCATATCTTTAAAATTACATTCATAATATTCGCCACGACCAAAGAAATTAATAATGTGAATACCTTCACCTTCTTGGTTTTCAGAGTACAAGGGAGTAAATGAAATTGAATCGAGTTTTAAAGAATTTCTTCGGCTGTCATGGCAATTAACAAACTCTCTTTTAATTTCAAGTTCTTTGAAATCTTTATAATAAATCGCGCGCAGATCAGTATATTGCTGGTTTAAAAAGTTAGCAAATGACTCGACTCCTTCTTTGCCATAACCTTTAGTTAGATACCAATCTTGTTGTACTGTGGGAAATAATACTCTCGCCAAAAGAGCCTGAATTTTTTTTTGTAGAGACTTGCTCATAATAAAATTACAATGAACCAATAAAGTGCTTATTATAATTTATTAAAGATTAAGAAATTATTAATAAAACACAAAATGGATAAAATCTATTCATTTCATAAAGAAAAATCACCTAAGAGATTTTATATAACTTGGAATAGCTTTGGACTACGGCATCCTTTTAAGTTGTGCTTTACTTTAAAGAGATCCAGCGTTCAAAGACCAATTCAGAAATTTGCTATGAGTTCTTTATATTGTTCTTCGTTAAAACCAACCGCGATTATTTTGTCATTTTGTACCAAAATAGGTCTTTTGATGAGTGACGTATTTGCAATAATAAAATCTATTTTTTCCGATATATTCAATGTGACATAATGATCTTTATATTTTCGGTAAGTCATTCCTTTTTTATTGATAGGAAGTTCGCCTAAATAATCACTCCATGATTTTATTTGTGTTTTTGTTGGTGGAAATTTCTTGAAATCGATAAACTTATAATCAATTTTATTTTTCTCTAAGAAGGCACAAGCTTTTTTTACAGTATCGCAATTAGGGATGGCAAACATTAAAATCATTTTTGACAAAGTGCGCTGCTACACATAACAACATCTTATAGTATATGGTTATTTATTGACAGTTATATTGTAGTATTCATCAATAATAAATAAGCCTTTGCTTAAGGCAGAATAGAATTATGGAGTAACGATAGATTATGGTTAATTTTTTATTAGCATTTGCGCTTATCTTATTAAATGCATTTTTTGTGGCAGCTGAATTTGGCATGGTAAAACTTCGCTCTACACGTGTAGCCGCAATCAAAAATATTTACGGCTTACGCGGAAATATTCTATTTCATATACATCAACATCTTGATACGTATTTATCTGCGTGCCAGCTTGGTATAACCATTGCTTCTATTGGATTAGGTTGGATAGGAGAGCCTGCCTTTGCTCATCTCATTGAGCATGTGCTTTTATTTACTGGGGTTAGCTCACCGCGATTAATCACAATAATCGCATTTTTTGTCGCATTTTCTTTTATTTCAATTCTTCATATTGTCATAGGAGAACTAATGCCTAAATCCCTCGCGATTCGTCAATCAGAGCGAGTATCCGTATGGACTGCTTTACCATTATATGGGTTCTATTGGCTAATGTATCCAGCAATTTGGTTGCTTAATAGTTGCTCCAATTTTTTATTAAAAATTTTTGGCCTAAATGTGATGCATCATGATGAAAATTTTTACTCAACAGAAGAAATTAAGCTACTCTTAAGTGCGAGTCATCTACACGGAGAACTTACCAAAGAGGAAATCGAGATCATTGAGCATACGCTTGATTTAGCTGATCTTAAAGTAACCGAAGTCATGCGATTTAGTGAAGAAATGGTGATGATTAATATAAACAATCCTATTCATCAAATCATGGATATCATTATCATGCACCGCTATAGTCGTTATCCTGTATATGATCCAAATACAAAAGATGTTATTGGTATTATTCATGTGAAAGATCTTCTTCCTATTCTTTATCAGCAAGGTGAAATAAAAGAATTGCAATCATTGCTTAGACCAGTATTAAAAGTTTCTCGACATATGCCTGCACTGGATATGCTACGCAAGTTCCGTGAAGGAATGCCTCATTTCGCTCTTATTTATAGTGGTAGAAATACCATTTTGGGATTTGTTACATTGGATAATTTACTTCAAATACTTATTGGGCGAATAAAAGATGAATTTCACCGCACGAAAGTTGATTGGATATTAAATGACGACGGTAGCATATCCGCATCGGGAAATTGCTCCATCTACTCTTTGGAACAAGCTATTGATCAAGATATTGATATTGAAGATGAAATTGATATCTTAAATGGATTATTTTTTTACCGCTTAGGTTATGTGCCTAAACAAGGTGAACAGATCGAATTTCCTGAATTTGATGCCAAGATCGAGGAAGCAACTGCTTCGAAAATTATTAAGGTAAGAATTTTTCCGAAAAAAATCAACGAGTAAAAATTTAGAGTATGTCCTCATTTAATTTGTTAAACATTCACTTGATTATGCCTTAAAAAACATCACTGAATCACTCGTTTATCACTTCAAGAATCATTTGTTGTGCATTAACCAGTTCATTAGTAATTTTTAACAGCTTTCTAGCCTCATTATTATCATTATCGTCATGATCTATTCGTGAATCATTCGAGTTAGACATTCTTTTCTCTATTAAGATTAATAATCTTAATGTAAATTATAGTGGCACAAATTAAAATCATCAAAATTTATATCTACTCTAAGTAGGTCAATTAACAATAATGTAACCTATGATACAGCTCGAACCAATTTATTAAGGCTTGTGGATCTAGGTTTATTAATTAAGCAAAAAATGGGTAAAGCATTCAGCTTTATAGCTCCTGAGAATTTAAAAAGCCGTCTCCAAGAAATAGAAATATAAGGAACCCTATTTTTAAGACCTACATCAATTAGGAAAAGAATATATGCCTTTAAATAAATATCCTAGAGCCCCATTACAACATTCAGGGTTTCTACGCGTTACTGGAAATAGCAGCATTTATTATGAACAACGAGGCAACCCTTCAGGACCTGCTGTTGTCTTCATTCATGGTGGTCCTGGAGGATTATCATGCCCAGAGGATAGTCAATGGTTTGACCCAGATTACTATAATATTATCCTTTACGATCAACGTGGTACCGGTCAGTCTCGACCTTCTATTAGTAATATGGATACTGAACCACAACAGTTTAGTACGCTCACGATAGACGATATGACAGCGGACTTAGATAAACTGAGAATATCTTTAGAAATTGATAAATGGTTGTTGTTTGGTGGTTCTTGGGGTTCCACACTGTCTTTGTATTACGCGGCGAATTATCCAAAACATGTCGCGGGTTTGATTATTTATGGTATTTTCTTAAATACGCCAGAGGAAATGAGTCAATATTTTGATTCTCGCATCATTAAAGAACGTTTTTCCGTGTTAGGTGAGCAAGCATTACAAGTACTATTTGCTTATGCAAAATCCAGAGGTTACTCGATTTCACCCGATAAACCACAACAATTTGTAGATACCTATTATAAATTATGTATTGGTAATGACATGACGGCACAGTACTTATGGACGGCCTTTGAGCGATTTAACGATGAACCAACAGATGAATCATTGAGGAGATTACGGGACGTGCCAGAAATTATTAATCCTAGTGATCGAACCCACGCTGTGTTTGAAACAACTTTATTTCGATATGCCTATCATGGCTTTAATCTTTTAGATGAACGGCTATTAACCAGGTTAAAAGACATTGATATTCGAATTTTACAGGGAAGAAATGATACAGAAGCCCCACCGATTTTTGCTCAGCAACTCATCGATGCCTTGCGTAAAATTAAACCGGATCTTTGGTATCACTTTATTGATGGGAAACATGCTGCGGATTCGTCTGTAGCGCTGACCGATGCGTTACTTGATTGCACCAATGCTTTTAAGCATGTACCTCCTCCAAAAATAAAACAAGCTCATGCCCGTGTGTCTACAATGGGACAGTTTTCCAAGTCAGTAAAACAAGAACAAATACTACAATCCGGTCCAACTCCTGGACTCAACTAAAAAGAGGTGACACAATTATTTAAACCTTACTTAAAAACATAGTATTTATTCATAAGAAATGAAGTACTTATATAAAAAAAACCAGCAAATATTTGGCTGAAAGCATAATTAAGATTATAGTGATAGATAAATAGTTCCAATACAACAAAATTGGTAAAGTATGCAATACAAAATACACAAATAAAACGAAGAAATTCTTTATTTTTTGCCAAATTACTTTTGAAAGTATAATGTCGGTTTAGAAAATAAGAAGTAATCAATCCAACACTATAACCTAATAGGTTGCTAATTTCTGGTGATGCTTTAATTGAATACATGCATGAAAAAATAACTGCATATCCAAGAATAGTATTAAGTGCCCCGACAATTAGAAATTTTGAAAAATATTGCATTTATAATAGTATCTCGAAAAAGTAACCGTTCACGTAATGGCGTCAACTTAAGACTATTTCCTCTTTCTCTCTGTCATTAAGTTAAGGAAAATCGTAGGTTGGGCCAAGGCCCAACCTACAACTCTATTTAAAAATCCTTAAGTTGACGCCATTACATGAACAGTTACTCGAAAAGTTATTAGGCAGTAAGTACTGATTCAAATTGTTGGCGCAAAATAGCCAACCTTCTACATGACTTCAACATTTTCAATAAGTGCTTTCGCATTATGCATAATCACTTCATCAATAATGTATCTTGGACGTCCTTTTACTTCCTCATAGATCCCTCCAAGATATGCCCCCATTATTCCAAGTACAATGAGTTGGACACCACTAAAAAGAAGCGATAATATTACTAATGTTGTCCACCCACTAGGAATCGTACTATCCATAAAATAGCTGATTAAAGTACTCACTATCAATAAAAAAGAAACCGTTGCAAATCCAACGCCAACAAAAATGCCGACGTGTAACGGTTTGACACTAAATGAAAGGATTCCTGCTGTAGCAAGTTGTACCATACGAGAAAATGAATATTTTGACTTACCAGCAAATCGTCGTTCAGCTGTATATTCAATACCAACTTGTTTAAAACCCATCCATGAAAATAAGCCCCTGAGAAACATATTGCGCTCTTTAAATCCTGTTATCAATAAATTTGCTACCTGTCGATTAATGAGGCGAAAATCGGCAGCATTCGGATTTATTGTTACATGTGATATTGATCTTAAAAAACGATAAAAAATAGCTCCAACTAAACGACGAAGAAAACGAACATCCTCTGCATGCCGGCGGATGGTATAAACTACTGCAGCACCTTTTCGGTATTCGCCTATAAGTTGAGGAATTAATTCGGGTGGATGTTGTAAATCACTATCCATCATGACCACGACGTCCGCTTGCGTTGAATATTCAATGCCTGCTAAAAGCGCCATTTGATGACCAAAACGAGACGACATGGAAATAACCTTTGTTTTTGGATCGTTTGCGACAATAGAGCGCAATATTTCTAAGGTATTATCAGTAGAAGGGTCTACAATAAAAAGAATATTAGCCTCTATATCATCCATCAAATCCAAAACAGCACGAGTCCTTTCATAAAATTGTGAGATAACGGCTTCTTCATTGTAGACTGGAGTAATCACAGTTAATTTCAGTTGAGTCATGCTCTACTCCTTAAATTTTTTTCCAAATTTCTTGTTTTCTGCATATCGGCAAAAATGATAGGAACATCGTATCCACAACGATTAGAATGTTCTGGAGCCGCGCAGATTAATGAGGAAGGTAATCCATGAAGCTTGAGTTGTTCAAGCAAAAAATCATGCATAGATACTGGTTGACCACTACCAATATGATAGATATTCCCAGATACACCATACGACGCAATCATCATTAATTGCCGTGCAGCTTCAGTTGTGGATATATAATCACGGATGGCTGTTAAAGACCCAATCTCTATTGAAGACTTTTGTTTTATCTTTATCTTATTGATTTGACCCTGTATTCGACCAGCAAATAGTCGCTCCGAAATTCCAGGGCCAAAAAGATTAAAAATACGTAGGCACAGCACATCAATTCCGCGACCAGCATATAAGCCAACTAATTGAGTTTGCCAGGCTTTGCTAAGCCCATAAACAGATACAGGGCATAATACATGCTCTTCGTTAATTGGATTTTCTTCCGGCTTTACGATGCCATATTCTGCAGCCGAACCAATTAAAATCACACGAGCTGATGACTTTTTTTGATACACTAAATCAAGAAGATGGGCTGCGGGAGCTACATTTATCTGATGAGCCTGAAAGAGATCTTCGGTAAATGCAGCTCCAAGGTGTAAAATCAAATCTGGACGCGCTAAATCAAATGCAGTAGTCAATTGATCCAAATTACGAAAGTCACAGGGATAAACTGATATTTGATCATTTATACTAGACTCCATCTTCGAGCGTGTTATAAAAATTTGATACGTTTGTAAACTTTGTAGATGCTCAATAACCGCTTGGCCCAAAGCTCCCGTTCCTCCTGTTATAAGTACTCTTTTCATAACCCAATCCTTAGTTTATGCGCTAGATCATGAAAATGTTCATCTGCATATTGATAATCATCGGGTCGTCCAATATCTAACCAATATCCTGAGAATGGCACAATCTCAATATGCTGCCCATTTTTTAGGCCATCCAACATTAAGTTATCAAAACCATATGGACTATTTGCTGGTAAAGCACGAATAACAGATCTATTGATACAGTAAATTCCCATACTCACATCAAAATCATAAGATGGCTTCTCTTCAAATGAAGTCAACGAGCTTGAATAATCATATTTCAATACGCCGAAATCAATGTTCACCTGTCTACGAAATGATGAAACAGTAATTTGATTATTTTGTCGAACATGCCTATCAAAAAAAGCACCATAATCCAAATCGCATAATATGTCACCATTCATAACCAGGAAATTTTCAGGGAGATTTTCGATCAAAGTTAAAGGGCCAATAGTACTTAGCTCCTCTTCCTCTATAGAATAATCAAGCTGAATACCAAATCGTGATCCGTCTCCGAAATAAGCCATAATCAAATGGGACAAATGGTTAACAGCCAAAGTAATATGTTCAAAACCAGATCCTGCCAACTGCATAATCACGATCTCCAAAATCGAATATTTTCCACCAAGAGGAACTAATGGTTTAGGAATCAGAGTAGTGTAAGGCCTTAATCGAGTTCCTTTTCCTCCGGCCAAAATAATTGCTCGCATGAAACAACTTCTCCTTGTTAAACATTATATAACCAGAACTTATATCTGGCATAATTCTCTGCTTGCTTGAACCACAAAATGGTATCCTTTAACCCCTCTTCTAAATTATATTGAGGTCTCCATTCGGTTAATCCAGTGATTTTTGCGTTATCCCCCAAGAGCTGAAATACTTCAGAAGCATCAGGGCGCAGTCGCTGCTCATCACTCAGAATTGTTGCTGAAGGATTAATTTCAGCAATTAATCGAAGTGCTATGTCTTTAACAGAGTACTCTCTACCTGTCGCAATATTTATTTCTTCGCCTACAGCCTCATCAGCTTTCGCCAAAGCAATAAATCCTTGGACAGTATCTTTAACATAATTGAAATCTCTAGTAGGTACTAATGACCCAAGCCGTAATTTTGTTTCACCAGAAAGCAATTGTGTAATGATAGTAGGGATAACTGCTCTTGCTGACTGTCGAGGCCCATAGGTATTAAAAGGACGAACAATAACAATAGGCGTTTGGAACGAACGATAGAAGGATTCAGTTAAGCGATCGGCGCCGATTTTTGATGCGCTGTAAGGCGATTGTCCTTGAAAAGGATGCTTTTCGTCGATAGGTATGTATTGAGCGGTACCATAAACCTCTGAAGTTGAGGTAATTAAAACACGTTCGGTATTTTGCTGTCTCGCACTTTGTAGTACATTTAACGTCCCTTTAATGTTAGTATCAACATAGGAATCTGGAGAATGATACGAAAAAGGAATTGCAATTAAAGCTGCCAGATGAAATACAACATCACATCCTTTCATCGCTTGATTTACACCATTGGGATCACGAATATCTCCGGCAAAAACGTCAATGCGTTTACGCTCCTCCAATGCTAATGTATCAAGCCAACCCCAGCTATTAAACGAATTATAATACACAAAAGCACGAACATCACATCCCTGCTTTAATAAAGCTTCCACAAGATGGCTTCCAATAAAACCATCAGCACCGGTAACTAAAATTTTTTTATCCTTAAGATCCATGTACTCCTCGGCGGGTTTGAAAAATTGATTTAAGCACAATAATTAAGCGTTCGGGTATAAAAGCCCATAATAGAAGAACGCCAAATATTCCATAAAATAACCAAAATAAGATTAAAGGCCAGTGGACATAACGCGCTTCAATGATATTTGTACCTGCAGGTACAGCGATAGACATCAAACCATTATCGTTGTGAACTGTCGCTTTTTTGCCGTTTAAATAATAGTGAATTCGCGGGTTATTCCAAAATAAATACTGTATGGTAGTAGGCGCATCTGCTTCGAATTCGATTCGCATGTAATTCGCATTATTAGAATAAAAATCCTTGTTTTTAAAAGACGTATTCTTAATATTTGCAGCTGAAGATTCAGATTTTAATACTTCTACTTCAGCAAGGCTTAAATAGCTATCTGCCAAAGGCTGTTTACCTGAAAGCTGAACACGCACGTAACGTCCTTCGACCCCACCGGTACTAATCATAGACATTAAGCGTGTAGGAGTACCCTCTATTCCCCAAGTATCTGTCCGTTTTCGCAAATCGTCTACGGTATCTGTGGATGAAAAAGGAATATTGGAAATAAATACCCAATAATCATTAAGACGCTCACTACAACAATCCGTTCTATTCCAAATTTTTATGCTATCAATGCGGTCTTTTTTTCCAATATCGATATCGAGCCAAGCATTTGGATCATTTGAGGTGTGGCTCACTGTGCCATGGGCAAAATTTCCATCTGTATTGCCGTCGACAACCAATTGAGCAGGTGCGCCTGTGTCCATACCGCTTTGCTTAGCAAGCTTGTACAATGCAAGATTGGTTGATGCTTTTGCAAAAGGTGTTAAGGGATAAATTTTAAAATAACCATTATCGAAAAGAGCAGATTCTTTATTTCCAAATCTTAATGGAATGAGAACCGCATCATTGGGCATATAATATAAATCTTCTGGTTTATTTCTCTGTGCTAATGTATGGACAAACTTATTAGTAACGAGCTGCTCTTTGGTAGCGATAATAAAATCTGCTCCTGTTTCTTCAAGCCAATGCCAATCAGGATTAAGTACTACATCATTACCACCTACCGGCATTTTGTTGATGTAACTAGCTAATGCAGAAAGATAAAAAGTGGCACCGCCATAGGATGAAAGGTTAATTTTTTTCAATACCAAATACGGAAAATCTTTAGGAAACGTTTCAACACCGGCTTTATTCCATAGCGGTGTAATATCTACATATTTTATAATCGGTTTATCATTGAAGCGCTGTAAATATTGAAGTAATTTCGCTTGAGCATCATGATTCAAAACCATGGGCTGTCGTTGCTGTGCAGCAGTAAAAGTATTACCGCTAAGCGATAAGGTATACATCGAATTAAATGCCGGGAGACAAAACAAGATTGCAGTACCAAAATAAACAAAAGCTTTTCCTGGGATCAATAATAAACCTGTAAACAGACAACCAAGCAACAGTTCAAAAAGAAGATAATTATTTATTCCAAACATTAATGCATATTCAGAACGAAAGGTCATTAAAAAACCACATGCAAATGAAATAAAAACTAAGATGATTAACGCTATTTGAATGGATTTTTTGGGTCTTGATTCAATCACTGCTTTAAGCATTAATGCAATCATTATCATGAGCAATAACTGAGCCGGTTGCAAAAAGCGTTGATAGATATGCATTGTGCCAATTTGTGGAACTAAATAATAAACAAAGCTGCTAACAACACTGTGTTCACCATAAATTGCTAGAACCGTTGCAAAATAGATAATTCCTGCAACTTTAAAAATTCTCCATTCCTTCTCATTTAACGAAGCTAATGTTTTCGGGTTTAAAAAGAAAAGGGCAAAAATTGTCAAAGCAATAACCCCCCAATAAACAGAAAACTCTGCTAAAGGACCAGGAACTACAAAATGAGATGAGAGCAGTCGGATAAATGATTGTGGTAGCTCCGCTAATTGATGCGCACTATAGTAAAGCCCAGGACTCATAGAACCTGTTGTCATATGATGAAAGTTATATACTGCATATAAATAAGGACTGGTAACCAGCACACCCAGAAAAAATGGCAGGGAAGCCATAATAAGTAGCCGAACACGTTGTTCTGTATTACCATTTTCTGTTTTATTAATAAAAAGAACCAAAGCTGCAACAAGTACCGCAGAAAGAAGAAGTGCTGCAAGCCCCATTGGTAAATAACCACCTAGGAGTGCAATGGTTACGGGAAGTGTACTGCTGATAAGTATTCTTAAAGAAGATTCTTCCGTAAAACGAAGTACTCCATAAATAATCCACGGTATAATACTTGCACAAAACATAAATGGAGGCTCACCCATGGCAGCTACTGTATACCAACTGAAAGCGAACCCTAGTGCAACCAGCACTGTCATTCCAAATTCAAAATGAAAGTACCGTGCAAAGAGTTTCAAAGAAAAATAACACGCCAAGAAGGTATGAAATGCAAGCATCAAGACCAGAAAATGTCCGGTAGAAATGCTGGAAACCCCTTTAAACGATACTAATAAGCTATGAAGAATAACAATGGGATGCAAGGGGAAAAAATTGGCGTTCAAAAAAAAATCAGAACTTCCATTAAAAAGAGAATAATCAATAGCAAAAAGATGATGACTTGCTAAAAGAGAATGCGTTTTTATTAGCGCTGGTACATAATACCCAAGAATATCTCCAGTATATAACAATCCCGCCTCCAGAGATTTAGCTTTCAAAGACGGCAAGAAAAATACCAGGGTACTCAAAAAGGCTAAAATAAGTTCATTATATTTTATAATATGGTTAAAAATTATAACCATAGAAATACTTAATTTTTTCAGTATTCGATCCAGGAGTTTTTCGATGGTAAAAACAGGCTGTAAATTTTCAGTAATCAACTTAACTGTCCTTTATTGTTATGCATAAAAATGCCGAGCAATTCTCATCTTGCACCCTCAGCTACTTTCCAAGTCATTGTTGCCTCAAGTGCTCCAGAAGGTATAGGAAGACGCCATCCCGCTGGAAAGCATTTTCCAACTCTATCCAAACCTAAACGCCGAAAAACATAACGAAGGGTATAAGGTAACATTATCGGACGAGCTCCTATCATGACATGCTCATCATTGCTGTGAAACGAACGCCATTCTCTTTGCAAACAATTAATCACCCCAGATGGTGTTGGTATTGCTAAATGTTCTCCAGGATTAAAATAAGGCCATCTTCGCCCAAGTAATCGTCCTGCAAGGCTTGCATTGTTTGGGCACATGAGATATATCATGCCACCGGGACGCAGTAGCCGAAAAAGATTACTAATAAATTTATCGGGACATAGCACATGTTCTAATACAGCAATCGAAGCAACTACATCAAACTGCGGAAGATTCGCTGAAAACATTTCTTGATTAATATCAATTTGACGCCATTCCACAGTAGAGACATTGTTGAGCAATTTTGGCTGAGAATGTAAATCAATAGCGATCCCTCGACTCGATGGAAATTTTGCTGCCATCAATGCTGAGAACTCGCCTCCACCTCCACCAACATCTATCCAGGTAAACGTTTCCTCTGCTTTCCTATTTGATAAATTGTGAATTCGCGAAATACATTTTTCATATAAAGCGGTTTGTGGATCATCTGCTGTTATCGTACGATGGAGATCGGGTAAACCATCACGGTAAGAACCATATAAGGCTTCCAGGCTCTCACTAGAGGGCATCGGATCCGTTTGGCAAGAACCACAATCGCTGCATAAATGAATATTAAAAGGACCATGATCGGGTTTAAATGGATGAAAAACATCAGGGTGCCGCAAATACATAAACCCTTTACAAAACCTACATGTTACTGAAGGTAAAAAATCAGAAACCATCCCAATCTCCTATCTGTATGCGCCACGGCATATCCCACACCTGCTTGGCACGAATGCCAGAAGCAGTTCCCATTAATATTTGTCGTTTTGGTAAAGCCCACTTAAAAATTGGAACGTACCCGCTTAAAATACCCGCTGTTAATCGAGTGGTATTGTTCAATAAGAGAGTATGAGTAACTTTGCGTTCTCGTCCCCATGCCGCTGCAAAAAGCAACATTTTTTTCTCGACATAAGGATACAATGCGAGTGTTTCCATAACAATTGCTAATTCTTTACCTAAAATTCTAGCCTGTCTTAGAACAATAAGACCAAGAAGGCATCCATTCTCTCGCCAGCCATAAATTTCATAGTGATGAAAAGGATGTTGTTTGTAACGCCAATTCATGTAAGCTGAACTTCGATCAAGCGTGACACCACCTTCAGCAGCAAGTTGCCGCGAAAAAGCATCCTGCTCTGACATAAAATTCTCAATCTGCTCTATGAAATGAAATCCAGTGATTTTACGTCCTGGAAGCACACGAAACCAAGTTCGCACATCACTATGATGAGACCATCCACATCGTTCTAATCCTGGTTTAGAAGTATGATTTGGATAACCAAAAAATATAGCCTCCTCGCCAATTTCATTGCTTAGTGCTTTAATACATTGTACAAAATAACTTTTTCTACGACCACGTGGATGAGTTGCTGTATCACAGGATTGCCACCCTTGTATCCACTCTCCATTAGCAAGAAGATTCAAAGGATACATAGCGTTTACAGCAACAAGCCCCTCTTTATCATGAAGTAGCGCGATTTTTGCGTTACCGGCGGGAGCCGAATATTTCCAACGATAATAAGGTGCGGTAAACAAATAACCGGTTCCTGTCTTTTCAATGATTTTGGAAAACGCAAATTGTTGTAGTTGTTCTATGGCATCGAAATCAAGAGATGCAGGTCCCGTCACAACAAGGCTATAGTCTTTTTGTTGATCTATACTCATACAATTATCCATGAGCAAAAGTCTCTTCTTTATCCAAAGAGATGGTCTTTGCCCTTAAACCATTTTCGGAATCTATTGAGTAAAAATCACTTTTTAGTGAAATCACTCCTAAGGTGCTAACATTTTCCTTAATATCTTCTTCTTGTTTAATCACTTTATACAACCATGAATGATCCATATAATTTTCATTTCTGAGTTACTGATTTAAATTTTACTTTCATTGCATGGACCCGTGCAGATAATCCCTCTTGATGCAATGCACGTATCTGTGCTATTACCCATTTAACGTGTTTAGATCTTTTCTGTATCACCCTCGGACGTTCGTGAGATATAGCAGGCAATTTAATTTCAAAGCCACTGAATGCATTAAAAACTGTCGGGCAATAACTGCCAAGTAGTTCATTCTCTTGCCCTTCATCCCAATTACCCGCCGGAAATAAAATACTGGTTTGGATAAAAACCGTTGCGGGAGCTTCTTGCACTAATTTATTATTATCAATAAGAGCTGCCATGGTTTTTTTGTGAAGATATGGTAAAGCGATATCAAGATCGTTTGCTAACATAGATACACGAAAAATAAACCGACTATAGCCTATAGGTTCAGATAGAGATAACTGACGAAAATCAATCGTTTCGTGTTGGCTACCGTAGGAAGAGCAATGTTGATGTTTTAAAATAACCGCGCTTGCGGCACATCCTGCATTTGGATTGCGTGCCAAACTCCCCGCAAGAATACTCAGATGATTTGAAAATATTTTTTCGTTTGGTGCAACAAATAAAATTGCATCAGCGTCTTTAGATAAGTTATTTACAAGATGTAATATCACTTCACCAAGATTATGTAATCGCTTGATTTTCTTATCGGCTCCGTAATGATAGTAATCCACTTCGAGAATTTCTATTGAAACCGGTGATCGATTGACCATGGATTGCAAATGCTTATGATTCTTTGCAGCTTCCATCTTATCTATAACTAGTGTAGCAGAAAAATGCGTGTAATCTTGCGTCGTAATACTTGCAATATGAGACTCCAATACACTACCCCGATACTCTGGCATCAAAAAATATACATTTACTTTTATTTTTTTGAGATTCTCAGGATAAATCGTTTCGCGAATTTTACGTTTTCTTTCAAGAAGCCCTTCATATAAATCCTGTATATTTTTCTTCAATGAAAAATGCTTTTTAAAAAGTTGTTGTGCTTTACTGACCATTTCAAGCGCCAACTCAGGGTTTTCTTTGACCCACATCAGGTGCTTAAAAATAGCTTCGGCTGTTTTTTCGACTTCACATCGAGTGTCAATGTAAAGAAGGGTATTACCAAAAAACCGCTTGGCAAAATTATTTTCGTCACAAATAATCACTGCACCAGCAGCAATACTTTCAAATAAACGATTGGTCATCAATTCAGATTGTTTATGTGCTTCTGAGGATAAAACTAAAGAAATTCCTGCTGTGGAGATCTCTTTGATTATTGAAATTCCATCAAAGGGAATTTCTCGGACATAACTTTTATATCCCTTCCAAACTTGTACCCCCTGAAATATTTGAGGGCCATAAATTCGCAAGTCACCAGAATTATCGAGAAGTTTTAACAACTCTTGATGGCGCGTAACCCCGCCTCCAAGGACATCCCAATTAATTCCTGCATAAAATAATTTTTGATCACCTAAAGATGGTGCATTAACAATATCCGATACAGAAGGATATAAATTAAAAAACGGGGGCAGATGAGTTGATGAGTTTCTAATTAAACGACGAACATGATTATCTGCAGGTTGTGAACTACAGCTAAGAAAATCATCATGCGAAAGTAAATTGCGCGAACAACGAGCATAACCCCACTGGTGATATAAACGAACGGGATTCCAGAGCGTAACGAAAGAAAATGCATCATACAGTTTTGGGGTGTCATAATGAAGATGTATCACAAAATCAACATCATGTGTAGTGATGATATGGGAAGTATCATTAATAAAACGGCCATCTGCGTAAATTTCAAGGCACTCGAGGCCTAATACATCTGCAGCAATTTTCAGTCGGGCAATGCACTCATCTTCAGCAGCTTTAAGCTCAGGCCACAATTTGACTACCGCAAAACGTCCAGTGAGGTTTTTTGATAAAATATAATCGGTTAACATGTAAATAACTCCGATTTAAATCGTTCATGGGTTTTAGATTCAAGGCGTGCTATGAAATCTTGGTATGCACTTTGTAGTCCTATTATTTCATTAATCTGAGGGGCCCAACCGGTTGCCCGTATTCTAGAACTATCAAGCAGTTTTCTCATGGTCCCATTAGGTTTAGAAGAATCAAAAATAATTGCTCCCTGATAACCGACAACTTCTGCAATAAGTCTGGCCAAATCAGCAATTAAGAAATCATGGCCACAACCCACATTAAATACATCATCACTTACTTCAGTGAACATCAAATGCTTCAGTGCTGCAGCCAAATCATCAACATGAAGTATTTCTCTTCGCGCACTGCCATCACCCCATACAACAAAATTCGGAGCTCCTGAATATTTTGCTTCATGAGCTCGTTTTAAAATACCAGCAACCACATGACTGTGGTGAGGATGATAATTATCTCCAGGACCATATAAATTTGGTGGAATTATTGAAATAAAATTACGGTTATATTGCTTCCGATAAGCTTGACACATTTCTATTCCAGCGATCTTGGCAACGGCGTAAGAACGGATATTGTCTTCCAGGGGGCCTAAAAGCAGAGCATCTTCCGAGATGGGCTGCCTAGCATTTGTAGGATAAATACAATTTGAGGCTACAAACAATAATTTTTGTATTTCAAATTGATGCGCAGCATTAATGACATTTGATTGAATCATCAAATTACTATGTAAAAAATCGGCTCTAAAATTGCAGTTTGCGTAAATTCCACCTACTTTTGCTCCAATATGGAAAATTAATTCAGGCCGATTTTCATCTACCCATTGAAAAACAGCTTGTTGATTTTGTAAGTCAAGTTCTTCGCGCGTGGTAAGTAATAAATTTGCTCCATCTTTTTGGAGTAACCTCACCAGAGCAGACCCAAGCATTCCTTGATGGCCAGTAATCCATATTCTCTTTCCATTAAGGCAAGAGACATTAGAACCGTTTTTAAATTGTGCTATCCCTGTCATAATAACTTTCCAAATCTTGATAGTAATAAAAAATACAATTATAAATTAAGTATATTTGTAAGCGTTTTACCTTCCTATTAAATTTCAGGTTTCTACATTATTTAATTTTTATGTCAGTCTAAAGAAAAAAAATTAGTATGTCTAATTCATTTTATGACTTTTTTCTTACTTTGAGTTTGTAATATACTATATAACGCCAGTTGGGGGGGTATCATCGTTTTTTCTGAAACGGCCTACAGGAAGTAAAATATAAGAGGAGAATTTTGTTACTCGTAAAATAACCAAAAGTACGAATTAAACTTACGTATTTATATCTAGGTAATTTGGATGCAAAAAAAAAAAAATGGATTTTTAGCTTATGACTACCACGAATAAAATTACAAAACAATCTAAAATCTATGTGGCTGGTCACAATGGAATGCTTGGCTCAGCTATTGTCCGTCGCTTAAAGCAAGTAGGATACACTAAAATTATCACCAAAAGTCGCTCAGAATTGGATTTAGCAATTCAATCCTTAGTTCATGATTTTTTCCAGACAGAACAACCTGACTATGTATTTTTGGCTGCCGCTAAAGTAGGAGGAATTCATGCAAATCGTACCTATCGCGCTGATTTTATTTATCAAAACTTAATGATTGAAACCAATATTATCCATGCAGCAAAAGAGGCTGGTGTACAACGTCTCTTATTTTTGGGTTCCAGTTGTATTTACCCTAGAGATTGCCCCCAACCAATTAAGGAAGAATATTTACTGACTGGTCCATTAGAAACAACCAATGAATCTTATGCCTTAGCAAAAATAGCAGGTATCAAATTATGTGAAAGTTATAATCAACAATACAATCTACAGTATATTTCAGCAATGCCGGCTAACCTTTATGGACCTAATGATCATTATGACTTAGAGAATAGTCATGTATTACCTGCTCTGATTCGTAAGACCTATGAAGCGAAACTAAAAAATGAACAGAAGTTAATAGTTTGGGGTTCAGGAAAATCCATGCGTGAATTTTTGTATGTGGATGATATGGCAGAGGCCTGTGTTTTTTTAATGGAATCAAGTGGTACCGAAGGTTTATATAATGTGGGCACAGGACAAGATATTACTATTTACCAATTAGCAGAACTTATTATGCAGGTTATTGGCTTTTCAGGAAAAATTATTTTTGATCCTACAAAACCTGATGGAACTTTGCGTAAAGTGTTAGATATCAATAAAATGCGGCAACTGGGCTGGGAAGCAAAAACAGCGTTAATCGAAGGTATTGCCAAAACTTATGATGATTTTTTAACAAATACCAGGATGTAATCTATGGCAAACGAACTATTAATCACCATTGCAGTACCCTCTTTTAACCAAGCTCCCTTTCTGGATGCTGCACTAGCCTCTATTTTCAAACAAAATCTACCTATAGAAGTATTTGTGGTCGATGGCGGCTCTACAGATGGCTCGCTTGCAATCATTCGCAAATGGGAAAAACATTTATCTGGGTGGAGAAGTCATACTGACGCAGGACAAGCAGCAGCTATTAATGAAGGCATCGCAGCAGGAACATCGCCCTATGTATGTTGGTTGAATAGTGACGATTGGCTGTTACCTAATGGATTAAATCAATTAGTCCGTTGTTTAGAAGAGCAACCCTATACAGCAGCTGCTTATGGTCGCTCTTGGAATTTTATTGAGCGATCAAAAAAAAATTACCCCGTATGGGTTGAACCTTTTAATGAAAAACGCTTAGCCTTACGTTGTATTATTTCACAACCAGCAACATTAATTCGCCGTACTGCATGGGAAGCAATTAATGGTCTTAATCCCAAGTTACATATGGCTATGGATTACGATCTATGGTGGCGTCTTTATAGAAACTTTGGCCCACCACGATTTGTAGATAATTTTATAGCTGTAAATCGCGAACATGCGAACACTAAAACCAAGACACAAAGAAGATTGCATTATAAGGAAGCGATGCAAATCGTTCGCAAGCAATACGGGAGCGTCCCATTAAAATGGTGGTTGGCTCAGCCATATTCAGTTTGGTTTAAATCATTATTTAATTGAGAAATCTGCTCTTAGGCTAAAAAATGAAAGATGAAATGAAACGATTTGGATTAGAACTGGCAAAAAAAATTAAAGCAATTCAACCGCGTATTGGTAATTTAAACCAATATCCAGCACGCCATTTATCAATTGAGAAACGTAAGCCCATTCTTTCTTCCAAATTCCCACCAAAAATTTCAATTGTTACCCCCTCCTTTTCCCAAGGCAACTATATTGCAAAGACCATCGAGAGTGTTTTATCGCAACAATACCCTAATCTTGAATATTTTATCCAGGATGGAGCTTCAAAAGATAACACAGTTGCAGTCCTTAGGCAGTATGAAAGTCAACTCTCAGGTTGGCATTCTGAAGCAGATACAGGCCAGGCCCAAGCAATAAATCGCGGATTTTTACACACTACAGGTGAACTAATGGGTTGGCTGAACTCTGATGATTTACTACTTCCAGGCACTCTTATTCATATCGCAAATTACTTTACCCAAAATCCTAAAATTGATGTAGTATATGGTAATCGCTTACTCATTGATGAGCAGGAGATGGAGATTGGCCGCTGGATTTTACCAGGGCATAACAGCAAAGTACTTTCATGGACTGACTATATCCCGCAAGAAACCTTATTTTGGCGACGAAGTATCTGGAATAAAATTGGGGGACACATTGACGAATCATTCCAATTTGCTATGGATTGGGATTTGCTTTTACGCTTTCGTGATGTCGGAGCCAGATTTGCTCATATTCCTCGTTTTTTAGGGGCATTTCGCATTCATAAACATCAGAAAACCAATGCAGCCATAAATGAAATAGGATTTAAAGAAATGACCTATCTGCGTACACGAACTTTAGGGTGTACACCGTCTAAGAAAGAAATTCGCAAAGCAGTGATACCATTTTTAATTCAACATGTTATGGTAGATTTATTATTTCATGTTAAAAAACAATTAAAATTATTTTAGCTTATATATATGCGAATCAAAAGTCGAAAATTGGATAAAGTCTTAGTACCATAGCGGCAGCAAATTTCCCAAAGATATGCGCAAGCAAGCCTTGAGATGATCGAACGAGGCCTGCATTTTGGATAGAAGTAAATCAGAGGACGTCCTTCTTCTTGATAAGAAGCTATCTTTTTTTGAAATGCACGGCGCTTTTCCTCATCTACTTTAGGATGATTCCATGTTTTTTTATAGGTTAAATTTAACCGAATTAAAGCGGAACGAATCCCTGTGTTACTGACATTAAAACGTGCAGCTCGCTCATATTGATAACTATCTGGATTCGCTTCAACATCTTTTTTAAGAGCTTCCATGTCTATTTTTGTCGCGGGCTTATTTCGTTTCTTTTTCGGCTCTAGGTCAACAAGCCATCTCATTACGCTTGCTTTGCCTACACCGAATCGAATAGCTACCTCTTCGATACTTAAACCATCTTTTGCTCTTATCTTTAATACTTTTTTACGAAAATCTAATGAGAACGTCATAAGTAGATGATTATAATCAATTTATGACGACCAGGCTATATAGTGTGGATGCAGGAGGTATTTAAACCTAGTATTTACAAGAGATTATGGATTTTGTTGGATGTTCTTGGGGGGGCGTCCATAACATTGGTTATGTAATTGATTGATAATCAGTAATTATTTGAATGTGGTTTTTAAAAAAGCCCCCAAATAGGCCCCACTTTATCGAGTGCTGCTCTTGGAATTGAACCCAACTCCCTAAAGTCCACTGTTCTTCTGTTCGCGAACAGCGAACACTTGTGATATACTTCTATTACAACAATCAAAGAATGATACCATGTTAAAATCACAAGATTGTGTTGTGCTATTAAAGTTACTAGCTCATCCCGCTACAGACATATCTCAGCGACAATTATCTTCAGCACTTGGTATTAGCTTAGCTGAGATTAATGCAGGTATAAAAAGATTGGAAGAGGCTAGCCTAGTAAGAAAAGATAAACAAGGAAAACTTTTCCCCAATGTGCATGCAGCAGAAGAATTTTTAATACATGCAATCAAATTTCTCTTTCCTGGAAAATTGGGTGAATACACTCGGGGAACGCCAACAGCTATTGCTGCCCCCATTTTTCGCGATAAGATCGCATTGGGTAATGATCCTATTCCTGTATGGCCTGATGCAATGGGAGAGGCTCGCGGTGTGGCATTATTGCCCATTCATCCTAATTTATCGAAGGCTTTACGAGCAAATCCCGACTCAGATTTTCAAGAATTACTGGTATTAATTGATACTATACGCTCAGGACGGCCACGAGAGCGCAACCTTGCTACGACACTTTTAAAGGAAAAATTAAACCATGCTGGATAATAATATCAAACTGGCAAACCTCCGCATGCTAGAGTTTATCGCAACAAAATTAGGCGATATTCGAAATGATGTGGTTTTTCTTGGAAGATGTACTACGGGATTATTTATTTCTGATCCTCTGGTGCCTGATGTGCGCTATACATTAGATGTTGATTGCATTGTTGACGTTATTTCATTAAATCAGTATCACCAACTTGAGAAAAAATTAACACAACGAGGCTTTAAAAAGTCGATATCTGAAGATGTCATTTGTCGATGGTTTTATGATGAAGTGATTTTGGATGTGATGCCTACTGATGAAAAAATTTTAGGATTTGGCAATCGCTGGTACAAAGAAGCTATTGCAGCTTCAACTATTTATCCCCTAACTGACACTATAGAAATTCGGGTGGTGACAGCTCCATATTTTTTAGCTACTAAATTTGAGGCATTCAGGACTCGAGGCAAAATGGATTGTTATGCCAGTCATGATTTTGAAGACATCGTGTCGATACTAGATGGGCGGAATGAAATAATAGATGAAATCAATAACTCAGATATAAAACTACGTGAATATTTAGTCAATTCGTTACAAGAAGTCATGAGCAGCTCTTCTTTTAAAGGCGCTATTCCTGGTCATTTTACTCAATACGGAGGTGCCGCTGATGATCGAATTGAATTCCTCGAGCAGAAATTAACTGTCCTACAGAGTCAATAAACATGAAACTGGCATGGTTAACCGATATTCATCTAAATTTCCTTAATGCTAGGTTCTGTGAACAAAATTTCTAACGCATCCAAATAAGGGCTCCGGCGAAGT
>NZ_JASGFU010000032.1:0-31613 GCF_047605385.1 Legionella sp. | reverse complement strand
TAATGGAGAAAATTTTGGATTTAATTGAAAACTAATCGGATTAAAGATACCCTCATCCCCAACCCTTCTCCCGCTTGCGGGAGAAGGGAGCTCAAAAATTGAAATGAGACAGCCGTTCGTAAGCCCCTCTCTTTTATTGACAATTAAGTAATTGAAATGTATTATAATCGTCCATTTGGCGATACACAAGAGCTAAAAATGATAGATAGATTGTACGTAGATGAACTTAATTCTGATTTCGCTGCAATATTGACTTTGCTTGCTGAGTTTCCTGAAGCAAAGGACGAATATACTTTCTCAAATTATATAAATGATAGAGAAATGCTAAAGAGAGGAAAGACTCCTGGTAATATTAATTATTTGAGGCACTCTTTAGAATTATATCAAGATTTTCTTATCAAAAAAGAAGATCAAAATGAGCAAGTAATCGCTTTACACACAGTAAAAAAACTAAAAAAAGCAATATCAATAATAATAAATGAAGTAGATGATAAGAAAAAATATGAGGCTATTCTCGCTTTTGATAAACAGGCTAGAAACTCATCTTTTAGTAAAAACCAGATACGTATAGCGTGGGCTCTTATCGGTGGTTTAATTGGGCTATGTCTTGCAGTTTCCTCTAGCATCCCTGAATGGATGTCAACAGGTGCGTTCTTAGGAGGAATATATGGTAATTCTATTGTAGAATCGCAAGAAAAGAAGGCATGTAATAGTACCGTTGTATCTGACATTGAGCATTTAATTTTTCAAAGAAAAGCATGGTCTTCTAAAAGAAAAGAGTCTCCCTCTACGGAAGAATTTGTAGATGATAGAGATTTAACATTACTTTCAATTAGGTAGATAGTAAAAGGTCAACCCCTATAGATTTCCAATGAAAATTTATAGGAAAATGACCTTTTCCCGCAACAATCGCCAGTTAATGGTATTTCAAATTTATGGGCAGGATGCTCCTTTATCTTTAGTCAATTCATTTTTATTCTTTCTTTTATTAAGATGTTCTATTGTTTGATCAACGGATTCTGGGTATGCGAAAAAATTAATACCGTTTGCGGATGCACAGTTTAATGTGTACCTACAACGGCGTTTGCTTGTAAACTTGGTCAGGTTAAAGTGCTGAGTAAACGTCATCAATTTTCTTTGCACATGTGTCATGAATGTAAGGGATTTTTTGATCCTTATATTGTCTTACTGGTTGTTCTGTGTTGTGATACCAGTAAGACAATATAAGGAAAAATTTAATATGCGTGTACAAGTAACCGCGAAAATCCCTAAAGATTTTTTTTCTGGAAAATACAGTAATGATCATACCCAAAAGCAGCTGGTGCGTCATATTCTTAAAGAAAAAGGTGGTAATTGGCAGGATACTGTATTATTCCCTAAGGTCGGTTTGTCTAAAGATACCAAAGTAGTGACGAATTGTTTTCCGGGGAGTACAGTTGATCATAATCTTGTTAGACAGCTTACTCCTATTAGAACTTTACACGATTTGGATGAATCGGAAGTGGAGTTACGCCAATTATTTATCCGTTTGCAAGCGAATCATAATACCTCTCCAGTGACGCTATCTCCCAAGCGTTATCATCCATGGTATCGCTTCGTAAATGAAAAGCTATGGGGTAAATTTCATAAACTTAGCGAGTCTTCATCGCAGTCATTAGATGCTTATGAAGAATCCGCAATTACCCTCGATGAATGGCATCTTTATCGATTTGTGAATAAAAAATATGCAAAAGCATTGGCTCGTGACATAGTTAATGACATTTTGCACGAACGAAATATCGCTTTTGATGTTAATTGGCTTCATGATTACCAATTAATGCTAGTTTTTTCTTATTTAGAACATTACCTTTTTACTGTGATTAAAGAATTTTCTGAGGAAGAAAAGATCCGTTTAGACAAAGGAATCCAAGCTGCTCTTAAAATGATTAAGACCAGTTATTTTCATCATATTCCCTGGCCTGATGTTGAAATTTTTAAAGCAGAATTTCCCATCATTGAAGAGAAACAAAGAGCTGATTTTTCTGATTCTGATGATTCAGATAGGGAAGAAAGGATTGAGCCACCTTCCCCAAGCGCAAGTTATGTAAGTAAAAGTGGGCATTTATCACGAGACATGGACGAAATAGTAGATCCCGGTAAAGAAATTATAGCAGGCTTATTATCTGCTGGTCATATTGCGTTTCAGACTGAGAAAGATGCAAAGAATTTCAGAGATTGTGTTCATTATTATTATCCGAATGCAAAAATACAGCCGATGAATGCAAAGCAAGTAAGAATTTATTTATCGAAGAAAAAGATTGATGTGCATGTTAATCCTATTGGTACGGATTATACTTTATTTTCGACCATAGGTTTTACTGAAGAAGGGATTGTTCAATATCTTAGTAAATTATTGAATGTTTCTCTTGAATATGTTCATGTAGCTAATGAAAAAACTTTTGCTACGAGACTTGTTCAACTCATTGAAGCAATAAAATCCTCTTATCTTCATGAACTTATTACCGCTTATTTATTTGAGCTCAAGGAGCAAAGAGACCTTATTACTGAAATAGCAAAACTGTTAACTCCCGAAAATTTACTTCTAGAAAAGCTGAATGAAACTAAGAAGCTTTTACGCGCATTGGTAAATAGTCAAAATGTCGGGTTTAATCTAGTGACCGATGAGTTTTTGAAAGAAGTGCAAAGAGTTATAAGGACATTGCAACAAGCTCATAATGATCTACTTGCAGACTATATTACCTTGGAACAATTAAAAGAATTTAAAGCCCGAAATGCAAAGAATCAGTTATTCACTAGCATTGGGCGTCTGGATCCAGAAAAAAATGTTCCTGTAGTCTTAGATGCTTATCTTAGTTACATCCAAGAATGTAGCGTTAAAAAGGAAGTAATTAAAAATTCATTATTGCTGTTTATTGTTCCTTCTCGTTTAGAAGTGCCTGCATATAGGCAAGAATTAAAAGCCATTTTGGAAAAATATGATGAAATAAAAGCTTGCCTTTTACATTATGGAAAAACTCCGGAGGATTTTATTTTTCTTGCAGAAGAAAGATTGTTGCGCGAGGTTTCTGAAACCTCAATTGCGACGCCTAACAAACCAAAATTAATTACGCCAAACGCTATGGCGGAATTCTATCGACTTGGTAACATCATTGTCAGTTCTCGTGCCGATGGGATGAATCTTGTTGTTAAAGAATGGGTTTCAGCTCAAGATAGAATTACAAAAGAGTGTTTACAGGCTTTATTTAACTATGTCGAACATTATTCCCATAAGAGCACAGCGAATATGAACGAAAAGGAAAAACAGCTTTTTATCTGTTTTGCACAAGCTTTATGGCATGAGTTTCCTCATAATGAATCTTTGACTGATGTACTTTCTAAACTAGGCCAAAACATTACCCCACTATTAAAGGATTTTTTTAAACAATACTCGGGGGATATTCCGCCATTACCTATGCTCAGTAAAAATGCAGGCGCTGCAATACAATTAGAACAAGCTTGTATTATTGATCCTTTTGATTCATTGAGTATCAAAGAGCAATTTCAAAGGGATGAGCTAGATACCATTAGTCGATTTGCACGCGCTTTAGCTTTAAAGCGAAATGTACAGCGTGAAAATGGGCAAGAATGGCGACGTGCTATCATTGACCAAATGTTGGCTGAACAAACCTTAAATGATGCTATTACACAAATTACTCAACATTTGGTCAATGAAAAAGGGCTGATTTTCATTGATTATGATGGCACTATATCCCCACATGTTGATAATTTTAATGCGGCATGGCCAAATACGACAGCAAGACTTGCTTTAATAAAATTAATGAAAATAGCTCCTGAGCGAATTATATTCATCACAGGACGTGATATTTCTTCATTTGAACATTGTTTTTGGGGTGGTCCTTGGAGTGAGCACTTACAAAAAATACCTTTAACTGTTATCGGTTCGCATGGAATTGAAATTAAATATAGGAATGGTATGCATGATTGCCTATTATCATTGAATGAACATGAAAGAGCACTGATAGCTAATTTACACTCAAAGGAACAGCTCATTTGTTTAAAAAGCAAAATAATTGCTGTCTTGCAGCAATATATAGTTTCAGACGTTATTGATAGCATTAACTTTGGTGCACTCATTGAGATTAAAAAGTATGCAATTGCATTGTCAACGAGATCATTAAGTGGCTTTATTAAAGATAATAAAACCTTGAAAATCATTGAACATCAATTCGCAGAAGTACTCAAAGATCATTATCTTAAAGAGGTTGGAGGAAAACGTGTTACTGAGTTATCACGATTTTCCGTTTGGCAAGGGATTCACACCTGTGAATTGCGTTGTCATATTACAAAAGCTGATGCTGCGAAACAATTGTTGGCCACAGGCAAAAAGGCATATAAAAACATCACGCACATTACTTTTATGGGGGATGACTTTGGCCAACCAGAGCAACCAGGTACTGATTATTCTCTTGCTCAATGGCTCAAATCAGCACATACTGATTCTCAAAGAATTTTTGAAGGTCTTGTGATACAAGTCATGCCTGACGAAAATTATGATCAACAAAAGCAATTGTTAACTAGCCCTGCACGGCCTGATATAGTGCTCCCATCACCTGTGGCTATGGGGCAAATGCTTGAGACACTTAGTAATAAGGCTTTAGAAATAAAATCACGCAAGAGTCTTCTCAACCAATCAATAGTAGTGGAATTACGGTGCAGACCCTCTCAGGAAAATACCTTATTCCCTTCGAGAGTCAAAGGGCTTTGATTCATATGGCATTGGGTAAATACACATGAAGGAGATCTAAGAGGTGTTTGGAATGCCTCTACTTCTTCAAGCCATTTTTAATTTTATAAAGATGTTTGTAATTGTTCATGAAGTGTAACAGGTCACCTCACGTGACCTTTTAACTACAATTTCAAAGTAGGAACTAATAGTGTCCGAAACCAGACTTAACATAAAAGTTTTAATAATCCTAATGAAATATCTATAGGAATTTAACCGATTTTTTCTCTTTATGAATTTGTGTACTCCCAAGGATTGAGTAACTCTACCCCTGAATCTTCGAAATCTTTTATATTTCTTGTTACAATCACAAATCCATGAACTAAAGCTGTAGCAGCAATTAATGCATCTCTTTCTGAGCGAGGATCAGGGATATGGAGCTTAGCGTATCGTTGTGCTACTGCAACATCTATGTTTAAAATTCGATCTGAAAAGGCAGGAAGCACATGGGTGTTAAGCCACGTGCGCAAAATAGCACCCTGAGAGGGATCTACGCGTTCCTTCTGTAAAATCCCCATTTCTATCTCAAGTATGCTAATTACTGATAAAAATAAAGATGCCGTAGATTCGGCTTTTGCCCACGATATTACATTAATATTAGCTTTCGCGCCTTTTCTTATTTCTGATACAACATTTGTATCCATTAAATACATTAATCAAACTCCTCCGTACGATAAATAGTTCTTTTTAGCTTTGGTGCTTCAAAGTCTATATCTGTTGTATCAGGCATAGCTAACAAATCGACTATTGTTTCTTTAGTTTTAGATAATTTTAAATAGTCTTCAATTGTTAAAAGTACATGAGCTGGATGTCCTCTATCAGTGATAAAAACAGGCCCCTGTGCAGAAGCCTTCTTTATTTTACTGACGTCTTGATTAAATTCACGACTAGAAAAAGTTGAAATTGCCATTGCTAACCCTTAACATGTAGTTATATGACTACAATATAGAACAAATGTAGGTACTTGCCTACACTTTTTATTATATTTCTACTAAAACCTACTACTGGAAGTAAACTCAATGTAAAAATTAATTATAAATGGGTAGATGAGTACATTGCGGATAATAAAGGTAATTATGATTAGTCTTTATCTTTAATAATCCTGTATGAAAGCAAAATAATTAATATAATTTTCGTATACCTTTTTTCTAGACAGTGGGCTCAAGAGCTATTACATCTGTACTGCATTGCTTTATTTCGTTTGCAAAGACGATGCCATTTTTTCATGTGCAGGCTCTGATATTTTTTGTGACTGCTCTAGATAACTTTTTAAAACGAGATATACTCCATTAGTCCAACCAAATCCAATTTCGTTAGTAGCATAACTGTATTTAATTTTATTTTCAGTTAAAGCACTTACAGCACTAACGTCATATTTTTCAAAAATTGCATGATTTTTTTGAAATCCGATTTTTACAGTATTTGTAAATTTATTCGCTATTTCCATTGATTCATTTTTATAACCATATCTATCAAGACCAAAAACAGCGAAGTACTGCATGGGTGCCCATCCAAAAGGAGCATCCCATTGCAGTCCTGAGTAATTAATACTGGTTACAATGCCTCCCTCCAGTAATAAGTCTTGCACATGTTTCCTTACTGCTGCAGCTTGTTTGGGAGAGGCAATTCCAGCCCATAAAGGATAAAAAGTTGTAGCAAAAGGATAGTACTTTTGTTGTTTCTTTTTAAAATTATAATCTAAATAATAACCTGTACGCTCATCCCACAAATAGCGATTTATATTGTCTGCTCTAACTTGAGCTCTTTTTTTCCACTTAATTGCTTCTTTAAAATTACCCAATATTTCATTTATTCTTTGAGCATCACATTCCATTTTATACAATAAAGTATTTAAATCTACTGGAGCATAATCTAATATTTCCACACCGAATGGCCCATATTTAGCCGAAATATCAAAGCCGGATTCTCGCAATGTGCGATCAGCAATGTAAAAAAGATTTGTTAGCTGATTGGTTTGTTTGTCATAATAAAGATCAGCATCGTAATCTTTTCCAGAATGAATTTTAAAATAATTTAACACATTTATATAATATGATGGAGATTCTTCAGGAGTAGGGCCATTTCCACCCGAGTAATAACGTGATAAGCCAATTTGGGGTATAGCATGAGGGGCTGATGTCCAAAAGAGATAGAGTTTCTCAACTGCAGGCAAAGTGGATTTTAACCAAGTTTTATCATGTACTTTGTCATAATAAGCCAATATCATTTCTGTTAACAGTGGCGGTTGTGTACGCCCTAGATAGTAAGTTCGATTAGCATTTAAAATCATTCCATAATTATTTATTTCATAAATAAAATTATCAATCATATTTTTTGCTAAGCTGAATCGATTATTTTCCAGTAGACCTAATACAATAAAAAAACTGTCCCAGCCATACATCTCATTAAATCGGCCTCCAGGGACTACATAAGGATGAGGTAAATAAAGCAAGCCATGTTTTTTAATTTGCTCATGATTTTTAGGTAAGTGTACTAATTTAATTTGAGAAGTTGTTTTTTTCTTTTTAAGCGCTTCAATATTTTCATTTTCAGGTACATAAAGGATAGATTCTGTCATAGATATCTTGGGATCAATACTGAGCTGAAGCAAACTATCACGTTTTAATAATTCCCAATTCTTATCAATATATTGGGTAATTTGTAAATCTATGTTATCAATTTTATTAGAAAATATATTTTGGGAAAAAATTATTAATATGAACATTAATGAAAGATTAGAAATTTTAGGCATTTATTCTTAATAAACGTTTACCGTTATTCCCTGGTTAAATTTAAGAAATGGATTTTGAAAACTTAAAAGTCTTGAAATTTAAAAGTGTCAATATGTAGCATGATAGCTTTAAAAATATTTTTTATACTAAATCATGGGTTTTATCTTCTTGTTTTCAAAAACAATATATACTGGGACAGTATATTAGGATTATTCTTTTTTCGCATCTACATTACTGCATGTTCGCTTCCTTAGTTACTTATAGTGTATCATTTGGAACGTTCTAAAAGTACGTAAATTGATCACCGAGTTCAAGTTTAACGTTTAAATTTATATACACTTTTATATACCGTCAAGTTAAATTTTAATATTTGGATTAGGATATTTTTTGTTGCTCTCTAACCAGTATTTAATTTATCTTTTAACGTGCAAAACTCTGACGACTAAAAGCAACTTTTTCCGCTCCTGATTCATTAGGGTATTGTTGATGATGTGCTTCAATAGTTCGATAACGCTTTAAACCGCCTTCACGATTGGCGATTTGTATGTTTAATCCAGGACGAGCATTTAACTCTAACATTAATGGTCCTTGATCTTTATCTAAGACGATATCGACGCCTAAATAACCTAAGCCAGTTAAGTCATAGCAGCTGGAAGCGATTTCTAAGATTTGATTCCAATAAGGTACTTCAATGCCAACAATAGGGTTTAATGTGTCAGGATGATAATCAATCATATCATTATGAAAAACACCACCTAAAGTTTTACCTGTTGCTAAGTCAATGCCTACACCGATTGCTCCTTGATGTAGGTTTGCTTTACCGCCGGAGAGGCGAGTTGGCAGGCGTACCATTGCCATGGCGGGATAGCCGAGTAAAGAAATAATGCGGATGTCCGGAATGCCCTCATAACTGACCTCTGCAAATACTGGATCCACCACTACTCGTTTTTCAATGATGGCATAGTCGGAACTACCGCCTAAACTGTAGGCTCCTGATAACAAACAAGAAAGATGATAGCTGAGTTCCTGGGTAGTTGTTAATTTGCCATTAATCTGGCGATAACGACCATAAACTTTGTCTTTAAATACTAAAATTCCATCACCACCTGAACCACGAGCAGGTTTGACAACAAAGTCGTTATAGGGGCTGAACGTCTCTTCAATGTTTTTAATTTGTTGTTCGGTTTCAATGATGTCGTATAAATGAGGTACTGCGATCCCGGCTTTTAGTGCGAGTTTTTTTGTTTTAAGTTTGTCATCAACCAGAGGAAATAATTTTCTGGGATTATAACGTAATACAAAATCGGTATTACGCTGATTGATACTTAATATTCCATGATCTTTTAAACGACGAAACAGATTGATCATTGTACATTTCTCGCAAAAGCTTTGAATCGTTTTAACTCAAACAGACGATAGCCACGATATTGGCCAAACCATAAAATAAATGCTAATAAAACCAAAAGCAATTCAGGAAAAGCGAAAACTAAATATTGCAGCGGTTCATAACTCATAGCCCAATATGATATAACGGCAGCAACCAAACTACCGATGCCGGATTTAATGGCTTCAGAGGCACCACGTTCATCCCAGGTAATGCACATACGTTCAATGGTCATAGTTAAAATCACCATTGGGAAGAGAGCAACCGATAATCCTGCATCCAAGCCAAGATTTTGACTGACTACACTGATGAAAATCATCAATAAAATAACCACTGTTAAAATTGCGGCAAGCCGCGGTACCAATAATAAGCGTAATTGATCTAAATAAAAGCGTGCCAAAAGTCCAAAAGAGACAATAGTCACAAAAAGACAAATTCCCCAAATGACATGTGTTTCTCTAAAAGCTAGAGCAATCAATACAGGCATAAAAGTACCAAAGGTTTTAATGCCTATAAAATTGCGTAAAATCAAGATAATGAAGGCACCAATGGGTACTGTTAATAAAATTTTATAAATGGCTTGGGCATTTACCGGAAGTTGTAATAATGAAAAACGCAAAAGCTGCGAATCAGATTGCAAACCACGTGATTTAGCAATACTTAGGGCATTGATCGGTGTGGGAGATACGGTTAGAGTGAATAAAGGCCTTTTACCCCCAACGATATTGTATACCGGTTCATTCCCATATTGCCAGATGAGGAAATTTTTCGGTAAACCGGCACTGCCTGTTTTAGGGTTGATGTAAATCCAGTTTTTACCATTATATACAGCCAGAAAATCTTTTAATTCTGCTTTGTTTTGTTGCGATAAATAAAGCCCTTTAACAGGTATGGCGGAAATTTTTGATTGATTAAGAATAAGGATTGTTGCATCAATAATTTGTTCATCACCAAATTCATTGCCAGTTAATAACTTGGCATTTCCATCTCGTTTATTTAATTCCTTAATAGTACTTTGAGCAAATGTTTTAATATCAGCAGAGGTTTGTCGCACTTGATTGGTAATCGTTTCCACTGCTGATTTTTGACTTTCATTCAAAGGCTGCGATTTGATGGCAGGCGGTGCACCTAAAGGCGATTCTTGTCCTTCTGCTTGTCGGAAAATTGCGCGATAATATAAAGACTGTGGGCCATGAGCACGACGGATAGACCATACAGTTTCACGATTATCGCCCTCTAGATTGGTCGTCACGCCATAGTTTCTTGAGACAAAATACTCATCAAGAATAGCAAGATGAGGAGGTAAGTAAGGGATGTTAAAGCTTGCTTTGATTGGTGTATTAGGCTCCGCAACAAAGCGTAAATTAGATTCAACCATCCAGCTATTAATTGTTTCTGTATCCGTTAATGGCACATCAAGTGCCAAATGGCGATAAAGAAAAATACTTGTCCCCAAAATAAACAAAGTGAGGATAAGACCATAAACGTGACGGGTATTGTTTTTCATTATTTTTTACTGCTCTGATTTTTAACGGTAAAAGTAAGGGCAGGATCAACTGCACCATTAAATGCAATAATAGCATCTCTTCCTAATAATAAGGGATAAATAAAGCGTTTTCGGTTCGTTAAATTGACTTTAATAGCCCTGACCTGTTCTCCTAATTGTATATTAATTAGTACAACAGGACGTTTAATTGGGGCATGAGGCAACAATTCAGTACCATTTTCACCGGAACGCACTTTAATTTTTACCCTTCCCTTATATTCACACTCAAAAGTATAATCACCGTTTTTAGTAGGGACGGTAAAGCGTAAATAAGGAATGCCTTTGACATTAATTTCAGTAATGTTGGTCGCATTCAGCGAAGCTGATTTTGCGCCAGTATCCAACTTTGCCGATAAAGTAAGATTTTTATCGGGAAATGTAACTTTTTCGACATAACCATAAATTTGTGCTGCATTTGTTGCCATAAGTGGTCCAGTCATTAGTGACATAAAAGTAAAGAGAGCAATTTTCGATCTCATTTAATCCTCTTTCCTGAGTTGTATATACCGGTAAAGGTACAGGTGTTTCAATGTCTTGGAGCAGTATCGTAGCAGGTTTAACTGCTTAAGTCACAACCTGGAAATGAGTTTATAGAAATATTTTTTGTCCCTGCTGACTTGTGATATCATGAACGATGGGCATAAACATTGTATTTTTTTGATTCAGGATGAATTTATAATTGACACTGAACATAAGAAATAATATAATTCCTCCATCTTAACTTAAGGCTCTTGCGTGCAGGCATGTCTCCTCAGAGTGAAGAAGGTTCACCGTTAAACCATAGAGAACTTGTATTCATCCTGGCAATTGCCAGGCGAATTGAAGCACAAGGCCGTCTCCAGGCAGAGCAACTCGACAAAAATAGAACAATTTACGAATGGTTCAATCTTGTTGACTCTTTAAGCTGTTCTTGCAGCATGCTTAAGTACGCCATTGAAGTCTTCTTTCCAGCCTATAATAATGCCAACACATTCCGCGACTTTTTAATTTCACCACAAGGTACTGCCATTGTAATTTCAGAAATTTTTTTTCTGGTTACTTTTTCTTTTTTGGCATGCCGTTTGGAGAGTGATAATTCAGCTAAAAATGATCCAGTGAAGAAATTCATTATTGGAGCTTGGCCTTATTTTCGTGATCTGATGAAAGGGATGAAAAATGCTTACAAAGCTTGGAAAGCGGCAATACTGATTTTTGATACGCTCACGGGCATTGATGCTCGTTCCTTAATTATTCCTTTAGGTCTTATTATTGGTGTATTAGCCACAGCAAATCGAATTTATATTCGCTATTTTGATGATGTGCGTAAAAAGATGCAATCTGAAAATGAAAAATTTTTAGCTGAAATTCTTGCCATACGCTCCCTTAATACTTTAGAAAAGCTTGAAGCAAAGCTTGAGGCAAAGCTCAAAGAAAAGCGTGAAAAGCAGCAAGAAATATGGGGCATGAGCGATGAAGCTCGCATCCATGCTTTCTTGGCCAAGGGTTTGGGTGGTTTCATTGACGGTATTTATCTTTATGGTGGTCTGGTTACTCTGGCAGTATTAACGCCCCAAGCTTTTCTTACCATGTCTGTAGTCAGTGGTATTTACACACTGGTGTGTGTCATTTCGCGACTCTACGAAGAGTATGATAATCAATTGAAGCTTACGATCTTGCAAACTAAATGTGAGCTTGTGCTGGTGGCAAAGAAGTTAGAAATTACTTATGTCGATTTGTTGTATTTGGAGAAGAGAAAAGAGAGTTTGACGGCCGATGAAAAGCAACGAGTTCTGAGTAGGCGCAATAACATTGTTTCTTTAATGAGACGTTTTGAAGAATTACGCAAAGAATTAAAATACCAAACGACAGATACCTATTTAACCGCAGCCTTATATGGTCTTAGACAAGGTTTGTTTACTTATGGAGTTTTAGCTGGTTTCTTATTTATGGTTACTGCGGTATGTTCCATTTCCACTACAGCATTTCCTCCAATATTTCTCATGGCATGTATTAGTTCAGGACTTGCATTTATCATTGGGGTGAGCGCCTGCATGATGTATAATCATTACCAACATTTAAAAAATCAACCCAAAGAGGCAGACGAGTCATTTTATCATTTAGTGGTAATGAAAGATGAGATCGAAAAAAATATAAATATTCGGCTCCTAAGTAACAATGTATTTTATGATGCTTTAGAGAATGGTAAAAATCCTAAGCCGTCACCAACTTATTCTTTTCCTAAATGGCTGGAAGTATTACGTTCATTCTTTTCAGGGATATCCAAAGGCAATAATTTTGCACTATTTATTGGAGTTCGATTGCAAGATAGGAACCAACAAACTCATGAACATGATGTTTCGTTCATGCTAATGTTAACTATTTTTTGTGCTTCGGTTTTCTCATTTATATTAACTGCACGCGCTCTAGCAAAAGAATTAAAACCAGTAAAAGATGCAGTAATTGAAACTGCAGTAGTTAACCCTGATTCTAAGCTTATATCAGCTAAGTCAGAAGTTGTTAAGCCAGCTGTTTTTAAACAAGAAGAGCCTCCTAAAACTGAGCTAAAAGCAAGAGAGGGAGAAACCTGGGTGTGTTGGGAATCAAGCCGATCAAAGAATAAATCGTTGCATGGTTCCCTTCCGAGATCCTCTTCACTTCTTAATCTCTTCGGATTCGGATTGTTTAGTAAAGTGCCATCAAATCTCCGCGCATCAGAACCTTCATTTCCCCTACAACAAAATGTTAACGATGACTACCACCGTACAATTCAGGGTTTAGTGTAGGATCATTATACATCTTAAATTGATGATATATTCTAAAAGTACGTTTCTTCTCTCTTATTTCAAGCAATAATTGTTGCAAACAAGCAGATAATTGTTCTAATTGTTGGTGAATTACCGCTAATTTGGCGCAGCAGTTTTGTCTATGCGTTTCATCTACATCCTGGCGTTCTGTTTGCAATGTCATATGGTAAGATTTTAGCGATAGAATAGAGAGCCGGTCGATGATCATTCCAGGTGATTCCGAGTTGACTGGGCATTGCATGTGAGCTGCAGGTTGTAACTCGTTATATAGCCATGCATCCATTGCTTCCATGCGGTTATTACGTGCTTGATTGTGCTGGTCAATTTCTCTTTTGGCGTGATAAACGAATTCATGTCCCATATCATCGCGACGTGCCTTATCTTCTGCATGCCATAATTGGAAATTAAAGGCATGATTTTCCTCAATCAAGCGATAAAAATCGTGATGACAATATGCTATTCCAGAAGATTTCCATTGGATAATACACTGCTTATGCAATTGAGTAATTGCAGAGATTTGAATAGTCTCTGGCATCTTTGATCCTATTAAATTAAACTTTTAAGCAGTGTACTCTAAAAAAAGTACCCAGATCCACGAATTTCGCAAAGAGTTGGTAGTTTATGCATCAAAGTAGCGTTTGTAGATGATAAGATAAGAACCATCATGTCACCAATTCGCATACAGAGTTCAGCCATTAAATCAATGCAAAAACCAAAATAATGTCCGCTATTGCCGATAGCTGAAAAAAAGGAGGAGCAAAACTGGTCACGTCAATTTTCAGTGTATTTGCGTGTGCTAAAATATTTACGAACAACAAGGCAACAAAAAAATAAGCTTCATGCTAGGTGAGCCCTCATGGATATAATTAAAACTGTAGGATGTTTAATATTGGGTTGTCAAACCGCCCGTTAAGATATCATTGCTGGTGATTAATTTTTTAGCAAAAGGTGGTGGGATTGTAGCAACTAATGCTGGTAAGCAATACTTGGTAATTATATAATTTTTTATTTCAATGCAGGAGAGATGGATATGAATTTTATTGTAGCTTTAGGCGCTTTACTCTTGTCTACATCGGTTTTTGCCGTAGAATCAACTTTACCTGCAGGTTGTCAGGCGGTTAAAGTGCAAGGAGATAAAGTAACTATTGAAGGTAAAAAAAAGAGTTTAGTATTTATTCATAATTTAACTTCGGTTGATTTATGGGTAACCCATCCGGTTAGCAATCCTGGCGCTAGTGCCGGTTGGACTAGTCGTTTAGAGAGCGAGAATTGGGCTGCTTTATCTGTAGACAAAGGTCCTTTTGAATTAAATTGCATTGAATCTAGACCAGGGCATGAACAACAAGTTCCTTGCGAAGGTGCAATTGCGGTGTGCACTTGGAGTAAAGTGAAGTTTCCTGAAAATGCACAAGGCACTTTTTGGGCTGCAGAAAATATGACTTTATCTGCCTTAACTGCTGCGGTAGGTGCACGAGGATATATGCTTCCTCAATAATTACTGTTTGGACGGATAATTGCTCAGATGCTCATTGCTACTTCTCTAGATAAATGGTAGAACAGAACAAATTATGTTTAAGTTTATTATGACAATAAAATATGTGGTGAACGGTGAGTAAAAAGTCAAAAGATCCCTATTATGAACGGGAAAGTGAAAAGTACGCTGATCCTATCCCCAGTCGTGAATTCATTATGGATATTCTTAATGAATATGGGAAGCCAATGTCGCGTAATCATTTGCTTGATAAATTGCACTTAGATGAACGTAAGCAAGTAGCTATGGGGTTCCGTCTTAAAGCTATGTTGCGTGATGGGCAAATTATGCAAGACCGACGTGGACGTTTTTGCTTATTGCAAAAAATCAATTTAGCACGTGGTACAGTACAAGGACATTCTGACGGATTTGGTTTTTTTATACCAGATGATGGTTCTGAAGACATGTTTTTATCTGCCAAAGAAATGCGTGCGGCAATGCATGGCGATGTGGTATTGGCTTATCAGGTCGGTGTAGACCGTCGTGGTCGACCTGAAGCAAAAATTCATGAAGTACTTGAACACGCCAATGCTACCGTAGTGGGACGGTTTTTTACTGATCACGGTGTTTCTTTTGTGCGGCCAGATAGCAAACATTTAACACAAGATATTTCTATTCCACAAGAATTGATGGATGGTGCTAGAAATGGCCAGATTGTTTTAGTGGAGTTAATTGGTTTTCCCAGTAAACGTACACAAGCAATAGGTCGTGTTATTCATGTGTTAGGCGAGCATATGGCTCCGGGCATGGAAATTCAGGTGGCCATTCATGCTCATGGAATTCCTTTTGAGTGGCCTGATGATGTAAATGCAGAAGTGGCAAAAATTCCTCAGAAAGTCACTGAAGAACAACTTCAAAGTCGTACGGATTTACGTCATTTGCCTTTTGTCACGATTGATGGTGAAGATGCCAAAGATTTTGATGATGCAGTGTATTGTTATGAAAAACCTAAAGGAGGGTTTCAGCTGTATGTTGCTATTGCGGATGTGAGTAATTATGTACAACAGAATTCTGCTTTAGATAAAGAAGCGTCTCGTCGCGGTAACTCTGTCTATTTTCCAGGCAAGGTAGTGCCTATGTTACCTGAAGCCTTGTCGAATGGTTTATGCTCATTAAATCCAAATGTAGATCGTTTATGTATGGTGGCAGAAATGGCCATCAGCAAAGAGGGTAAAATTACTCGTTCACGTTTTTATCGTGCGGTGATTCATTCGCATGCACGTTTGGTTTATACCCAAGTCGCTCATTGGCTTGAGCAAGGTGCTTGCGATGAGAAGCATATCCATTTATGGCAGCCCTTAAAATCTTTATATGATTTGTATCATGTATTGCTTGTTACACGAAAAACACGTGGCGCTATGGATTTTGAAACGACCGAAACGCGTATTGAATTTGATGAGAATAAGAAAATTAAATGTATTGTACCGGTGATTCGTAATGATGCACATAAACTCATTGAAGAGTGTATGTTGGCTGCAAATGTAGCCACGGCTCGCTTTTTAGAAAAGGCAGAAATTCCCACGTTATATCGTGTGCATGCGGCACCAGAAGAAGATAAGATTACTGCGCTGCGGCAATTTCTTGGTGAGTTGGGGTTACAATTAGGTGGCGGCCGTAAGCCTGGACCTAAAGATTTTCAGCGCACGATGAATGCTATTGAAAGTCGCCCTGATAAGCAGTTAATCGAGACGGTGATGTTGCGCTCTTTAAAGCAAGCACATTATGTTGAAGCTAATGAAGGACATTTTGGATTAGCTTATTCCGCGTACACGCATTTTACTTCGCCAATTCGTCGTTATCCTGATTTATTAATTCATCGCGCCGTAGGTCATTTGCTGGATAATCAGCCAGTATATGAATTTAGTTATACCCATGAAGACATGAATCGTTTAGGGAAGCATTCTTCAATGACCGAGCGTCGTGCCGATGAAGCGACTCGTGAAGTAGTGACTTGGCTCAAATGTGAGTACATGCAAGATAAATTGGGCCAGGTATTTAATGGGCGAATTTCTGCAGTAACCAGTTTTGGGATTTTTGTGCAACTTGATGACATTTATGTTGAAGGTTTAGTGCATGTGACCTCATTGAAAAATGATTATTACACTTTTGATTCAGTCAAACATCGACTTATAGGCGCTCGTAGTGGTCAGGTTTATCGGTTGGGGGATAAGATGGTAGTTTTAGTCGCCCATGTAGACTTGGATGAACGCAAGATAGATTTCGAGCCTGTAATAGAGGATACAGTAAGCTATGAATGAGCATTTTGTGTATGGGGTGCACGCAGTTTCTGCGCTGCTTGCGAATCCTCATCGTGTGACAAAAAAGCTTTTTATTATCGAAGGACGTGTGGATAAACGTGTTCAAGAGTTAATCGACAAAGCAAATCAAACTCAGATTCAGATTGAAAAGCTAAGCAATCAACAGATGAATCAGCGTTTTGCTGAATTTACCCATCAGGGTATTGTTGCCATTGCTTCTGCATTACCTGATTATAATGAGACGCATTTATTAGCCTTGCTTCAATCCAGCAAAAAGCCTTGTTTAATTCTGATTCTTGATGGCATAACGGATCCTCATAATTTGGGTGCCTGTTTACGTAGTGCCGATGCAACTGGGGTTGATTTTGTCATTATTCCTAAAGATAAAAATGCCAGTATTACTCCAGCGGTCAGTAAAGTAGCCTGCGGTGCTGCTGAATCTGTGCCGCTAGTGCGAGTAACAAATTTGGTGCGCAGCATGGAGCTATTAAAAAAAGAAGGGGTATGGATTTATGGAGCTGCAGGTGAAGCTCAATGCACTTTATATCAAACGGATTGTAAAGGTTCTGTCGCTCTTGTCATGGGAGCTGAGGGAGACGGATTACGTCGTTTAACCCGTGAGCATTGTGATGGTTTATTTTCATTACCCATGTGCGGCAGTGTGAGCAGCCTTAATGTATCTGTGGCTACTGGCGTTTCTTTGTATGAAGTACTAAGACAGCGAAGAGGGAATGCGAACTTATGAATGAGTTAAAGATTAAAGCGGCTCAAGCCGCTTTGAATTTTATTGAATCCGAGACCATTGTTGGTGTAGGTACTGGTTCTACTGTTAATTTTTTTATTAAAGAGTTAGCTAAGATCAAGCATAAAATTGATGCTTGTGTTTCCAGCTCCAAAGTTACAGAGGCTTTATTACGCGCAGAAGGTATCCCTGTAGTTGATTTAAATACAGTACAAGATCTACCTGTTTATATTGATGGCGCCGATGAGGTAACCGCTCAGGGGTATATGATTAAAGGTGGAGGTGGCGCTCATACTGGTGAAAAAATCGTGGCGCAAGTGGCGAAGCAATTTATTTGCATTGTTGATCAATCCAAAGTTGTTACTCATCTAGGTCAATTCCCGATAGCAGTTGAAGTATTACCTATGGCACGTAGTATGGTTGCACGACAAATTGTGCAATTAGGAGGAGATCCAGAATATCGAGAAGGATTTGTCAGCGATAATGGGAACATTATTTTAGATGTTTTTAATTTAAATCTTGAAAATCCTGTAGCTATGGAACAGCGTATTAAACAAATTACTGGAGTGGTGGACAATGGTTTATTTACGCACCGCGTGGCAGATGTAGTTTTAGTTGCAGCACCTGAAGGGGTGACGCGTTTAAGGTAAGCCATTACTGACTAAATTAAGTAGGTTCAATAAATGAGTACATGCAAAGTTTTTGTAAATCGCATTCTCAATATGAAAAAAATCAAGCTGATTGGTGTGGATATGGATCATACTTTGATTCGTTATCATTCTGAGAATTTTGAATCTTTGGTGTATCAATTGGTTAAAGAACAATTAGTCGCAGTGAAGCATTATCCCGAAAGCATTAAAAAATTAAATTTTAATTATCATGATGCGATTCGAGGGCTGGTTGTTGATTGCAAAAATGGCAATATTTTAAAGTTAAGCCGCTATGGAGCGATTAGGCAAAGTTATCATGGCACGAAGTTGATTGATTTTGCAGCACAGCAAAAAATATATCGCAGTATTTATGTCGATTTAAATGATCCCAATTACATGGCGATTGATACCTCATTTTCCATTGCCTTTTGTGTGCTTTATGGACAATTGGTGGATTTAAAAGATTCGCTTGAGGATGGCATGCCTAATTACCAATCTATTGCTCAAGATGTACAGTTTGGTGTAGATAAGGTGCATTCTGATGGTAGTTTGAAGTCCATTATTAGTAAGAACTTATCTACTTATGTCATCAAAGAACGGGCTTTAGTTGATGGTTTGAAGCATTTTATTCACCATGGTAAAAAAATATTTATTCTTACTAATTCCGAATATTCATACACCAAAACGCTTTTAGAATATGCCATTAGTCCTTTTTTAAAAAAAGGAGAAATTTGGAGTGATTTATTTGAGTATGTTATTACTCTGGCAAATAAACCTCGTTTTTTTTATGATGATTTACGTTTTTTAGCAGTAAATCCTACGACTGGAACGATGAGTAATCTCATGGGGCCTATTGTTCCGGGCATTTATCAAGGTGGCAATGCCAAGAAATTTACTGAAGATTTGCATGTGCGTGGAGATGAGATTCTCTATATTGGGGATCATATTTATGGCGATATTGTTCGTTTGAAAAAAGCCTGTAATTGGCGTACTGCTTTAGTGGTTGATGAATTAGGTGATGAAATCGCGGCACAGGTTCGTGCTTTGCCTATAGAAAAGCAAATTAGCGAAGCAATGGAGATTAAAAAGCTTTTGGAATCTCAATACGTGCGTTTACATACGCAACTTATCGATGAAGGTTCTACGGAACATAATAAAGAGTTGCAAGAACTACAAGCACAAATCAGTAAAATCGATACACAATTAACAAAACTTATTAAAGAACAACAGACTTTTTTTAATCCGAAATGGGAGCGTGTTTTTCGTGCCGGTGCTGAAGAAAGTTATTTTGCCTATCAAGCGGATCGTTTCGCATGTATTTATATGGAAAAATTATCTGATTTACTTGAGTGCTCACCGATTACTTATTTTCGTGCGAATCGACGATTATTGGCTCATGATATTGAAGTCTAGGTACTACTTTGCTTTTCTGAGTTTCGGATCCTCACGAATTTAAAATGGCTACGTACCGCGCATAAAGCACGGTACGTAGCCAGCCGGGTGGAGACGACAAGTACCTAACTGTAATAGGGCTAATTGAAAGCTCCTGCTAGGCATTATATTTTATATTCTAAGATTGATAATCTGGATGTAATTCTAAAGGCATTATGGTTTGTAATCGCTGATACAAAGAAATAATCTCTTCACAAAAAACATGCAATTGTTGCTGAGTTTCCCACAGTTCATAATCAATACCTTTATGAAGAGCTTGTTGTCTGGAGAGAGTTTTTAATAAACCTATTTCTTGGCGTGAAAACCCTAAATGGTTGTTGATTTCTACTAATTCCATTAGTTTTTTATATTCTTTAATAGGTCGATGTTCATGCAGGGAATATGCTTTTAAGGTGAGCTGGAAGGCGTGATACATTAGTGAAGTAATTGGAGCCAAGACAAACAAATTTTCTTTTTGTTCAAAATTTTTAGCTGTGACTTGTTGTAATAAATGGTCAGCTGCATAGGCATGTTGGGTTGCAATATGGAGTAGTTCCAACGGTGATAAATGATGTTTGTCTCTATTCAAGGATATTCCTCGTTATTTTGGTTTCTTTTTAAATAATGTAAAATCTCTCTCATTATATCCCTGAATTGATTCGATGCACGCTTTTATTAACAGTCCACTACAAATAGGTTCGCTTGAAATTCCCAACCGCTTAATCCAAGGTCCTTTAGCAGGTTATAGCTGTGCTCCTTTCCGCACTTTATTTAATCAATACACCCCACCTGCCTATTGTGTTACCGAGATGAGCTCAGCTGCAGATATTGTGCATAAGCATACGATTAATTCACGTTATATCTATCGTGCGCCGCAAGAAAAGCTATTAGCCTACCAAATCTCAGGTAGTAAGCCACAAATTTTAGCACAGGCTGCTTCGCAGTTAGCTGCTTATGGTGCCGATCTGATTGATATTAATTGTGGTTGTCCAAAGTCTAAAATACGAAAAAAGGGCGCGGGGAGTGCTTTATTGGAAGCTCCAGAGCAATTAATTCGTATTATTAAAACAGTGCGTGCGGCTATTGATATTCCCCTCACTATTAAAATTCGCATTCAAGGTACGCAGGATGATTTAATTTTGGCACAAAAAATTGCTGAAGCAGGAGCTGATGCCTTGATTGTGCATGGACGGCGCTGGATTGATGATTATGATGTCGCTACTGATTTAGCGAAAATAGCCCAGATTAAACAAGCGATTCCTATACCGGTGATTGCTAATGGAGATATTGCGGATATCAACAGTTTGCGACACGCTGTAGAAGCCACTGGTTGTGATGCTTATATGATTGCACGAGCAGGAAGCGGTAAGCCTTGGCTTTATCAGGAGTTGCTGAGACAGCGGCCTTTATCTGTTAGTTTTACAGAACGAATTACTCTTTTTATGAGGCACCTGGCCGATTTGGCTGTATTAGAAAATGAATTTAAGGCAGTGTTACAGAGTAAATCTTTAGTGCGGTATTATTTTGCTAAATTCTTTGCTGTAGAAACATTAAATCAATTTAATCAATTAGATTCATTAGGCCGCATCGAGGATTTTCTGCGGCAACAAGGTTCAAACCTTAACCATTCACAAACCACGACCGCCATCTACTTTTAATATTTGTCCGGTAATGAATGGGTTTTCTGCTAAAGCGACAACAGCCTGAGCGATAAATTCTGGATCTCCATGTTGTTTTAAAGGAGTTTTTTCAATAATTTTTTGTTGTAATTCCAGGTCTAAGCTATTGTCATTCTCAGGCCAGGAAATGGCTCCAGGGGCGATGGCATTAACTCTGACTTCGGGAGCAAATTCGCAAGCCAAACTTTTGGTTTGCATCTCCAAAGCTGCTTTACTTTGGCAATAAATGGAATAGCCTGATAATGGTTTTTCTGCGTGAATATCGGTGAGATTAATAATGCTACCTGATTGTTTGGCAAGCAAAGGACGAGCCGCTAAGCTTAATAAAAAAGGGACTTTAACATTGGTATTAAAAAGAATATCCCAATCATGCGCGGCTATCTCATTGCAGTGATTGCGGAGGAATACAGAGGCGTTATTGACTAATAAATCCAGGCGATTAGTCCAATCGCTAATGCTGTTTATGATTTCCTGCACTGCATCGGGCGCAGTTAATTCTCTTTGTAAAACAAAAGCACTGTCTGGTTTTTTTTCATTTAAAATAATGGCTAATTCATGACCTTCTTTTAGAGCGCGATGACAATGAATAACAACCTTATATCCTGAAGTATGCAATTTTTTTATAATAGCAGCACCAATACGGCGTGCGCCACCGGTAACTAATGCAACCTTTGCTTCTTGTTTGTTTGATGGTTTCAAGGTATGTTCCCCATTCCTAACAAAGCTGGTTTTAATTTTTAAGTTTCGTTTTTATGAGTATATTACACACATTGCAGGCAGAACTGAAACAATATGATCTGCCTTTTGTTGAATTCATGCAGAAGGTATTGTACGCACCTGGTGAAGGTTATTATAGCTCAGGCTTGCCCAAATTAGGGAGGCAAGGGGATTTTATTACTGCCCCGGAATTAACTCCCTTATTTGGCAAAACTCTGGCAAATCAATGCCAGCAAGTGTTGATCACTTTGGACTCTCCTGTAATTCTTGAATTTGGTGCAGGCTCAGGTGCTCTTTGTATTGCTCTTTTGGAACAGCTTTTTGAGCTACAGTGTTTGCCTGAAGTTTATTATATTTTGGAAGTAAGCGCCAATTTGCGACATCGTCAATATGAATTGATTAAGCAAAAAATTCCGCAACTGGCAGATAAGGTCGTGTGGTTGGAACGCTGGCCACAAACTCCTTTTAATGGTGTTGTATTGGCTAATGAGGTATTAGATGCAATGCCAATCCATCGTTTTCTATGCACTGAAGAAGGCATTTTAGAAAGCTATATTACTCTGGATGCACAACAGCAATTAAAAGAGGTATTTAAACCTAGTGAAAATCGACAGCTTGTGGATTATATTAATCAGCGCTTGGAGATTAAAGAAACGCCATACTTATCCGAAGTTAATTTATTTGTGGATGATTGGATTGCCAATATCTATGCCATCTTAAAACAAGGAGTGGTATTCTTAATTGACTATGGCTTTCCACGTCATGAATATTATCATCCAGACCGCAATCAAGGGACGTTGATGTGCCATTACCAACACCATAGCCATTCTAACCCCTTAGTGCATCCTGGAGAGCAAGACATTACCGCGCATGTGGATTTTACTCATGTGGCTGAGGCAGGGCAAGAAGCGGGATTTCATGTGGCTGGATATACCAACCAAGCGTCTTTTTTACTAGCAAATGGCTTGCTAGGTTGCCTAAATACCTTGGATAATGAGGTAGAACAATTAAAGGCAAAACACGCGATAAAACAATTAACCTTGCCAAGTGAAATGGGTGAATTATTTAAAGTGATTGCTTTAACCAAGCAGCTGGAAATTGATTTAACTGGTTTTCAATTACTGGATAAACGAGTGAGTTTATGAAGATAAAAAAATATTTGACCACCGTGGAATTGCAGAAAGAGTCGATGAAATTTTCTGCTGGCCATACCACAATTTTTTCTGCGACCCAACGAGAGCCTTTGCATGGCCATATGTACGCAGTTTATTTGGCATTAACCACTTGGGTTGAAGACAATGGTATGACTTTTGATTATCGTTATTATAAAGAGCGTATCCATAAATTATGCCGTCATTTGAATCAAACGTTTTTAATGCCGGAGTTTTCGCCGTTTTTAGAGTATGCTGAAGATGAAGAGTATTATTACTTTACCTTTAATCATAAAAGAATTCCTTTTTTAAAAGAAGATGTAACAATATTGCCAGTAACCAATATTACCGTTGAAGAATTGTCACGTTGGTTTGTCAATGAATTGATTAAAGATACCGCAGAATTAGACCGACATCGTATTGAGAAAGTAGTGGTGAAAGTGTTTTCTGCACCAGGACAATCAGCGAGTCATGAGTGGCAACGCTCTGTATGAACAGGGTTTATCAGGTTTGTGTATTCCACTCTCACCGCGACTTTTTTGACTATGAGGCTTTAGATGAGTTGGAGCCTTGTATTGGTGCGCGAGTTTGGGTTCCGTTTGGTACGCAGACGCGTTTGGGGATTATACTTGGCGCCGCCAGTGTACAGCGAGAAGAACATTTTTCTTTAAAGCCAATGAGCACGGTGATTGATAAAGAGCCTTTGCTTACTGAAGAAGTACTGATTCTTTGTCGATGGATAGCCAGCTATTATCAATCGCCTTTATCTGAAGTATTGCCTTTAGCTTTACCTAAAAAATACCGCCAGGGAGGGAAATGCCAATTACCAACCAGCGATTTTTATCAATTGATGCTGCCACTAGTGGATGCGCAAAAACTTATTCCCGCAAATGCACGTAAGAAATTGCAACTCATCGAGTTTTTAAGTGGGCACTCAGAGCCGGTTGCAAAACAATCCTTGATTGGAAAAGGCTTTACTTCTGGGCAATTGTTAAGTTTATTAGCTGCAGGCATTGTGTCTTTATCACAACAAATAGCATTTCCAGAAATTACAGCAGAGCCTTTGTCCTCTCCTTTGAGTCTTAATGAAGAACAAGCCCTTGCCGTAGAGACCATTAGTGGGCAATTGCATCAGTATCAATGCTATCTGTTACAGGGCATTACCGGAAGTGGAAAGACAGAAGTGTATTTACAGGTTATAGCCAAGGTGTTGCAGCAAGGCAAACAGGTTTTGATTTTAGTCCCAGAAATTGGTTTAACACCACAACTTTTATCGCGCTTTAAAGCGCGTTTTCAGCAGCCAATTGCGGTGATTCACTCCAATTTGAATGAGTCTGAACGGCAAGTTGCTTGGCAATTGGCTAAGGAAAATAAAATCCAAATAGTTATTGGTACGCGAGCGGCGGTTTTTACACCAATGCCATCCTTAGGATTAATTGTTATTGATGAAGAGCATGATGCATCATTAAAGCAAATGGAAGGGGTGCGTTATTTCGCACGTGACACGGCTTTAATGCGGGCACATTTGCTTAATATTCCCATTATTTTAGGCTCAGCCACACCTAGTTTAGAAAGCATACATAACAGCAAACAAAACAAATATCATTTATTGCGCCTCACGCAAAAGGCATTAAATACAACACCTTTGCATTACCAGGTAATTGATTTGCGTGCTAAGAGTTTACATCATGGTTTGGCCGAACCGACTTTAAAAATTATTGCCGAGCATTTGCACAAGCAAAATCAAGTATTAGTGTTTATTAACCGCCGCGGTTTTGCGCCAGTGTTGCTGTGTCATCAATGCGGATGGATGGTCGATTGCTCAGCTTGTGACAGTCATTTAACTTTGCATAAAAAAATCGGACAAATGATTTGCCATCATTGCGGTCTGACTCAACGAGTACCTGAGAAATGCCGCAGTTGCTCCAGTAATGAATTAATTCCTGTGGGAGTAGGTACACAACGTGTGCATGAGTTTTTAAGTGCTCATTTTCCTAATGTTCGAAGTGTACGGATTGATCGAGATTCAGTGAGTAGTAAACATGCTTTAGGAGAACATTTAGATAGAATTAATAGCGGCGAAACCCAATTGATTGTTGGTACTCAAATGTTAGCTAAGGGGCATCATTTCCCACGCCTTTCTTTAGTGGTTGTTTTGGATGCTGATGCGGGTTTTTATAATCAAGATTTCCGCGCCATGGAGCAATTAGGACAATTGCTGACTCAAGTTTCAGGCCGTGCTGGTCGTACAGAATATGCAGGGCAGGTGATCATTCAAACACATGTACCGGAGCATCCTTTGCTTAATTTGTTGATTCAGCAAGGTTATGAGCCTTTTGCGCAAGCCCTATTGGAGACTCGCCTGCAAGCGCAATTACCGCCTTTTCATTATTTAGCGATGATTCGTGCTCAGGGAACAATGGCTGCTAAGGTGTTAAAATTTTTGCACTTAATCAAAGAGCAAATTCAACATCATTCATTAGTTGTCATGGGCCCTGCTCCTGCTCCGCTTCCGCGTAAGGCAAACCATTATCGTATGCAATTATTGATTAAGTCACCATCACGAAAAAAGTTAAAAACTTCTTTGACACAATTACGGGAGTGGTTAACACTTAATAAAATAGGCAGCAGTGTGCGTTGGAATGTAGATGTCGACCCTATGGATCTATCATGACTGAACAAAGAAAAATTATACATGAAAAAACATTTCCTATTGCTTGGGGTGATATGGATGCTCTAGGCCATGTAAATAATGCGCGTTATTTTGATTATTTTCAGGAGGCACGTATTGATTGGTTGCGTGAGTTGAATATTGGTATGACCGGTACGACAGGACCGGTGGTGATCCAGGTTTCTTGTACTTATTTTAAACCGGTAATTTACCCGGCAACAGTGACTTTGCGCTCTAGAATCAGCAATGTGGGAAATTCCAGCATGCTGATGGAGCATGATTTATATCAAGATGAAGTGTTAATGGCGCAGGGAACAAGTAAAGTTGTTTGGGTAGATTATACTCAAGGCAAGTCGATACCTTTGCCCAAAATAATGCGTGCGCTTTATGAGGCTGATAATTCGTAGCGGCTCTTCATTAATTTTAAGCTGTTATGAATATAGACCTCAGATTATCAACCTAAAATTTCTCTTAAACGAGAACGACAAGTTCCGAGCTCAAAGTCATAAAATGAACATTGAGCATAATTAAAATCAGTAGGGGTATCAAACAAATCGGATATCTATTGAAAGGAATTTTTGATTTTAAATCATCAATAAAGTATCATGATTTGAAATAGAATGTCGTATGGCAGTAAAAAACAAGCTGCTTCTTGATAAAAACTATAGCCCATGCCCTAGAGGGCAAAGCTTTGGTGTTGGATTTTAACGGTACCCATAGTTTTACGAATATCCTGTTGATTTTAAGACGTTGCTTAATGGCAATTTTACAGACCAACTTTACCTTAGGTATCGGTGTGCAAAAGCCTTAAATGATCATTGTTAGGTAAGTTATGGGTATTAATTTGTTGATTGAGTAAACGGACTGAAATCATGCAAAAAACCAACAAAAACTTTTTTATGTGCAAGCTGGTATTTCTGTGTTCAGGATTGCTGCTGCAAGCAGCTTACGCGGGAGGGCCATTATGGACGCTTGAGCCGCTGACGCCTACCACCATTGTTGTACCTGCTAATGGCACAACAACAGTACAATACCAAGTCACCAATCAATCCAGTAGGCTGCATACGTTGAGCATGCAACCGATTGAGGGGATCGCGCAAATCACTACAGGATTGGGTAGTTGCAGCAATCCATTTGTGCTCAGAGGTAAGAATTCCTGCATTCTGTCTTTACAAATAAATGGCAATCAGTTAAACAATCCGATTGTTGATGGCCCAGTGGTTTGCCAGCAAGAAAACCCTAATCAATGTTATCGTCCTAGTAGCGCCAATATTTTACACATCGTTCAGGTGCCACCGATAACGAATTCGGTCATTACAGTCACGGGTTCTCCCTTAACACTAACGGTAAATGGTCCAACTGGCCAACTTACGATTAACAATACGTCGACGCAAACGGCGGCCACGAACATCACATCGAATTTCACCGGAGCATTAGTTGGCAATGTGACAGAAACAGGCAATACCTGTGCTAATGTACCACCAGGCGGCAGTTGTACGCTAACTTATACGCCAGGCAACACGGTTGTTCCGCAAACGACCTTTACCATTCTGGGCTCCAATACTAATGCGTTGACAGCAGCCATTGCTATTCAATCAGGAAGTATTCTAACGGCCATCAATCCAAACTCGGGAACTGCATCGGGAGGTACTGGTGTGACTTTGATTGGAACAGGGCTAACCGGAGCGACTGCTGTGACGTTTGATGGAATCCCTGCAACCAATGTCAATGTGGTCAACTCCACAACGGTCACTGCGGTAACGCCAGCTCACGCTGCCGGCACTGTAAATGTAGTCATTGATACGCCGGCAGGTGGGGCAACGCTTACTAATGGTTATACTTATGTGGCCACAACAGTAGGGCAACCTTCAGGTGGTGGCACTATTGCTTGCTTAAATGGAGGATTAAATAATCTGATTGCAGCTACTGCTGATAATACTAGCAGCATAGGCATTCAATGGGGAGGTTTGGGTACGACAACAAATGCACAAAGTGATACCGATGGCGCCGCCAATACCACAACGATTGTTGGCATATTAGGTGCTGGCAGTTATGCAGCCCAATTATGCAATGATTTTGAAGTGGATTCACAAGGCAACACGTCTTGCCAAGCAGGAAATGCTTGCTATAACGATTGGTTCTTACCAGCCAGAGACCAGCTCAACTGCTTATTTATTAATCGTATTGCAGTAGGCGGCTTTGCCGATGTCTACTGGAGTTCTACTGAGCGCACCGCATTCTCCGCCTGGTATCAGGACTTCATTAGTGGCACCCAGGCCAGCACCAGTAAAGACCTTGATATAAGAGTTCGTTGTGTTCGAGTTTTTACTCCTTAAACCGCAAACAACGACACTTCGAGAAAAAGGACATAAGAAAAGTGGTGATCAACCTGGCCACAAAGACACAACACTCAAGGAGAGCTTAAAGGTAAAGCTAAGGAAGATTACAATCCTAAATTTCCCTATGGGGACTTATATACCCAGTTTGTAACTCCCCAGGTATTTAATTGAGCTCACCGGCTTCCCCTCTCCCCCGCGCGCAGCGTGGGGGAGAGGGATCAAGGGTGAGGGGGATTAAATACCTGGGGAGTTACGACGATCCTAAAAAAGCTTGGCTAATTGAATGGCGGGATTTTAATTGTCCTCATCATCGTGTTGAGCAAATATTAAAAACTCGGGTAGTTCAATTGAAAAAGGATTTAGAGTTAGCAATAGAGAATGTGAATACACGCGCAAGGCAATTGCCCTTAATTAGGCATGGATTAACCATCTTGGATGAGATTGAAAAAGAGCATAAGCTTGGGGTGAGTGGTAAACGATTGTTACTTGAAGTAGCATCACGCACAACGGGGATTGCTTTACATCCTGAAGAACAAACTCAGGAACAGCTAGATAGCTTTTCTAAAGTAAGGGAGAAACTCTCTATAGATTATCCTAAGCTAACTTCTTTAGCTGGAGCGTTAAAGACTTTTGCTGGTGCTGTTGTCTATTTCTTTTCTGCTGGCAAAAAAAGCCATTTATTGGAATCTGGTCTTGCAACGTTTCGCGCAGGAAGTGCACAGAATATTGAATCACGAAAAGAGATGCAAAAGGCAATGAAAGGTCAGCTTGAGCTGTATCGATCTGATAAAGTAGAGCAGGAAGATGATTTATCAAATAGGCTCCCTCCTGTGGAGGTACACTAGAGACGTTACCTACTTAAACGTTTTAAAAAAACATCTACTTGATTAAAGTGATGTTCCCAGTTTGGTAAATGGATATTTTGCATTCGCATCATTTGCGCTTCACGACGAAGACTATTGGATTGGGCATATTCAAGAATAGTTTGCTTCCATTGCCCTTCGTCTAAAGGTTCAATATATTCTGGGACCTCAGCTGCTATTTCACGAAAAACAGGTAAATTACTCGCAATGACTGGAATGCCTAAACTTAAGGCTTCAAGCACAGGCAGACCGTAACCTTCGGTGAATGACGGAAAAAGTAAGGCTTGTGCGTGGCTTAGGTACGTAATGAGTTCTGTGTCAGAACAGGTGGGTACTTCCGTGACTGCATCTGCTAAGAATTTACTGCGGTCGAGCAAATCCATCACATTTTCGCACTCCCATCCGCGTTTACCAATAATATAAAGCTGTGGTGTTTGTTTACCCAGGGTTTGTACCAACTGACGCCAGATTTTGAGTAACAACAAATGATTTTTGCGTGGTTCTATGGTACTTAACATCACAAAATAAGGGTTTTGAGTAGGGCGCGACCCAGAAATAAGTGGTGCACATAAACTGGAGCCTAATAATGCAGCCACTGCTGGCGGTAGCTTTTTGTCCGTTTGTTGGCAATACTCGTGTAAGTCATTTAAGGTTGCTTGTGAGTTTGTAATAACGCCATGACCTAATGCTAAAAGATAATCCATTTTTGCTTTATGGCGTTTATCTTCTCCTGAGCTACAATATTCTGGATAGTGCATAGGAATCAAATCATGAACAAAAAAAATAGGCTTTACTTTTTTATGGCGAGCCAGACGTTCATAGGTAGCATGCTTTGATCCGATATGCCCTGTATTTAATAAGAATATTTTTTTATTTGGATTGAACTTTTTGTGTTGCAAAATGCCTGTTAAAATAATTTTTCGCAGTATCATGCAAGTGCTTGGTGTGAGTAACCACTGAAATAGTTTTTGTGATTGTTGCTGTGATAATATCCAGCTATGGCCATACCAGCGGACTAAAGCATGAGCTTGATTGGCATAATGATGCACATAAGCCATGGTGACTCTATCTATTCCGGTCAGGGTCTGATTTTTAGCCACACGCCGTGTAACTCGTGTTACATCCAGAATAAGCTCCATTGCACCCCCTAATAGTTCAGATTATAAAATATGAGTGGTCAGCCATTTATCGATGTATTGCTTTGTTTCCTGAGGGGCTTGATCAAGGCTTTGCACACATAAAAAGGTAATATTCCTGTTGGTTTGCACCTGTTGTAAACGGTTTTTTATTTTTTTAAATGAATGATAAGCGCCATTGACCATGATTGTGCGCTTATGGGTATCATAGACCACTTCGTGAGCATTCATTAGTTGATGTGTGATCAATGGAATACTGGATACTTGCTCTTTATGCCGAAATGGATAACGCAGGTTGTCAGCCATTGCTTGTGGATTAAGGGCCAGGTATTCTAAAAATGCGGTTTTTTTTAAAGAAAAAGGGGCATGAGATAATAGGAAAAAGTAGGTATCAAAACGTGCAAGTTGTGCGCCTTTTTCTTGTAAATGCCGATGCAAATCGATGCTCGTTTTTATTTCTTGTCTGGTAAATATTTTGTATGCACATTTCTTTAATCGGTAGAAGAGTTTCTGCTCTGATTGTTTTTTCCACTGCCCACGTAAGACAAGTTGATTATCTCGAAAAAAATCATTTGCTGTTAGCTCACGTAACAGGAAAAAGTCATCATTTAGATAAATAAATTGCTCAGATAATCCTTTAATATGCCAAATAAGCCATTCAATGGCAATACTGTTAAAAACTGGTGTGCTTATCTGTTGCTCACGTAGTAATTCATTTTGATCAATCACACAGATTTTGTTGGCGAGAGGGCTTCCTTGTAAATCAAGTACGGCTTGCGGTATTTGCTCATTAGTGATGAGATAAATAGTTCGAAGCCAAGGAGCAAAACGAAATAAAGAATGCAAACAATAATGAATTTCATTGCATTGTTGTATGCGTGTTGGTTCTACTACAGTATTGGGTTCAACTCCCAAAGTAAGGCAAAAATCGCTTAATTTTTTCTGGTAATTCAGATCATAACCATTAACCCAGGAGATGACCGCATCAATAGAATTCATTCTTAAATAAGAGTCCTTATTTGTTTTAAGTACTTGGGTTTATCTGCATTATCCAGAGATAAGTCTGTGTTTTTGAGCAATGGATCCTTTTTTACATTGGTTGACTTTTAGGTGTAAAGAGTCCTAAACTAATGCTTAAGGCGTGCTGCGCCGGTGACGAAACCACCAGCGCTGCACTAACCATAATCCTAGCACCAACTAGAATCATGGCTAAGTAC